>CAZAOV010000009.1:2235-45932 GCA_964486995.1 uncultured Gammaproteobacteria bacterium | reverse complement strand
GCAAATTGAATGTTCAATTAGCTGATGGCGCCCTACTACACTTCTACACAACTACACATCTACACATTCAAATCATTAGAGCCGGTCTCGAGATGAATTTGGCCAGCGGTAGTCGAACGCAGACCAGAAATACGTCGCGAGATTGGCTCTAACAGAGTGGGGTTTAGAAGCATGGAAGTATAGAAGTGTAGCAGGTCGTGCTCAGCAAATTGAATGTTCAATTAGCTGATGGCGCCCTACTACACTTCTACACAACTACGCATCTACACTTACACCAATCGTTCCACTGGGGCTGACACTTAGTCAGACACTCAAGAACTAACACAGACTATGAAATTCATCATTGCTAAAAAACAAGGCATGACGCAGCGGTTCCGTGAAGACGGTACCGTAGTTCCGGTTACCCTGCTTCAGGCCGAACCCTGTACGGTCACGCAGGTTAAAACCTCTGAAAAGGATGGCTATGAAGCCGTCCAGGTTGGGTTCCATACAGCCAAGGAAAAGCACTTGGCCAAGGCTCAGCAGGGGCATCTCAAGGCCAGCGGCCAGCTGAGTCGCTATGCCGCCGAGTTTCATATCGACGGTGACAGCGAGTTCAAGGTGGGGGACAAGATTGAGGCATCACAGTTCGGTGCCGGCGAATTCGTTCATGTCACCGCGAACTCTAAAGGTAAGGGCTTCCAAGGAGTGGTCAAGCGCCACGGCTTTAAGGGTGGCCCAGCCTCGCATGGTCACAAAGACCAGCTCAGAATGCCTGGGTCTATTGGTGCAATCGGTCCGGCTCGTGTCTTCAAGGGCACGAAAATGGGCGGTCGCATGGGCGGCGGGCAGGTGACCGTCAAAAATCTGGAAATAATTGACGTTGATACCGCCAAGGGTGTATTCGCGATTAAGGGTGCTGTTCCTGGTTCCCGCGGCGCGACTGTCATCATCCGGGGCGGTTTTGATAAACGTCAGAGCTGGAACTAGATGCATATGGCCAAGATCAAGATTTACAATTCAACAGGTAAGGAAGTCGGTGAGAAGACACTCAACGATTCCGTCTTCGGGGTCGAGGTTAAGCCCGAGCTGGTGCATGAGGTCGTGATTGGAATCATGGCTAATGAGCGCCAGCCGTATGCTCACACCAAGACTCGAGGCAACGTTCGCGGCGGTGGCAGAAAGCCGTGGCGACAGAAGGGTACCGGACGGGCTAGACACGGTTCCCGTCGTTCTCCGATTTGGGTCGGCGGTGGCATTACTTTCGGTCCGGACAAGGAGCGAAACTATTCGCTAAAGATAAACCGTCGCGTCAAGCAGCGCACCATGACGATGTCGTTGTCTGACAAGGTGGCGGACAGCAAGCTTGTGTTGGTCGAAGCGTTCAACATCAAGGACGGCAAGACCAAGGAGTCGGTTGGTTTGCTTGAGAAGTTGCCGATTGAATCCGGCAAAGTGCTGATCATCTCTTTAGAGACCGATAAGATGCTGCGCCGCAGTGTTGGTAATTTGCAGGATATCACTTTACGCAATGCTAATGATTTCGGCCTTCTGGACGTATTGCGTGCTGAATATGTCGTCATGACTCCGGAAGTGGTCGATGCCATCGAGAAGAAATTAGCTACGGCGAAAGCCTAATCGTTGGGAATATGGGATTACTAGATAAGATTTCTAAGAAGAAAACGGCCAGCGATAAAGAGGTAAAGGACTCAGCTCCGAAAGCTGATGACAAGGTAAAGAGACCTGCCGCAAAGAAAGCTGAAGCTAAAAAGACCGATAAGAAAATCGAAGCCGGATCCGCTAAGGCGGATAAAAAAGACGACAAGAAGACTGACAACAAGAAGGATGCTGCAGCGAAGAAAGTTACGGCTTCGCTCTTCGCTTACGAGATTATTCGTGAGCCGGTGCTTACGGAGAAAGGTGACCGTGGTCAAATGCAGAGCAAGTACACGTTCTACGTGTCCCGCGGCGCCAATAAGGTCGAGATTGCCCGTGCGATCCAGGAGCTGTACGGCGTAAAGCCAATCAGCGTGCGCGTTCTGAACTTGAAGGGCAAAGCGGTTCGTTTCGGTCGCCTGCGCGGTATCCGAAAGAGCCGCCGGAAAGCGGTAGTTACCCTGAAGCAGGGCGACACTATCAGCGTTACTGAATAGACATATGTCGATTAAGAAATATAAACCGACAACTCCCGGACGGCGCCTCTCGAGTGTTGATGCATTCAAGGACATCACCAAGAGGGAGCCGGAAAAGAAGTTGATTAAGATCCGTAAACGCTCAGGCGGTCGTAATGCCCAGGGTCGAATTACGGTTCGACATCACGGCGGCGGCGCCAAGCGCTACATTCGCATCGTTGATTTCAAGCAGGACAAGTATGATATCCCAGCCAAGATTGCGGCTATCGAGTACGATCCAAGTCGTGGTGCGCGCCTAGCATTACTGCACTATGCGGATGGCGACAAGAGATACATAATTGCCGCTCAGGGCTTGAAGGTCGGCGATGAGGTGATGTCATCCAAAGAAAGAATCGAAATCAAGCCAGGCAATCGCATGCCGCTCGAGCAAATTCCGCCCGGTATAGCAGTACATAACATCGAGTTCACTCCAGGAATGGGCGGTAAGGTGGTGCGTGGCGCCGGTCTCTCGGCCCGATATATGGCGCTCGAAGGCAAGTATGCGCAGTTAAAGATGCCGTCAGGCGAGATTCGTCTGTTCCCGCGTTTGGCCATGGCCACTGTGGGCGCAGTGAGTAATCCAGATTACCGACTTATCCGCTGGGGTAAGGCCGGTCGCAAGCGCCATCTGGGCGTGCGTCCGACCGTCCGCGGTAAGGTAATGAATCCAGTAGACCATCCGCACGGTGGTGGCGAAGGTCGCCAGCCGATTGGTCTTAAACATCCTAAAACCCCTTGGGGTAAGCCAGCTCTGGGCGTGAAGACTCGTAAGGCCAAGAAAGCCTCAAACAAGTTCATCGTCCAGCGGGCTAAACGGAAGAAGAAGTAATCAGAAAACTATGGCTAGAAGTTTAAAGAAAGGACCCATAGTGGATGAGAAACTGGTGAACAAGCTGCAGGCCGTGAAGCCAGGACAGGTCGTGAAGACCTGGTCGCGCTGGTCACACGTTACGCCGGAAATGGTGGGTCACACCATCGGCGTGCATAACGGCCGAGAACATGTTCCAGTCAAGGTCGTCGAGAATATGGTAGGACACAAACTGGGCGAGTTCGCCTCCACCCGAAAGTTCGTCAGGCACGGAGGTAAGATGCAGAAGGAACTCGAGCAGAAGCGTCAGGAAGCAGATCGCGCCGCAGCTAAGGCGGTGTCCGGTAAGAAATAGTAGATATGGTAGAAGTTAAAGCATTTGCCCGACGCATTCGCATGTCGCCGAAGAAGGTACGCTTAGTCGCTAACATGGTGCGCGGCCTCACGGTCAGCGCAGCCGAGGCCCAGCTGACCTTCTTAAACAAAGCGGCAGCGCGTCCGGTTCTCAAACTCATCCGGTCCGCAAAGGCTAACGCCGAGCATAATTTCAAGCTCACTGGCGATGGCCTGTACATCAAGACCATTATGGTGGACGGAGGTCCGACCCTGCATCGATGGATTCCACGAGCGCATGGTCGAGCTACTCCGATTCGCAAGCGAACATCACATATTACTGTGATTCTCGCGGACAGAGACAGCGAGGTTTCGAAGGAAATTGCCAAAGCGGTGGTGAAAAAGTCACGCACTGCTGATTCTGAAGCAGTGTCACAGTCCGAGTCGGAATCATCCCGGAAAAACAAAGCGTTATCTGGAACTTCGCCCAAGAAGTCGGCCACACCAAGTAAAGCAACTGCGGAGAAGGCTGACGACAAGAAGAAAGAGGTAAAGAAGGCCGAGAAGAAGACACCTGCCACCAAACAGGCAGGCAAGAAATCAGCTGAGGCCAAATCAACCAAACCGCAAGCGGAAGCGAGCGTCCCGAGCGATAGCGTTGGGACCCCGTCCAATGAAAAGAAGACGGAAGATGCGAAAAAAGCCAGCGGCAAGGATAAGAAAAAGTAGAATATGGGGCATAAAATACACCCAAAAATTTTCCGGACTGGCGTAATCTATTCGTGGAGCTCTAAATGGTTCGGTACCCGGCGGAACATGCCGGAAATGCTTCGTGAGGATACTCGGATTAGAGAGTTCCTCAGGGGCAAGCTGAAAGAAGCTTCGGTCGATCGAATCGAGATTGATCGTACCC
This sequence comes from uncultured Gammaproteobacteria bacterium, assembly GCA_964486995.1. Classification (GTDB taxonomy): domain Bacteria; phylum Patescibacteriota; class Patescibacteriia; order SG8-24; family SG8-24; genus JAHJAU01. Next base: position 41,728 of record CAZAOV010000009.1, on the reverse strand, counting down.
CACGCGCAGTGACTGTCACGGTTCATACTGCCAAGCCCGGTTTCATCATCGGTCGCGGCGGCTCCGGTGTGGAGCAGTTGAAGGCCGAACTCAAAAAAATTGTCGGTAAAGGTCGCACTAGCGACAAGAAGCGCAACCTGAACCTGAACATCGTGGAGGTGACCAAGCCGTCCCTGTCGGCCAACATCATCCTCCAGTCCATGATTGCAGATATCGAAAAGCGCGTTCGGTTTCGCCGTGTGCTCAAGATGCATTTAGACCGAGTGCAGAAAGCGGGAGCCAAAGGCTGCAAGGTCATGGTCAAAGGTCGTTTGAACGGTGCGGAAATCGCCCGAGAAGAGAAGGTATCGTACGGCAGCATACCGTTGCATAATCTCCGCGCGGATATTGATTACGCGCAGGGATTCGCCCGTACCATCTTCGGCGCGATTGGCATCAAGGTCTGGATTTATCGCGGTGAAATCTTCACTGAGAGTCCGGGCCAACCGAAGAAAGCCAAACTCGGCGAGGTTGTTTCCAAGCCGAAGGCATAGCGATAGAGAAATATGTTGATGCCATCGAAAGTTAAACATCGAAAGCACCACAAGGGTCGCGGACGCGGCAAGCGCGTGGCTACTACCAAACTCAACGTTAGTTTTGGCAGCTACGGCTTGAAGGCGTTGGGCGGCGCTTGGGTTACATCTCGGCAGATTGAGGCGGCTCGTCGCGCCATGACTCGTTACGTGAAGCGTGGCGGTAAGGTTTGGATTCGTATTTTTCCGGACAAGCCCATCACTTACCACGGCAACGAGAACACCATGGGCGGCGGAAAGGGTGCCGTTGACTACTACGTCGCGGTAGTTCGCCCGGGTACGGTCATGTTCGAAATGGACGGCGTGCCCGAGACTGTGGCGCATGAAGCCATGCGTCTTGCCAGCCACAAGCTGCCGATGAAAACCAAGTTCGTAACGAAATAGCAGTATGGCGAAGAAACTGAAAGCATTGCGCGAGATGTCGGATGCCGACCTCGCCAAGGAATTGGCCGGATTGCGTAGCCAGCTGCAGGATCAGCGATTTGCGCTAGCCGGCCGTCGCTTCACTCGCGTCCGCGAGGTGCGCGACGTCAAGAAGAGCATCGCTCGCATCCTGACAATTCAGAAAGAGAGAAACCTGACGTCCAATAAGGTCGAGGCGTCGGAGTCTAACGCTAATTTTTCTGCAGGGCGACAGCCCAAGGAAAAATCATCCCAGAAACGCGAAGCGTTATCCGGGACCCCGTCCGAAAAGCCGAAAGCGGAGAAGAAAGAAGACAAGAAAACCGACGCTAAGGCTTAAGGAACAAATCTATGGAAGAAGACAACAAGAAATCACAACAAAGGGCATTTAAGGGCAAGGTGGTCTCGGACAAGATGGACAAGACTGTCGTGGTTCGGGTTGACCGCATGAAGTCGCATCCGAAGTACGGCAAGCGGTTCCTGCAGTCCACGAAGTTCCACGTGCACGACGAGAAGGGGGAAGCCAACATTGGTGATGTGGTTCGTTTCCAGGAAGTTCGCCCAATGTCCAAGACAAAACGTTGGCGAATCATTGAAATTGCCGAAAAGGCTAACGCGTAGGAGATATGGTGCAACATCTATCAATGTTAGCGGTTGCCGATAACTCCGGCGCCAAGAAACTCCAGGTCATTCGTGTCCTGGGCGGATACAAGAAACGCTATGCCGGCATTGGTGACATCGTCACCGCGGTCGTCAAGCAAGCCGTGCCGCACAGTGGCGTGAAGAAATCCCAGATTGTACATGCAGTTATCGTGCGCACCAAGAAGGAAACCCGCCGACCTGACGGCTCGTACGTCCGATTCGATGAGAACGCGGCAGTCATAATCGAGCGAAAGAACAAGGAACCGAAAGGTACTCGTATCTTTGGCCCAATCGCACGCGAGCTTCGCGGCAAGGGTTTCAACAAGATAATTTCTCTGGCCCCAGAGGTCGTCTAACTGCGAATGAATATGTTGATTAGAAAAGGCGACAACGTGAAGGTCATCGCCGGCAAGGACCGCGGCAAGACCGGCAAGGTCACACAAGCGTTCCCGGACCTCAAGAAAGTAGTGGTCGAAGGCGTGAACCAAGCGACTAAACATCTGCGGACCCAGAAGAGGGGAGAGAAGGGGCAGAAAATCGAGTACTCATCCCCGCTATCCGTCACCAATGTGTTGCTGGTCTGCCCTAAGTGCAGTAAGGCAACCCGCCTCGGGACAAAGGTCCTCGCCGAAGGCGGCAAAGACAAGAAGGTGCGAATCTGCAAGAAATGTAAGGAAGCGATTGAATAGCATATGGCGAAACCACGATTACAGACTCAATACGAAAAGGAAATCGCCCCGGCGTTGAAAGAAAAGCTAGGACTGAAGAACGTGAATGCGGTACCGAGGTTTGTGAAAATAACGCTGAATGTCGGACTGAAGCACGGCATCAAGGATGCGAAGTTCATTGATGCAGCTGAGTCCACGCTCACTAAGATTAGCGGTCAGCGGCCGGTGCATACCAAGGCTAGAAAGTCCATTGCCAGCTTCAAGATTCGCGAGGGAAACGTCGTCGGGATGACCGTAACAATTCGCGGCGCCCGCATGTATGATTTCATTGACAAGCTGATTAATCTGACTCTACCGCGTGTTCGTGACTTTCGCGGACTCAGCGAAAAGTCAGTTGATCATCATGGTAATTTGTCCATCGGATTCCGCGAGTTCATCTCGTTCCCGGAGATTGCTCCAGAGGATTCTGAGATTCCGCATGGCCTCGAGGTCACGATTGTTACTAACGCTCATGACCGCGAGAAAGGACTTGCATTGCTAAAGGCGGCAGGCTTCCCATTTAAGGAAATGGCGCACGCCACAAAATAGAGAACTATGGCCACAAAAGCACAAATCGTTAAGTCCAAGCGAAAGCCGAAGTTCTCGACCCGTGTTGTTCGACGATGCTGGAAATGCGGTCGTCAGCACGGCTACATGAGAGACTTCGAGCTCTGCCGAATCTGTTTCCGCGAGATGGCCCGCAACGGCGAGATTCCGGGAATTAGAAAGGCATCTTGGTAATTGAAAGGAGAGAATATATGATGACAGATCCAATCTCCGACATGTTAGCTCGGATTCGCAACGCCTACCTGGTTCGGAAGGGCGAGGTTCGCGTACCGTATTCGAACATGAAAATGGCTATCGCCAAGCTTTTGTCCGCGGAAGGTTTCGTGGGCGCAATCGACAAGGTCGACGACGGATTCGGCGAAATCCGTATCTCACTGAAATACGACAACGGCAGCTCGGTCATCACGAACATCAAGCGTGTCTCGAAGCCGGGTCGTCGGGAGTATTCGGGCTACCGTGAATTGCCGCATGTGCGGAACAATCACGGTATTGCAATCGTCTCCACATCCCAAGGCGTCATGACCAACAAGGAAGCGCGTAAGCGCAAGCTTGGTGGTGAGGTGCTGGCGGAAATCTACTAGTAGTAACGCACGCGAATATGTCTAGGGTAGGAAAGAAACCAATCGAGATTCCGTCGGGCGTGGAAGTGAAGATTGCTGACCAGAAAGTCAGCGTGAAGGGTCCGAAGGGGGCTTTAGAGCAGGAAATTCACTCGCTCGTCAGTGTCACCATGGAAGATAATGTGGTCCGCGTTAATGTGGAAAACGAAGAAGACGTGAAGCAGCGCGCCCTGTGGGGCCTGTTCGTCCGTCTGATTCAGAACATGGTTACCGGCGTGACCAATGGCTTTGAGCGCAAGCTCGAAGTGAACGGTGTCGGCTACAAGGTTGCCATGCAGGGCAATACCCTGAAGCTGGACGTCGGATACTCACATTCGGTCGAGTTTAATGCGCCGGAAGGTGTCGATATATCGGTCGAGAAAAACGTGATTACCGTCAGCGGCATCGACAAGCAAAAAGTCGGCGAGGCTGCGGCGCAAATCCGTAACGTACGAAAGCCCGAGCCCTACAAGGGTAAGGGCATCAAGTACATGGAAGAGGTAATTCAGCGCAAGGCCGGTAAGGCCGGTAAGGCGGGAGCGTAGTTGATAAAAGATGTTCAGCTGTTCAGAGATGCTCCAAGATGTTCAAAGCGATTTTCCATGAACATCTCAGAACATCTCTGAACGTCTCAGAACATCTCCAAATGTATGTCTGACATTAATGCAAAGAAAAAAGTTGCAGCGCGAGCCACGCGTCACCGCAGGGTGAGGGCGAAAGTTTCTGGTACCGCTGAACGACCTCGTCTGGCGGTATTCCGCAGCAACAAATTCATCTCCGGACAGCTCATCGACGACATCAAGGGTAAGACCTTGGCCGCGGTGACCGAACAAGAGCTAGATTCAAAAGCCCGCGCCAAACTGGTGAAGGGTGAAGACGACCGCAGGGGCAAAGTCTCCGTCGCATACGCGATGGGCAAAAAGATAGCTGAAAAAGCCCAGGCGGCCGGTGTGAAGACGGTGGTGTTTGATCGTGGCGGTTACGCCTACAAGGGTCGAGTGGCGGCCTTTGCAGACGGCGCTCGTGATAACGGTCTTGAGTTTTAAAACGTTTCATTATGAGTGAAGAAAATAATCCGGTCTCCGCTGACGCTACGGTGGACAAGCAGACCGATGAAAAGCCGGAAGTAGCGGCTGAAGAGCCGAAGACCGGTGGTGCAGAAGCGGGAAAGAAATCCGTTGAGGTGCCGGAAGCAAAAGAGGAAGCTCCTGCTGCTCCGAAGGCCGAGGATGTTCCGGCGGAGCAAAAGAAAACCAGGGGCAAATCTGACAATAAGGAAACTTCCCCTCTCGGCAATAAGCCGGCCGAAGCCAGACGGGCCGGAAAGTCGGATAATAGTCGCAAAGGTGGCACCGGCAAGAAGGGTCCACGTCGCGGTTCGCGCTCGCGCCGTCCAGAGGAGAAGCCGGAGTTTGACTCCACTATTCTCGATTTGGCACGCGTTACTCGTGTGACTAAGGGCGGTAAGCGCATGCGTTTTCGTTCATGCGTAATTCTGGGCGACCGTAAGGGTCGGGTTGGTTTTGGTGTGGCTAAAGGGGCAGACGTTCAGCAGAGCGTCAGCAAAGCCACCAATCAAGCCAAGAAGAATTTGATCCGTGTACCAATTGTCGAAAACACGATTCCGCACGAGGTGACTAAAAAGTTCACGGCCGCTAAGGTGCTGGTCAAACCGGCTCCGGAAGGTACTGGTGTAAAAGCCGGCGGTGCGGTGCGTGTAGTGTTGGAGATGGCGGGCGTCCCGAACGTTACAGCCAAGATTTTGGGCACCAACAACAAGATTAATAACGCCAAGGCAACAGTTCACGCCTTGTTCGACCTGAAGGGTGCAACTAAGGCTAAGCCGACGCAGAAGCCAAAGGCTATGCAGGGCAAGCCACCGATGCATCGAAAATCCGCCTCCGCTAAGGCTGCGGCGGGCGCAACAGGGCCCAAGGCATAATTTTGTGTAGATATATGTCAGAACTTAAGATGCACAATCTAAAACCGGCGACTGGTTCGCGCAATAAATCTAAGCGCGTTGGTCGCGGTAATTCCTCTGGTAAGGGCACGACCGCCGGTCGTGGAACAAAGGGACAGGCTTCCAGAACTGGTGGACGTAACCGGCGCAAGCTGCGCGGGTTCCGTCAGATTATGTTGGCCACTCCGAAACTACGAGGCTTCAAAAGTTTCAAGCTGAAGCCAGAGACGGTTCAATTGGCTGCGGTAGCTAAGGCTTTTAAAGCGGGCGAAGCAGTCACTCCGGCTGCTCTGACCAAAAAGGGCATGGTATCCACCAGCAAGAATGGCGTGAAGGTTATTGGTGGCACTAAGCTACAAAAGAAACTCGTCATCGATGGATGTTCCGTTACGACGGGTGTGCGTGATATCGTAGAGAAGGCAGGTGGAGAGGTTAAAGCTCCGGCACCGAAGAGTAAAAAGAAATAACTGTATTGTTGCCCGGGCCTTCAGTCGTGGTCCAGCAATCAGGTAGGCGCGCGCACCAAAGCTGTGTTTCGAGTCCTCGCGAACCGTACGGGACGACAGGCATAGGTAGCAGTGCCGTTACGATTGCAGGTTGACGGCAGCTTTAAAGCGCAGCGAGCACGTGCTATTATTCTCTACAACTGCGGTCGGGTTTCACTGGCCGTGCAATCATTGACAGACATTCTATGATTAAGACCCTTCAGACGATTTGGAAGACCAAAGACCTCAGAAACAGCATCGTATTCGTGCTGTTGATGCTGGTTATCTTTCGGGCAGCTGCACACATCCCGATTCCGGGCGTAGATACGGCGGCGCTCAAGGATTATTTTGCGTCTAACCAAATTCTTGGTCTGTACAACATGTTCTCCGGTGGGGCGATGGAGCAGTTCTCCGTGGTCGCGCTGGGTGTGGGCCCTTACATCACCGCTTCGATTATTTTCCAGCTATTGGCGATGATTATTCCGCGTCTCGAGGAGATTCAGAAGGAGGGGCAGTCCGGACAAGAAAGAATTAATCAGTATACACGTTTAGCCACCGTGCCTCTCGCGTTACTGCAGTCCTACGGCATTATCACTTTGCTGCGGCAGTCTGGTAGCGGAATCATCGACAATAACTTGAGCTTCTTTGCTCTGGGCATGATGATGGTGACAATGGCGACTGGTACGGTTTTCCTGATGTGGATTGGTGAATTGATTTCCGAACGCAAGATTGGTAACGGTATTTCCATTATGATCTTCGCGGGCATTATTGCCGCCATGCCGACAACGTTGCAGCAGGCAGTGGTGACGTTTGATTCCTCACAGATAGTTTATTGGGTGGCGTTCGCCGCGGTAGCGGTTCTGACCGTGGCTGGTGTTGTGTTCATCACCGAAGGCCAACGCAATATTCCGATCATCTACGCCAAACGAATGCGTGGCGGACGGCAATACGGTGGTGCGCAGACCTTCTTGCCGTTGCGTGTGAACATGGCTGGCGTTATTCCAATCATCTTCGCCATTTCCATTATTCTGATTCCGACTATGGTGGCGCAGTTGTTCATGCGGGCGAAAACCGCATGGCTGGCTGATATGTCGTTGAAAGTTCTGGAACTATTTCAGGATCAACTGTTCTACGGCATCGCGTATTTCGTTCTGGTGTTCGCGTTTACCTACTTCTATACGGCGGTCATTTTCCATCCCGACCGGGTGGCGGATAATCTCCAGAAGCAGGGCGGCTATATTCCGGGTGTACGTCCGGGGAGACCGACCGCGGAGTTCATACAGAGAACGATTAATCGTATCATGCCGGCTGGAGCATTATTTCTGGCGACTATCGCCGTTCTGCCGCTGATTATGCAGAATGCATTGGGTACGGCAACGATGGCAATTGGTGGCGCAAGTTTGCTGATCGTGGTGTCGGTGGTGATCGACATGAAGAATCAGATAAATTCTCAATTGACGATGCGGGAGTACGAGCAGCTCTAGAAGAGAATCAAATCAGAAAAAAGAAAGAACCAACCGCAAGGTTGGTTCTTTTGGTATACTGAGGATGCGGTGTAGAAGCGTGGAAGTGTAGGGGTGTAGGAAACCCTCTCACTGACACCAGGCATCTTCCGTAAGCGGGCGGGTCTCCTGCATCCATACACTCCTATACTCCTATACAAATCAGTGGTCATGCCAGACAAAAAAACAGCAAAATCAGAGAAGATAGAAAACCGCCGCTCGATCTTTGTTATCGTGCAGGAAGTGTTGTATTTGCTTTTGATTACCGCACTTTCCGTAACGGCGGCTTTGCGTGTAACCGACACCGTTCAGCAGATTGGCGGTATCGCCAAGGAATCGGTCTCATCGTGGGCTTTCCTGACTGCATTCGCCGGCATGACTGTTTTTGTTCTGTTCATACTGAAATCATCTCGCGGAACCAAATTGCTCGGTGCTATGTTTGCATTGGCTGTGCTGGCCGGCGTGGGCACGCTCATGTCCACCTATTTTAGTTCGGCGGTCGGTGTCATTTCTTTCGTGATTGGCGCAGCAATCTACTATACCAATCCACACGTAATATCTTACAATATCTTATTGATGCTCGGCTTGGCTGGAGTATCCGCTTCCGTCGGCTTCGGCTTTAATCCGATCGCACTGCTGTTAGTTATGGTAGTGTTGTCTGTTTATGATATTGTGGCCGTGTATTACACCAAGCACATGGTTAAGCTGGCTAAGACGATGTTGCGTGGTAAGGTGTTTTTTGCCATGATCCTTCCGGACACATTCAAAAATCTAGCGGTTCGAATTGGCGATGTTGAGCTTAAAAAGGGCTTTTCGTTTCTTGGTACAGGTGATATGGTTTTACCGGCTCTGTTTTCGGTTTCAGTTGCCTCTACACAGGGTCTGGTAGCTACAGTTCCGGTTATTGTCGGTTCGGTTGCTGGCTTGCTAATCACCAATGCGATATTCCTTCGTCAGAAACTAAAGAAACCCATGCCGGCGCTGCCTCCGATTGTGTTGGGATGTATTGCTGGTTATGTCATCACATTAATAACAATGTAGCGGTAGGGCTTGCCCCTGCTCACAGAATCGAGTATATGCTTGCCATCAAGAGAGCAGGGGCAAGCACCGCCGCTACGCTTTGAAATATATCTATGCATAACATCATCATGCTTGGTGCCCAAGGTTCGGGGAAGGGTACGCAGGCCGAGCTGCTGTCCGCTCGCCTCGGCATCCCGGCCATCTCAACCGGAAATTTATTTCGCGCCGAAATCGAAAAAAATACCGGCCTCGGAAGGGAAATTGCCAAGTACGTCCAGGCCGGTGATTTGGTTCCGCCAATGATTGTCGATCAGCTGATTGGCGAGCGCATCACCGAGGATGATGCCGAAATGGGTTTTATTCTCGACGGTTTTCCGCGTAGCGTTGAACAGGCCGAGGCCTTGCAGAAGATTCTAGAAAAAGAAGATCGGCGGCTGACCGATGTGATTCATATTAAGATTTCCGACGAGGAAGCGATGCGTCGTTTGTCCGGTCGGCGGGTTTGCTCCAATAAGAATTGTGAGTCCAGTTATCACGTGGAATTTAATCCGCCCAAAAATGACTCCGAAAAATGCGATCGCTGTGGCAGTCAGTTGGTTCAGCGCGACGACGACGTGCCGGAAAAAATTCAGCATCGCTTGGAGCTGTATCATTCAGACACGGCACCTTTAATTGAGTTCTATCGGGAGAAGGGGTTGCTGCGAGAAATTGACGGTGAACGTTCTATTCCGGAAGTCGAGGGTGCAATCGCGTCGGCGCTCGGTCTCTAGTGTTATCCACAAAAACCTCGTTTGCGTTCTTAGTGCAAACGAGGTTTTATGATTGCTAAGCGCTAAGGAGCATGCTCATGATCTACACCCACTTCAATTTGGTCATTGGTATCACCGGCCTGAAGGCTGGCGGTAAGGACGAGCTGTCGCGTTTTCTAAAAGAGCGCGGTTTCAACGTACGTCGGGTGTCCGATGCGGTGCGTGATGAATGCGCCAAGCGTGGCATTGCCGACCCCAAGGTCGAGCAGCTGATGGACATCGGCAACTGGGGGCGTGAGCATTCGGGCGACAACGGCTATTGGGCCGGGCGCTTGCTGGAGATGCTTGCAGCTGAGGGCAATGCGCGCGTGGCCATCAACGGTATTCGGAATCCCGGAGAGGTGGAGACATTGCGACGGTTGGCCGGTTCGTCATTCGTCCTTGCCGGCATTACCGCGCCGACCTGGGTTCGCTACCAGCGCGCCATGAAGCGCAAGCAGGGTGGCGATCCGGCCGAACTCGAGGGGTTTCTAAAAATGGACGACCGCGACCGCGGCATCGGCGAGCCGCCTGAAGGTCAGCAGGTCGATCGTTGCCTGGCATTGTGCCAGCCAGAGAATCTCTACTGCAACAGCGGCACCATGGATGAGTACGAGCAGTGGATCGAGGGGTTCGTTCAGCGGCATCCGGTAACCGCGTAGAAAAAAGCAAAACCGAGCGGCTAATCTCGGTTTTTTTGATGATAAACACAGGCAGCAGGAAAGCGAGAAAGACAAGAAGTTCAAAACAGTCAAAAATAGTCAGACTTGTTTTAAGGCGATGAAAGAGTTTCCGGCTAAAAACAAGTCTGACTGTTTTCTGGGGTCTACGTGCTAAATTATGATTCGTCCCCGTTCTCCACGCATTACTTTTTATGCCTTGCCCAAAATCAAATAATTCCTTAATCTAACACCATGATTATCATCAAAACACCAGACGAAATCCAAGCTCTCCGTGAAGGCGGAGCTATTTTGGCAGATATCATGCGTGAACTCGCGGACATGGTGGAGCCAGGTATAGGCACCGAAGAACTGGATGCCTATGCCGAAAAGCGCATGTGCACTGAAGGTGACGGTCCGTCGTTTAAGGGTTATAAATCTGACCCTTCTGACCCGCCGTTTCCATGTACTCTTTGCACCAGCATTAATCATGAAGTGGTGCATGGCATTCCTGTACCTGGTCGAAAGTTAAAAGAGGGCGACGTACTGAAAATCGATATGGGCATGTGGTACGGCGGCATGTGTACCGACATGGCCGCATCTATTCCGGTGGGGGAAATCAGCCCAGAGTATAGGCGACTGCTTCAGGCAACCAAAGAATCGTTATTCAAAGGCATCAAGAAGGCGGTCGCTGGTGCGTGGGTTAGCGAAATCGGCAAGGCCGTCGATAAGCATGTTCGTCGTTATGGTTACTCGACCGTAAAAGATTTGGTCGGTCATGGCGTGGGAAAAGAAGTGCATGAAGAACCGCGTATCCCGAATTTTTTCGATCCGTCTTTGGAACCGATTCGCCTGGAGAAGGGGATGACTATTGCCATCGAACCGATGGTTAACATGGGTACGGACGCGGTGCGACTGATGTCTGATGGCTGGACTATCGTCACTGCTGATGGGCAGCCGTCGGGGCATTTCGAGGAAACGATTGCCATCGGCGGATACGGCCCTGAGCGGATGACACCGCTGCCGGATAATGTATAGAGGCATGGAAGTGTAGAGGTGTAGCAGGATGGCCGCAGTTTCTGTAGCCGCTAAATATGCAGACCGTCAGCCTTCTATACTCCTATACCTCTACACTGATTTGTTAAATATATGCGACTACTCGGAGTAGATTACGGAACCAAACGGATTGGACTTGCTGTCGGCGACACATCGCCGTTTTTTGTCGAACCGCTGAAGATCCTCGAGGAAACGAATTACGCTCGCGCCGCCGAAGCAGTCGCTGCGGTCGCCAAAGAAGAGGGGGCCGAAAAAATCGTGGTCGGTATTCCGGTTGCACTCAAAGGTCATCAGCAGGGCGAGACCTCCGAGCATGTTTTGAAATTCATCCCCGAACTAGAGAAAGTCACCGATTTAGAAATCGTCACCGAAGACGAACGAATGACCACGGCGCTCGCCGACAAGCTGCACCGACAATACGGTGCGAGCCATAAGAAGAAGTTTCAGCGCGATGCAGTCGCTGCGGCGGTGATGCTAGAAACTCATATAGAGAAGCTTAGAAGTGTAGATGTGTAGAAGGTTGGAAGGTCGACAAATTCAGTATGGATGTGCCGAAAACCACAGTCGTCCTGCTACACTTCTACACCTCTACACCTCTCACTAAATGCCCTACTACCGAGACAAAGCAATAGTCCTCCGCGTCCGCGGGCTTCGCGACCATGACCGTTACTACACCGTGTTCACCGCCGAGCACGGCAAGGTGACTCTCCTCGCCAAAGGTCTCCGCAAAACCAGGAGCAAGATGTCGCCTCACATGGCGGCTTTTGGTGTCGTCGATGTAATGATCGCGCGCGGCAAGATTCTAGATCGTTTGGCCGGCGCCAATATGGTAGAATCGCGCCGCGGCGTACTGGATTCGCTTGAGCGCTCTTCCGTGGTGCAGTCATTTAATTTGGCCGTGGACGGTCTGACACGTTTCGAATATCCAGAACAGCGAATTTTTGATTTGTTGTGTGAGGTAATGGAAACTATCGAAGATTTGCCTGAATTAGCGCTAGCCTCGCGAACCATCGTATTCGATGCAGCCATACTCAAATTGCTCGACATCCTCGGTCACGGTCTAGAGTTAGACGTTTGCGTGTCTTGCAGGAAAAAATTCCCCTTCGACGGCAACGCCATGAACATCCTCCGTGGCGGCGTCGAATGCCGCGATTGCCGCGGCGGCGCCTCGTCTTTGGTCTCCGGCGATACCATCAAAGTTCTACGCTTCCTTCGCCATGCTCAACTTCGCGCCGCTCCGGCTCTCCGCATGTCGCTACCTATCCGCCGACAGGTAGCCTTTTTTACCGACATCCTCCTGACCTCTCACCTCGAAGCGCGCTTTGATCCGCTGCGCTACATGAATTCAGTCAGAGTTTAATCAGTCTCCAATTCCTGTCATTTTAACAACAAAAGCTTGGCGTTATGCCCGGGTTTTTTGCTTACATGCGAAACTCGGTGCAAGCTCGCATGGAAAAAACAGTCTGACTTGTTTTAGGGCGGCGACTCTGAAAAACAGTCTGACTTGTTTTTTATCTGTGCCCATAAGGCTGAAAAAATAGTATTAATCGACACCGGCATAAAAAATGACCGTACTCGAGGGTCTGAAGTATGGGCTTATTGTTTAGGCTTTACTATTTAGGCTATATTAGGCAAAATAAGGCAGTAATTAGTGCAAAATCTATGGTTACTACAATTGCTGAAATTTCCTCTAAAGAAAGCCAAAAAGTAGAGATTCGTGGCTGGTGTTACAATTTTCGTTCATCGGGCAAGATTGCTTTTTTACAGCTTCGCGACGGAACCGGTCGGATTCAGGGTGTCGCCGTTAAGAATGAAGTAGGGGAGGAGGTCTGGGATAAAATACAACAATTAACCATAGAATCGTCGGTTGTTGTGCGCGGTTCAGTGCGTGCGGACGAACGTTCACCAAGCGGTTTTGAGCTGACGGTCGAAGAAGTCGAGCCGATACAGATCGCCGAGGAGTATCCGATAGGGAAGAAGGAGCACGGTCCGGATTTCCTGTTGAATCATCGTCATCTTTGGCTGCGCTCCGAGCGACAGGCTGCCATCCTGCGTACGCGCGACACTATTGCATTCGCGTTTCGTGACTTCATGCGTCAGCGCGGCTTTGTGTTAGCTGATTCGCCAATTTTCACGCCGAACGCCTGCGAAGGAACTACGGACCTGTTCGAGGTGAAGTATTTCGACGATAAAGCCTATTTGTCGCAATCCGGCCAGCTATATCAAGAAGCGACTTCTGCAGCTCTTGGCAAGACCTATTGTTTTGGCCCGACTTTCCGCTCAGAAAAATCTAAGACCCGTCGGCATCTCACCGAATTTTGGATGCTCGAAGCCGAGGCATCGTACATGGACTGGCAAGAGAATATGCAACTGCAGGAAGACATGGTCGCTTTCGTGGCTAAAGCCGTGCTCGACAAGCACGAGGGTGAGCTGAAATTCTTGGGGCGCGATACAGCGCCGCTCGAGCGCACTGCCGAGGGAAACTTCCCGCGCATTTCGCACAGCGAGGCGGTCGAGCGGCTGCAGAAATTGGGTTCGGACATCAAAGCCGGGGAAGACCTAGGCGGCGATGACGAAACCATTCTCACTAAAGAGTTCGACCGGCCGGTATTCGTTCATCACTATCCGACCAAAATCAAATCGTTCTACATGGAACCAGACCCAGAAGATGATTCACTCGCACTCTGCGATGACCTGCTCGCGCCCGAAGGCTACGGCGAAATCATTGGCGGCTCACAGCGCATCTCCGACATGGAACTGCTCAGGAAACGGATCGCCGAACACAAACTTCCACAAGAAGCGTTCACCTGGTATATGGATCTTCGCAAATACGGCAGCGTACCCCACAGCGGATTCGGCATCGGTCTAGAAAGGACGGTCGCCTGGATGTGTGGCCTAGAACATGTCCGCGAGACCATTCCTTTCCCGCGACTTCTGAACCGACTCAACCCGTAATTAAGAATTTTTAGCAACAGAGCTCGCCTCGGCCCACAGAAGCACACGTCTGCTGAATCAAGCAGAGACAAGCTCTGCCACCACATACGTTAAATGCCTAGAATTAAAGAAAAAAAGCAGAATTACACCACTCCCGGTATCGCCGTTGTGGTGGCTTTAACTGCGCTGGTCATGCTGCTGGGCTGGCTAATTGCTAATACTATAAATCCACCGTCAGCGAGAAAAAATTCGACGACAATCGGTTTGGAATCGGACCGTCAATATCTGGTCTACCGTTCCTATCGCGTGCTCTCGCGCGGTGACACGGAAATGCCGAATGATGACACTGTAGCGTTCGAATTTTTTCGTTATCCATTGGACGGTTCGGCGCTCCGAGGCGAGAGCATCTTCCGTGTCGAGCGCGAACGCATGGACGATGGTATGGGTACGCCATGGATGAAACAGGTTTCGGACGATATCATGTTATTTGCGGCCCGCAATACTACAGCCACCGAAGCGTCTTGGGTGGATGTCTCTGGAAAAAAACTTCTCACCACCGAAGAAGAAAACGAAGATGTGGTGTGGGGCGGTCTGCCGGCGCCGAACGGTCGAAAAACTGCCTATTATGACTGGCGCGCAGATCGAATAATGGTAGTAGTCGAAGATAAAATGCCTAGAGAATATAATGTCGGTAACGGGGATGCGCTTACTCCGGTCGCATGGGGTGAGAAATCCATAGATTTATACCTGAAAGTTGTTACGGAAGGCGGTCTGCCTACCGCCGGACTGTGGCGACTGAATACTGACACTGGACTCACTACGGAAATCGAGGCAGTACGCGAACTTAAGCTGTACGATTTCGATATCAATCCGGCGGCTGAGTTGCTGGTGGGGACGACATTCATCTGCACCAACCACGAAGACTGCGGTACTGGTCCCTCGTCAATACATATGGTCGATTTAGCAACTGAAAATAACGTGGAACTTTACTCGAGCGACCATCTGGCGTTTGGCAATCCGCGTATCTCTCCGGATGCCGGGCGTGTAGCGTATACGATGTCTAACGGACAAGCTGACGTCTGGATTGCAGATCTGAGCGTGGCCGGTCATGAGCGTCGAGTGATTTCCGGTAAGGTACTGGATTGGATTTCAGACGGGCAATGGCTCGTGGTAGATCGAGACAACGAAATACAATTGGTGAAAATCAAAGACGGTACCATCATTTCCGTGGTGCGACGCTCTGGACAGTATCCAGATCCAGATTTCTACGGAGTTGATTATATAGGAATTGTTAGCAAGAATTAGGTTAAATATCGTAGCTGCGGAGCCCGTTTCCGCCCATCAGAAATTCAAGAATTATGGAAAAGATATACTTAAAAGACATATCAGCAAAAGTGGGGGAAAGCGTGACGGTCGCCGGTTGGGTTCACGTCCGCCGCGATATGGGAAAAATTATTTTTATCGACCTGCGTGATAGTACTGGTTTGTTGCAGGTGGTGTTTGCACCGAACGACAAGGAGCTGCTGGAGCGTGCCAATGCGTTGCGTCCGGAGTTCTGCATTCGCATCAAAGGACAGGTGAACGAGCGTCCGGAAAAACAGCGCAATCCAAACATGATTACCGGAGACGTGGAGATGCTGGCTGAGGAATTAGAAATTTTGAACGAAGCCAAAACTCCGCCGTTCGAAATAGACAAGGATACTTCGTCGATTAACGAAGAGCTGCGGCTGAAATATCGCTACTTAGATTTGCGCAGTGAGCGCATGGCGAGGAATATCCGGCTGCGCGATGCCGTTATCGGTTTTTGTCGAGAGTGGTTGCACGACAAAGACTTCGCGGAAATTGAAACTCCGATTCTAACCAAGGGCACGCCCGAGGGTGCACGTGAATTCATCGTGCCGTCGCGCATTCATGCCGGAAAGTTTTATGTGTTGCCGCAGTCACCGCAGCAGTTCAAGCAATTACTGATGGTGTCGGGTGCTGAACGCTACTTTCAGATAGCCCGCTGCTTCCGTGATGAGGACCAGCGTGGCGACCGTCAGCCGGAGTTTACTCAACTTGATCTGGAGATGTCTTTTGTGGACAAGGAAGAAGAAGTCATGAGTCTGATGGAAGAAATGATGATAGCAATGGTCGAGGAGAAATTTTCGGACAAGAAAATCATGAAAAAACCGTTTCCGCGCCTCACTTACGCTGAGGCGATGAAGAAATACAACAGCGACAAACCAGACTTGCGCAAGAACAAACAGGACCCGAACGAATTGGCGTTCGCATGGGTGGTGGATTTTCCGCTATTTGAAGATTCCGAAACCGAAGGGCGCTTAGTGTCGGCACACCATCCCTTTACCGCGCCCAAGGACGAGGACATGGAACTGCTAGACTCTGAGCCGGATAAGGTCCGCGCCAAAGCCTATGACCTGGTGCTCAACGGTTACGAAGTCGGTGGCGGCAGCATTAGGATTCATAAGCACGATTTACAGAATAGGATTTTTCAAATTCTAGGCTTAGACGACGAGGAAATTTCCTCTAGATTTGGCCATATTTTGGATGCATTCGAATTTGGCGCGCCGCCGCACGGTGGTATGGCACCAGGAATCGATCGGCTAGTGATGATTCTGGCCGGAGAGCCGAACATTCGCGAGGTTATGGCTTTCCCCAAGACTGGTGACGCTCGCTGTCCGCTCATGGGCGCACCCTCAGACCTGCCGCCGAGTCGGTTGCACGAGGCCAATATCTCATCCACGATTTGACCGTTAACTTCTAAACATATGCCAGCTAAAAAGGAGCAAAGAGGTAAAAATGCAAAGCGGCCCGTAAAGAAAACTCTCAATAAGAAGGAACGGCCCGCTGACAGAAAAATTATTAAATATCTGGAAAAACAGGGTGTACAGTTCGAGTTGGTTCCGCATAAGAAGGTTTATACGGCGTATGATTTGGCGCAGACTGCCGGAGCCAAGCTCGACGAAATCGCCAAGACATTATTGGTGAAGGTTGAACTACCCGAACTCAAGAAGAAGGGCAAGTATTTCGTTGTGGTGGTGCCGGCCTCGTATAACGTTGATTTAACCAAGGTGAAGAAAGCGCTCAAAGCCAAGAAGGTCGAGCTAGCTACGGAAAAAGTCTTCAAAAAATTAGGGATTGAACCAGGTGCAGTATCGCCATTCGGCAGTCAGCGCGATTTCGGTGTGCTGGTTGATAAGGGTGTGCTGAAAGCCAAGCAGGCAGTGGTCGGCGCTGAGTCTTTTGTTGAATCAATCAAAATGAAAGTCAAAGACTTGGTGGAGCTGGAAGAGGCAGTCGTTGATTGTGTGTCCAAGAAGAACACATTAAAGCTGCAGAAGAAGAAAGCAACCCCGAAGAAGTCGGCTAAGCAGCGTGTGGCAAAAAAATCTACCGCAAAAGCGCCCGCTAAAAAGAAAAAGACAGCAGGGAAGAATGTATTGACTAAGAAGAAAACGAAGTAGCTATAGAGCTTGCCCCTGACTTGAATCGAGGGCTTGTCTCTGCCCATCCGCTATGTCTTACACAGTTAAGCTAGAACAATTCGAAGGGCCGCTTAGCGTCCTTTTGCAGATGATCGAGACCGAGAAGCTCGACATTTCTGAAGTTTCGCTCGCTAAGGTTACAGACGGTTACATTAAACTGGTCGAAGCGAATCCAAACATGCCACCCGAGGAGCTGGCTGATTTTTTGGTGATTGCCTCTAAGTTGCTGTTAATCAAGTCAAAGATGCTTTTGCCGTACCTACAACTCGGTGAAGACGAGGAGGACGTCGGTGATCTGGAAACACAGCTCCGCATCTACAAGAGTTACCTAGATGCATCGAAAATAATCGAAGAAATGGTCGGCAAACGTCGTTTTCTGTACGTTCATGAAAAGCTGCCGAAGACTGAAATCGGTTTTTCGCCTCCCAAGAAATTTACGCCCGACGAGATGCGGGAAATGTTTTTGGGCGTAATTATTCGTTTGAAGCCAGTCGTTAAGCCACAGAAAAAAGCTCTAGAAAAAGCGGTTTCTATCCATGACAAGATTCAGCAAATTCGCACCATGATTAATCATGCCAAGCGGGTTAGTTTCAGATCGCTGATGGCCTCAGCGCAGTCGCGTATGGAAGTCATCGTCAGTTTCCTCGCACTGCTCGAATTGGTTAAACAACGAACGGTATCGGTTCAACAGACCGGTCGTTTCGAAGACATAGCAATCGTAAAGGCTTCGGTCAAACAGAAAACATAGCTAAGCTGCAGGCCATGCCCCTACCCACCCGAAATTATGTTGAAATCCAAAATTGAAAGCATTTTATTTGTCACCAATCGACCGCTGACCACGAAGAAGCTGGCTGAGATTTGTGGCGTCAATAAAAAAGACGAAGTAGTCAAAGCAGTCGAAGAGCTGGCTGAAGATTATGCATCACGAGATTCTGGAATTAGATTGTTGCGTCATGGTGACAGCGTGCAGATGGCGACGTCCGGCGAGACCGCGGACTTGGTGCGCGAGTATCTCAAAGACGAAACCACCGGCGAATTAACTAAGCCGTCACTCGAAACGCTAACTATCGTGGCTTATCGCGGCCCGCTTACCAAGTCCGAGCTTGAGCAGCTACGCGGCGTTAACTGCAGTTTGATTCTGCGCAATTTGATGATGCGCGGGTTGGTGGAATGCGAAGGCGAACACGGACAGCCGCTGACGAAATATCAGGTAACGATGGATTTTCTGAGGTTTCTGGGTGTGTCCTCGGTCGAAGATTTGCCCGATTACAGCAGGCTGCGATCGAATGAAAACGTAGAGCGGGTTCTAAGCGGCGATATGCCGGACAAGGAAGTCGAGAATAATATTAATTCAACCGAGGAGGCCGAACCTGATGATGAAAAATCATCGACGGAGAAAGAGCGGGGGAAAGAATCCCAGCCGGCCGCCACGAATACTTAATGAAGATGGCATGTTTGAGTGGTTATTGGCATTAACGTTGTATATTACCGTCGGGCAGGCACATCCGGCGTTGGCGTTGGCGGATTTAAGTTTGGGTGCGCAGTCCTTTTTACCCGTTTCTAAACCGGTCGCACAAAATATTATCGACCCGCAGGCTCCAATCAAAGAAGATCCGACCAGGTTGGGAATCGAAATCGAGTCATATGCCGCCGTGGTTTTGGATTGGAAGACCGAGAAAGCGCTGTTTCGAAAAAATGCTGATGAACCGCTGCCGATTGCGTCAATTACCAAATTGGCCACCGCTCTGGTTGCCTTGGAGTCAGGTGTAAAGCTTGATCAAGAAGTGGAAATCATCTCTAGCGATATGCGTCCGGGTGGAATTGCGTATGTGATTCCTGGTGAGCGGATTTCGGTTGATGATTTACTGCATACAAGCTTAATTGCTTCAGCCAACGGTTCTGCTGTGGCGCTCGCTCGCTCAACCGGTTTAAGTTTGGAAGAGTTTGCTCGTAGAATGAATGCTTTAGCCGTAAAAATAGGCATGGAATCCGCCTATTTTGTGGAACCGTCGGGATTAGATGCTGGCAACATGGCCAGTGCTCGTGATGTTGCTAAATTGGTAAAACACGCCTTGGATAATGACGTTATTCGCCGGATAGTGCTCAAGGATGATTACGAGTTCGACGCTGTTACTGGCTTGCATCACAAATTAAGTTCAACAAACGCCCTGTTAGGCGGCACCATAGCCATGCCGCCCTACTCATTTTTAGGTGGAAAAACCGGCTTTTTACATGAAGCCGGGTATTGTTTTGGGGCGGCTGCCAGTAATGGCGATGGAAAAAAAGTAATCGCGGTTGTTTTGAATGCGCCGAGCAAGAGGGTTCGTTTTGATGAGGTTTCAGCTTTGATGTACTGGACGTTCGATGCCTATTCTTGGATACAATAAGGATATCTGCAAAGCCTGCCCCGGTTTGGACTTGAAGCTGGCTCTGCAACTACAAGTACAAAACCAACAATAATGTTTAGCTTACCTGAAGAAATTCTAGTTTTAGGCGTAGCAGCAGCGCCAGTGGTCGAGCTTCGCGGCTCGATTCCTCTTGCGGTGGGTATTTTTAAAATGAATGTCGTCTTTGCAGCGATTTTATCAGTCGTCGGTAATTTAGTTCCCGTTTTCTTGATTTATTGGTTTGGTCAGCTCTGGATAGACTGGACCAGCCGACGGAAATCGTTTTTGACTCGCCTAACAGAAGGTGTTTTAAGGCGGTCCCGTAATGTATTTGGCAAAGGAAAATATGAGAGATACGGTCTCTTTGCCCTCTCTTTATTTGTGGCGATTCCTTTGCCCGTAACCGGTGTTTGGACTGGTACGGTAGCAGCATTCTTATTCGGCCTACCGCTTAAAAGAAGCTTTCCGTTTATTGCCTTGGGGGCGGTGATTGCCTCTGTTGTGGTGTCCCTAATTACCACGGGCGCCCTGTCTTTTCTTGATTTTTTAGTAAAAACACCTCAAATTTAAGGCAGACACACGTAGCGGCAGAGCTTGTCTCTGTTTGGTAAGTGAAGCGCATACCCCCATAGGCAGAGGCGAGTTTTGTCGCTATGATTTTCCTGCTTGACACAAGATATAAGTTCAAGTATCCTACCTCAGTACAATACAACAGCGCGGGGTGGAGAAGTGGCATCTCGCGAGGCCCATAACCTCGAGATCCCGGGTTCGAATCCCGGCCCCGCAACCAACAAAAGCGCACCAGTATCTGCTGGTGCGCTTTTGTTGTCCCGACCCTTGATCTGGGATACATCTCTTCGGTAAGCGGAAGCATTTAGCTAAATCCCGGGCTTCCCGTTTGCGCGGGGACAGGCGATTCTGGAAAGACATACAAAACATCTCGCCATCTAAAAACATTTTTAACTCTACAATCCATACAAGTAATCCATAGTTAATTGTGGATAACTTTATTATCTAAATAAAGCTAAAAATAAACTTATCCACACCACACCCTATATAGAAAGCCAAAAATCTGCTATAATTTAAACAGAAATAAATACAAAACCCCCAAATCCATGTCATCCCGACATGCAACCAAAAAGTTGGGCTACAGGTCCCTAACCTGGATATTGACCGTCATCATGTTGGTGAACGGTTTTATTTTCGTCAATCCGCAAATCGTGTCAGAGGCACAGGCGGAATCACAGACGACATATCGCTGGCGTATTAACGACGGCGGAGAAACTGGCGCTTCTTGGGATGCGCCCGAAGCTACACCAATCGAAGACTTCCATCGGGGTGAGAGTCGTCGTTTGAGGATGGGTGTATCCAATTCGGGTTCTGACGTGGAGTTACTTAAGACTGCGGCCGAGCAGGCCTCGATGGGGGAGGACTTCTTCTGGCCAGCGGCAATCGACCAGACAAACGGGTTTGCCTATTTCGGTACTTACACCCAGCCCTGCCAAGTGGTTAAGGTGCGGTTAAACGATTTTACTCGCGTTGGGGCTATTACACTTGGTGAGGGGCAGAACGAATGTTCTTCGGCAGCAATTGACGTGGCAAATAACTATGCATATTTCGGACTCGGCACAGCCCCGGGTCAAATTGCCCGGGTAAATCTCACAAGCTTCACGCAGGACGGTACGCTGAACTTGGAGAGCGGTGAGGATTTCCTCGAGGCCGCCACCATCGACACGGCCAACGGTTATGCCTACTTCGGTACGCGCACCAGTCCCGGTCGTGTGGTTAAGGTGAACCTCTCAACTTTTACTCGCGATAGCGCAGTGACACTGAACACCGGTGAGAATAGTCTCTTGTCTGCGACTCAGGACAGCTCTTACGTTTATTTCGGCACTAACACTGCTCCGGGTCGCGTGATTCGTCTTGATAAAGCAACATTTCAGCGTGATTCGGCCATTACTTTTAACTCCGGTGAGGAATACCTTTACACAGCATTAATGGATGAAACCGATGGCTACGCCTATTTCAGTACATTTACCTTTCCGGGTTCGGTTGTTCGGGTTGATTTGGCGACTTTCACTCGTGACGATGCGCTTGAGCTGAATAACGGCGAGAATTCCATTGCTAGCGCAGTCATTGATACAACCGGCAGCACGCATTATGCCTACTACGGAACCAGCACGTCACCGGGTCAGGTCATTAAGGTGGATCTCGACAATTTCAATCGCGATGATGCTGTGACATTAAATAATAATGAACCTCACCTGTTTGCTGCCGTGCTGGATACAAATAATGATTACGCCTATTTCGGCACGTTCCAAAGCACGCCTGGCAAGATTGTGAAAATTGATACAGACACCATGTCGCGCATCGGTTCTATATCTAATGGCGCTGGTGGTCAGAACCGTTTCGGCGCTGGTGTGGTTGATGATTCGGGCGAATTCGGTTATTTCGGCACCGATACTCATCCGGCTAAAATCGTTAAGGTTCAGATGGGCAGCATGGCGATTATAGACTCGCTAACCCTGCAGACCGGAGAGGACGGCATTCAAACCGCTGTTATAGATAATGATGAGGGTTTCGTGTATTTCGGTACCAATACCTCGCCGGGTAAGATTATCAAGGTACGCATGTCCGATTTATCGCGCATCGCGGTTATTACTCTGGATTCAGGAGAGGACAAGCTGAACGGAGCCGTAATAGATGATACTGGCAGCACTCATTACGCTTACTTTGCTACCTATACCGCTCCGATGCAGGTCGTCAAAGTTAACCTGAACTCGTTTAGTGTGGTTGATACTTTGACCATGCAATCCGGTGAGGATCGTAACTACGGTGCGGCAGTCATTGACCCAACTAATGGTTACGCCTATTTCGGCACGTACACAGCTCCGGGTAAAATCGTTCAGGTTGATTTGGCGGACTTTACTCGCGACGGCGCCATTACGCTGTTGTCTGGCGAGAACAACCTGAATCATGCGGTGATTGATTCGGCTTCCGGTTATGCCTACTTCAGCACATTCACCGCTCCTGGCCGAGTGGTGAAAGTTGACTTGAATCCGTTTGAGCGCACCAGCTCGTTCGTATTCAATACCGGTGAAAATTATCCCGGCGATGGTGTCATCGACACCGCGAACGGCTTCGCCTACTGGGGTACCTTCTGGGAGTTTCCGGCCAAGGTATTGAAGATTCGCCTGTCAAACATGACCCGAGCCGGCGACCTGACTCTGAGCAATGGCGAGGATCGACTCTGGACCGCGGCCATGGACCAGGAAGGCGGTTATGCCTACTTCGGCTCTTACGCCAATCCGGGCACTATATATAAGATATCGGTCGCTCCGAAGTATGATTTACGGCTCGAGTATAGTCTTAACGAGACCGATAATTGTGCGGAGACCACCGGATGGACGGTGATTCCAAATTATAACAATTCTACGACCGAGCACTTTGAGATGTATGCCACGGCGCATATAGCTAACGAGACGAGGACTTCGAATATCGCCGGTGGCCTGACGGACTACAATACCGCGTTTACACCGGGCTATGTCATGACGACCACCGCACAGGCTCCGGAAATTTCACTCGGCGAATCTCAGTTCACCGAAATGGAGTTTTCGATTCAGACCACCGATGATTCTGTCGCCAATGGCAAGTATTGCTTCCGCATGACCGACAGCGGCACTCTGCTAAATAACTACCTGTATGCTGAAGCGACTGATCCGACGGACGACCCCACCACGAATAACACTGTCAGGCTCTCGCGTTTGACTGTCGATACGATTGCATCGGTATACATCGAATTTACGTTACAAAATGAGTTTGACACCGGCACCCTAACCGTATTCTTCCCAGCGGAGTTTGATATGCTGTCTGCTCCGACCTCTGGTCACGCCTGTTTGATCGATTTTTCCTATGACGACACGGCAAAGACCCTGACTGCT
Organism: uncultured Gammaproteobacteria bacterium; assembly: GCA_964486995.1. Taxonomy (GTDB): domain Bacteria; phylum Patescibacteriota; class Patescibacteriia; order SG8-24; family SG8-24; genus JAHJAU01. Next base: position 18,022 of record CAZAOV010000009.1, on the reverse strand, counting down.
CTAAAGGGTACGGGTAAGGGCGCGTCCATAGATTGTCCGGAAAATGTGCCGATTTGGTTGGATGGAGCTTCGGTAAGGAATCCAGATACTCCAGGTGCCTACCGCATCCACTGGACCAACGATGACCCAGGCGAAGCGTATGTCTACATCGTGGATAACGACCAGGTGATGGTTATGTCCGACGTGGATCCGCAGCTGTCATTCAACGTCGGTGCGACCGATTCGTGCGATGAAAACTTCTTTGGTAACGGCGGTACGGTAGCGTTAGGCACCTTAGATACTGGAACGATTGCTACATCCGACAAGAACGGCACATATCATATCTGTACGCGATTGACCGCAAACTCCAGCGGCGGCTCTCTTGTCACGGTTAAATCGCTTAACGGGGGACTGAATTCACTGTCCGTTCCGACTGATACCATTCCTTCGGTTACGGGTACGCTCTCGGCCGGCACAGAGGGTTACGGAATTTGTATCGGTTCAGGAACGAGCGATGTTGGACGACGCGGCACAGCTGGTGCAAATCCGATACCTCAGAGCCCGTTCAATCCCGGAACATGTTCTGTACATAGTGCGGATGTGGCCGCGGTCAGCAATATCGCACAGACAATTTGGACGCTAGATGATACGGCGCAGGACGGATTCGTAAAGATGTTCGTAAAGGCCGCGATTGGATCTCTGACTGAGGCCCACGATGACTACGCTGATACGTTGACGTTTGTTGCCACTCTGACCTATTAGTCGGAGCCCCGACAAACAAGCTGGCTGAACTAGAACGACTAAAACAAAAGCCGACCTGGCTATGGGGGTCGGCTTTTGAAATTGGCCACTGTGTATTTTTGGCATTCGACGTAAGATGGACGCAAAGGAGGCTCAGGCATGAGAAAAAAATTCTGCGTGGCAGTCGGGTGAGCTACAAAAAATGCACTTTCACGGTTCGCAAACTCTACTACACGTGCCCTTGTGCGGTCGGGGACTATTTACATCATCCCAAAGATGACATCTTACTGCTGGTTCTCAGCGATGGCCAGAAGGTTCCTGCTTACAAGGTGAGACTTCTTAAGCAGTAATCTGCACATAGCAGCAAAAAGAGACAATAATGGATTGGATATGCAGTGTGTGTGGTGCGCCGGCTTACTATGACGGGCGATGTGGTGATGACCTGGTTTTATTCTGTGGTTGTAATCAGGGTGAGTGGGTAGATGACGGTCGCGGAGGGTATTTCACCAACCCAACCGGTGCCAAACCAGGCAAGGGTAATGCAAAAAAGGGCACCGGAACCGGCAAAAGAAAAATCATCATAATTATTAATGATGAATAGGGTCCGGCGGTCATTACAACTCACACTTAAGGTGTGAGTTTTTTCGATAAAAGAAAAAACGCCTCAGTATATGGAGCCGTCCTTTCTGGTAGCGAGGGTGGGAATTGAACCCACGACCTGAGGCTTATGAGTCCTCCGCTCTAACCAACTGAGCTACCTCGCCTAATAGGTGGTGTTTTATTTTTAAAGCGGTGGCTTGGACAGGCTGGCCTCCGCTATCGTTCCAGATAGCCCGTCCTCGTGTGGGTTATGTATTGACACGCGTGCCAAGACCTAATACCTATTTGCGGTTCGCCACTATAATAGCAAAACCCGCAGATTGGGCAAGTGCGCAAAAAAGCTCGTGTGAGCGAACATCCACAGTCAGAGGGCAAGCCTCTCTAGGCTACGGATGTCGCTTCGCTCTCCTGCGTAGCTGCCGCGGGTACCCGCGGGTTATCTATGACGATCTCCTTGATGAGGGTGCCGAAGCCGGCCTTGAAGCATTCTTCGCAAACCACCATACGTAAAGGTCGTCCGCCATCCCATTCTACCGCTACAAGGTAGCATGTCTCTCCATTATTAAATTCGTAGAGACACTTATGTAGTCGCGACTGGCAGAATCGAATCTCGTCGCTATTGTGCTTCTTTTTTCGCATATCTTAGCAAAAAAACCAATTTAACCCCTTGTCACACTCAACCTTACCATAGCCCCCAGAAAATATCAAGCCACTTAGAGTCGGTTTTATGGGTATTGTGCGCTCTAAAACGTGTAGCTGTAGGGCTTGCCTCTGCCTAATCGGTCCAGTATGTCCTCGCGCTTTAGGGTAGGGAAAAAGTCCTGCAGCTACATATATCCCCACACACACCAATTTATCACTTTGCCACAGCCCCGCCATTTGATAAGGTAGAAACATAATATGTTTTTAGTCGTACACGCATCAGTGGGTGCTTTGGTTGGTAACGCCGTTGGTAATCCCGTGGCGGCTTTTTCGATTAATTTCGCGCTGCATTTCGTAATGGACATGATTCCGCATGGCGACCAGGTGATGTACGAGAAATACAAGCAGGGGAAGAGGGTAAAAGCTGCCATGTTGCATACAGCTTTGGATGCAGCCGCTACATTTGCAGTTTTGGTCGTCATTTTTTCGATGGGGGATACTATATCCGGTGCCAGCGCCATGGCTGGTGTGATAGGCGGCTTGTTGCCAGATTTTCTGGTCGGGCTGTATGAGTTATTTCATCCCAAAGGTGTTCGTTGGACCGGTCGGCAGCTGAATAAGTTTAACAACTTGCATATGGCGAACCATGTTTTCTTAATACGCCGGCTGTTCCGTAAAGATATGCCGCTGCGTTATGGATACTTGATGCAAGCTGTTGTTATTGTCGTCATTCTGAAATTGATTCTTTAAGAGAGCGACAGTGGGGGTATTTAAAAAAGAGGCACGCATCAGCGTGTCTTCTGTAATTCAGGAATAAAAAAGCCTTCGACCATTCAAGCGAAGCAGCTGGCGCGGGCAACAGGCGAATGCCTGCTGGTCGTGCGAGCTGTAGCTCGTATGGGCAAAGGCTGGTGCCGCGGGAGGGAATCGAACCCTCATGGGAGTAATCCCGCACGATTTTGAGTCGTGTGCGTCTGCCAGTTCCGCCACCGCGGCGCAGCAGTTAATATCATTCTGGATAATATCCACTAGCGCTGACTTATCATATACTCCCAGAAAGTATATTGTCAAAGGGTGAGCAATAATGTAAAGTGTAATGCGATATGGCTTATATCCTAGCCGTCGTAAATCAAAAGGGGGGAGTGGGCAAAACGACCACTGCAATTAACCTGGGCGCCTATTTGGCTGCACACGGTAAATTTGTTTTATTGGTGGATTTGGATCCACAAGCCAATGCCACATCTGGCTTGGGGTTGGATCCGAATCAGTTCGAGGACGGCATATATGAAGCGTTGTTGGGCGATAGTTCCATGCGAGATATAATTGTCCCGACGCAGATTGAGGGTTTGAAACTTGCACCTTCGACACCTTCTCTGGCTGGTGCGGCGATTGAGCTAAAAGACGTAGAGCGTCGGGAGTTCCGTTTGGCGGACATGTTGCTCGAGGTGCGCAATGATTTTGATTACATTCTGGTTGACTGCCCGCCGTCTCTCGGTTTATTGACCGTTAATGGCTTGAGCGCTGTCGATAAGCTGGTAATTCCAGTCCAAGCCGAGTACTACGCTCTAGAGGGCTTGAGTCAGCTGTTGCGAACGATTGGTATGGTTAAAGAAGTTCTGAAACCGGACTTAGAAGTGCTCGGTGCCGTTGTTACAATGTACGACGGTCGCAATCGGCTCTCCAACGATGTTGTTGATGAACTTCATACCCATTTTCCGAACCGGGTATTCCGTTCCATTATTCCTCGAAATGTTCGACTAGCCGAAGCACCAAGTTTTGGCCGACCAATCATGGAGTATGATCCATGGTCCAAGGGTGCAAAAGCTTATGAGCGTTTGACTAAGGAGATTCTAGATCTTGAGAACTCGTTTTGATTATGGCCACTAAGAAAAAAACAGGACTTGGGCGCGGTCTCGGCGCGCTGATTCCACCAGCTGATGGCGGTACCGCCACCAAAACAGCCAAGAAAAAACCAATCGTTCAACCCTCGGCAGCAACGGAGCCAGGGGCGACACGAACTGGGGTCGGAATGGCATCGACATCACAGGGCGGGGTTTCGGAAATCAGTATGGCTGACATTCAGGCCAATCCGGACCAGCCGCGAACTGTTTTTTCGCATCAAGGAATGGAAGAGCTTACAGAGTCTATTCGCGAGCACGGCATCCTTCAGCCATTAGCATTGACTCCGGTGGAGAGTGGGGGGTATGAGGTTATTGCCGGTGAGCGTCGATTGCGTGCGGCCAAACTGGCCGGACTGAAAACTGTCCCGGCGGTGATTAGGCGGACTATGGGGGTGGATAAGCTAATCCTCGGCCTAATCGAAAATATACAGCGCGAGGATTTGAATCCGATAGAGGAGGCGCGCGCGTTCAGGCGCCTAACAGAAGAATTTTCCCTGACTCAGGAAGAAGTGGCTAAGCAAGTTGGTAAAGCGCGCTCCACGGTCGCCAACTCCATGCGCTTACTGGATTTGCCAGACGAAATGTTGGATGCCGTGGCTACTGGGGCTGTTAGTTCTGGTAATGCACGCCAGCTGTTGGCTATTTCTGACCCGAAAGCTCGTTTGAAGATGTTTCGCAAGATGCTAGCCGGCAAAATGACCGTTCGCGATGCCGAGGCTGACGTACAGAAAGGCTCTACTCGCACCAGGAAAGATCCGAAGTTGTTGGCGATTGAAGAGGACTTACGCGAAGCTTTTAGCACCAAGGTGTTAGTAACACGTCGTGGCGGCAAGGGTAAGATTGTACTGCAATTCTTCTCGGACGAAGAGTATGACCAACTGCTGGAGAAGCTACTGAAATAACCAAAGCAACAATAAGCCCCGGGTGACCGGGGTTTTTGTTTTAGAAAAAATTTTAGGCTTGTTTTGGGGAATCGCGTTATTTTTTCCCTTCTCGGTGTTCGCTGATATTTTTTATCCAGCTAGTGAGCCGAGATTTGGTGTGTTGCCGGACGTGATATTTTGCGGTGGATGTCTTCACGAACGACAACCAATCTGGATTAGGTCCTTTGCGGTTTTTATCAACGATAATTTCGCAGCAGTCACCCGAATACAGCTTGGTATCCAAACTCATGATGTGATCGTTAATGCGCGCACCCACGCAGGTATTGCCAATTTGCGAATGCACGGAAAATGCGAAGTCCACCGGAGTGGAGTCTTCCGGCAGGTCCAATACGTCACCTTCGGGAGTAAACACAAAGATGCGGTTCTGCAACACGTCAATTTTTAAGGACTCCAGTGTTTCGTTGAATTCTGTGCCGGTCTTCAGGAATTTTTGCTGTTCGGCCAAGTCTTCCACCCAACCCATCTGTTTGCGGTCCTGCGGGGCTATCGTTTTTCCGTCTTCGTCATACTTCCAGTGAGCAGCGATTCCGAGTTCGGCTTCTTCGTGCATTTGTTCGGTGCGAATTTGGAATTCCACAATTTCACCATCTTCGCAGAATACTGTGGTATGCAGAGATTGATAACCGTTTGGTTTGGGCTGGGCTATATAGTCCTTGATGCGCCCCTTCAACGGTTTCCATCGCTGGTGAATTATGCCGAGCACGGCATAGCAATCGCCCATTTTCGGTACAATTATGCGTAGCGCAATCAGGTCGTGAATACGCACCATCTCGCGTTCGTACTTCAGTAATTTGCGATATAGGCTGTATTTGTTTTTTACACGACCGTTAATATCTAGAATTTCTATACCGTTCTCTTCCAGCTCATCCCGCACCACGTCACGCACCCCATCGACATAGCTTTTTTTTACTTTGATGGCGCGTTCCATTAGGCCGGATACCCACTCGTGTTCTTTAGGTTTGGCATGCACGAATGACAGGTCTTCTAGCATGGCACGCATCTCGTTTATGCCGAGTCGGTTGGCAATTGGTGCATAAATCTCTAGCGATTCCATGGCTATACGCTGACGCTTATGCGGCGGCAGTGCGTTAAGCGTCTCCAAGTTATGAATGCGGTCAGCAAACTTGATTATAATTACGCGAATATCCGAAGCCATGGCCACGAACATCTTTCGAAGATTTTCGACGTAGCGTTCGATTCCGCGGTATTTAATTTTTCCCAACTTGGTGATGCCGGCCACCATGGATGATACGTCTGGTCCGAATTCTCTTTCTATGTCTTCGACAGTAACGTCAGTATCTTCTGGAACGTCATGCAGCAGGCCGGCAATCACAATATTCACCGGCACTTTCATGTCAGCCAGCATTTCCGCCGTCGCCAACGGATGCACAATATACGGCTCCCCAGACTTACGTTTTTGGCTACCGTGCGCATCTTTGGCGAACTCGAAAGCATAGAGAATCAAATCAAAATCAGCATTTGGTTGGTATGCTTTGATTTTTCTGACTAGATTTTCAGCGTTAATTTTCATATTTTGCAACCTACCATACTATCATTTTATACCTATCTTGTAAAGGTTCGCTAGTGCTGCCTCAATTCAATATAAAATGGAACAACTCAGTGTAGCCGCGCTTCATCCCGAAAAATAAAATCTCTCGACCCTTTCGGACCGAGAGATTCACGACATCGAGAGCTTTCTGAATCACATGCCCAGGAATTCTTTCGGGCGACTTACGCCAAACGAGGTGGCTAAGCAATACTTAGATCTGGGTTGGTCGCGTCAGACAAATTTAAATTTACCGCTGAACGTAGATTCCTTTCAATAACGCTGTTATTGCAAAGCCCCGTCAGCAATAACAGACTAATTGAGCGGTCTTCCGGGTAATGCGACTAGATCCTGAACTTCGGCTGGTGTTCGGGTATCAAAATAGGCTGCCTTTTGCCGCCTATTTTTGCTAATTCTACTCTTCGTCTTTGTTGACCGTTCGCTCGAACTTGCATTCCTGGCTGGAGCATTTTACGGTGTCAGCTTTGGCTAGCACCAGCAGAGCACCACAGGTGGGGCAGTTTTCGCCGGTCGGTCGATTCCATAGTGCAAATTCGCATTTCGGATAGGTTGAGCAAGCATAGAATGTCTTGCCCTTGCGAGTCTTCTTTTCTATTAAATCGCCCTTACCGCAACCCGGGCACTTTACACCGAGCTTTTTTTGGATTGATTTTATGCTCTTACAGTCCGGATAGTTGGAGCAAGACAGGAACGGACCGAACCGGCCGCGCTTTACCACCATATCCGAACCACATTTCTCGCACTTTTCCCCGGTTGCTGCATCTTCTTCTTTGGCTTCTTTTCCGTCTTCGCCAATCGTCTTGGTGTTTCGGCAGTCCGGGAAACCGGTACATGCCATGAATTTTCCGTAACGCCCCATCTTGATTACCATGGGCTTGCCGCATTTTTCGCACACCTCGTCGGTTTTCTCTTCGGCCACGTCTTTTTTCTTGACTTCTTTCTCCTTCTTGGCGAGGTTCTCGGCAAACGGCTCGTAGAATTCACGGATAACCGGAACCCAATTTTTTTCTCCGGCCGCAATATCGTCCAGATCTTCCTCCATCTTGGCGGTAAACTCGGAGCTGACAATGTCGCGGAAATGCTTCACCAACAGGTCGTTTACCAGCATGGCTAAATCAGTCGGTTTTAATTTACGACCATCTTTTTCTACGTATCCGCGGTCAACGACCGTGCTGATAGTCGGCGCATAGGTGGATGGGCGTCCGATGCCGTTTTCTTCCAAAGTTTTCACCAGGCTGGCCTCGGTGTAGCGTGGCGGTGGCTCGGTGAAATGTTGTTTCGGCGTGACGGTCAGTGCATTTAGGTTTTCTTCCTCTCTCAATTCCGGTAATAGATTTTCTTTTGTCTCTGAACCATAAACTTCCAGATGCCCTTTCTTGACTAATGTCGTGCCGGTCGCACGGAACGTGTATTTAGGCTTGCCGTCGTTCGTTGCGTCGGTATCTACGGTCACGGTGAGCATTTCCGCGTCGGTCATCTGTGATGCGACAGCACGGCGCCAAATTAACTCGTACAGCTTTTGCTGGCGGGAATCCAGGTATTTTGTGGCCATTTTAGGGGTCAAACTTACGTCGGTCGGACGTATTGCCTCATGTGCTTCCTGAGCTCCCTTTGCTTTCGTCTTGTAGGTGCGAGCATTGTCAGGCAGGAAATCCGGATGATTTTCTTTCAGCCAGCTACGCGCTTCGTCAATAAATTTGCCGGATAGATTAACAGAGTCAGTACGCATGTAAGTAATTAAGCCGGTATGTCCATGCTCGCCCATCTCCACGCCCTCGTAGAGCTGTTGGGCCAGCGTCATGGTCTGCTTGGAGCTGTAATGCAGTTTATTGTTAGCTTCTTGCTGAAGGGTTGAAGTGATGAACGGTGGATGCGGTTTTTTGTGTATGGTTTTCTTTTCCAGCTTGCCTATGGTCCAGTCCGCACCTTCAATATCGGCCAGCACGACGTTAGCGTCCTTTTCGTTCTTGTATGCAAACTTGTCGAGGGTCTCGCCGTCCTTGGCATGTAGCTTGGCGTTGAACTGATTTTCAGCGTCGATTTTCTTTAGCAGTGCCTCAATGGTCCAGTATTCTTCTGGTTCGAAAGATTCGATTTCTCGTTCTCGCTCCACTATCAGGCGCACCACGACCGACTGCACGCGACCTGCGGATAGACCACGAGCCACTTTACGCCACAGAAACGGGGAAAGCTTATAACCGACTAGGCGATCCAACACGCGGCGGGCCTGCTGGGCATCTACTAGATGTGCGTCGATACCGCGCGGATTTTCCAGCGCTTCTTTCACTGCATTTGCGGTTATTTCGTGAAAGCTGATGCGACGCACCTTCTCTGGGGGTAGGGCGAGCAGCTGCTCAAGATGCCAGCTGATCGCTTCTCCCTCGCGGTCTTCGTCAGAGGCGAAATACACCATGTCCGCTCCTTTGGCAGCTTTCTTTAGTTCAGATGCCACCTTGCGGGATTTAGTCGGGGTCACATAGCGAGGTTCAAAATTGTTTTCGACATCCACTCCCAAATCGTTCTTAGGCAGGTCGCGCACGTGACCAAAAGACGAGAGTACCTTGTAGCCTCGCCCTAGAAATTTAGAGATTGTTTTAGCCTTAGTTGGAGACTCAACGATTACTATGTTTTTCATAAATTAATGCGTGTGCTGCGGTTTTCCGCTTATTGTTATTGGTTGTAGCCGCAGGGTTTGTGCCGGCTCGGCATGGTCGCTTTGTAGTCCGGACCAAGCCCCGCTGCTTACAAATCTCTTCTATATATTATGTTTATGCTTAATAGGGTAGCGGTCGCGCTTTTGTCGTGTCAATTGGCGGGCGTGTATAAGTCACCGGCTCGAATCACGGCGCCGGACAGTTCGAGTTCGGATATTGCCGTAAGTGCGGTGGCAGTGTCAAGTTTTAATTTTTCTGCAAGGTCGTCAGCGGTGGCCGGTGCGTTCTTGAGGCTTTTCAAGATGGTGCTGGCTGCTTCGCTTAAACCCGTGGCGGCAGAGCTTGTCTTTGCCCCATCAATTCCCAGATATTCCAGCAGATCCTCTGGCCGGAGTAGGGGGTGCGCCCCCTGCGAGATAAGCCAATTTGGCCCGCGGCTGGTCTCGACGGTGATGGGGCCGGGCAGTGCAAACACATCGCGGCCAAATTCCAGCATGAACTTGGCGGTGATGAGCGTGCCGGACTTCATCGAGCCTTCTATTACTATTAAGGCCTGCGCCAGTCCGGCGACGATACGATTGCGTGCCGGAAAATGATACGCCTGCGCTGGCGTGCCCGGTTCGTATTCGCTGATTATTGCGCCGCCCTGTTCCAGAATGCGTTGTCCGAGTCGGTAATTTGTTCGTGGCGCTATGCTGGTATCATCAACACCCGAACCAAGCACCGCGATAGTGGTACCGCCGGCATCCAGCGTGGCTTCGTGCGCCAGCGCGTCGGTTCCGAGCGCCAGCCCGCTCACGATAGTAACGCCCGCTCGCGCCCAAGTCGAGACCATCTGGCGAACCACCGCTCGACCGTACGGCGTGACCTTTCGCGTTCCCACGACCGCAACTATCGGCTCTTTGGTAAGCGTCGTAATATTCCCCCGAAGAAAAAGCTCCTTGGGTCCACCTCTGAGCGGCTCCAGCTGCGGCGGAAATCTTTCTGCCGATTTAGCGATTTGTTCTATCTCAAACCTCATATCGCGGGCGAGCTTAGTTGTTGTCAGCATTAATGTCAAATTATTCAGATTATTGCCCTCTGAAGTAACAACAGGTAAAGTCTTAGAAGGTTGTGGATTCGGCTAGAATCCGCCGTATTTTTTACCCGCATGCGTGAGCACGTACACAAATATTTCTATGTGGTAGCGGGGGCTGTTATTAGTCTGCTGGCTTGGTTTGTCTTGTTTGGGGTGGAGTTTGTGGTGCCGACGCAGCATGATGCGAGTGCCGAGGTTTCGGTGTCGCATGTCGAGCCTCCGGAGAACGATTCGCGCTTTACGTTTGATTTTTCGTTGCCGTTGTCGCCTTCGCAGGTAGGTAAGAACGCTTATGATAAGCGCATGCTCGCGCTTGCACACCTAGAAGAATATCCAGGCATCGGTACTGCGGCCGAAGCGCCGCTATGGCCGGTCACTGACGCGCCGTATCCGTTGCGCGGCGCTATCCTGCCGTTCAAGCGCATCGTGGCGTACTACGGCAATTTTTATTCGCGTTACATGGGGATTCTTGGGGAGTTTTCCGAAGACGTGGTTCTAGATCGGTTAGCCCAGGAGGTGGCTAAATGGGAAGATGCGGATCCAGACACCCCGGTTATGCCGGCGATTGATTACATTGCCATGACCGCGCAGCTCAGTCCGGGAAAAGACGGATATTATCGTCTGCGCATGCCGGATGAGCATATCGAACGGGCAATTGCATACGCCGAGAAGATCGACGGCATTGTGATTCTGGAGGTTCAGCCTGGACTAGCGCCGCTGCAGCCGGAAATCGAGTCGTTAGAGAAGTATCTCAAGTTACCGCAGGTACACCTCGCGATTGATCCGGAATTCGTGATGATAAAAACCGGCTCACGGCCGGGGACTCGGGTGGGCACGGTTGATGCAGTCGATGTAAACACCGCAGCCGAGTATTTGGCGCGGTTAGTAAAGGAAAATAATTTGCCGCCCAAAGTGCTGGTCGTGCATCGCTACACGCGGGCGATGGTCACAAACGCTCAGGACATCAAGCCGTTACCTGAAGTGCAGGTTGTGATAGACATGGATGGTTGGGGGATGCCACAGAACAAGTTCGGCACATACAATGCGTACGTCGCCTCCGAACCGGTACAGTTCACTGGGTTCAAGCTGTTCTATAAGAACGACACTAAATACGCAGGCTCACGTTTGTTGACGCCGGAGGAGCTGCTGGAGTTGGTGCCTAAGCCAATGTTTATTCAGTATCAGTAGGTGTGTAGGTGTGCAGGAGACTCCCTCACTTATACCAGACGTCTGATGTGAATGTGAGGGTCTCCTATACTTCTATACCTCTATACTCCTACACTTTCTAAATACCAAAAAACACCGACCGTCGGTGTTTTTATGATTGTCAGTTAAATTTATTCATTGCCTCATCCAGTCCGTAGTGTAATATCAGTTTGATGGCATCGGCCGCGTGAGGGAGGACAGTGGAAAGTGTGGTTTCGTCGTCATTGCTGAACGGTTCCAGGACGAACTTTTCGGGAGGTATTTTATCGAGAAGTTCATTGGCGATGCCGACACGCAGGCGCGGTATTTCTTTTGTCCCCATTCGTTCAAAGATGGATTTCAATCCGTTGTGTCCACCGGCCGAACCTTCACGGCGCACGCGCAGCCTACCGAGCGGTAGGGAAAAATCGTCGTTTACGATCACGATATCCTCGGGCGCAATCTTCCAGAAGTCAGCGGCTTCGCGTACGGCCTGGCCAGACACATTCATGAATGTCTGCGGCAAAAGCAATACGATTTTATCACCGTTGATATGACCTTCGGATACGAGCGCACTATGCTTGGCTTTCCAGCCGTCGAAGTATTCGGCGTGCAGGGTATGAAAAGCACGCACCACGCGAAAACCGATGTTATGACGGGTTTTTTCGTATTTTGCGCCGGGATTTCCCAGGCCGACTATTAGTTTCATGATGCTCGGGTTGAAAGATTGTCTGACGCCTTTGCGTGTGGGCTATGCGATGTTAAAAGGCTGACTTTCAAAATTGTCAGACAGTTTTTAGGCCCATCATTTAGTTGATCTGACATCAATTTGGCGCGAACTCACCGCGATGGGCGTACCCACAAAACCAAATCTCTCGCGCAAACGATTTTCCACGAACTTCATGAAGTTCGGGTGTACGGACTCTCGTTTGTTCACCACCAACATGAAAGTGGGCGGCTTCACGCCGACCTGCTTAATGCCATACACCTTAGGTCGGTTGCTGTCCTTGCCTTTGCCGATTACTGCGCCATGCTTAATCTTTAGTTCCTCGATGAAATCATCCAGCTCCTCCTGAGGCACCTCTCGCTCGCGCTCACGAGCGATGTCTAGCGCATATCGCAACAGCTTGCCGACTCGGTTGCCGGTCTTGGCAGAAATAAATGCCACCGGTGCAAATTTGAAAAAGGGCAGTTCATTCATCACGGTCTTGCGGTATTCGTCGCCGCTCGGCAGGTCAGATTCGTCTGCCAGGTCCCACTTGTTAATCACCACCAGTGTACCTACGTTCTTGCGTTCAATCAGACCGGCCAATTTGCGTTCTTGTGTGCCGATACCCTCGCTTGCATCGATTAGTAAAAACGCCACGTCAGACTCTATCATCTCATCTACACTCAAGCTGATGCCTATGCGCTCGATACCGCCCTTCACGTGGCCTTTCTTGCGCATACCGACCGTATCGGTTAATAGAATATGTTTTTCTGTACCGTCTGGTTCGATGTAGGTCAGCAGGGTATCTTGTGGCTCCTTAGTGGTGTGTGGCACTTCGCTTACAATTACCCGCTCTTCTCCGGCCAGAGCATTCAGTAGTGACGATTTACCAACATTCGGCCGACCAATAAACGTCACCCGAACATCCGGTTCGGGCAGCGGACGACTAGTCAGGCCGCGCGCCCGCAAATCATCCAGGACTAAGTCCAGCAAATCACCCACGCCAGAGCCATTAGCCGCTGACACCGCCACGGGTTCTCCTAAACCCAGCTTAAGCCATTCACCGCGTTTCGTGCGATTTCGAAATCGTGGATTGTCGGCCTTATTCGCGACAAGAATGACTTTTTTGTCCGATCTTTGAAGCTTCTTGGCTAGGGCCAAGTCCTGCGGTAGCGGCCATTCTTTTACATCCACCAACATGATAATCAAATCTGCCTTCTGCATCGCCATTTCCGCTTGACGCTTGATGTTTGCCTCGGTCGCGCGTTCGCTGGTCAGATCTAGGCCAGCGGTATCAATCACGGTCAAAACTTGATCGCGCCAGTGGCAGTGATCAAAATTTATATCTTGTGTGGTCCCCTCAACAGAAGAAGTAATCGCCTTCCTCTTTTCGATAAGGCGATTAAATAGGGTGGATTTTCCGACATTGGTTCGCCCGACTATGGCCACAACCGGTGTCAGTTTTTTCTCTTCCTCGTTACTCATAATCTTGACCCAGAACAATCAGGAAGTTTGCGCCGGAATGCGGTGAGTGTGGTGCGGCCGATTGACCGCTTTCCACGTGTGCACTGGGCAGTGTCTTAGTTAACGCCGCCAGAGCAGCTTCGTCTTTGCCGTAAGTCAAATCAAAGATAATGGTGTTTTGATAGTCGAACGATTTGGCGTTGCCGATTTTTATCACTCGGAAACCGATTTGTGACAGCTCTAGAGCCGCATCACGAGCGATGCCACCCTTACCACTGCCGTTGTGAATTTCTACAGTCGCTGCAATCATCTCTTCCGGAGGCGGGGGAGCGGGATTGGCTGGTGCTGGTTGAGCAGTCATAAACAAATCTGCTACTGCCTGCCGTAATACATTCCAGTCATTGTTCTTCGGTAACAAAACATAAGCGCCATTAACGATTTTGTCAACCAGTGGTGCGCCCGGCGCGTTATCGAGCACTGAATGGGCGATGTTTTCGCGCTCCACGCCCCGTGCCATGCTAGCCAGTCGGAGAATTTCTCCGATGTTCAGGTTGGTGGCTATGTTCGCTTGCAGGGCCGCCAATGTGTTGGTAACAGCGGTCGGGTTGCGAAATGTCTTGAACGAAGTGAGCTTGTCCTTAAGAGCGCTTAACACTTTCTGTTGTCGTTTGGAACGAGCAAAATCACTGCCTTCACCGTTGTTTCCGTGTCGGGAACGGGCATATTTTAGCGCATTTTCTCCATCCATGTGTTGCCAGCCCTCCTCGAATGACACTACTTGTATTCCGTGATGATAAGTTGGATAGCTGTAATCGGTAAATGCGCGGTCAACATGAATATCAATACCGCCGACTGCATCAATTATAGATCGGAACCCCTCGAAATCTATTCGAACATAGTATGGAATATCGATGCCAAGCAGGCCTTCCATCGTGGTGCGGGTCAAATCACCGCCACGACCAGATTTGGCCATCTCACCGTAAGCATTGACCGAATTGATTTTGCGCCACCCATGTCCGGGTACTGACACCAGCAGGTCGCGCGGGATAGAAACCATGGCCACAGAATTATCCGATGGACTAACGCGTGTCACGATTAAGGTGTCGGTGAGCATGGGGCCATCGTGACCTTCTCCACCCATTCCAATCAATAATATATTAATTTGATTTTCGGTCTCACCGATTAATTTTCGGTCCGGACTGCTTATTAGCTGACTGACATGACCGAGAATCGGCACACTATCCAATTCGGCCAACGCAAAAGATGCGGCCTCGGATTGCGATACTCGACCCATCACAAATGACGATATAAAAACTACGGCAATTAACAGCGGCGATATAAAAAATTTCACCGATGTCTTGCCGGATTTTCCAGCCGAAGACGCGGCGTCTTTTTTGTCCAATAGATTGATGTTGTAGTCGCTCATGGGAGCAATATAAAATAATTTGCCGATTGTCAGCATCTCTAATATATATGTAAGCGGGTTGAGTTTCAAGCTTAATCTTGTAGATAAATTGGAGCGCAAAAGTGAGGAATCACGTGTTTTAGGTTAGTTTGGAGGACACCGCTTGACTTCCGCGCTTCAAAATTTTTTGCACATCAAAAATTTTTCGTGCTTTGTTCGTTGTTGCTTTCGTATTTTTCATCACCTTTTTCATTGATCTCATTGACAGGCCAAATACTTTTTCGCCAAAGCGCCTCTCTATCACCCAAGCCCATATGCCATGTTTGTAGATTGACGGCTACTGCTAACACCAAAAAACCCGCCGATTAAGAATGATGATATTGTTTGTTCACCGGATATTAATGTATCCTCGACACCGCACCTTTCTCACTTGACTACTTCTCGCGAAAATATTATTGTTGGCTGCGCCCTGCGGTGCGGCGACACGGAGTGTATGGCATTCATCGTGAGCTACGAAAGGTATTGGGTTGGCGAGTGCATTAATGCCTGGTGCCGATTGCCAATCTAAAGGTGTTGATTTTGGCGGAGATTGAGAAAAAGCCGATATCCCACCCGATTGGGTTGTGGTTTCAGAAAGGGTCTGATAGTCAAGTTCAGAATTGAAACTGAGCTTAAATAAGCGATTGGGACGAGCTACAACACCTCTTTATCTGACCTTTGCAAAACCGTAAAATCATGCTATGCTGGTTTTGCTTTATGAGAAGAAAGGGATGGATTTGATAGCCCGATTCTAGACAAAAGCATTGCGCTGATACAACATGGACGATTAGCTCAGCTGGTTAGAGCGCTGTCCTCACACGACAGAGGCCGGTGGTTCGAATCCACCATCGTCCACCAGCCCTCACTCACGCTTCGGCC
>CAZAOV010000009.1:0-2135 GCA_964486995.1 uncultured Gammaproteobacteria bacterium | reverse complement strand
GCTTCGGCCTGTTAGGAACTTCGAGAACCGAGTTCTCTCATTCTATGGAGGATGCCTCAGTAAATTTTAATAATTCTTCCAGCACTAATGACAACAGCGACAAGACGCCCAGCTTTGCGCGGCGTACGCTAAATTTTATTGGTGAGCTGGTACATGTGGTGGTGATTTCTTTAGCCATCATTTTGCCGATTCGTTATTTCCTGATTCAGCCTTTTTACGTTAAGGGCGCTTCGATGGAGCCGAATTTTCACGATCACGAGTACTTGATTATCGATGAAATAAGCTATCGTTTTAGTGAGCCTGAGCGAGGGGATATTGTTGTTTTCCGATATCCAGATGACCCACGACAGTTTTTCATCAAGCGCGTGGTCGGCATGCCCGAGGAACGCGTGGTAATTTATAACGGCAAGGTTCTCATTTATAATCAAGACAATCCAGAGGGGCAACTGCTGAGCGAAAAGGACTATTTAGATAATCCGTTCACGCCAGGCGATAAGGATATTAAATTGAGTGATGATGAATATTTCTTAATGGGTGATAATCGAACGGCTAGCATGGATTCCCGAGCATTCGGTCCGGTGCCACAACGTTTTGTCGTTGGTAAGGTATTGTTTCGTGGTTGGCCGCCAGAGAAAATGCAGTTTTTTACTGATGGGGTTGAATACAACAAATAAAGTTTGAACATTGCTAGGACGGCCTGGAAACAGGCTCGTTCGCGTTAGACGGCCGTTTGGCCAAATCTCCATAATCAACACACCGTTTATGCCAGCAAAGAAAAAGATTACAAAGAAACCAGCCACCAAAAAGGCTGTTCAGCCAAAGAAGAAATCGGCCACCAAAAAAGCTCCGACCAAGAAGGCCGTCAAGACAAAGAAATCCGCAGCTGATAAGGGTTCAGCAAGAAAAAAGGCTCCAGCCAAGGCAGCAACCAAGAAAGCGACGCAGCAACAACCGCCTGTGTTGCCGGTTACTAGATCCAAGGGCACACCACAAAGCTTGCGCGGAATGAAGGATATTTTGCCGCAAGAGCAGAAATATTGGCGCCACGTTCGTAAGACTGCGGAAAACCTGTCTTTGGCCTATGGTTTTGACCGGATTGACACACCGATTCTTGAGCCTACTTCTTTGTTTGTGCGTTCGGTGGGTACGCAGACTGATGTAGTGGAGAAGGAAATGTTTTCTTTTCAGGATCGAGGTGGCGATAATGTGTCACTGCGACCCGAGGGCACGGCTTCAGTGGCGCGTGCCTATATCAATCACGGCATGCTAAATCAACCGCAGCCGGTAAAGATGTATTATATCGGCCCCATGTTTCGCTACGAGCGGCCGCAACAGGGGCGCTATCGACAGCATCACCAGTTTGGCGTTGAGGTCTTTGGTGATGAGAATCCGGTGCTAGATGCCGAGGTCGCACTGCTGGCATATTTGTTTTATAAGGAAATTGGTATTTCTTCGGTGGTGCACATTAACAGTCTGGGCTGTGATGAGTGCCGTCCGACATACCGCGAGGAATTGATTAATTACTACAGACCGAAGCGGGCACATTTATGTGATGACTGCAAGCGTCGCATGTCCAAAAATCCGCTACGGTTATTGGATTGTAAAAATGAAGGCTGTGCCGCATTGCGTGAAGCTGCGCCACAAATTGTTGATTCCTTGGATGATGCCTGCAAGGAACATTTGATGCGCGTGTTAGAGTACTTAGATGATTTGATGGTTCCGTATGTTTTGAATCCGCATCTAGTTCGTGGTTTTGATTACTATACCCGAACTGTTTTTGAGCTTAAGCCAGAAGACGGCGAAAGCAAGAATTCGCTCGGTGGTGGTGGTCGCTATGACAACTTGATTGAACAGCTCGGCGGTCGTGAAACTCCGGCATGTGGTTTTGGCATCGGTTTGGAACGAGCGATCCTGCAGATGAAAGCAGAAGAAATCGAACCTTCAGACGAAACTATTCCGGACGTGTTCGTGGCTCAGTTAGGCGATAACGCGCGACGCAAGGCTTTCGCGATGTTTGAGGAACTACGAGCCGCTGGCATGAAAATTGCTGGTAATTTCACAAAAAATTCGCTGAAAGCCCAGCTGGAAATTGCCAATCGATTAGGTGCCAGATATACAGTAATTTTAGGTCAGCA
>CAZAOV010000008.1:0-54265 GCA_964486995.1 uncultured Gammaproteobacteria bacterium | reverse complement strand
ATTCATTATCCACATTTGGTAACTGGAACGCTGCAACAGTACAACCCTTGACAAATCCGTCATTTTTTGTTAGTGTTTCCTGTCAACATAGGAGGGTTGCAATGACTAGGCAATCCGGTGACAAGTTGCTCCGTTTCCCACTAGGCGCCCATTCAGCACCGATTTTGGTACTGGGCGAACCGTATTCCGTCAGAGAATACGATCCCGTTCTCGTGCTATATGCCGAGTTTGGGGTGCGGCGGGTACGTGAGACTTACGAGGATCCGGAAATTATTGATTCGTTCGAGTACTTCGAGGTGCTTGGGCGGGTGAAGATGGAAGAATCCAAGGTGGCTACCGTCATCGAGGATGGAGTAGAGCATGTTCAGGTTGAGCCACTCGAACAGGAAATGAAAGAGTGGCTCAAAGAGCATCTCGAGAAAGATCTCGGAGCCGAAATGGCGAAGAGAGTTTGCTTCGCGTGTTAAGCGCTAGGTCGCATCAAAACGATGCGGCTTTTTTGTTTCTTAATAGCGAAAATGATTGACACCGAACGACAATTTTGCTATGGTGCAACGTCATTTAATGAAGCCATTCGGCAAGTTTCTTGACGGAGGTCAGCGTGATGACCGTAAAAAAAATCGCTCTCTATGGCGGAAGCTTCAACCCACCGCATGTTTGGCATCGGCAGATTGTGACGTGGTTGGCTCAGCATTTCGATGAGGTGATTATTGTTCCTTGCGGCCACCGCAAGGACAAGGAAGTCACTAATGACATGTCAGTGCATCATCGCGCCGTGATGTGCAGCCTGAGCTTTCGGGGCATCGCCCCGAACTTGCGGGTGGACTATTACGACTTGGAACAGTCGGAATTCACGAGCAACTGGGAGTTGCAGCAGCGATATGCTGCGGGTGGCGCTGAAGTTTGGCATGTTATCGGCTCTGACCTTTTGCAGGTTGGTTGCGACGGGCTGAACAAGATTCAGCGCAGCTGGAAGCATGGCGAGGAAATCTGGAACAACCTTAATTGGTTGGTTGTGCTGCGCCTAGGCTATGAGCTGTCCGAAGGTACGCCGTTGCCACTGCGATATCGACTTCAGTCAATCTCTGCTGCTGAAGGTTCCAGCAGTGACATTCGTCGGTGCACGTTTGAGCACGAATCTATTGCCGGCATGGTACTGCCTGAAATTGAGGACTATATCAACCGGCACGGTTTGTATCGCGGGCGACCGTCAAGCGGTGTGACGCACCTGCAGATTACTGAGCCGAGGCCTTATGTGTACACTGATGAGTACAATAAGCGGGCGCTGGCGTTCGTTGAGACGACGATGGGCTTCTGTGCGGTCGCATTGAAGTACGCCAACTTGATTATCGCTTTGGGTGGTGACGGCACAATGTTGCGTGCGGTACATGAGCATTGGCGGCAGCGCCTGCCGTTTCTGGGCTTAAACTTGGGTCATGCTGGTTTTCTCATGAACCGTTTGCCAGGGGTGGCCGAACAGGATGCCGTTAAGTTGCTTGAGGAAATCGCTGCGGCCAGGCTAACCAGCCTACAGTTGCCGCTTCTTGCCACAACTGTCGACGACAGTCCGACCGTTCACTATGGCTTCAATGATATCTATGTGAAGTCGGCCTCGCACACGATTCCGGTTAGCATGGACGTCGTTGTGCGCAGTCACGGCCGCGAATGGTTGTTCGAGAGTGTAATGGGGGATGGCTTGATTTGCGCGACCGAAGCCGGTTCCACGGGGTATGCCTATCAAGCTGACGCCGAACCACTCTCGTTGAGCGCGGACCGAAAGTGGCTGGTCAAAGGCATCTGCGCCAGACGCTTGCGCCAGATTAGTCTGGATGCTGGTTCTGTGGTCGAGGTGCGGTTACGCAGCAAGAGCTACCGCAAAGGAGTTCTGTGCGCGGATAACCGAGAGATCGGTCAGGTGGAGCGCTTCAAGGTGCGGCTGAGCAACGTGGCTGCGGCCGAGCTGGCGTTCTTTCCCGGTGCGGACCTTACCGCTAAGCGCATCGACCTCGTTGTAAAATAACAACCCGGGCAAGCGAACGCTTGCCCCCTTTTTCCTGCCGGTATGCATGTGGCATGTCGGTACGAATTGAGGGAAAGTTCCATAGAATAAGGAGGTGTCATGGATCGGACCATAATTGAGTCTCTGTTCGACTTGGATTTCTACAAGCTCACCATGCAGCAGCTGCAGTACCTGCGGCATCCAAGCGCAAGGGTCAAGCTGCGATTCAAATGTCGAACAAGGGGTGTTAACCTGCCTGAAGTGATTCCTGTCGGAGCGCTTCGGGAGCAGTTGGATCACTTGAGAGAGCTTCGCGTCACAGATGAGGAGTTGTCGTTTCTGCGTCATAGCAGATATATTCCGCATGGGATGTTTCGTGACAGGTATCTGGAATTCCTAGGTAATCTGCAGCTGCCAGAAATTATTCTCGGAGTAAGTGGAAATGATTTCATCATTGAATCCGAGGGTGAGTGGCCGGTGGTTACGCTGACCGAGACGCTGGTGCTTTCTGTCGTCAACGAGATGTACAATCACTACCAGCTTAAGGAGCATGGTAGAGATGAACGTGATGAGCTTTGGCCGCTCGGCTATAGAGTTCTCGCTGATAAGATTCAACTGCTGGCCATGAGCAGACTAAGCGATGCGTTGGTCTCGAATTGCCTGATTGAGTTCGGTACTCGTCGGCGTGAGTCGCGTGCTTGGCAACGTGAGGTGACCATGATGATGAGTGGCGAGATTCCGCACATATTTGCCGGAACCTCGAACGTGCATCTGGCTATGGAGCTGGGTTTGCGACCTGTCGGAACTTTTGCCCATGAGATGGACATGGTGTATTCCCGCCTGTTTGGCGATTCGGACGATGATATTCGCCGTTCACACGGTCGGATGATGCTGGACTGGTGGGAACTCTACGGTGAGCCCCTATCCGTTGCACTCACCGATACCTATGGCACGGATTTTTTCTTCCGTGACATGCTTCCGTCGCAGGTTCGCAACTGGCTTGGTCTGCGGCATGACTCCGGTCCGTGGAAGCCGTTCGGTGAGAAGGTAGTCTCATTCTATAAACGACATGATGTCGATCCGAAATGTAAGACCGTGGTCTGGTCAGACGGACTGTCACCCGAGGTGATTTTAGCAATCAACGAGGAGTTCGGCCGGCACATCAAGTGTAAGTATGGCTGGGGCACCAACCTGACTAACGATTTTGGGTCTGCGGCTCAAGACAGGTTCGGTGTACGACCGCTGTCGATTGTCATGAAGGTAGTGGAATCGAACTTTTTGCCTACGGTCAAGCTGTCCGACAATCCAGCCAAGGCAATAGGTCCGACCGACACGATTGCGCGTTTCCAGCGCGTTTTCGGCTACAACCCCGACAACTTCCAGTACGAGGAGTGCGTCTACTAAAGTCTAAAAAAGTTATCCACTAAATAGGTGCCAGGGACCAAAATGTGGATAAAAAATCCCCGATTTAAATTCGGGGTTTTTTGCATTTCAATTATGGCGAAATGAACGGGGCATTGGCCTTGTTCTTCATTTTGTTGAATCGAGCTATGATTTTGTTGTACGTACTTTCGGTTATACCGAAGGGTGACAGATACTTCGGGTCATAGTGCTCGCCGCCTCGCTCGATGTGTCGATGCAGAACAATATCGATGGCGACATAACTCGCTTCCATCTCGTCCTCGTCGGTTTGTCCGACCCATAGCTCGGCCGAGGGAGCGCAGTTCAGCACCGATTCGGGCAGTTCGAGAGCTGCGGCGAGCTGAAAGATCTGCACCTTCCAAAGGTCACCAACGAATGGCTCGTAGTTACTGACTGCGTCACCACCGATAGTAAAATATGCCATGTGGTGTTCGGTCAGGTTTTCTGTGCCGACAAGCAGAGCGCGATACACAGTTGCGGCATCCATCAGTTCGATCATTCGCATGCGCGCGGCAAAATTGCCGATGCGGAGAAGTTCTTGCCTGTTTGCGGTTTTGGGTGCGATTCCGTGGGCAATGGTCAGGCTATCAACTGCTCGAGTGATATCGACAGTCAGCAAATTTTCGACCGGAATGCCGAGGCTTTGGGAGATTTCGCCCGCTCGGTAATAGCTTTCCTTGGGATTGCCGTATGGCAACCGAACGCAGATTACGTTCTCGATGCCCAATGCTCGAACCGCGAGTGCGGCCGATACGGCCGAATCGATGCCGCCAGAAAGTCCGATGACCGCCTTGCGGAAACCCGATGAGCTGAAGTATGCGCGCATCGCCGCAACTTTGGCGTTGATGATTACCGGCGCGACCTTGTCGGGCAGACAAAGCTCTTCAGGCAGCTTTTGAAGATCGATATGCATCACCCCGCTCCTTATTAAGGAAACCCTCGTCTCGATTATTAAAACGATAATCTAACTTAACCGGAAGCTGTACTTGTGTCAAGTGTGAATAATTATAAAATCGCCAGTTTTAGGCGATTTTATTGATTCTCTAGAAATATGGTCGTTCCGGCGAGTCCTTGATAATCTCGAACGCCTCTTCAGCCGTATCAACAATATGTATTAGGTCCAGGTCTTCGGGGTTAATATAGCCACGATCCTGCTGGTTGTCCTTAACCCATTTGAACAGGTCCTGCCAGAATGTCTTGCTCACCAGCACGATTGGAATGGGTTGGGTCTTGCCAGTCTGCACTAACGTAACGATTTCGAACAGTTCATCGAGCGTGCCGAAACCGCCCGGGAAATAAATATACGCCTGTGCGGATGCGGACAGCATCACCTTTCGCGTGAAGAAATAATAGAAACCTTTGCCGTGCTTTACGTATGGGTTGATTCTTTGTTCACGCGGTAGCTGTATGTTTAGACCTACCGATTCGGCACCCGCCTCCGAAGCTCCGCGATTCGCGGCTTCCATAATCCCCGGCCCACCACCGGTGACGACAGTGAAGCCGGCCTTGCCGAGCAGGTGACCGAGTTTGCGCGCTTCTTCATAATGTTCGTTACCCTCTTCGACTCGCGCTGAACCGAAAAATGTGACCTCGTGCTTTAGATCGGCCAAAAACTCAAAGCCCTCGGTGAACTCAGCCATTATTCTAAAAATTTTCCAGCTTGCTCCCTCACGAAAATCCTTGAACTCCTCGACCGGCTTTTCGTCTGTGCCCGGAATTTTTCTTTGTTTGCGGTCACCGTTTTTCCGTTCAATCATAATGTTTTGGTTAAGTGATTTTAGTATAGCGCATCGCGGTAGAAGAGCATAAGAATAAAAAAATGAAGGGCGATGAAACGGGCGTGTGCATGCGCCAGTTCCATCGCTCTTCTGCTTCTCTGCTTCGGTACTCTTCTGCCTTACTCAAATCTCTCCTGCCATCTTTCCTCAACTTCTACGTCCAAATCCAAATATATCTTACGGTTCGTGATCATTTCCATTTCTTTGCGCACTGCTTGCCCGATTGACTTGATGTTCTTGCCCCCGTGCCCGATAATCATTCGTTTGTATCTCGCGGCATTGGTCAGGATACGCGCTTTGATATACATCATTCCATTATCCCTGTCCGTTACCTCGTCAACCTCTACCGTCGTACTGTATGGCACCTCGTCGCGCAGTCGCAAGAATGTTTTTTCCCGAATCAGTTCAGCAATTCGGAACTCGCGGTCCGCATTGGTGAGCTGTTCTTCCGGGTACATGTATTCACCTTCCGGCATCAGCTCAATCAGTTTTTCCATGAGAGCCTTCAGGTTGTGACCCTGCAATGCCGACACTTCAAATACGGCATCAAATTCATTTGACCAGGCGCGGTACTCATCGGCGAATTTTCCGTCAGAATCAGACTTGTTGATGACCAATATTTTTGGTTTGTCCGAAACACTAACTAAGCCGTGGATTAAGCGCTCCTCGTCACCTACATGACGAGTGGGATCCACGACATACACTACCGCATCGATATCCTGCAGTGACTTGCGGGCGGTTTCGTTCAGTTTAGCGGTTAAATTGTCCGGCACATGCGTAAAGATACCTGGGGTATCGACGATAACCACCTGACTGCGCTGATCATGAATTACCCCTTGGATTGCGTGGCGAGTGGTCTGTGGCTTCGGGGTGGTGATGGCTACTTTGGTGCCGACGAGCGCGTTTAAAAGTGTGGATTTACCCACATTGGAGCGTCCTATCAGCACGGCGAAGCCCGATTTTTTCTTTTCTATATCCATATATTGTTGATTGTCCAAGCATGATACACGAAATACCTTAATTTGAAAAGGGGTAAGTGGCACGGGCGTGCCAAGAGCCAGTGCGGCATGTGTACGGATTAGAGCCCCCTGAACTTGTGAACCCATCTTCTGATGCATTGACGCGTATATATCACGATGATACGCTCGGTTTAACGTAAGTCGCCTGTCGCCACTTTATTGGCTTGCGTCATTTGCCTTGGAGGTGCGTTATGAGAATCGAATCCGGTCGACAGGAGAACTGCCTGCGTCAGGAAATCGAAGATGGCGTCCATGAATATTATCATCAAATCAAGGAGGAGCGCTTATTCGTGACGCGATATTCGCGTTGCGGTCGCATAACCACTTGGGATGAGCCCCTTTCGGCAGTACTGATGCTCAACCATCCGTTCATTCGACTTCCGGACGGCACCTATTGTGCGGTTGTCGGAAACTAACCTAACTCCAACTTCAAACCCGTGTCATTTCGACACGGGTTTGACTTATTTCAGTTGCAGTAGCGATACCACTTCGACATGCGGGGAGTGGGGGAATAGGTCTAGCGCCTTCATGTCCGTCAGTTCATACTCGGCTGACAGCAATTGCCAGTCACGGATAAAACTTTCGTATTTGCACGAAACATAGACGATGGTCTTCGGTTGGCGTCCCAGTAACGTATCGATAACTTTTGGGTGAAGTCCGGAGCGTGGCGGATCTAGAATAACGGTGTCTGGTCCGAAATCTTCCCAAATTAGCGATTCGGCTTTAGCGCTATCGAATCGCACATTGCTGATTTGGTTCAGTTCAGCGTTATTGCGCGCGGCTCGAATGGCGGCATCATCCAATTCAATGCCGTATATTTCCGCGGCCGCGTCGGCTAGTCCGACAGCAAAGAATCCTACGCCGCAATACAAATCGAGCAGTTTTTTTGTATCCGCACCGACCACGTAGTCACGCACAACTTCCATCAGCTTTTCCGCCATGACCGAATTGGTCTGGAAAAATGAATTCGGTGGAATGCAATATTTGCGTTCGGCAATTTTTTCGGTCAGATAGGGCTCGCCATACAGCAGTTCCATCTGTGGCGCAATGGATAGGTCGGCGATTTCTGGATTGATGCCGTGATAAATCGAGGTGGCGTACGGTTTAAGCCGGTTCAATAGCTGGTCACGCTTCGGTAATTCACCCGGTGCAGTAACGATAGTCAGCAGGCGTCTATTGGTATTTTTGCCCTCACGAATCACCAGGTACCGCGCATACCCTTCATGACGAAACACATTCCACGGCGTAATCCGGTTTTCGCGCAGCCATTTTTTAAATTCCATCAGTGCCGCCACCGCCATATCAGATACTAGCCGGCAGTCTTGCAAATCAACGTACTGGTTCCAGCGCCCGGGTTTCTTCAGGCCGACCTCATTGCGGTCACCTACGCAGTAATCCATTCGGTTGCGGTAGCGATACGGATGCGGGCAGGGGATAACCGCGTTGATTTGGTGGTCAACATTATTGGTGCATAGCGTATCGTTTATCAAATCACGTTTGAGTGTCAGCTGGTAGCTATAATCGATGTGTTGCCACGCGCAGCCGCCGCATTCTCCGGCGTGCCGACATTCCGGATTAACTCGGTACGGCGATAGATTGGTGAGCCGTTCTACCTCGAATTTTTTCACCCCTTTTTTGCGACCAACAAACTTTCCCTCGATCGTCTCACCAGGAATCACAAAATGCGCGCAAGCCGGCCGGTCGTTCACTAAACCGCAACCGCGCCCCTTGCGGTCCATATGTGTTATCTCGAATTTTTTTTGCTCCCCGTATCTCATAACTTATGGGACGTTACCGAATAACAGCTGGTTAGTCCAGCGAACAAAAGCGGAAATTTTTGTCCGGTTTGTCCATTAAAGCAAGAGGTCAACGGTGCGACGGCTTGCTGATATTGCCGTTCCACCATAAGATGTAATGGCTCATGAAAAGGAGGGGACGTGGTTTGGTTCGTGCCGAACGCCAAGGATATTCGCGATCGATTGCGACGGCTCTCTGAAATTTATCCCGACCTGCCGGAACACGTAGCTGATTTCGGCACTTTCTTCGCTCAGTATTTACGCAATGATTCCAAGCTGGTTCCCAAGACTTGGGTCATGGCTTATCGCCGCGCACATTTTTTATGGCTGCTTGAAGGTCGGCCAAAGCTCGGCGGTTACTTCAATGACGTGACGAGAGCGGTGCACGATCCGGGCTTCGCCAAAGCAGCGATTCGAGAGTTCGAAACTTGTTAATGCAGGAGAGCCGGGGCGGCTCTCCTTTTGTGCTGATATTGTTGAACCTCCGCGGCTTAAGTTAGAGTGAAGACGTGTAGCCGGAAATGTTTTGCCCCTTTGTCTCTTTGCCCCTATTATGTATCCGTATGCTATCAATCATAATTCCAACTTATAACGAAGAGAAGTATCTGCCGTTTCTCTTGCGTTCGATTACTGCGCAGACCTCGGAAGATTACGAGATAATCGTTGCGGACAATCATTCCAAAGATAAAACCCGCGAACTGGCCGAGGCAGCCGGAGCCAGAATAGTTGGCGGTGGGCTGCCATCAGCAGGTCGTAATGCCGGCGCGGCCGTAGCTGAAGGTGACATCCTGCTGTTTTTAGATGCGGACGTGATTTTACCTGATCCGAAATTCATCCAAGACACGGTCGCCGAGTTCCGCAAACGAAAACTCGGCGTAGCTACGTGCAAAGTCGAGCCGTTGTCCACCAAAAAAGTCGACAAGTACCTGCATGAAGGATTCAATTATTTTATGTGGGTGACATCGGCGGTTAAACCACATGCCCCGGGGTTCTGCATTTTTGCACGTAAAACCGTTCACGATGAAATCAACGGCTTCGACGAGGAAATCAAATTGGCCGAAGATCACGATTACGTTGAACGAGCCGGCAAGGTTGCGAAGTTCAGGGTACTTAAGTCACATCGTATTCCGGTTTCGGTTCGCCGACTAGACAAGGACGGTCGTTTTAAAACGTTCATCAAATATCTGGCCGCCGAAGTTCACTTGCGAACCAAAGGCGCAATTAAGTCAGACTTATTCAAATATCGTTTTGGCTATGATGACAAGGATGTATCCGATGACAACAAAAACGACTAACGTTGACCAAAAGTCAGCATGACGACGGTCATCACGAGATAGAATTCAGGGTAAATGATTATTAAATTTGCGGCGTATCGGTTGTGACCGACGGTTGTGACGCATTGATGCACGGTTATGATTAATCGGCATTATCAGATGCGATAAGAGAAATATCGGACAGGCTGCAGAAAAAAACCGCATGGACACACGAATTGCCTGGCTTTAACCACCAAGCTTTTCTATAATATTGAGGAGCCACGCCATCGCCGTGGATAATTTTATTAAAAAATTGGGAATAACTGTTGTGGGCAGGGCAGTCCGCGTAAGGATATGCGAACAGCCGGTCCCTCAAGTGTTTTTATGCCAGAAAAGAAATTTTTAATGGGTAATGAAGTGGCTGGTCGAGCTGCCCGGGCGGCTGGTGCGGATGCGATGTACGGATACCCGATAACCCCAGCGTCGGAAATCATGCATTTTTGGGCTGATGAGCACTGCAGCGATCAGGGGCAGAAAGACGGTTTGGTATTCCAGCAGGCTGAGGACGAAATCGCAGCCGGTTTTATGCTGATTGGTGGAGTGCTGGCCGGACGTCGAGCGTTTACCGCGACCGCCGGACCCGGACATATCTTAATGCAGGACGCGTTTGCTATGGCCGAAGCCATGCGTATTCCGACCGTGGCCTACATCATGCAGCGCGGTGGTCCGTCCACTTCAACGGTCATCTACTCTCAGCAAGAAGTTAACCTGACCTGCTTCGGCGGTAACGGTAACGGGTTCCGCATCGTCTACTCGCCAGGCAGCTTGCAGGAGATGTATGACTATGGCATTAAGGTTTTTAATACCGCATGGAAATATCGTTTCCCGACATTTTTGTTGAGCGATGGCTATAGCGCCAAAATGATGGGTGAGGTGGAGTTGTACGATCCGTCCGAGCGCGGCATAGAGATGGTTCCGACCGAAGCCTACATGTTAGAGCAGAAACGTGTAGTTGATTTGGCCAAGGTGATTCCGTCGCCCGAACTGGACGTGCGATATTCAGACGGAGTGGAGTACGCCTGCCTCCGGAACTGCCTCAATCGGGAAGAGGAGACACTGGCCGTGAACGACGAAATCATGGCCGCCTGGGATGAGATGGCTAAAGACGTCATGGAACATGAGTATGTCGGTGTGAAGAACGCCAATACAGTCCTGATTGCGCATGGTATTGTGGGAGCAGCCGCCAAGCAGGCCATTCAGGATTTGGGCGATGAATCGTTCGCTCTATTCAGGCCGATAACGCTGAACCCGTTCCCGGTCGATGCGCTACGCGATGCCGTGGCCGAAGCGGATCGCATTATCGTGGCTGAGTCGGCGTATAATCAGCTCGGCCGCATTATCAAAAAT
This sequence comes from uncultured Gammaproteobacteria bacterium, assembly GCA_964486995.1. Taxonomy (GTDB): domain Bacteria; phylum Patescibacteriota; class Patescibacteriia; order SG8-24; family SG8-24; genus JAHJAU01. The sequence goes on along the minus strand of CAZAOV010000008.1, from coordinate 43,591 downwards.
GCTCTGTACGGTCACTGCCAGGTTCCTATTACCGAGCATTACCGACCTTCCATCAGTATCCTGTCAGAAGAAATTACCGAACTGCTAAAGGCCTAAGCATATGTCAGATACCAAGCAAAAAGACGAGATTCGTTCACCGTTTCCAAAATGCGTTCGCATCGCTTCGAAGCCGCACTATTTTTGCGGGGGCTGTGGTCATCCGGAGGTGCTAAAGGCGCTTGGCTTCGCGATTGATGAGTTGGATATACAAAAGAAAGTGGCGTTCGGCGTTGATATAGGCTGTTCCCTGCTGTCCTGGGACTTCTTTGATCTCGATACGGTGGAAACACATCATGGCCGGACCGTTCCGGTAATGGCTGGTCTTCGCAAGGCGAACAAAGATGCTGTGGCCGTGGCGTATGTGGGTGACGGTGGCGCATATGCGATCGGTGCCGGCAGTTTGTTAAATTCGGCGATTCGTAACGACAACATAATGGTTGTCGTAGTGAATAACGGTGTTTACGCCATGACTGGCGGTCAGGAAGCGCCAACCACGCATCCGGGATGGGAAGTAACGACTGCCCCCTGCGGCGCGGACGAGTACTATATCAAGGCGCCGGAAATTATTCGCAACGTTAATCCGTCCGCGTTCGTGGCGCGTGGCATTACTACTCAGCAGCTGCCGTTGCGCATGCTAATGAAAGAAGCGTTGCAACACGTCATGGACAACAAGGGCTTCGCTTTCCTGGAGGTTCTTTCGCAATGTCCGTTGAACTGGAAGACCATGGATAACGCCGAGGCCACTTTCAAAATACTGGAAGAGCAACACGCTAAAGTATTCCCGGTCGGGAAATTCTAGCCGTATCATCATGTCAGATACTTACAACATCATTATTTCCGGCGAGGGCGGTCAGGGCGTACTGTCGATAGCCAAGATTATCGCCAAGGCCGCGTGGGTGCAGGGCAAGCAGACGAGCTATGTGCCGTACTTCAGCACGGAGAAGCGTGGCGGCATCTCTACGGCAATGGCTCGGATTGGCGACGTGCCGATTTCTTTTCCAAAATTCGGTCAGGCTGACTTGTGGGTGGCCCTGTCGCAACGCGCGGTGGAGCGCATTAAGCCGTTCTTGAAAGACGACAGCGTGGTCATCGTGAATTCGTTTTTGGTTAAGGACGTGTCCGCTATAGTCAGGTGGCATCCTTATGAAATCGATGCCACCACCATTGCTAAAGAGCAGCTCAAGAAACCGCGCACGTTCAACATGATCATCATGGGTGCGATGCTGAATTTTGTGCCCGATGTTAGCAAGGACGGTTTTGAAGCGGCCTTGGAAAAGCAGTTCAAAGACAAGTACGAACGCGATTCCGAACTAAAGGAAATGAATCATCAGGCATTCGAGATTGGTTTTAATTTAATTGAGAAATAATGGCAGTTAGAGTTCCCACACCCCATAAGACACTGGGTCATCGATTGAAGGCGGCCTTGTTTGGCGGTGGTGACGATTTATTGTTGGAGCTGGTACCCAAGGTGGGGGATGACGAGTTGGTTCACACCATCGATCAGCTTTCGGTTAAGAATAAGATGCGCGTGCTGCGAGCATTGTCGGCCAAGCGGCGCGTGAAGATTATTCTGGACATGAGCGACTATTCGGTAGAAACCGTCATGCCACAATTGCAGTTTGAGGAACTGATCGAATTGATTGATGCGGCGCAATCCGATGATGCAGCCGACATCATCCAATGGCTCGACAAGTCCATGCGTAAAAAGATAACTGAGCATTTGCGCGAAGAGGGTGACACGCATGGATTATTGCCGCTTCTGGTTTTTGATGAGCAGAGCGCTGGCGGTCGAATGAAATCGGAGACCTTAAAGTTTTGTGGTACCAGGACCGTAGAAGAGGTTCGTCGCCTGATTTCCTCCGATGCACAGGCGCGCCAGAAATCTCACTACTTATATGTGGTTGATAAGACCGACACCCTGTTGGGACGCCTGTCGCTTATCAAGTTGGTGCAGGCCGAAGGAAACAAGACGATTGTCGACATAATGGATCCCAAGGTTGTGGCTCTGCCGGCGAGCATGGACCAGGAAGACGTGGCGATTTTATTTGATGAGCAGAGCGCGATTGAGCTGCCGGTAATTAGTCATCGCAATAAGCTGTTGGGCGTGATTACAGCGGATGATATTTTTGCGGTCATGGAAGAAGAGCACTCCGAGGACGTGTCGCGCATGGCTGGTGTGCATGAGGACGCGCACATCAGCGATCCGATTTGGCTGTCGGCACGGCGGCGGATACCCTGGCTCGGGGTTAATTTGATTACGGCGATGCTGGCGGCTACGGTGGTTAGTTTTTTCCAGGGAACAATCGAACGAGTCGTAATACTGGCCGCGTTCATGCCGGTGGTTGCTGGTATGGGCGGTAACGCCGCGCAACAGTCGCTTGCGGTTACGGTTCGTGCCATGGCAGTGGGGGAGTTTCGCCATCTACGAATAATGAAAGTGGTGGCTAAAGAAGTTTTAGTCGGAACCATGAATGGTTTCCTCGCGGGTGTTATAGCTGGATTGCTCTCGGCGATTTGGACCGGCAACCCAACCATTGGTATCGTTATCGTTCTCGCTATGACCGTTAACCTATTCATGGCAGGGCTTGTCGGCGTTGCCGTACCTCTTACGATGCGCGCCATGAAAGCGGATCCAGCTCTTGCATCCACGGTGTTTATTACCGCGACGACTGATATATTCGGCTTTTTTGCCCTTCTTGGTTTGGCGACTATTTTGTTATAAATAACTTGAATCGTCGTGTTTTTTTGTGGTAAATGAAGACTAGGCGCTAAATGCTATAAAAAAACCGCCGAACAAAGTCGGCGTTTTTTGATTGCCTAGTGGCAGTTTTCGTTGAGGATGTTGTGCAGGAGCGCCATGCGGATGTACATGCCGTTCTCGGCTTGGCGGAAATACGCGGCGCGCGGGTCGGTGTCGCACTCGTCTGCGATTTCCCCCTTGCGCGGCAGCGGATGCATGATGATGGATTTTTCTTTCATCAGCGCCAGGGTGGCTTGGGTTACGACGTATTTGCCGTACACCTGATCGTACTCGGCGATACGGTCGCCAAAACGCTCCCGCTGAATCCGCGTAACGTACAGCACGTCGGACTGTGCGGCTGCCGCGTCCAAATCCTCGAGCTCTTCCCAGGCGACGCCGTGACGATCAAGGTAGTCCTTGATGTCTTGCTTCATCCGCACCAGTTCGTGTGTGACGAACGACAGCTTGGTTGGCTGGAACTTGCCGAGCATGTAGCACAACGAACGCACTGTCCGGCCGTTGGCCAGGTCGCCGACGAACGTAATGGTCTTGCCGTCGATGGCTCCTAGTTCGTCTTCGATGGTGAAAACATCGAGCAGCGCTTGGGTCGGGTGCTGACCCGGACCGTCACCAGCATTGATGACCGGCACCGGACTTGCTGCTGCCGCGCGCATGGCAATGCCCTGCTCGAAATGTCGCAGAACGATCACGTCAACATAAGCGGCGATCGTGCGAATAGTATCCTCCAGGGTCTCACCTTTCGAGACCGAGGAAAACTTAAGAGCATTTTCGGTCGAAATTACGCGTCCACCTAAACGCATCATTGCGGCCTCGTGTGAGAACCGCGTCCTAGTGGATTCTTCGTAGAACAACGCCGCCATGATGTAGCCATAAAGGCAGTCGCGATGTTTGCGCGATTTTGGATAGCGATGCTTACGGCTCTCCCGCATTTCGCGGGCCATGCCGAATAGCTCCTCGAGCCCCTCGCGATCCCACTGCTGTGCCTCGACGACATGACGGATTTTTCTCATTTTATCCTCTGTCCCGCTTCTGGTTTCTGTTTCGAGCCGCACGAGACGGGATGGGCAGGCGCTTGCCTGCCCCGTCCTGCGCAGATTATGGCATAAACTTGGAACGGGATGCACATTTTCCAATGAACCGCCGACATAATACACCCACAAAGATAAATAATCTAGGTGAATAACTTTTTGAAATTAACCTGAAAGACAGAAAGCCCGTAGATCATCGGGACTCGACTGTTGATGGCCATCATACTTTCGGGCTGTCAGACTATATCATCACCGAACTTTCCCACATTCGCTCTCTCGTTTATAATTAACTTCGTTAACCAACAAAAATATGTCAGACGATTTAATGAAAGTCCCAGTGGAAGTTTCCGCTAGGCACATTCATCCTTCGCAAAAAGATTATGACGCGCTGTTCGGCGAGGGATACGAAATGGAAAGAATTAAAGACTTGTCTCAGCACGGTCAATGGGCTGGTGAGGATAAGGTTATCGTGCGTGGTCCGCGCGGTGAAATGAAGTGTCGAGTGCTTGGACCATGTCGCAAAGCTACTCAAGTCGAGTTATCTAAAACATCTTGTTTCCGGCTCGGTATCGAACCGAAACTGCGCGTATCTGGCGACCACGATGGGACACCGGGCTGCACCTTAATCGGTCCGAAAGGGGAAGTTGAATTGCAGTCCGGCGTGATTGTGCCCAAGCGACACATTCATCTTTCTGACGATCAGGCTGCGGAACGCGGACTCGAAGGCGGTCAGACCGTATCGGTGAAAATCGGCGGCGAGCGCGGTGTCACGTTTCATAACGTCATCCTGCGCAGCGACCCGAGCTTTGATCTTCATATGCATCTCGACACTGACGAAGGTAACGCCGCCTGGCAAGCTGTGGGTGGTGGTGTAGGAGAAATCATTAAAGAATCCTAGACATGATTCTCATAATCAATTCCGGCAGTTCCTCCTTGAAGTTTCGCGTTTTCGACGAAAAAATGAAGCAACAAGCTGGTGGAATCGTTGAACGTCTCGGATTGACGAGGTCCTTTTTGGAGTATCAGTTCGGCAAAGAATCCGGGCGACGAACTTTTGCCGGTGGGTTGCACAACCATAGCGACGCACTAAAAGAGGTATTTGCGGTACTTATGGATGAGGGAATGGATGTGCAGGAAATCAAGCAGGTCGGACATCGCGTAGTGCACGGCGGCGAGGAGTTCATTAAGCCCACGCGAGTGAACAAGGTGGTGCTGGAACGCATGCGTCGCTACGAACAGCTCGCACCGCTGCACAATCCCGCTAACCTAGCCGGCATTGAAGCGGCCATGGGATTGTTGCCGGATGCGAAACAAGTGGCAGTGTTCGATACCGCGTTCCATGCGACAATTCCGGATTACGCCTACATATATGCACTGCCGCATCGGCTGTACGAAAAATTTGGCGTCCGCAAATACGGCTTTCATGGAATTTCTCATAGCTACGTTGCCAGAGAAGCGGCTCGTAAACTAAAGAAATCCTCAAGCAAGACGAACTTGATCACCTGTCATATAGGCAGCGGATCATCGTTGTGCGCGATTCGTAATGGCGAATCCATCGATACCTCCATGGGTTTGACGCCACTGCAGGGTGTCACCATGTCCACCCGCTGCGGAGACATCGATCCGTCTATTCCGCTATTCATGGTGGATCAGCTCGGACAATCGATTGAAGAGGTGTATGAAACGCTGAATAAAGAATCTGGTTTGTACGGTCTGTCCGGTTATGCGGATTTGCGTGACATATTAAGCATTCTTGGTCATGAGTTCGAAGGCTTTACACCTAAGCGTCGCCCAACCAAGGACGACAAGAAAAAAGCTCAGCTAGCCGTTGATAAATTTTGCTACGACATCGCCCGATACATCGGTCAGTATGCCGCGCTGCTCGGGCGGGTTGATGCAGTAGTGTTCACTGCTGGGGTGGGGGAGCGTAACGCATTTATTCGCAAACGCATTATGTCCATGCTCAAATTGAAACCACGTCTCAAGACCATGGTCATACCAACCAACGAGGAACTGGAAATCGCGCAAGATACCGTTGGCGTCTAAATATAGCGCTACAACCCATCGTCAGCGAGAAGATTGTGAGACTATGCCTCAATTTGTTCTGACCGGGTAAATCCAATACCGTTCCTACTTTATGGGAGCGGTTTTATTGCGCGTCTTAGAAACTTGAACACTTCGCCTTAAACCTCTATAATCTTACAGATAAGAAATCCCTGCGAAATATCCGCGGGGAAGTTTGTTTTAGTGCTGATGTTAGGTAGTTTTATTAAGAAAACATCCAGTTCGGTGACTTGGGCCGCCGCATTGCTTGGGGTCGCTTCTTTGGTGAGTCGTTTTTTGGGTATGTTTAGGGATCGGCTGCTGTCCGGACAATTTGGTGCCGGTGCCGAATTAGACGCCTATTATGCCGCTTTTCGCGGACCGGATTTGATGTTTGCTTTGTTTGTCGGTGGGGCGATTAGTGCAGGATTTATTCCGGTCTACACTAAATATGTTTCACGGGATTCTTCTGGACGAATTGGGCGAATCGCCAGCGAGTTCGCGTCTCGAGTTATCTCCGTTTTAGGTGCCGGTTTAGCGGTGTTTTCGGTTATCGGTGCGTCCACTGCCCAGTGGTTTGTGCCCTGGTACACCTCTGGTTTTAATTTTGCGACACAACAAACTGCGATATCACTAACTCGCATAATGTTCGCGGCCATTTTCTTTTTGGGCTTATCCGCGGTGTTTTCCGGTATTTTGCAAACATACAAGCGGTTTGTTGTATATTCGCTGGCGCCAGTCGTTTATAACGTTGGCATAATTTCTGGTGTGGTTTTTTTTGCCGATACGTTTGGAATATATGGTGTGGCCATAGGTGTGGTTATCGGTGCGTTTCTTCATATGGGCATCCAGCTCGCTTCTGTCCTGGGATCGGGCTTCAGGTTCTCTTGGCTATTTGATTTTCGTGAGAGAGGCATGCGAGAGATGGGACGGATGATGCTGCCGCGCACTACTAGCTTAGCGCTTGAGCATGTGAATCTGATAATTTTGACGGGAGTCGCATCGACACTCGGAGCTGGAAGCATCGCCGTGTTCAATTTGGCGCTTAATCTGCAGAGCCTGCCGGTCGGTTTATTTGGTATTTCATTTGCGGTGGCTTCGTTTCCTTTTATTGCCGAATTGGTTGAGCGCGGCGATCGAGCCGGAGTACAGCGAGAATTTTCACGCATCGTCAGGACGGTGATGTATCTGATTGTACCGGCTACCGTGGCGTTGCTGCTGTTGCGTGCGCAGGTGGTACGCGTGATTCTTGGAACCGGTAATTTTGACTGGTCCAATACGGTAGACACGGCCGATGCACTGGCTTTGTTTTCCGTGAGCTTGTTCGCTCAGGCGCTGTTGCCATTCATCGTAAAAACATTTTTTGCCTTTCATAATGTTAAATGGCCGCTTATTGTGGCTGTCTGTAGCATCATTTTCGAGCGTCTGTTAGCTTGGCAGTTGATTGATTTCGGTATGGGGATTTCCGGTCTGGTTTTGGCGCATTCTGTTAGCGCGGCGCTGCGAATCATTTTACTGTGGATGCTGTTGCGGATATTGATCGGTGCGCTCGACGAAAAACGCATCCTAAAATCAGTTGCGCTAATGATGGTTGCGGCGGTGGCCATGGGCATTACGATGCAAGGCATCAAGGTATTGGTCGGCAATGCGGTGGACATGCAAACTTTCCTTGGGGTTTTCTCCCAAGGTGCGGTGGCTGGTCTGGCGGGTATTGCCATGTACTTGCTGGTGACGTACCTTCTGGGTAGCGAGGAGGCGCGGCAGATGATAAAAACCCTTACGGTACGGTTTGTGCCGGTTTCGGCGATTGAAGAGTATGACCAACATTAGAAATTTTTGTATTATCGCCCATATTGATCACGGCAAGTCCACGCTAGCGGACCGCTTTTTGGAACAGACAGAAACAGTCAGCAAGCGCGAGATGAAGGAACAGCTATTAGACTCAATGGATTTAGAACGTGAGCGTGGGATTACCATTAAGCTGCAGCCCGCTCGCATGAACTACAAGGCAGAAGACGGGCAAGAATACATTTTGAACTTGATTGATACTCCGGGACACGTCGACTTCAATTACGAAGTTTCGCGATCGTTGGCCGCGGCCGAAGGTGCGGTGTTGTTGGTGGATGCCGCTCAGGGCGTGCAGGCACAGACAATCGGTAATTTGTATTTGGCGTTAGATCAGGACTTGACCGTCATTCCGGTGGTAAACAAGATGGATTTACCGAACGCCCAGCCCGATGAAGTGGCACAGGAAATTTGTGACTTGTTGGGCTGTGACAAGAGCGAGGTGCTGTTTGCTTCCGGTAAGACTGGCGAAGGCGTAGTTACGGTTCTAGAAGAAATTGTAAAACGAGTTCCGCCGCCTGGGGGTGACATTGAAGCACCATTGCGCGCCATGGTATTTGATTCGGTATTCGATCCGTATCGGGGAGTGGTGGCGTATGTTCGTGTTGTTGACGGTGAGGCATCGCGTGGCGACGGTTTCACCATGGTCGCCACTGCCGCCGAAGGTGAAATGCTTGAAGTGGGTGTATTCACGCCGAAGATGCTAAAGACCGATCGATTGTCCGCCGGTGAAATCGGTTATATGGTGACTGGATTTAAGGAAATAGACTACTGTCGCGTGGGTGATACATTCACCGTGCCCCACTTTCGCAAGCGTGGCGTGAAACCGCTTCCCGGATATCGTGATATCAGTCCTATGGTGTTTGCGGGGATTTTCCCCAAAGAAGGCGACGATTTTGAGCATCTGCGTGATGCCATGGAAAAACTTAAACTGAATGACGCTGCTCTAACTTTCGAGCCGGAGCATTCGTCAGCTTTGGGCTTTGGGTTTCGTTGTGGCTTTCTTGGTATGCTGCATCTCGAAATTGCTCAGGAGCGACTGCGCCGTGAGCACGGCATGGACATTGTCGTGACTTTACCTTCCGTTGCTTATGAGGTCATCAGCATCAAAGCCGAGAAGATTATCGCCAAGAGTCCGGCCGATTTGCCGGATCCGACTTATATCGATCATATTTCCGAGCCGTGGGTAAAAGCGGATATTGTCGCGCCAAAGGAACACGTTGGTGCAATTATGGCATTGGCGCAGGAAAAACGAGGTGTATATTTGAATACAGAGTATCTAGCTGCCCATGCAGAAGATGCCGGTCGGGTTATCGTTCATTACGACATGCCGTTATCTTCGATATTGGTTGACTTCTATGATAAGTTGAAAGGGGCGACATCAGGCTATGCGTCACTTAATTATGAGGTGGCGGGGTATCGTCGAGCCGATGTGGTGCGTATGGACATCTTGGTTAATGAAGAGCCAGTAGAGGCACTGGCGTTAATCGTATATCGTGACTCGGCTCAGCGTGAAGGTCGTCGCATTGTCGAAAAGCTCAAGGAAACTTTGCCGCGCCAGCAGTTCGAAATTAAGATTCAGGCGGCGTTGGGTGGAAAGATCATAGCTTCATCGCGTATCGCTCCATACCGAAAGGATGTGACTGCCAAACTGTACGGTGGAGATGTGTCACGCAAACAGAAATTGCTTGAAAAGCAGAAGAAGGGCAAGAAGAAGATGGGCAAGGGAGGACGTATCGATATTCCGCCCGAGGCGTATTTCGCTGTATTGAAACGTGATAGTTAATCGCTAGCTGCAGAGCTTGTCTCTGCTCATCCGAAGTAATTTTATAGATAAATTTATGACGGGCAGGGGCAAGCCCCGTCGCTATGTATAAAGCATGCGAATCTTCAATCGTAAAATTAAAAAACGTCAACTGTTTAAGATTGGTTGGATTACGCTTTACAGCGTGGTTGTTATCTCCATGGTAGCTTGGACCGTGGCGCCGGCGTTTAGTTGGTAGTTTGATAGTCTGAGTGTCGGACAGTCTGAAAGTCCTAAGATGGCTTTCAGACTTTCTAACTTTCAAACTTTCTTACTTTTTTATGGAAAAGCGCTGGCAGCTAGCTAAACCAATTACAGACAAATTCCGTGATAAGTTTCCGGAACTTCATCCAATAACCCTCCAATTGCTCAAGAATCGTGGTATCGAAACTCAGGAGCAAGTGGATGAGTTTTTGCTGCCGGATTATGGGGAGAATACGCATGACCCGTTTTTGTTTCGGCAAATGATCGCGGCTTGCGAACGTGTATGGCAGGCCATTGAGAACGGAGAGAAGGTTGTCGTCTTTGGCGATTACGATGCTGACGGCGTTACCGGAACTACAATTTTGCTCACTGCCCTGCGAGAAGTCGCGGAGTTGGCCGGCAGCGACAGCGAGCTCATAGTAAGCTATATTCCGCATCGCGAGCACGAAGGTTACGGCATGAACGATGATGCTGTGCGGAAGCTGGCTAAAGACGGCATTAAGTTGGTGGTCACCACGGACTGCGGCATCAGTAACGCCAGTGAGGTCAAATTAGCCAAGGAACTGGGTATGGATGTGATTATCACTGACCATCATCAAGTGCCAGAGGAGGTACCCGAGTGCATTTTGATTCATCCGCTTGCGCCGAATGAGACCTATCCTAACGGCTCGTTGTCTGGTGCGGCAGTGGCCTTCAAGTTTGCATCGGCGCTTTACCAGTTCGCGCGCGAGCAGGGACTGGATGTTCAGGAAGGTCGTGAAAAGTGGTTGCTGGATTTGGTGGCTATTGCCACGGTGACCGATTTCATGAAACTTACCGGCGAGAATCGAATACTGGAAAAATGGGGGCTAGTCGTTTTGAATAAAACGCAGCGACCCGGGCTAAAAAAACTTATCGAAGCCGCTGGCTTGGAGCTCGGCAAGCTAGACACTATTTCGATCGGATATTATTTAGGGCCGCGTATCAATGCGGCCTCACGTATGGATCACGCCAGTTTGGCGTTGCGGACATTAATGGCGGAAGACGATATGGAGGCCGCCCGCTTGGCGCGTGAACTCAATATTTGCAATGCTGAACGTCAGCGTGCCACAGAAGAAGTTTATCGTAAGGCGTTAGAGATGGCCGAGCCAGGCAAAAAAGTGCAGATTATAGTTGGGGATGATTGGTCGCCGGGCATAATCGGCATAGTGGCCGGTAAGCTGGTCACTCAATGGGGCGTGCCTGTATTTGTGATGGGGCGACGGAACGACGGAAAGGTTGTGGGTTCAGGCCGGAGCATTCCGGATTTTAATGTGGTGGAGCTGTTGCGTGATTCAGCCGGGTTTTTGTCTCGTTTCGGCGGTCATCCCGAAGCGTGCGGCCTCACCATCGAAGGCGAAGAAAATTTAAACAATTTTATTTATCGCGCCTGGGAGTTTGCCGAGAAGAAACTGGCCGACCGAGATTTGCGTCCGGCCATTCGGCTAGACGGAGAATTGGAAACCAGCCAGATTAATTGGGAGTTGATAAATGAAATCGAACGTTTTGAGCCGTTTGGCATTGGTAATCCCAAACCCTTGTTCCTGTTGCGAAACGTGATGTTGTTATCGACCACTACAGTCGGCAAGGACGGCAAACACGTCCGGGTTTCGGTGCGCGGCGACGTACCGCGCGAAACGCGACTAATCGCGTTCGGTTTTGCCGAGCGCATGAAAGAATTTAATCCAAGCGACCAATTAGATATTGTAGCCGAGATTGGTGTGAACGAATGGAACGGCACCAAGACTATCCAGGTGCGTATGGTTGATGTGCAGTCGAGTGAATCTGCTAAAATGGAACGAGTCGAAACTAAGAAAAAGGCGGAGGCATAGATAAATTGTAAAGTTGTTGAGCTGTTTAGGATTATTTAAGTGCCCACTCAACAACTGCAAAAAATATGAAACGACTAATCATACACACCGACGGCGGCGCGCGCGGCAATCCCGGTCCGGCCGGCATCGGTGTCTATATTCAAGATGAGCAGGGTAATGTGGCGTACGAACACTCTCGATACCTTGGTGAAACCACGAATAACGTCGCCGAGTACACCGCAGTCATCGATGCGTTAGAAATAGCAAAAGAGCTTGGGGCAGAACATGTCGACTTCTTTTTGGATTCCGAATTGGTTGTGCGGCAACTCAACGGTCTGTACAAGGTGAAAAATCAAACGCTCGCGCAATTGTATCTGAAAATCCACAACCTGCGATTAGGATTTGCCAAAGCAACTTTCACCCACGTAAGAAGAGAACAAAACAAAGACGCCGACCGGTTGTCTAACGAGGCGATGGATCGAGCGGAGTAAGGAGTAATAATGGGCATCGATAGAAGTATCGTCGGTGATGAGCGCGATAAATAGGAGTTGCGGGGATTGGGGCCATTTTCTGAAGAATATCTTTCGGCAGAAGACGAATTGATTATGAAGCGTATTCAGTAGGCCAAGTGCGACGGTCATCGGGGTCGTGAGCGGGTGCTAGAGCAAATTCGGGAGCTAGAGGTGAGGCAACAGTGCACAGCCAAGCGCGAACAGGTCGAGTATGTGCGGCACGCCAAGGCAATCACCGACAAGATTCCAGCGCGCATTCGCAACGCAGAAAAGTGGGGAAAGAAAATCACTTCGGTGATGTATCTCCAGATGCGATTTCGCTCGTGTGATGCCACCACCGAAAGAACCGCGGTTCACGGAATTCGCCCAGCTGGTGTTTGAACAGTGCGAACGGCTCGGGCTTCGACCAAAGGTCGTTGATGTTAGCGACGCTTGCATGGAAGATCCAAGTGCCGGCTCACGCAAGGAGATTCACATCTTTTAGGATTGATCATCAAGCCGACCTTTAGGTCGGCCTTTCTTTACATTAGATGCGAATGGTGATAATTTCATCTTCCAGCCAGGAGGTAGAAATGGGATTCAAGTCATGGTTTCGCGAACTTTTTAGGCGGCCGTCGGGAGTTCCGCCAGTCAGTACCACCGAAGAGTTCAACGCTGAAATGCGGCGTCGCACCGAGGCCGCTCGTAAACGTCTGCGTGCTGAATGTGAAGCCGAAGAATTGAAGAACGAGGAAGGTCAGCGACAGCGGGAAGAGAAAGAGTTCAACGATATCGTCGAAGCAATTCCGACCCTAATGGCCGCAGCCGCAGACCAGGGGCAGGATTGTGTGGTGGTCATGAAACTGCATCGCGACTTCCATTTCCGACGTCCGCTGAACAATTCCGAACTGGATCGATGTGATTCGGGATGGCTTCTCAGTCCGGCCAAAGCCGTCTATGAATTCTGCGCTGAAACCGGGCGAAATCCGACTATCGAGAAGTACGGGGCTATTGCCCACCCTTTTGCCATCGTCATTCATTGGTAGCTGCTTAAGCCGACCATTCGGTCGGCTTTTATATGTGAAATTAATTTTGGTTCCGTATCTGTCGGTGCTTGCCCCTACCCGGTCCGGTGAATCCAGGGAGGATGTTATTGATTGCACCGTCAGACTTATTTTAAGGCGGAACATCTCGAAAAACTGTCTGACTTGTTTTAGGGGAGAGGCTTTACCTCCACCTTAAAACAAGTCAGACGGTTTTTGCGCAATAGCGTTCTTTCTTGGTCCTAGACTAGCTCGGAGCGACAGTGTCTAGATCCAGTCATTTTCTGTTGATAAATTCTCCTTATATAACGACCGCTGTGCTATAATTTATTCGCGTATGGAAACCCTACGCCCGTTAAATTTGCGAATTATTATCACCGCCGCCATGCTAGCGGCGTCTTTCTTGTTATTCATGCCTCGCACCGCACACGCCGGATTGTCCGAGAACGTTTTTGAGTGGGCTTGGTCCGGTTCTATTGGTTGGATTTCCATGAATTGCGTCAACACTGGAACCTGTGGCGCCGTTGATTACGGTGTCACCTTTGTGGATGTCGAAGGGCAAATCGGTTGGGCACACTTAATGGGTTGGGCCTGGTCCGAAACCGTGGGCTGGATTTGTTTTGGTCAATCCTGTTCCGGCACCACTCCAGAAGGCGGTGCACCATACGCACAATATCGTGATGAATATAACAGCAAGATTGATGAGCTGTATGGTTGGGCGAAAATTGATGCGCTGGGCGACGATGGTTGGATATCTCTCAATTGCGAGAATTTGAATGAATGCATGATTTCTAATTATCACACCGTACTTGATCCGCTTACCGGGGAATTTGAAAAAGGGAATTTCAATGACCACTGGGCATGGGGCGGCACCGATGACGTTCGCGGTGCTGGTTGGATTGATTTTAGTCCCGTGCGCACCACTTGGGTACTTGCTCGACTGGGAAAAATCGCCCGTCCGGAGGGTGTTTATGAACCGGACAACACCGGACTTCGTGGAACTCATCTCAGTCAAATGAACATCGGCTTCACCCAATTTTCTGCTAGTGGAAATTCATTACTTGAATGCGAGATGGAAAAGTCGGACGGTACGTTTGAAATTTTGCAGTCGATAATTCCAACTGCCGTTCGTAACGGCACCGCAGCACTGCAGTACACCGTGCAAAATTCCGATTCCACAGTGCCGGGGCAACTCTGGACAATAAACTCCTGTCGCATCGGCAGTCCGCCGACCTTGACCGCCTGCGCATCAGACGCAAACTGCAACGCATTTCAGTTTTGTGACGAAACTTCCGGATTCTGCCGCATCAAGCTACGGGAAAAGATTCGTAAGTGGCCGATATTTACTCATGACAATACATGGTCTGGATTGGATTCCGAGGAGGATCAATATAAAGCCCTGCGATGCCATTCCGGATTTCCGGGCAATTATTTCAATAATGCTGCTAATTGCGATTTTTCCGGAGACGCATCATTTTCGTTGCTGATGCGACGCGGCGTGCCGCTAGAAGGCGATTGTCACAACGGAATCGATGACGACGGCAACGGTGAGATTGATTGTGCCGATCGTCATTGCCAGGGTATTTCTTATCGCTGTCAAACTCTGCCCAGAACATCATGTATCTGGGGTGCGACCGGTGACGGCATAATGGATTGCACCGACACCGGATACGAAGCCGGCATGCTGTGCTGCAGCAAACAACCGCGTAGCGAGAGTGAGTCGATACATAATGTCGTAAATGGCTTGGAGTGTACCTATGGCGATCCTAAGGACGGCTACTTTGATTGCGACTGCACTAACTCTACTAGATATAATGAAAGCCCGAGCGATGATTGTTTTAGTCCCGGCTATTCATCCGGCGACCTATGCTGCAACGAAAATAATGATGTAACGGTTCAATAGATGAGTGGGATATCGATAAATAAAAATACGTTATTGCTCGCCTCAGCAGGATTTTGTTTCGCGCTTGTTTTTGTGTTTGCCTGGGTACCAGTTTCGATAAAAGCAGCGGTTTCTCCTGCCCCGTGTGATGGAAATATTTGCACCGGAGAAATAATAGTTGGTGGTCAGACCGTTCAGTACGCCTATACTGAGCACGTTCGACCCGACGGCACATTTAAAATCCGCTTGAACGGCGGCGTGTACAATACCGGAACGTTGATATCACACATGATTCACAATTTGCCCGCATTCGATAGCGTTGATAAGTATGCCAATCCAGCCAACGGCGCTGTCGTATTGCCTCTTGAAGACATTAATCCCACTCAGACCGCATATGAACGATATGATAGTGATGGTTGTGCCGGCTGCATAGTCGATCAGGTATTGACGGTGACGTACGCTGCCTTAGCTACAGGTTCATATACATTTGATCTGGCCGTGTTTCATAATGGCGCATCAGGAACAAAAAATAATCTATCGTTCTACGTTGACGCCGCAACGCCATCCAATGATGATGAATCGGAGTCGTGGGTGGCGATACCAAATATGGATGAGCCATGCGCAGATGCCATCGACAATGACCTGAATTTCTATTCAGATTGCGAGGATTCCGCCTGCGTCGGTTCAGTCGGAAAAGTTGCGGTTTTGGGTGCCGATTGTGAGTCATCAGAGACAATATGCGAGCACGGTTTTGATAATGATGCGGATGGACTAATAGATTGTCTGGATCCAGATTGCAATAGCTTGTCCGGCGGCGGCGGTATCTGTCAATACGAAAACGAGTTTGGTGTGGCTGGTTGCGCCGATGGTTTTGATAATGACGGAGACGGTCTAATCGACTGTTTGGATAACCTGGAAACGGTTGTCGGGCGTTCTTGCTGGAAGAATGCCGGGTACGGCTGTCCGGCAACTGAAGATTGCGCCACCGGAGTGGATGACGACGAAGACCAGTCATACAGCCCGTCTCACGACTGGGACGATGAGCCGACCACCGGCGTCAATTGCATGGATTATGATTGTCAGGGTGATGTTGCCTGCCCGTCGGTCGAACATCGAGACGCATCTAGTGTGAATGCGGACCTGCAGTGCTTTAACGGGGTGGATGATGACCTAGACGGATTGGTTGATTGCGCTGACCCTGACTGCATCGGCATGGATGAGGGTGGCGTTAATCCGAACATGTGCTTCG
This sequence comes from uncultured Gammaproteobacteria bacterium, assembly GCA_964486995.1. Taxonomy (GTDB): domain Bacteria; phylum Patescibacteriota; class Patescibacteriia; order SG8-24; family SG8-24; genus JAHJAU01. Next base: position 27,373 of record CAZAOV010000008.1, on the reverse strand, counting down.
AGTTCGAATTTAATTTGGACGACCGCTACATGTTATGCAACAACAATTTCAACGATGATGCTGATGCACCATACGATTGTGCCGACACCGATTGCGAACGCAAGTTTGGTAACTGCGGCCCGTGTCCTGAACGAGAGGACATCACCTATTATTCTTGTGCGGACGGGATTGATCACGATCGAGACGGGTTGACCGACTGTGCGGACATCGATGACTGTTTGACCGTCGGGCCAGGTCCGCGTTTGAGTCTTGGGTATTTAGATGACGCTGCTCGATGTGCCGCAGACGAAAACAATGACGACCTATGTTCGGACAATTGGGATAACGACGCTGATTCGTTGACTGACTGCGCTGACGATCAATGCGACACCAAACGTGGAGGAGTGGTTAATTTGGCGCCGGTTTTTTGCGAGTCATCAGAGGCGTCATGCGCCGACATATTTGATAATGACGGCAACGGGTTTATGGACTGTATGGATTCAAATTGTTGGAACGGTGTTGATTGCGCTGCCCCATGGGTCACTGTACCCTGCCAAACCGTGCCTAGATTGAGTTCTTTTTTCTCTTTCACATCAGTCGATCCGACCGTAACCGGTGCGGCTTATGAGGCTTCGCGAGTTAATTCAGAGGACGTGGTTCGCCTGGTGGGGAGCGGTACATATTCATCCATAGCTATTGTGATTGGTGATAACACCGATGATAATGCCGTGTATCCGTATGCGGATGTTAATCCGAACTGCACCCTCACTGGGGCAGGTTCGGGCAAGCTGGATTTTGTTGCGGTTCCTACTCGCGTGGCTCATATTTTCAATATTGCTGGTGAAGTTTTGAATGGTTTTGACCTGACGTTTACCTGCCCTACACCGGCCACTCCCGAAACGTGGCGCAGCTATCCAATTAGTATCTCAGTTCAGCATGATGGCACCGGATTAACCGAAAGTGGAGATATCATCATAAGTAATATTCTGTACGAGGATGATTTGCCGTTGGTAAATTCAATCGAGGCCGAGGGAGAAGGTCCGCCGAACACAATAACTGTGCAACGTGGCGAAGCTCGGAGATTTAGAATGATTGCTGAAGATCCGGATCTCGGTAACGGAAGCAGTGACATTTGTTCCTGTACGATTGAGATTGACGGTGACGAATATAGCACACCAGACGGGACTTGTGTTACCGATCCTATTTCCGGTGCCTTTTTGGATGATGCGACCATAAACGTGCGCGGAAAAAGTGAGGATGGAGTCAATAACGTCGGAAACTATTCCGCAATGTCGTTGTTTAACGTCAACGTGACTCCGCAGATGATTGACCCAAATCTTTCCATCGCCCCAGCTGGCATTCCGAGCGGCTGGAAGGACAGTCCCTATTTTCGCCAAGACGATCGCATGAACATGGAATTGGAAGTGCGATTTCAGTCGGCAAACAGCGATTGGTTTCCGTTGGCGACATGCGGCGTATGGATTTACAACGCCGCCGGAACCTTGATCGGTGGCCCGGTAGGTCCTTCAACTTCCATGTTGGGCGATAACACAATCGCCAGCCATATCGACTGCAGTGACACTATTGATTTAACCGGTATCGTTCCGGCGTGGGGTGACGGTGAGTATTTTGTTCAAGTTTCAGCAACAGATAATGACGGCGATACCGTATTCTCTAATCGGCAAGTATTTTATGTCTGCAGTTCTAAACCGGATTTTTTTGAGGTAGAAAATATTTGCTCATGGGCCGATTTTGACGGTGATGGCGTTTCGGACGCCCTGTTTGAGAATGTCTATTCCAATGACTATAAACCGTGCGATAACTGTTTGAATTATTACAACCCAGGACAGAACGACCGTAACGCCAACGGAGTCGGTGAGATGTGCGAGCCGGACGACATATTCGGCCGTTGTCAAATTTCGCGCGATGTAGTTTGCGAAGTTGGTCTTGACCCGGCCGACTGTAATCCGCAGATTGACCCGGACCTAAAATGCTGCCCCATCGACGGCGGTACGGGGCAGCCGGAAGAGTGTGTGCAGGACTGGGGCCTATGCCTGCATGATTTTGATATTTGCCGCTTAGATAATAACGATGCTGATTGTGGTTGGTGTCTCAATGCCAGCGGTAACAAGTTAGATCCGCCGGTTGGCTGTCGTCTAAATGAAGACTGCACGGTTCATGATGGCAGCTGGAGTTGCGGTTCTGGAGATGGTGTCTGTCAAGACGATCCGACTCAAACCTGTCGTAGAGATATTGATTGCATGGACGCTGGGGCTATTGGGCCGTGCATTGACGCCAACGTTTGCGATCAGCTGGTTTTCCCGTGGCTCGAGACACAATCCAGTAACGTGTTTTCCGAAATGAAGATAATGGCACCAGTTCCACCACCAGAAGATCGCTATAACGCCACCTATTGCGTTACCGCCAAGGGTAGCATTCTGAATTTCAATACCGAAATGGAGGGCGCTGACGGCAACCCTTGCCTAGAAACAGATTCTGACACCGAGTTAGAACGGCCAAAGGAAGACAATGCCTATACAACCATTCTTGGCATGGTGGACATCAATGGATTGATTGACGGAAAATACGGCGATGTTCAAACCCACACCGAAGCGTCTTTTGTTCATTATTGGAATAATGTTCTGCCGATGCAGCCACTGGAAGGTCAGGTGATTTACGTGCAAGCTGGTGGTCAGGATATCGAGATTTCTGCCAGAGAAATTAGAAACAGCACATTTGACGGACGGGGAGACGGAACCGTTATCATTGATGGCGGCAATCTAAAAATTGTCGGCAATTTGCAATATGAAGACGCGCCAGTCAGCCGATTAAATAACTTGGCGTCACTCGGATGGATAGTTTTGCCCGATAACAATGGGGACTATGGAAACGTCATCGTAGATGGCAACGTTATGCAGGTGGTCGGCTCTTTCTTGATTGCTGGTGAGGACGGTCTAGATACGGTTGCCCCACCACTCGAAATTAGTGAGATTCCGTTGCGGGTTTACGGTTTGGTTGTCGGTCGAAAAATGATTTTGGAAAGGGCTTTTCGCAACGTGGATAGAGGTTCTGAACAGTTTATATATGACGGCCGTGCCGTGGTTAATCCGCCACCTGGTTTCGCTGACGTTACTAGGTCACTACCCACTATAACCGATACTCCATAGTCAACCCAGCGAAAAACAAAATGCACGGTTATTCACACCCTGTATTTTAAGGTAAAAAGGTGTATAATATATATAGATGGGGAAGTTTATTTAGAACTTTTTCGAGTAACGAAATCACTGTATGGGCCTATTCGGGTCTAAGAAACAGAGCTATCTTGGCATCGATTTCGGTTCAGGAGGAATAAAACTGGTTGAACTGAAGAACGAGAAGGGGCGTTTTCGTCTTTTTACGTATTCATTTACTGAGCGTATGCCTGGAGTCGAGCCGATAAATATGGTGGATGACATAAACGGTACGGCCAAGCTCCTTCGCGACATGCTTAAGAAAGCTAAAGTCACTACGATGAAGGCGGTCGGCGGTTTGCCGGTAGCTTCAGTGTTCAGTTCGGTAGTGACCGTACCAAAAACCAAAAAAGTGGATGATATTCGAGAAGCTGCTCGTTGGCAGGCTAAAAAACTTATCCCCGTACCGCTCGAAGAGATGACTTTGGATTTTAAGATTATCGACATAAATGACAAGAAAAAAAAGACAAAGAAAGATGAGGCGGCCGATAAGGAGGCTGAAAAGAAAACCGTTCAGGTGCTGATTACAGGAGCAGCAAATGCCATGATTCAGAAATACATGACCGTATTTCGTAAAGCCGGTCTGGAGTTGGCCAGTCTGGAAACTGAAACTTTTGCGTTGATTCGTTCGCTTATTGGCAAAGACAGATCAACAACAATGATAGTTGATATAGGCAGTGTGCGAACTAATATCATCATCGTTGACAACGGCATCCCGTATGTTACGCGTAGTGTGGATATGGGTGGCACCACCTTAACCAAGGCTATGGGCAAGGCGCTCGACTTGGGCTTGAAGGAAGCTGAAGAGATGAAGTGTGACATTAGGAGCGTGCAGAGCATTTATCCTGGCGAAGGCTTGCCGAAGATTTTTGAATCTGCCATGGCACCAATGGTCACGGAACTGCAGTATTCAGTTAATTTATACGCTGGTCAGATCGATGAAGACGGGAGCGAGAAAAAAGTTGAGAAGATTATTTTAACCGGTGGCACTTCCGGTTTGCCGGTACTATCTAGTTATTTCTCTGAGCAACTAAACATGAAGACTTATGTCGGTGATCCGTGGGCCCGGGTGGCCTATCCCGATGGATTGCGACCGGTGTTGGATGAGATTGGACCGCGTTTTGCCGTTTCTATTGGCTTGGCCATGCAGAACGTAGAATAGAATGCTCCGACTCCTAGCAGATATTTATTTATGAACCGTTTATCGGGTCAGAAAAATCAAGGGGCAAATGAGAGAGAGGCGCCGTCGGTGCCTGCTTCTGCATTTGATACATCTGCTTCGTCACTTCCGCCACCTTCATCCGCGTCCGCCAATGACATCTCGGATGGATTTAGCGGAAGCGGGCTGAAGGTTCAATTGATGCCTGCCGGTGATGAAGAAGATGGTGGAGGGATGAGGAGATGGCTTATCATATTGTTTGGCTCTTTGCTGGTCGAGACTTTATTGATTGGTGGAGGCTACGTGTATCTAGTTAATCAGGAGCAAAATTTTCAGAATCGTCGCGCTGAACTCATAAAAATAATTGAAAGCAAGAAGCAGGCAATCGCTGAAGCAGAGGAGGACGCCGTACGAGTATCACTTTTGGGCACCAAGGCTCGGCATGCCGAGGATTTGTTAGATGGTCATTTGCGGTGGACTAAATTTTTTGAGCATTTGAGTAGTCGCACCAAGAAAACCGTCACATATAGCAGTTTTGCTGGTGACTTTGCCTCCAGAACCGTTGCCCTTGATGCATCTGGCGATAGCTATCGAGATGTGGCTGAGCAAATCGTTGCTTGGCAGGAGGATGATGCGGTCACTAACGTGATTACCACATCTGCTGCAGCGCGCCTTAATGACTTCGGTGAGATTGATGGGGTAGGGTTCAGCCTGGTTTTAACTCTAGAGGATTATATGTGGGTCATGCCAGCTGAAACGGGTACTGAAGAAAACGATGAATAATATGGTTGATAAGAAGAAAAAACAACCAGAGTCACCGATTGTGAAATTTATGCCCCTGATTGGGATTGCATTGATTTTGGCGTATGCAGCCATGGCCTACCTGCTTTTGTTTATGCCCAAGGTGGGTAAATTCATGACTGGCGGTGAGTATGACGTCAAACCACTCGAAGCTCGCATCGAGGATGACGAAAATTATATGGCTCGTCTAGAAAATGCGCTAGCAGACTATAGGGCGATTAACGATGCGCACAAGAATAAGCTTAATTTAATGCTTCCGCCGAGCGAGGACGTTCCAGGCTTGTTTGTGCAGTTGGATGAAGTGGCCAGAGCGAATGGCATGGTGCTTTCATCGGTCGACACGATTGTTGATCCAGCCGGAATCGGTGGAAAAGGAGTTACTCCGGTTAATGTGGCGGCGAATTTTTCTGGTGGTACATACGATGAATTCCTAAAGATTCTAAATGATCTTGAGAGTCTGATCCGTGTTACCGACGTGCAGTCAATTGCGTTTTCTGCGGGCAGTGGAAACTATAGCCTCATGCTGACTACGTATTTTATAACGAATGACTTGGGGGTTAAACGGGGCACCAACGAACCCCCGCCCCAACCCGCCTTTTAGTATCTGAAAGTATGGAAAAGGAAAAGCAACAAATTTTATTTCTGGCCATGCTCATCGTAGGCATTATCGGGGTCATAGTTTATTTTAATTATGATCAACTAAAACCAAGGGCCATACTTGGATCTGATATCGATCTGCCGAAAGCTGAGCTCCAGATTGACATAGAGGGTGCCAAAAATCTCTTCAAGAGAGAAGATTATAAAGGACTCAAAGAATATGGTGTTGTGCCTGTTAGACCCATGGGGCTTGGTAACGACAGACCTTTTGTTACCTCAGTCGCTGGGGGTGACGAGGAGCAATAATTATGTCTGGTGGCAATGACACACAATTATTAGATGTCTTGCTCGAAGCGGGGAAGATTGACGAAAGTCAGCATAATGAGCTGGTCGAAGAGCATAAGATAAGCGGCAGACCTTACGATGAGCTGATTGCAGAAAAGAACATCATCGATGATGAGTTGCTGACGAAAGCCGGGGGAACGATTTTGGGCGTGCCCTATTTTGATTTAGTCGGTAAAAAAATCGAGCTGGAAGTGTTGAATTTAATCCCGCGCGAAGTTTCGGATACCAATCAGGCCATCGCCTTTGAGCGTGACGGAGACGGCGTGAATATCGGCATGGTTAATCCGCGTGACATGCGCGCCGTGCAGGCGATTGATTTCTTGGCCCGAACCAGAAAGTTTAAGCCGCACTATTTTATAATTTCAAAAGCATCTTTCAACAGCGCTTACAAACTCTATAAAAAAATTGGCGAGGAGGTTGCGGTGGCGCTTGAGGTAGCCAAGGAAAAGTACGAAGGCCCGGAAGAGAAAACCGACTTACAGCAGGAGGAGCGAATAGAAGAGGTAATCAAGGGGGCGCCGGTTTCACGAATAGTGTCGGTTATTTTGAGGCATGCGGTAGAGGGTGGCGCATCGGATATTCATATTGAGCCTTACGGTGATGAATCTCGAGTTCGCTATAGAGTCGATGGAGTACTTAGAACTTCAATTTCATTGCCAAAGTATATTCACCCCTCCATAGTTTCACGTATCAAAGTCTTGTCTGACATGAAACTGGATGAAACTAGAATACCGCAGGACGGACGCATTCGTGATACTATTGGCGATAAGGTAATCGATTTTCGTGTATCGACACTGCCTCTGACTGGAACCGAGAAGGTGGTGATGCGTATTTTGGACACCAATCAAGGCGTACCGAAGTTAACCCATCTTGGTTTCAGGCCACGCTATGTAAAAATTATTGAGCAGCAGATTCGACATCCACACGGAATGTTTTTAATTACCGGTCCGACCGGTTCTGGTAAATCGACCACCCTCTTCACCATTCTGAATATGCGTAATGAAGAGGGGGTAAATATCTCTACGTTGGAGGATCCGGTTGAGTATCAAATTAAGGGCGTAAATCAGTCACAGGTTAGACCAGAAGTCGGCTTTACGTTTGCGAGTGGGTTGCGCGCCCTGTTAAGACAAGACCCGAATATTATAATGGTTGGCGAAATTCGTGATGGTGAGACGGGTGAGTTGGCGGTGCATGCCGCACTGACTGGCCATTTAATTTTTTCAACGTTACATACCAATGATGCTCTGGGTGTAGTGCCGCGCCTAGTTGACATGCATCTTGAGCCATTTTTGTTGAGCGCAACAATGAACATAGCCATCGCCCAGCGTTTGGCGCGTAAATTATGCGAACGTTGCAAGGCGCCTGTAGAAGTTCCGCCAGATGTGATAGAACAGGTGAGCAAAGAGATACAGGAAATTCCCGATGAGTATTTTGAGGAAGTCGGTCTGTCAAAAGATGGTCCGCCAGTATTTTATAAGGGGCGTGGTTGTCTTCGCTGTCAGGATACCGGATATGTAGGGCGTGTAGCGGTGGCCGAAGTTATTGAGTATAATGACCAACTGAGAGATTTGATTGCCAATGGTTTTGACGCAGAGAAGGTGAGAGCAATCATCAAAGGACAGCGACTAATTAATATTAGGCAAGATGCCTTGTTGAAAGCGCTTGAAGGTTTCACTACAATTGAGGAGGTTATGCGCATAACTTCAGAATAGACGCTTACTTACCAAAAAACATATGACTGATAAAGGCGGAAAATTTAAAGTTCTCATCGTTGACGATGACTCGTTTCTCTCCAGTATTTATGCCACCAAGCTTGAATTGGAGGGGTTTCAGGTTTTAACCGCTCGGGATGGCGAAGAAGGTTTAAAAAAGGCGACTGAAGAAAAGCCGGCAATAATCCTTTTGGATGTCTTGATGCCCAAGCTCGACGGCTTCGAAACTCTCAAGCGTCTTAAAGTTGACGTCAACACCAAGGATATTCCGGTTATTATGCTGACCAATTTAGGTCAGAAAGAAGATATTGAGCAGGCGCTACAGGACGGCGCCGAGGATTATTTGATTAAAGCACATTTTGTGCCGGCTGAAGCGGTCGATAAAATTAAGAGCGTCCTTAAAATGGATAAATAGCATATGGTCGGCGTTCGCGCTGAATAAACACTTGCTATCACAACCATGCCGAGATTTGATTATCGTGTCCGTACCACCGAGGGTAAGGCGATTACAGGTGTAATCGAAGCACCAAACCAAGAAATTGCCATGGACACCCTGCGTGACAGGGGATTTTTTGTAGTTTCGCTAGAGGCAGCCAAGAAGGCGAGTATCCTGGAATTGGAACTACCTTTCCTGAATAAGATTCCAATTAAGGATACCGTTATTTTCTCACGTCAGTTTTCGGTCTTGATGGGAGCCTCTGTGCCGCTGGTTCAATCGATTCAGACCGTGGCAAACCAGACTCGCAATCCACGACTGCAAAAGATACTCATAGAAGTGGCTGATGATGTTGAGGCTGGTTCGGCGTTGTCGAACGCCATGGAACAATACCCGAAGGCGTTTTCGCAGTTTTTTATTCACATGATTCGCTCTGGCGAAACAACGGGCAAACTGGAAGACGTGATGAATTATCTGGCAGACCAAATGGAAAAGGACTATGACCTGAATCAGCGCATTCGTGGCGCCATGATTTATCCCATTTTTGTTATTGTCGGTTTGGTTATCGTCGGTTTCATCATGATGACTTTTGTAGTACCAAAGCTCACAGAAACCTTGACCCAATCAGGGGCTGAACTCCCCTGGACAACAAATTTGTTAATTGCGGTGAGCGGCTTTTTTCAGGCCTACTGGGTTCAGATGCTCGTTGTAGCCGGTATCGGCTTAATAGCGTTCCGTTGGTGGACAAGCACTGATACCGGACGGATGCTTTGGGATAAATACAAACTCAAGATTCCAATTTTTGGTCCACTGCTTCAGCGTATTTATGTCGTGCGCTTTACGCAGAGTTTTGGCACTATGATGACTGGTGGCGTGGATATTCCTAGCAGTTTGGATATCTGTGCAGAGGTAGTAGGCAATGCCTACTACCGCCATCAGCTATTGGAGACAAAGAAAGAAGTAACGGATGGTAACGCTTTGACTACCGTAATCGTACGCGATAAATCCATGCCGAAAATGGTGCCTCAGATGATATCTGTCGGAGAAGAAACTGGTCGTTTGTCTGAGGTACTAGATCGTTTGACCGCCTTCTATTCGCGTGAGTTGTCCAACATGGTGTCCAATCTGGTGCACGCAATAGAACCACTAATCATGATGATCATGGGGGCCGCAGTTGGGATAATGGTAGCGGCCATCATGCTGCCTATGTATAGTTTGGCGAGCCAATTCTAGGTTTTTGAGCTTCAGCGTGTAACATTATGGATGTTGCACATTGAAGACTGCAAGCCCTAATTGGACATGGTTGTACACCGTAGAATCATGTTATCTAGGCTAAATGTGGTATAATTAATTTAACGTGTGGATTAACTGCGCGTTATCTCCAGACGTCTGGAGGAAATTCTAACCATGAAAGGAGGTGCAATATGCGCAAATCTAACAAGGGTTTTACTCTCATCGAGCTACTGGTGGTTATCGCAATCATCGGTCTGCTGTCAACTCTGGCTGTGGTCGCCTTAAACAGCGCCCGTCAGAAGTCACGTGACTCAAAGCGTGTCGCTGACATAAAGCAGGTTCAGACCGCTCTCGAGCTGTACTTCGCAGATCAGAATGGCTATCCGGGCGACTGTGCAGTTTTGGGTGCCGGTAGCTGTGCCGCTCTGTGTTCTAGTGGATGGGCAACGTCCTGTTCCACCGGAACAACTTACATGGGTCTCGTCCCAGCCAACCCTCTGCCAACAGACGGTTGCGGAACAGAGGCTGAAGCCGCTTACTCATATACCCAGGTCGGCAGTGGTACTTCATACACATTGGAGTTCTGTCTCGGTGGATCTGTTGGTGATTTGGAGTCGGGTACTGCGACTGCCAATCCAAACGGCATCACTCAATAAAGAGCTTCGCTTTTGTCCTGCAGTGACATAAAATCACTCAGGGCAGATTCGTAGCCGAATTCGGCAAAATGCAAAGCATCCTGTAGTCACAGGATGCTTTGCTATTATTTCCGTGTTTTTTGCTTTTTCAAGCCCTTCTACTTCTTGTAATTTTTTACGACCGTATCGGCTGGATTTATGTGGGGTGATGAGTTACTCGCTATGTCATATTCGTGCTATATTGATGTATATGACCATAATGCTTCAGGTCTTCATTTTCGTATTCGGAACGGTTGTCGGCAGCTTTTTAAATGCCGTTGTTTGGCGACTCCGAACCAAGGAAAGTTTTGTATCGGGGCGATCCTATTGTCCGCACTGCCGACATATTTTATCGCCGCTGGATTTAATTCCCATGTTGAGCTATTTAGCGTTACTCGGTAAGTGTCGGTACTGTGCCAAAAAAATTAACCCATCCTATTTTATAGTCGAACTCACGGTCGGGATTTTGTTTTTGCTAGCTGCACTAAGATTTTTTGAGCCTGGTTTAGCCGCAATTCCTGCGATGGCGCTGGCCAACCTGCTTCTGAGTTGGTATTTGATTGCAATTTTGGCCGTTGTTTTCGTGTTTGATTTAAAATATATGCTGATACTGCGTTCAGTCACTTTGCCGGCCGCTGCAATCGCTCTTGCCGCAAACTTAGCGCTAGGAGTTGAGTTCTGGCGGTTGGGGCTTGGCATCTTAGTTTGTGCCGGTTTTTTCTGGCTGCAGCGCGTCTTATCGCACGGAAAATGGATAGGTGGCGGCGATGTTCATCTCGGTGTCTTAATGGGGGCTGCGCTTGGTTATCCGTACGTGCTAGTGGCGATGTTTTTAGCCTATATTTTTGGTGCGGTGATAGGTATATTACTGTTGAGCCTGCGACGAAAGGGTTGGAAAAGCGAATTGCCTTTTGGGACTTTTTTAGCGGCAGCAACGGTTATGGTCTTGCTATACGGCAGTGAAATAACTAAATGGTATTTTGGCCTTCTGTAATATGTCGCTTTCTCATCGGTCAAGTGAAAACAGGCGACGCGGCTTTACCATGGTAGAAATGCTAATTTCATTGTCTATTTTTGGCATAATCACCGCTTTCGCTATGGCTAATTTCCGAGCTGGTCAACAGGGAGATGAATTGCGACTAAGTGCGAGACAGGTGGCTTCATTTATTCGTCGAGCGCGTACGCAAACCGTTGCCGGATACGAAGTCAACATGTGTCACGGAGGAAACGAAGAAGGAAAATTGTGTCTATCAGGGGAAGATGCTGATTGCAATGGCGGTACTTGCGAACCGGCGATTCCGCCGGCTTATGGAATTAATATTTCTGCGGCTTCTGGTTTGAACCGCGAAGTACGAATATTTGCGGATATCAACGATAACCAACGTTACGATGACGGCGAGGCGCTTCGGTTTGATTCGATATCTCCAGGACCGTTTGTCGAATTGGCTAGTGTTTCGCCAGCTGATGTGAACGAGCTGGACATCGTGTTTACTCCACCTAAGCCAGTATTGAGTTTTAACGGTACGATTGCCGATGGCATCGCGACCGTAGAGTTAAAGCATGCCAACACCAACGATATAGCAGTCATTACCATAAATCGCGTTTCCGGGTTAATCAGCGTAGATTAAATGAAGTTAGTCAGACACAATAGATATTTGCGAGGAAGTGGCGGACAAAGCATGCTCGAGGCCATCGTGGCTTCGGGTATTATTGTGACTGCAGTCAGCGCCGCGCTAACGCTGGTTCAAAGCTCAATTAATGGCGCTAAGTCCAGTGAGGAACAGATCGTGGCTTATAGTTTGGCGCGTGAGAGTATCGAAGTGGTGCGTCAGATTCGAGACTCTAATTGGTTGGCTGGCCGGGATTATGACGAGAATATTATCGGTCCGGGCTATATTTTAAATAGTATTCCTACATTTGATCCCGAGACCAGCATTTGGCAATTGGATTTTGGCGATACAGATTGGGATGAGGACAAAGTGAGGGTGTATAAGCAAACTGTGATCGAAGGGGGCGCTCCTGTTGGGCTTTATCGTCAAGCCGCTGTACAGCCTGACGGCACCGTGGCAACGAGATTTCGGCGACTCATCAATCTCAAAAAACTTTGCAGTAATCCAGCCGGAAGCACAGCTAACTTTATAGATTATAATCTGTACAGCGATTCACAGCCGTGTCCCGCTGGAACAGAAAACGTCGGTTTCGAGGTTAATTCGCATGTGCGGTGGGATCGCCCGGGCGGAGGGGAATATCAAGTGCACGTCATTGAAAGAATGTTTGATTGGCGATGAATAATATAGGAAATACAATTAAGAAAAGACGAATCGCATCTTCCGGCGCGCACGGATTTACGCTAATGGAAATGTTGGTCGCCGTTACCGTTTTCGTGATGCTGATCGTAACCGCATCTGACATTTTCATGATGGCCAGCCGCAGTCAGCGGAAGATTTTTGATTTACAGGCCATGCAAGCCAGTTCGCGCTTTACGATCGAGGCCATGGTGCGCGAAATACGTACCGGCATGATTGATTATGATTATTACGCCCAACGGGAGCCCGGACTTCAGCAGCAGGAGCGAGAGTTGGCCCTCATAGATAGCGAGGAAATGCCAATTAGATTTTTTGAGAGTGACCAGACCAATCAACAGTTCTGTCTTGATGAGCAAAGCCGTCCCTGCCTGCTAGTAAAGGTCGGTTCGTATGATCCGGCACCGTTAAGTCCGCGCGGCGTAAAAGTGCAGTCGGCCCATTTTTTCATCAGCCCCGACGAGAATCCAACGGCTTTCGATCCAACAACTGGCTATAGTTCTGACGTACAGCCGTCGGTAACTATTTTGTTGGCACTGGAGAGTGTGGGTCGAAAGTCGGGTGAGCGAACTTATTTGGATTTACAGACCACGGCCACGAGTAGGATCTACGCTAGATAGATATGACGCACAAAAATTGGCATAAACGTCAGCACAAGTCTACGCCGAATCAAATTGGTGCGGTGCTGCTTTTCGCTCTTCTGATAATGTCCTCGGTTGTAATCGGTTCCATTGGCTTGGGGACGATTATATTGGACATGTTGCAGCAGACGAGGATTTCCGATGGTGCGGTTTTGGCTTACTATGCGGCAGAATCCGGGGTCGAGGAAGCAATCTACAACGCACGCAAGACCGGCAATATTCCGCCATCATATGACGCGGACGATGCTCGATTGCTGGCTAATCAGTCGAAGTGGTGGGGTGATATCACCGGAACAACGGAAATTGTTTACACTGATATAGATTCCTACGGCTTTGAGGAGGTTAATTTATTCAACCCGGACGCGCCGTCCGACTTTGGTCAATCCAACATCACTCGCATAGAGGTTGCCTGGTCGGATTTATGCGGCGGATGTTCGGTTTTGCGCGCTTACCTTGTAAAGTGGGCTCATGGTGGTCAGGTGGTGTGGGAAGAGGATTCGGCTCGGTACGAGAATACGTTTGAATTTGTCGGCGGTACGGCAAATTTATCGTTAACTCCGAATACATTATACAAGTTGCGGTTGCGCGCCAAAGATCAGCCGCTCGAGAACGTGGAGATACGCGCTTATGACGCGGCGAACAATCCCCAGCCGCTGCCCGGACAAGTGGTAATTGATTTCATGGGCCGATTCTCAAATTCAAGCCGACGATTGATTGCGACCATGCCTCGCGGGGCGCCGCTATCCGGGATATTTGATTTTGTATTATTTAGTGAATGCTCGTTAGTTAAGGGCAGACCGGTAAGTTGTCCGTGATAATAATTTCCAACCTGAAAGTTTGAAAGCCTGAAAGCCTTACATCCGGATTTTCTGACTGTCAGACTTTCAGTCTTTATTATGAATAAAGCAGAAGCGAAAAAACGAACAGAGCAGCTCAAGCGGGCGATTAATCATCATCGCTATGTTTATCATGTTGAAGACAGGCAGGATATTTCCGAGGCGGCCTTGGATTCAATGAAACACGAGCTGCTACAGCTGGAGCGAGAGTATCCTGATTTGGTGACGTCCGATTCCCCAACACAGCGGGTTGAAGGGAAACCGCTCGATAAATTTAGTAAGGTTACTCATGCCACGCGCATGCTGTCCATGGAGGATGTTTTTTCTGAGGAGGAACTTGCCGATTGGTTTGAGAGGATATCCAGGTTGACCGATCGCGATATAGACGCATTTTATTTGGAGGTAAAAATGGACGGCTTGGCGGTGTCTTTAGTTTACGAGGATAGCTTGCTTGTTACTGGAGCAACACGTGGCGACGGCGTGATCGGTGAGGACGTACTGAATAATTTGAAAACCGTGGAGGCAATACCTCTGCGGCTTCGCTCATCCGACAAAAAAGAAATTGATCAGTTCATAAGCAACTTTGGTCCGTTGTCCGATGAAACGTTGTTTAGAGAGTCTATGAGGGATTTGTCTGGAAGAATTGAGGTGCGTGGTGAGGTTTTCATGTCCAAATCAGTGTTTGAGGCATTAAACGAAGCGCGTGGACGGGAGGGGAAAGAGTTGTTTGCCAATCCGCGCAACGCCGCTGCCGGCAGTATCCGTCAATTGGATCCGGCAGTGGCTCGTTCTAGAAATTTGGATTTTTTCGGTTACGCCCTGATTGCTGATGTCGGGCTCTCAACGCATCAGCAGGCGCATGAATTAATGAAGTTGTTGGGCATAAAAATCAATCCGCTCAGTCGTTTGGCCAGAACATTATTTGAGGTACAGGCTTTTTATAAAAAAATCGAGAAGATCCGGAATAGCTTGCCGTACTGGATAGACGGTACGGTAGTGGTGGTTAATGACGACAGCCTGTTCGGTGAGCTCGGTGTGGTCGGTAAGGCTCCGCGCGGTTCGGTGGCCTATAAGTTTCCGGCCGAACAGGCGACCACGACCGTGGAGGATATACGCGTTCAGGTTGGACGCACCGGGGCAATAACGCCGGTGGCGGTAATGAAGCCGGTTAAGGTTGCTGGCACTACGGTCACGCATGCCACACTGCACAACATGGATGAAATCGAACGGTTGGACGTGCGGATTGGAGATACGGTAGTCATAGAAAAGGCCGGAGACATCATTCCGAAAATTATTAACGTGATTACTGAAGCTCGGTCAGGCAAGGAGAAAAAGTTCAAGATGCCGAATAAATGCCCAGACTGCGGTTCGGACATAAAACGGCGTGAGGGCGAGGTGGCGCATTATTGTTCCAATCCAAATTGTTTTGCCCGCACGCATCGCACTCTTGGACATTTTATTTCCAAAGCCGGCGTCAATATCGATGGTATGGGGATTCAGAATATCGAGCAGTTCATGGAAGAAGGTTTGATTAGTGATGCCGCAGGTTTGTATCGATTGCAAAAAGAGGACTTGATCGGCCTAGAGGGATTCGGTGAAAAATCGGCTGAAAAAGCCATCAGTGCAATAAAGGCCAGTAGTCAAGTTCCGTTAAATAAATTTATCTATGCGCTTGGGATTCGTCATGTTGGTACGCAAACCGCGGTTGATTTGGCGGCGCATTTTAGGACATTATCCGCCCTCCGGAAAGCCTCAGAAGAGGATATCGCGGCAGTTCAAGGTGTCGGCCCAGTAGTGGCAGAAAGTGTGGTTTCCTATTTTGCCGACGAAAATAATTGCAGGATGGTCAATGAGCTAGAAGGTTTGATGGATATTAAGTCCGATAGCGGTCGGCAAAATGACGGAGCATTGCATGGCAAAACATTTGTTCTAACCGGTTCGATGGAAAAAATGTCTCGCAACGAAGCCAAAGAATTGATTATTTCTATGGGTGGAAAGGTATCAGGTTCGGTTTCCGGAAAGACGGATTACATTGTTGCCGGCGATAGTCCGGGTTCTAAGCTGGATATAGCTAATAAATTAGGCGTCACTGTCTTGAATGAACGGGAATTCTTGTCTATGGTGAAGCAGTAATACTAAGAATCGATATGTCATTAACCCAAGAAGAAGTCGATAAAATCGCGGAGCTAGCTCGTTTGGAGCTAAATGAAGAGGAACATTCATCGTTTCGCGAACAGCTTTCCACTATTTTGGAATACGTTGGCAAGTTATCCGAGGTAGATACGCAGGATACAGAACCAATGAGTCATAGCATTCCGGTCAAAAACGTTCTGCGCGAGGATGAACCTGTGGCGTGTGCCGAAGATGTTCGTGCCGGAATTATTGATTCGTTTCCAGAAAGCAAAGATAATATGCTGAAGGTTAAGGCGGTATTCGAATAAGTATGGATATCAAGAAATTGAGCATCAAAGAGATTAGCACCGGCCTGGAAAGAGGTGAGTGGAGTGCACGTGAATTAGCTCAGGCATATCTTAAGCGTGCCCAGGAGACGCAGGAGAGTACGCACGCTTATGTTGATGTGGCTACAGATTTGGCGCTGTCTTTAGCTGAGGCTTCAGATGCCAGGCGCGCTAAGGGCGAACAGCTATCTAAGTTGGATGGATTGCCGATTGCGATAAAAGACAACATTTTGGTCAGTGAGCGCAATGCCACAGCCGGCTCAAATATATTGCGTGACTATGTGGCTCCGTACGACGCTACTGTTATAAAACGTCTCAAGGGGCACGGAATGGTGATTTTGGGCAAGACGAACATGGATGAGTTCGCGATGGGGTCATCGACCGAAACATCTTGCCACGGGCCAACCACCAATCCGTGGGATCATGAGCGCGTGCCCGGTGGTTCGTCCGGCGGTTCGGTGGCGGCGGTGAGCGAAGGTTCAGCGCCGGTGGCGTTAGGTTCTGACACTGGTGGGTCTATTAGACAGCCGGCTGCTCTGTGCGGCACCGTCGGCCTGAAACCGACGTACGGAAGAGTTTCTCGATATGGTTTGATCGCCATGGCTTCTAGCTTAGATCAAATCGGTCCAGTCACCGGCACCGTCACTGATGCCGCTGAGTTATTGCGGGTCATCGAGGGGCGTGACCCAAATGATTCTACGAGCGTGGAATTGAGCAGCAAGAATTGGCAGATTCCGGAAGTGCTGAGTGAATCGGTTAAAGGTCTGAAGATAGGCGTCCCTAAAGAATATTTCGTGTCAGGTCTTGAAAAGGGAGTGGAGGAAAAGGTTCGAGCCGCCATCGACAAGTACGAGGAGATGGGCGCAGAAATACTTGATATAGAGTTACCGCATACTGATTACGCTCTGGCTGTCTACTATATTATAATGCCCAGTGAGGTGAGCGCTAACTTGGCTCGTTTCGACGGGGTACGCTACGGGCTGCGTGTGCCTGCCAAAACTTTGGTCGAAACGTATCGCCGGTCCCGCGGGCAGGGTTTCGGAGCTGAGACGCGGCGCAGAATCATGATTGGGACTCATGCCTTATCCTCGGGATACTACGACGCGTACTACAAGCGGGCGCTTAAGGTGCGTCGTTTAATTGCGAATGATTTTACCAAGGCGTTTGGTGTGGTTGATTGCATCCTGACGCCGACCACCCCGACAACGGCATGGAAGCTTGGTGAAATGGTCAACGATCCGTTGGCCATGTACCTACAGGATGTCTATACGGTTTCCGTTAATGTGGCTGGTTTGCCGGCGATTAGCCTGCCATGTGGTATGACGGGCGGCTTGCCAGTTGGCTTTCAGCTTATTGGCCGTCATTTCAATGAAAAGACCATTCTAGATGCCGCTAACGCTTACGAACAGGCGCGCGGCGGTTTTGCTGACTTCATTCCGGCGTAATTTCGTCGCCAGTTCGGAGAGTGTATTCGCTTTTCACGATTATTTATTTTTGAACACACAATCTATGCCTGGTAATTCCATGAAACCCGGAAAACGAATCATTCGAAAAAAAACGACTAAAAAGAAGAATGGGCAAATGCGAAGCGATAAGGGGCGCTCGCAGGATGTTGGCACTTTTCATCATCGGGCCCGACGTGAGGTTATGGTCGGTGAGGACGCGCCAACGCACGATAAACCGAATCGCTATATTAAAGAAGCCGGCAAGGTCGTAAATTTTGGTGGAGAGATTAAGGCGTCCGGTTGTTTTGGCAGGACAGAAAAAAAGGAATTGATTCGGATGGTAGAAAAAATTGGTTCAGCTAAAGAGGAAAAAAATTCAGAAAATCGAATTATTAGCATCAAATCGACCAAGGACGGTTTTCTGGTTTATACCAGCAAACCTCAGCTGGCTGTGGCAATCGGTAAGAAACTGCATCGAGCAAGAAAGGGTGGAGAGCTAACCATTACTTGGTCACATTTCGACTTGCCGGTCAGGGTAGTCTGGTGCGCTGACGCCGAATGATATGACGGTCACGTTTGATTTAATCAGCCTCGCAAAATTCGCTATTATTACGCTAGTCGTAGTACTAGCAGTCTTTTTGGTATGGCTAATGTTTGTAAAGACTAGGAGTCTCTTGGCATCTAGGCAATATGAAGTCGGCGACCGTAAGGCTATGCAACGACGTTGGAATGAGGTTGAATCGTTGTTGGATGCACCAGGAGAGATGAGTCCTAAATTGGCGGTAATTGAAGCGGATAAATTGCTAGATCACGCCCTGAAAGCTATGGCCATGCCGGGAGAAACACTGGGAGAAAGGTTAAAGTTCGCGGCATATAAATATCCCAAACTGCAGCAGGTCTGGTGGGCGCATCGAGTACGTAACCGATTAGTGCATGAAGCCAGCTATCGATTAGATCGGGTCGTGGCCAGAAAGGCCATCCGCAGTTTTCGTGACGCGCTTAAGCTTATCGGGGCGATATGAAAATTTCGCCGTTCGCCAAATTTAGGAACACCATCGGTGACATTAAGCGATTTCAAACCGTGGTAACGGTTTTATTCGAAGAGGGTTTTGCGTTTGCGGTGGACGAAATGAAATTGCGAGATTTGGTTCCGCTGCGAGCCAGGTTTTTGTTTGGCTTGAGGCACCACATAAGAAAAGTCGGAGCGAATAAGAAGGAGATTCCACCTGAGGTGCGGCTACGGCGGATTCTAGAAAGACTTGGCCCCACATTTATGAAGTTAGGTCAGTTGCTGAGCACCCGGCCGGACATAATGCCTCCGGAGTTTATTGCGGAGCTGGCCAAGCTGCAGGATAAGGGCCCAATCTTAAATCCCGGTGTTGCCGAGAAAATCGTAGAGGATGAGCTTAAAACTTCAATTGAGAACGTTTTCATTGATTTCGAAATGGAGCCAATAGCCGCAGCATCGCTCGCTCAGGTTCATCGAGCCACTTTACGTGACGGCACAAAAGTTGCGGTTAAGGTGCGTCGCCCCGGCATCGAGGATGTCATCAAGACCGACATTCATATCTTGACGTATCTGTCTCAGTTGATCGAGAAGCATATTGAAGTCAGTCGAAAATATAAGCCGATCAAGATAGTTCGCGAATTTGCTGAATGGACTTTACGCGAAATAGATTTTGGTCTTGAGGGAGCGCATAACGATTTATTTCGGGAAAGTTTTGCTGACATGCCGGAAATCGTTATCCCGAAAGTTTATTGGGAACACACAACAAAACGGGTCTTAGTGGCTGACCTGCTAGAGGGAATCAAAATTGACAACCTAGAAGAGTTGGATAAACACAATGTAGATCGTCACCAATTAGCGGTAATCGGGTTGAAATCAGGTGTCAGGATGTTCCTGCTAAATGGGTTCTTTCACGCAGATCCTCATCCGGGAAATCTAGTAGTAATGCCGCCGGAATTTGATGAGGATTGCAACGAACTTAAGCCGCTGCGCGTCGGAATGTTCGATTTTGGCATGGTCGGTCGCATTTCTGATCGGTATCGTCATGAGTTAATCGGATGTTTTATGAGTTTTGTGGAGCGAGATGTCGATTCATATATTAAGCACGTTCTGGACATTGCCGAATTTGAGGAGGATGCAGATGTGCGGTCTTTCGAGAGTCAGACTCATAGCATACTAACTGGCGTATTGCACAAACCGAACGAAAAGAAGGGGTTGGCCCGGGCATTTTATAAGGTCGTGGTGGCTGGTGCGCAATACGGTGTTATGTTTCCATCCGATATGGTGCTGCTAGCCAAAGCATTCTTGACCGTGGAAAAAAACGGCTTTCGACTATATCCGGACATAGACTTAGCGGAAGAATTGCGTCCCTTTTTGTCCGATATCGTTCGCGCCGAGATAGACCCAAGGCGTCTGATAAAAGATTTAAAGACTTCCGCTTTCGATGCCTTGTATTTTGCCCGCCGCCTTCCGGAACAGACTCAAGCCTTGCTGGATCGCCTGGATTCAGGGGAAATCGGCGTAAAGTTGAACCTGAAGGAGTTACGCGATTTGAAGGCGGAGTTTGATCGGCAAAATGATGTTCGGGTTCTCGCCCTGCTGGCCGCGGCGCTGCTTCTGGCTTCGGGCGCCGTATTGCGGCTGGATGTTCATGCTGCGGCTTTCGGTATCTCCCTTGGCAAAATGGGTTTTGTTGCCTCAATAATTATCGTATTGTGGCTGTTCTGGTTAATAAGAAAAAAACCATGATTCCATATTTTAGCTATACGTCCATCCCCGTCGGCCCGTTGACGATTCATGTTTGGGGACTAGCTGTCGCCAGCGGAATGCTGGCGGCTATACTTTTAGCGCGTCGTATTGCTGAACGAGCCGGCTTGGACGGGGAGGTGATATTTGATTTAGCACTCTGGGTATTAATGCCGGCGTTTATTTTTAGTCGGCTTGGACATGTGGTGTTTTATAATCCAACCATGATCACCGCTCATCCTTTGGATGTACTAAAAATATGGCAAGGAGGAATGTCCAGTTTTGGTGGATATATTGGCGCCGCATTGGGTATCTATGCTTACGTCAAGGTTAGGAAAATAAAGCTTAGGCCTTATGCCGAGATAGCCGCATACGTATTGCCGTTGGGTTATGGCATTGGTCGGATTGGCTGCTTTCTGATTCATGACCACCCCGGCATTCCGTGTTCCTGTCTTTTGGCCGTCGCATTTCCCGGTGGTCCGCGGCTAGATCATGGTCTGCTGCTGTCGATGTTTGGCTTTTCGCTGTTCGCAGTGTTCGTGTTGTTGCGTCGACGGGTTTGGACCGTTGGTGCTGACCGCTGGAGATACCTGCCGATATTGCTGATATCATACGGCAGTTATCGTTTCATTCTAGATTTTTTTCGTGCTTGGGACCTACCGCATTCCGACACTAGGTATCTTATGCTAACACCATCACAATACGGCGGCGTATTGTTTGTCGCCATCGGTTTATTTATACTTTTTAATCAGCGGAACCTTAAACGATTAACCGGATATACTTGATATGTTGTACGGAAAAAAGTTATTTCTCCCCCTAACCGCTTTCGTGGTCGGTGCCTCGGTGATGGCCGTGGAAATGACTGCGTCGAGGGTGCTGGCGCCGCATTTTGGTGCGTCTTTTTTTGTTTGGACTGCGCTTATCGTTACCGTATTGCTGTCCATGTCGCTTGGCTATTGGGTCGGCGGAAAGTATGCCACACGCACGCCAGACAACACCCAGCCGCTCGGCTTACTTTTGAGCAGTGCATCGGCGCTGTTGCTGGTCGGAATATGGGGTTCGGCAAATTTGAGCAACAGCGCGCCGGTACTGTTTGAATTGCTGGGAGGTGCGTCTAGCGCACTGTTTATCGGTGCGCTGCTGGTTTCGTTTCTGCTGTTTTCGTTCCCTGTTTTCGTGTTAGCCATGTCCAGTCCGGTGATTCTTAAATTGTGGACTGCGGACTCAGGTGACGTGGGTAGTGTTGCCGGCAAATATTTTGCCATTTCGACCGCGGGCAGCGTTATCGGCACCGTGTTGCCGTCGCTGCTGCTGGTGCCTAACATAGGTGTTCGGATGACCTTCATATTGGTGGCGTGCATATTGGCGATGCTGGGTTTGCCTGCGCTGAAGGGCAAGTTTCGTCTAGCGGCGGTTACCGTAGTAGCTTTGGCTTTCTTGGTGGCAATTAGTCAGACTACTGATAATCGACCCTCAGATGTGTATGCCAAGGAAACACCGTACCAGCTGATTAGAGTTAGAGAACACGAGGACGGTAAGCGGTTCCTTATATTCAACGAGGGTTCAGGAACACAATCGGTTTACTTTCCCGGCAGCGAACGCACCGATATGTATTTTGACCATATGACCGGTATCGTTCCGTTGGCTGGGGAAGGCAGCCGTCTCCGTACTGCAATTCTGGGATTGGCGGGCGGTTCGCTCATTCGGCAATACCTGACCGTTTTTCCGCCGGACGTTGAACCGGACATCATCGGAGTCGAAGTGGATCCTGAAGTAATTGAAGTCGGTCGGGAGTTTTTTGCGGTCGGAGAGATGCCGATTGACATTGTTAACGAGGACGGTCGAATTTTTTTGGCAAATAGTGAGCGCGAATTTGATGTCATCTTTACTGATGCTTATAGCACCCAGATGTATATTCCGTCTCATATGGTGTCCATCGAATTTTTTGAACTGACCAAGCAGCGGCTGGCTCCGGGCGGCTTGGTTTCAATGAACGTAAACGCGCCTGCCAGAGATTCGGAATTACTGTTGGCAATTAGCAATACCGTGGCGGCGGTGTATCCGCATGTCTATATTCATAAGGCTGGCCGCACTTGGAATTGGTTGGTTACTGCTTCGGAACACGAATTGGATTATGTTGATGCGGCCGAAAAGCTGCCTGAATTGTATGGTGATGTAGCTGAAGGGCTGCTGACTTTCGAAAAAGTTAAGTTTAATCCGGACATCCCGATATTGACCGACGATTGGGCGCCGGTGGAATTCATGACCGATAAAATGGTTATATCCGACGCACTCCGTCGCGCCCTCGAGCATTAGCTCTCATTGACGTTTGGTGGAAAATACCTTACAGTACTGACTCAATATGGAAGAAGTTAGGGATGCAGCGGCTGCGGTCGCGGCGAAAAGTGAGCATGTACGCATCGATGTCAATGGGCTGGAGCGCTTGGCCGCTGATTTGCGACAGGTTAATCCGCCGGCTTGGTTAAAGTCTTGTTTGGCGGGTGAGTCAACCGCAGTCGGAAAAGACCCCATTCATTTTTTTGACGGGAGAGAGAAGACGTTAATGTATGTTTTACTGCTCGATGCGGTAAATTTTTGTTTTTGGCCAAGTAAGTTTGCGGTCGAGTATCGGGGTAAGATTTACGGTCCTGACAGCCGGTATCGCGCTGTTGCCGCAATGCTGACCCGTGCTTTCGAAAATGGCATGTCGCTCGACGACGTTGATTTTCTCGCTAATCTTAAATTGCGCGACACTAATAAGATATTTAAACCCGATACCGGCATTGTTCCCTTGCTCGAAGAGAGAACTGATCATATACGAGATGTGGGGCGTGTGCTGGCTGACGGCTTCGATGGAAGTCCGGTTAAATTGTTTGATTGCGCGAATTGGCATGCGCCCGATGTGGTTCGACTGCTGGTAGAAAAGTTTAGGTCATATCGAGATTATCGTGTGCATCTAGGTTTTGAATTTCCGGTCTTGAAGCGGGCACAGATATTTGTGTCAGACACGGCAATGATGTTTGGCAATGAAGGCTTGGGCAAAATGACCGGGTTGGATGAGCTGACTTGCTTTGCGGATTATCGTTTGCCTCAATTCATGCGAGCGCACGGCGCGCTTATTTACACGCCCGAGCTGGATAAGCGAATTCAAGCCGGCAAAGAAATTATTGCTGGATCACAGGAAGAAGTCGAGATTCGCGCAAATACCATTCATGTGGTGGAAATGTTACGTCAGCTCATGGCTCACAACGGACATTCGCCGAGTTCTCGAGAAATTGATTATCTAATTTGGGAAGAGCGTGTACGAATCGGAAAGATGAGCGTACGACATCATTGCACCCTAACGACTTCATATTAAATATCCACAATTCGGTGCCAGGGACCTAAATGTGGATAACATTTATGGGAATACTAGATTTCGAAATTACATCTAGGGATGAACGATCCCGTGCTCGCGCGGGTATTTTGAAATTAAAGCACGGCAAAATTAATACGCCCGAATTTATCGTGGTCGGAACTAAGGCTACGGTGAAAGCTATCGACCCGGCGGATTTGCGCAAGATTGGCGTGCAAGTCACTCTCGCTAATACCTATCATCTTTGGTTGCGGCCGGGCGAGGATATTGTTGCTACACAGGGTGGACTGCAAAAATTCATGGGCTGGCATGGACCGATGGTAACGGACAGCGGTGGATTTCAGGCCTTTTCTCTTGGTTACGCACTGGAACACGGAGTCGGAAAATTAATCGATAATTTTGACGACAAGGATTGGCTGAAAAAGAAAAAACCCATCAAGCCGAAGTTGGCTCGAATTGATAATGACGGAATATTTTTTCGTTCTCATTTGGACGGGCGGCTTATGCGACTCACTCCGGAATACTCCATCGAGATTCAGGAGAAGCTGGGTGCGGACATGATATTGGTGTTGGACGAATGCACATCTCCGGTGTCTAGCTATGAGTACACCAAGAATGCGCTGGTTCGCACTCAGTGCTGGTCTGATCGCTGCCTTGCGGCGCATAAAACTAATCAGGCGCTGGTGGGCATCGTGCAGGGTGGGGAATACGAGGATTTACGGCTGGATTCGGCGCATTATCTTGCGGAACGTCCATTTGATGCGTATGCAATCGGTGGTTCGCTTGGTAAGTCGAAGGCCGACATGTTGCGAGTGCTTGAATGGTCCAATGATAATTTGCCAAACGAAAAGCCTCGTCATCTGCTCGGCATCGGTTCGGTCGAAGACATTTTCGAAGCTGTAGAGCGCGGCGTGGATCTGTTTGACTGCATTCTGCCGACGCGGTTGGCACGAATGGGTATTATGTTAGTGCGGCCGGAATCGGGCGGCAACATTAAGAATCGTTGGCGCCGACACATCAATGCCAGCATGGAGAATGATTCGCTACCTCTGGATCCATATTGCGATTGTCCGACTTGCGCCAGATTTTCACGTGCCTATGTGCGCCATCTGCAAAAGACCGGTGAGATGCTCGGGCACACTTTGGTTTCGGTGCATAATGTAGCCTTCATGATGCGCCTGATGCGGGAAATTAGGACAGCACTACACGAAGGAAAATTTGCTGATATTAAAAAAGCTTGGTTGCATGAGACTGCCAACAAAGATGTCATCGCGAGTGTGTCGTCGCGTTCCCGCGGCAGCGCTACGGGCGTTCAATATTAATCCGCAAGACTTTTGCCTCTGGCTCGCGACTGGGCTTAGAATGACACGAGCTTCATATTTATTTACACTCACTTAGACCTACAACCGTTAGCCCTCTATGAAAAAACGACTCTTAACCCTGGCCGCATGCATGGCGATGTTGTTGAGCTTTGCTCCGGCTGCAGCAATAACCGAAATCGGAGATTTGCCCGACAATTCTTTAATCAAATCTGATAACTACACAGCGGTCTATTATTTTAATAACGGAAAAAGATACGTTTTCCCCAATGAGAAGACATTTTTTACTTGGTATGACGATTTCAGCGACGTCATTGAAATAGCGCCAGATTTGTTGGCGAGCATTCCATTGGCCGGCAATGTCACGTATCGCCCCGGAAAGTACCTGGTGAAGATTACCACTTCGCCGAACGTTTATGCAGTCGAGCGCGGTGGCGTTTTGCGCTGGGTACAAACTGAGCAGGCGGCGCGGGATTTATTTGGGGCAGACTGGCGGTTTATGGTGCGCGACGTACCGGATGAGTTCTTTGTGAATTATCAGGTCGATTCAGTGCGGCCGATTACATGTGCCTGCGACCATAAGCCGGCGATTATTTCTGCAGGCACGACATCAATTGCGCAGGATAAAGCTGGAGGCTCGGAATCGTCGAGCGGAACTTCCCTTGGTTCTCACGCCGGCTCCAGTTCCGGTGGTGTCAGTTCAGGTATTGGTTCGGGCGGTGGCGGTGGCAGCAGCAGTTCTGGAGGCGGTGGTTCATCTGGTGAAGAACCAGAACCAGAACCTGAGCCGGAACCGAGTCCAGATACGACCGTCGGACTAGGTGAAGGACTAATTCAGCCGTCAGACTTCGAGTACCGCGGTGCGTTTCGTCTACCGACTCATCCGGAATGGATGGGCTGGGAATGGGGTGGCGACGCCATGACTTACTATCCAGCAGGAGACCCTGGAGACAGCGGCGATGGCTATTCGGGTTCGCTGTACGGCACAGGACATGCTTGGAATATGGAGGTCTCGGAAATTAGCATCCCGACACCGGTGATTTCTGCCAGCAAGAATGCGGAAGACCTGAATCGTGCCGCTACATTGCAGGCGTTTACTGACGTGCGCGGGGATTTATTTAATACGCTAAATGAAATCATTCGCGTTGGTATGGCTTATATTCCAGCGCAGGACGACCAAGCCGAAGGAAAATTGCACATGGCGTTCGGTCAGCATTTTCAGGAAACCGGTTCGGCCGAACTCATTCCATCACATATGTGGTGCGACCTGAGTCTGGAGAACACTAATGGCGCATGGTGGGTTGATGGTGAGAATATCTATAGCGTGAACGATTATATGTTCGACATTCCAGCTAGTTGGGCCAGCGAACATGCCGACGGAAATCTGCTTGCGACCGGCCGATATCGCGATGGCGGTTGGTCAGGTCAGGGTCCGTCGATTTACGCCATCGCTCCGTGGGGTTATGGCAATCCGCCGCCCGTGGGTACACACATCGAACCGATTACGTTGCTGCAGTACGATACTTCCTACGTCAACGATGCGTTGTTCAGCGACACTGCGCATACGCTCGACAACTATCACCACACCGACACCTGGACCGGTGCATCATGGTTTACAGTTGGTGACCGCTCGGCCATCGCGTTCGTCGGCACCAAGGGGTTTGGTGATTATTGGTATGGTGACATAAACGGTCCGTGCATGGATTGCGAGCTGGACCGTGGTTGGTGGAGCACGCACATGGGGGTGCAGATGATTTTATTTGATCCGGCTGAACTGGCCGCGGTGGCTGCGGGCGTTATGGAACCGTGGGAGCCACAGCCGTATGCGGTAATAGATTTGGAACCGCAAATGTATCGCGAAGCTGATCAGGTCATGTTTCAAGTCGGCGCCATGGCATTTGACCGCGAGAATTCGCTGGTTTACATTTTCGAACCGCTCGTTGATGAGGATAGGCCTATTGTGCATGTCTGGAAAATCAACTAGCTAGGGAGAAGTTGAGGCAGATAAGGGCGGTGCAAGCCGCCCTTTTCTTGACGCTTAGATGTTAGGATTGCAGCAATTAGGGTTACCTTTTCTCGTCAAAGGGTGTAGAGTGG
>CAZAOV010000007.1:0-64895 GCA_964486995.1 uncultured Gammaproteobacteria bacterium | reverse complement strand
CGAGCTGCTGCTGGAAATCAACAAGCAAGTCATCAACCAATAACCGAACAGTGCCTATATAGCTAAAATAAGAAAATATTTATTGGGGGGATGATATCAGCCCATAGATGCCAAAAAAGCTGAAACACGATACTCTGGATATATATTGAAATAATAATGCCGTGATTCTTTAGTATGAAAATAAACATCATCGTCCTTACCGTAATCCTGGTCGTCGTGGCGGTCGGTTCGTTTTTATTTTTGCGGCAAGCTGAACCGAGGGGAACACCAACCGCAGAAAAAATTACCGACTTCACGTCATGCGTTGCCGCCGGTAATTTGGTAATGGAAAGCTATCCGCGCCGATGTCGTTCAACGGACGGCCGGACGTTCACCGAAGACATCGGTAACGAGATGAATAAAATCGAATTAATCCGCTGCGACTTCCCGCGACCGAACGCTGTGGTGCGAAGTCCACTGCTTATCGAAGGTGAAGCTCGCGGGTATTGGTTCTTCGAGGCAGACTTTCCGGTACGATTACTTGACGCGGACGGAAATGAGCTGGCAACCGGCACTGCGTATGCGCAGGACGAATGGATGACCGAGGAGTTCGTGCCGTTTGTGGCCGAACTCGAATTTGCGCAACCGACAACCGACACCGGTGACCTCCGTTTGCTGCGCGACAATCCATCGGGATTTCCGGAGAACGATGACGTGCTGACTATTCCGGTGAAATTTCAATAATCGATGGGTAAAAAACGACCTCGCATAGAGGCCGTTTTTAATTCACTCGTCGTCGATGTCCGGACGCAAAATCCCAAAGCGCTCCTTGGTGTGCACAGACAAAAAACGGCCATAAAGACCGCTAATTTTAGCTGCCGAGAATCCTGCTCAACTCATTCAATCGCGTCGAATCATCAAACGGACTAACCACTCCGGCATGCAAACGACTCGCGCGGAACAGTTGATCCGCAACTTGCTGAACGTCTTCCTCGGTCACGGCCTCGAAATTGGACAGCTCATCGTTCAGAGTCTCCGGCCTGTCAGACAGCAGCAGCTCTTCGGCATAATGATCCGCCACGTCATGTGCGCTTTCGTAGCCGAGGGCCATACTGCCGCGTAAATTAGCCTTCGCCGCATCGAGCTCCGCCCCGGTAACGCCGTTTTGCCGCACATCAGCCAATTCGGTCAGAATCAATTCAACCGCTTCGTGCAACCGCCCCATGTCCAACCCAGCCTCGATAACGAACTGCCCCGTGCCGCGATGCAGGCTCGGATACGAATAGATCGAGTAAGCCATTCCCGCGTCATCGCGAACACGAATGCAAAGCCGCGAACTCATGGTGTCGCCCATGATATTGCTGAGCACCATCATCGCTGGAGCCAGCTGATGTTCACGACCAAACGACTCGAAACCGATTGATATATACGCCTGTTGAGCTTCTTCTTGTCTCAGCATCGCGAAATGCGGTCCAGCGAGCGAAACTGGCGGTCGTTGCGAGGCAGAATCATTCGCCAACATAGGCCGACCCGACTGTCGCACTGCCTGTCCGCCGAAATGACTTTCAAACAACTGAACAGCCTGACTCTCGTCGAATCGACCGCTCAACACCATTATCATGTTGTCGGCGACGTAATGCTGTCTCCAATAGCTCCGCAATATGCGTCTGTCAATCGAGTTAATCGTTTCGTCAGAGCCGATGATATTCCCGCCGAGCCCACTCATCGGGTACATGCTGTTATACATCAAGTCATAGCACCGAATGGTCTTGTCATCACGCCGGCCTTGAGCCTCGGACAGAATGACCGAGCGTTCGGTTTCCATATGCTGCGCATTGAAACGTGGCCGAATTAATATATCGGCCAGCACTTCAATCGCAAACGGCAATTGATCACCGAGCAGTTTTATCCAGTACGCCGTATCCTCGCGGTCGGTATATGCGTTAGATTCCGCACCGAGCGCGTCGAGCGCACGGTACAAGTCCTGGCCCTCAGGCCACTTGGCGCACCCCCTCCAAACCATATGCTCGATAAAATGCGAGATACCAGAGTGGGTATCCGGCTCATGCCGCGAACCCACGACGTATTGCGCCTTCACCTTAACCGCTGCGGTGTCGGTACTGCACATCAGCACGACGCGGATACCGTTCGACAGCGTCGCTACCTTCGGTATCGGAAACTGCATTCGAGACTCCTTTTTGAAAGTGCGATTGTCTTTCGGACGTTATCATCTAAATCGGCAAAAAGAAAACCACCTCGTAATAGGTGGTATGTGCGTTAACGGTTCGAGTGCGCCCACCAAGGCTTAACGGAATAATACATGGCCTGCGACCAGGTGCCGAGAAGTGTGTTGCCGAAATCGCCATAGTCGATATCAACTCGGAAACTAAAATTCTCTGCTGGATGCCGATCCATGAGCTCAACCATGGCGTCGAGTAATTCGGCGCGCATTTCCTGACGAGTTTTGCCGGCAAAACGAACCGAAATTAATTCGCCGTCCTTATCGTCTGCACGCACGGTCACGCCGAGCGCAAGATGATTCCAGAGGAATACTTCCTGTGCCTCTTTGATTAGAGAACGAATATGCCGACCCAGTGACCGTCCATCGCAGTTCATATTTCCTCCAATGCAGGGGGGCGGCAGGGCCCGCCTCTGCCCATGGAAGTACGCGCTTGCCAAACCGGGCAGAGACAGGCTCTGCCCCTACAATTTTTTAAAGTCCACCCAACCTGAACACCACGCTAAGCGCTGTGTGAAACACTGTACCCAAAATGGAAACCGGCAACATGAAATCAACCAAGATGAGCACCATCAGAATCATCGGTCCGCGCGTCTCCATAGTGATGAGAAAATTGCGATATTTCGGGTCATCGAGTAGGGCGTGCATTAATTTGCTGCCGTCTAGCGGCGGCACCGGAATCAAATTGAAGATCCCCAACACGACATTAATCATCACGAGCAAGGTGAGGAACATCACGAACAGATTGTCAAAACTCATGTGCAGTACCGACACCATGATGCGCAACAGCACCAGAAACACCAGTGCCATGATAAAATTGGAAATTGGACCGGCGAGCGCCACATAAACCGAACCCCACTTGCCGCCCTTACTCAGGTTGTAAGGATTAAACGGCACCGGCTTAGCCCAACCGATAAGCGGAAAACCGGACATCGCGCCCAGTAGCGGCACCAGTACTGTACCGATTGGATCGATGTGCGAGAGTGGGTTGAGCGTGAGCCGCCCCATTCGCTGTGCTGTAGTATCGCCTTGTACGAACGCCAAAAGCGCATGACTAAACTCATGTACCGTAAGTGATACGTATAAGGCGAGCAATGAAATGATGATGAAAGTGAAGTCCACAAATCTATTAATTACGGTTTCAGCAGTAAAAACATTGTTACATTTAATACATCGCGTGTCGAGAGTCAAATGTCAACGGTTTAAGGTGCGGTTCTTGCCAAAAATAGGCAGGCGTGCTATTCTACCGCCGTTAATGAAAAACCCTGAAATTATGTCGCGAATTTGTGATGCTTGCGGCCGCGGCTCCAACCGCGCGAACAACCGCAGTCATTCCAATGTTGCCACCAAGCGTGAGCAGCACGTTAATCTCCAGACCAAGCGAATTGAAGGTGTTAAGGCGAAGGTTTGCACCCGTTGCCTAAAGACACTAACCAAGAAGCAGGAGCAAAAGGTGCCGCAGACGGCCTAAGGAATGAATCAACAAAAACCGCCGCTAGCTAGGGCGGTTTTTTGCCTGTCTATACTTGGAAAAGTATAGACAGGCAAAAAACCACCTTGATTTATTTAGGCTGAAAGTGTTTAATCACTGCTAAGCCGGGCTGTAGTATAATGGTAATACACGCGCATGGGGTGCGTGAGTCGAGAGTTCGATTCTCTCCAGCCCGACCATGCAAAAACGCCAGCGAATGCCGGCGTTTTTGGTTGCCCCACGAGCAGGCAAGTTTTGGCTATTACCCAGTCGGGCCGTACAGCACCCGTTGGGGTGACTGTTTGCCGCCTCGGCAGCCTCGGGCGCAGAGCTTGCACTCCGCACTTCGGCCGCCGAATCGGCTCGACCGCTGGAACCCGCTCCCCTACCCCACAGGATAAGAGAATAAAGGTTCCCTAGCCAAAAATTTGTCCCAAAACTTTTCCGCTGCGAGGGGCATTTGGAGTATATCATTGTGAGTAGGGGATCACAATTCTATTGTCAGTGCCGCTCCATAAAAAGGGTTATAATTTTGACTCTATCCCGGAACCATAACCCTGTACGCCTGAAGCTAGAGCGTTTCGACAAAGCGTCGTAGTATCGACGAGGCGTGTGGTGATTCGCGGAATGGCACGCCGCCTGGCGAGACTACATCCACAGTGTTCGCCATTTCGTGAGTGCGATGAGTGAAGATCGCTTCCATTTCCTCCTTGGTGCGCTCCGGATGAAACTGTACGCCATAAATCCGGCCGGGCATTGCAAACGCTTGCACTGCGCAACGTTCGGACGAAGCAAGCAAGCGCGCGTCTTCCGGCAACAAAACGACTTTGTCTTGATGCGATTGCTGTGTCGGAAAACGCATAGGCAAAGAGCAGAACAACGGATCCAGCTTTCCCTTATCAGTGAGCTCGATATCAAACGTGCCGCGTTCACGATTGCCGTAATCGCGAACCACGTGCCCACCAAATGCATGAGCGATTAACTGAATGCCGAAACAAATACCGAACATGGGCACGCCGCGTTCGCGCGCCTCAACCACCACTTCGACCAGCTCGTCGAGCTTGGGCATATCCTCAAAAACTGAATAGCCGGAGCCGCCTATTATTAGAGCGGCAGCACCAACCAAAGGTGTGACGGTATGGTCGCCCCGGAGAATATTAACCGCCCGCAGCCTGTCCGGCGCCAGGCAGGTGGTATTCAGCACCGCCCGCACCTCGCGTTCAGATGATTCAAGAGAATCCCGAGTCTGCAGAAGGACGATTTTTCCTATGTTATCGGTCATGTATTCAGTATAAACAGACAGAAATTATATCCACAGACGATAACAGGTTCGACTTGTGGATAAAAAAATCCAGACACAGAAAAACCGAGCAAAATTGCTCGGTTTTATGATTACTCTTTTCCTGAATTATGTTCCCTTTCCGTCTCTGGCCAGTAGCAGCCGGAATAATCAGCCAGCACGGAAAAATGCAACAACCCGGACACCAAGAAAAAGTCGTCAGTGGCTTCGCCGGTCTGCTCGTCGTACACCACGAACGTCCAAGACGGATACGCTTCAACGCCCATTTCGGTACACTCAGGTATCTCGCCGTGCTCATCCCAGCAATCGACATGATTCAGCAGTTCAAAATACTCCCCGAACATACGCTGCTGGATGTAGCAAAACGAGCACCAAGACGTGTGGTAGAGTACCGCGCCTCGATCAGCCAGGCAGCAGGCCAGCACATGCACATCCTCAGAATCCTGATCGAGAGCCTCGCAATTCGGTGCGGTATCTTCTTCCGTGTCCGCATCCAAATCCTCGACGGCATCTGGCTCGACATCTCCGTCATCCAGCACATCAGCTTCAGCATTGCCATCAAAACCCGCATCTACAGCCGAATCTTCGGCACCGGGCTCGCAAGCCGAGACAGAAAGAAACAGAAAAAACATCATCAAATACCGCACTGAACACCTCCATGCAAAAACCGAGCACTCACTCGGTTTAAACGATAAAATTTAGAGCGGTTTATTACCTTATATGTCCACTTCAACAACGTCAACCGTCGGTTTGAATTCGGTTTCACCTGGCTTCCAATCACATCCACTACGAGCAGCCAGCTCCCTGAATGGCTGTTTGCCACTCACCTGAGTTCCGTCACCGAAAATCCAAGTCGGAAAGCCCCTGATTTGAGCCTCTTTGCACTCCTCAGACATGACGTTACGTTGACCATCAACAGTACATTCAATGTAGGTCACCCGACCGATGTTTGCGCCAAACGCGTCCTTTTGATCATTGCAGTGAGGACACCAAAAAGTACCGTACAGTTTGGCGCCGCTTTCTGTTAGGCAGTCTGCGAGCTTAGCCACGTCATCGACTGGTGCCGGTTCTGCCTCATCTTTGACCGCCAGCCGATACGCTCCATATACCCCGGACACAACTATCAAAACAGCAATGAGATATGTTCGAAACATAATCGGCTGCTGATTCGGCTTGCGTTTGCTATTCATATATTCTTAACGATTGTTCTCGCTTATTTAGTTTACCCCAGTAATATTTTCGGGTCGATAACATTAATAAAATTCCTATAGCATGGGAGCAGGATTGTAGGCGGGTTAGTTTGCGGTTGCCTGCGTGTGCCCTACTGCCCTTCTTCAAGTCTTTTACTCTTATACACTTCTACCAAAAAAATAAAAAGCACCGGATGGGTATTGCCCCGACCACCGGTGCTGCTGGTTCAAGTTGTACTGACACGGGACACCTGTGCGTAACTGTTCACGCTCACGACAAGCTTTAATGACGTTAACACCGCCCCCATGAGCGAGCAAGCGAGCTGTGTGGATAATGCCCACCATCGCCCGGAGGGCCGGTGTTATTTGTTAATCGCCGAGCGACATAAATAATTTGAACCAAAAAACCGCCCCAGTGAAGAGCGGAGTTTTTACTACCTCAAACCACGGATTGAGCAACCGGCACGCCGAGCCAGTTGCCGCAAGGACAGCAGCCCCACATGACGTTGACCGTCCCGAAAAGTCCAAGTGGGGACACTGCGAATCTGAGCATCTTCACAACGCCGTCCTTGCTCACCGCAATCCACCTCATTGAGATGCTCGACATGTCGGCCGAACAGAGCCTTCTGCCGGTCGCAAGCCGGGCACCAGCTGGTGGTATAGAGGATGACGCCACGCGAGCTCAAGCAGCGCGCCAGTCGTTCACGCGAATCAGTTTCGGTCGGCACGAACATATACCGAACGCAACCCTGCTCAGGCTGCTGTGAACAGGAAAGTGATTCCTCGGCATCGTTAATCACTTGCCCCTCAGGCATGAACCAGTTGCAGGAGAATGCAAATAGCATCAGTACAGCCAGGACCGCCAGTCGAATCATGGTTATCTCCTTTGAAAAGACCAAACGGAACATTATCATCACAATACCTGCTTGGCAAGCAGGATATCATCACCCAGGACGGAAAGGATAACGGTAACCGATAAATATCCCCGGGCTGACGCCGAGAGGCTTGCAAGTAATTAAAAGAGAGGCCATCGGGCCCCTCTTTCGTTCTATAATCTATTTCTCAATGGTGAACTTGGTATAGGATGATTCCCGATTCCAGAGTTCTTCCGGTTTGAACCAGACCGCAATTTCGGTTTCGGCGGACTCAGGCGCATCGGACGCATGAATCAGGTTGAACACTGCGATTTCCTTTTCGTCGGCATGACTATAGGAAACGTGCGCATAATCACCGCGAATGGTCCCCGGCGCGGCGGACTTGGGTTCAGTCGCACCGACCATCTTGCGCACCTGCTCGATAATCTCTACGCCCTCCACACACATGGCCACAATCGGACCAGAGGTAAGCATGTTAATCATCATTTTACGTACGTTCTCGCCGCGGCGCCGAGCCAAATCGTCGGTGTAATGCTGACCAGCGGTGTCTTTCTCTGAAACCAACAATTTAAGACCGACGATATTAGCGCCGACACGCTCAAAACGAGTGATGATTTCTCCGACGATGCCGCGATCCAGGGAATCCGGTTTAAGCAGAACGAGTGTTCGTTCTATCATATGAGATAGTTTTTAAGTTTAAAAATAGGTGGCTCGGACCCCTGCCTAAGCAGGAATCCCTCGCATGGGTTAGGTATTGGCGTTCTTGCAATGCCCCACCCATTTGTGCCGAAATAGTATAACGTCTGGCGTATTATATCAAGACTAATACACCCCCTTGGGCTGAGTAGGCTCTCACACTCCGTGAAAACAGCTCAATAATGAACCGTCCGTTCTGACCCGTCGCCCATGGCGATAATGCCCAGTCCAGGTTCGTTGACCCGCTTCATTTGATGAGGCAGTGAAGTATGCATCGACATGCCAAACCGAACGTGAACTCGCACTGCAGGCGCTCAGAAAATCTGAATCTCCGGAACCTCAGATTCCGCACGTGGTTTTCTGTTTCCGTCGTCGCCATGTCAAATTCCTCTATAAAATGAGCGGTGAGCCAGCCTGAATCAGAAAGGTATTATTTATTTGTCAATTCGAAATAAGCGCAAACGAACCGTCAGACTGAACAGAAAATACTATATCTCCGTCTGTGTCGTTGCGGCTGACTTGTGCGCCAATCTTCTCAAGACGGAACAAGACGGTCTTGGATGGCTGGCCATAATTGTTTTCACCGACCTGAATCACGGCATGTTCTGGATTGAGCGTTCGGAGAAACCGATAATGAGAAGAATGCGAACTGCCGTGGTGCGGTATTTTTAGAATCTGCACTTCCTGCAGTGCGCAGTCGGCGACTAGCGTCTCCTCGACCTCGGCGTTTATGTCGCCGGTAAACAGGGCAAGCGGTCGATCGTCGTTGGCATGAAACTCCAGCACCAGGGACAAATCATTAACATAACCACGGCCGTTGAGCGCCAGATGCTCGCTGTTGCGGTCCGGCCACAGCACCTCGAATTCACCGCACTGCCCGAGTTGAATAGTGTCGCCGGTTTCTACGAGCAACACCTCGGTACCGCGTCCCTGAGCCAGGTCCATCAACTGTCGGCCGACTTCATGCTCGACCGCAAACTCGGACATGATTAAATGCCCGATTTCATAGCGCTCCAACACTTCGAACAGTCCGAAAATATGATCGTTGTCCGGATGCGAAAGAATGACATACTCGATACGGCGATCGGTAAACGGCATGGAGCGCCCGAGTTTCCGCATTACCGCGCGATTCGGTCCGCCATCGATCAGCGCCTGCGTACGCCCGCATTGCACCAGCGAAGAATCGCCCTGACCGACGGCGAAAAAATGCAGAGTGGAATCCGCACCATGCGTCTCCGGCCAGGCCCAAGTCGCCGGTAAAAACACCATCGACAAAAACACCGCTCCGATCAGCAGAGGCCTAAGCCTAAACACCGAACGTAAACACAGCGAAAGCCCCTGCCCCCTTGAACCTTTGCCTTTACGACTTTTTTTCATATCCCCGTCGCGCTAAAGCGAACGCCAGTATTATCAGCCAGACATACAACAACCCCACCGTGACCGCCCCGACCTGAACTTCGAGTGCGAGCGGAACGTGCCGCGCAAGCGAAATGGCGACAAACTCCACCGCAAGCATAATCCACGCCGCGATTAGCGCGGGCACCAAAGCTAACGACACGCTGACCAAACCGATGGTTGCGGCCAGCGCACCGAACAGCATGGCCCAGGGGATGAGAGGCAGTATCAGCAGGTTGGCGAGCAAGCCAACCGCAGGCAATCGACCGAACGAATACAATATGACTGGTGCGGTGGCGAGCGTAGCCGAGCCGGTTTCGCACAAGATACGTACCGCCACGTTGCGCCAACGGGACGGAAACAAGCCAAGTAGACCCGGCGCCAAAGCATGCAGACCCCACACCGCCACGAACGACAGCTGAAATCCGACGTCATGTTTCAGCACGAGCGGATTCACCGCTAGCATCAAAGCGGCGGCGGCGAGTAGAGCGCGCGCCCCACTGTAGCGTCGCCGGTACAACGTGGCGAGAATGCCGACACACCCCATGACGGCGGCACGAATCACCGAAGCGTCGCCACCGACCACACAGGCGAATATTATTACCGCGACCGCCATGACAGCGGCGGATTTCCGGCGCGGTACCAGAATCAACGCCAGCAGGAGCACGCCGACGTTGATGAGTTGAGTCACGTTATAGCCGGACACCGCGAGGATATGTGTAGTGCCGGTATTGCGGAATGACTCGGTCAACTCTTCGGGCAGACCGTCTTTAACGCCGATGAGCAGGCCGAGCAAGAATGACGCTTCTGGTTCGGGGAGAATGCGCTGGACCGAAGCGACTACCCCGCGTTTCAATCGGTAAATCACGTCTTTTAACCCGTTACTCCTTATGGTATTGGGGTTCGCGCTTGAATCTGAGTCCTCCCACCCCGGCCTTACCCCCTGGGAGAGGGGGGTCTTAATCAGCACCGGGCTATCATAAACACTGCAAGTCCACCGCACCCCATCCAGCAGCAACCGATCATGCCAGCCATCGTCATCCGCAGAAACCAGCCTCGGACGACACCCCCAACGAATTTGATCGCCATATTTATATGTAAGGGGCGTGCGTACATACAACCGTGCTAAACCAAATTCAGTTTGAACTGTAAGCAGGGTATTCCGTTCCCGCTCGCGCACGTAACCGATTATTATTCCTTCAAAATGCTCGCCGACTACTGTCGGCGGCGGAGTCGCATAGGCTGAAGAACGCCAAACCGTGTCGTAGCGCCAACAACCTATCGCCGCCAAAGCTATAGCTGTACAAATTAAAACTACCCGCCTATCTAGACGGGCAATCAAACTAAAGACCGCCGCACCGACAACGACCGCCGTCATAACCGCGACGCCGCCCATCGGACGTTCATAAAAAGCATGCACCGCCACGCCCGCCAAAAAAGCCACCAACCACACCAAGAACGTCCGCGAACGAGACTGCGCTAGCTGCCCCAATTTTTCGAGCAGCCACTCCCACATAGCGCCCCTCTCTTACCACAACCACACCAAATCACGCAACCACACAAAAAATAGACTGTCTGTACTAGGGGGCAAAAAGTACAGGCGTTTAAGACATGACGACAGATTAAGCTAAAGACCCGACCGGTTTTTCCGCCTTAAAAATATAAGATAAAAGACGTGGCCCAATTTCAACCCAATACAAAAAAGACGCTGACCGGCGTCTTTTTCACTATACTTCTCCCCAAACCTCTTCGCTGTCATTCCACCATTCGCGGGATTTAAAATCGTCCGCACCCGGTTCCCAACGAATTATTCGCACATGCTGTTTGCTGACGACCGGTGTCATGAGCATTATCTCGGGCATGAAATATGATTCTGGTAAGCGTGTCGGCGCGCCGCGCTTGCGGACCCAGTTAGCGCCGCCGTCGGTCTCGAGAAAGCCATAATTCTGGTAAAACATCTTGAGAGGAATCACCGAATCCCAGTAGCGACGAAACGCACCGTGGTACTGTTCCACCCCGCGACCGTGCGCATTGATAAATGGAATCAGCGCAGTTATAAAATCCATGTCGCCGACATATCCATCGTTCGCATCGACTTTCATTTCCAATATCGCCCGCTCCCGTTTATACGCGAACCGCGGCGTCTCCGGTGTAGGCACTGCATAAATCGCCTTTAGCCTACTTATGCCGGTTTTCTCCAAATGCTTCGGACGAAACTTGTCGAGCAATTCCATCTCTTGACGATTATCCGGATGTCGCTGATCTGCCTCGGGCACACGCAAACCTTCGCGGGCGATACGCGCCAGTTCATCGATTGAACACTCGCGATAAACGGTCACCCAATCCTTGGGTGCGCTTTCGAAACCTAAACCGAACACCGTGTTCCAATCCAGTGTCCAGCCATCAAAGGCATTTAGAAAATTATTGCATCTTTCAGCCATATATTTATCTAGTGTAGATGCGTGGAAGTATAGAAGTGTAGTAGGTCGCCCACCCTAAGTGACCGTCCTACTACACTTCTATACCTCCACACTTCGGCACCCAAAAAACTATACTATCACTTACTCCGCGACTATATTAACCAACTTCCCCTTCACCACAATCACCTTCTTCACCTCCATCCCCTCTAAGTTCCGGCGAACCGCATCGGACTGCAGAGCCATCATCTTTAGCTCCTCAGTTTCGATGTCTGCTACCGCGGTGATGTGATCACGGACCTTGCCGTTCACCTGAACAACCACTTCGACCTCATCGTCTTTCATCAAGCTGGCTTGCGCTTCGGGCCACAGCTCCAAATGTACACTTGTATCATGTCCGAGCGTGTGCCATAAGTCCTCGGTCAAGTGCGGCGCAAACGGTGCGAGCAGAGTGACAAACTTATCGGCCATGTCACGTCCACCTGTGGCGCTTTTGCTCCATTCATTAAGCAGAATCATGAGTTGCGAAATGGCGGTATTAAATTTAAACGCATCAATGTCATCGCCGACTTTCTTGATGGTCTTGTGCAGCAGTCGCGTCAAATCTTCATCGGCCTCGGCGCGATCTTCGGCGTGAACCACATCATGCACCTGCAGCCATACCCGATCCAAGAAACGCGCCACGCCCTTGATTCCCTTCGGATCCCATGGCTTTACGTCCGTAAATTCGCCCATGAACATTTCATACAGCCGCAGTACGTCCGCACCCCATTCCTCGACCACATCATCTGGATTCACCACGTTGCCCTTGGACTTGGACATCTTCTCGCTGTTATAACCGAGAACGATTCCCGGATTAATCAACTTAGTGAACGGTTCCCCGAACCCAAGCAACCCCTCGTCGAACAGCACCTTGATAAAAAATCGTGCGTACAGCAGATGCAATACTGCATGCTCGGCGCCACCAACATATAGATCAATCGGACACCACCGCGCCACGCCATGCGAAGAAAAAGCGCGCTCGCCGTCATGCGGCGAACAAAAGCGCAAAAAATACCAGCTCGAATCAACGAACGTATCCATGGTATCGGACTCGCGCCGTGCCGCACCGCCGCACTTTGGACATTTCACCTCATGAAAGGACTCGGACAGCGCCAACGGTGACTCGCCAGTCGGACGAAAATCAACATCGTCCGGCAACAGCACCGGTAAATGCTCCTCTGGTACCGGCTGCTCGCCGCACTTGTCGCAATAAACAATCGGAATCGGCGCCCCCCAGAATCTCTGCCGAGAAATCAACCAATCACGCAAATGATAATTAACTGTCTTCTTACCCAGATCTTTCTTTTCTAATTCCTCAGCTATCCGATTTATTGCCTCAGTAGAATGCAAGCCGGTGAATTCTCCGGATTTAAGCAGTCTCCCCTTCTCTGTAAATGCCGCACCTGCTTCGGGCTCACCGTTCTCTGGTCGTACCACCTCGGTAATTGGCAACTCAAACTTTTTTGCAAACTCAAAATCGCGCTGATCATGCGCCGGGACGCACATTACTGCTCCAGTGCCGTAGTTCACCAGCGCATAATCCGCAATCCAAACCGGCACGTCATCACCGGTAAACGGATGCCTCACAAAAGCTCCGGTCGGTACGCCAGACTTATCGAGGTTGGTGCCGGTACGCTCCAGCTCGGACTTGCCTTGCGCCTTCTTTATATATGCCTCCACCTCGGCGCGCCGTTCTTCGGTCGTAATTTCTCGCACCAAACTATGCTCCGGTGCCAAAACCACACACGACACCCCAAAAAGCGTGTCCGCTCGAGTGGTAAAAACCGGGACACAAAATTTCTTTGCTTCTTTACCGCCCTGCCCTCCTGTCCCCTCAAAAACAATTTCAACCCCCTCGGATCGCCCAATCCAATTCACCTGCATATGTTTGATCTTCTCCGGCCAGTCCAACCCATCCAAATCCTCAAGCAGACGGTCGGCATAGTCAGTCACACGCAAAAACCACTGCTCCAGGTCTTTCTGCACCACTTCGGTACCGCAACGCTCGCAGGTGCCGTCATTCTCAACCTGTTCGTTCGCCAAAACCGTCGCACAAGAATCGCACCAGTTCACTGGCGCCTTGCCCTTGTACGCCAAACCCTTCTTGTAAAAAAACAAAAACAACCACTGTGTCCAGCGATAATAGGCCGGGTCGGCGGTAGAAATCTCGCGTGTCCAATCGTAAGAAAAGCCACACGACTTCAGCTGGCGCCTATAATTATCAATATTTCCCTCGGTGCTCTCGCGCGGATGCACGCCGGTCTTAATCGCATAGTTCTCGGCCGGCAAACCAAACGCGTCCCACCCCATGGGATGCAGAACGTTATAACCATCCATCCGCCGCTTGCGCGCCAAAATATCGGTCGCAGTGTAGCCTTCGACATGTCCGACATGCAGCCCATTACCCGACGGGTATGGAAACATGTCTAAAACGTAAAAATTCTTCTTTGAAGAATTTTCTTCCGTGCCATAAAGATTTTGTTTGGCCCACTCGTCCTGCCATTTGCGTTCGATGGACTTGAAATCGTACTTACTCATTCTTCTTCTAGCTTAAGCGCTGTTCTCTCTTTAATTTTTTCGATGAGACGCCCGGTCACTCGATGAATCCAGGTCACCAACTCGATAAATGCACCAACTACGAAACCGTGTATAACGAATACCGTCACGGTCATCACAGCAGCACCATAACCGTCAGTCACATCCGGCGTGTATAGCAAATCCAATGCGTAAACCATGCCAGCAATATACGCGATAAATGTCAGCGACATCCAAATCGTCAAGCGCACTTTCTTCAGAATCGCCGTCAGTGCAGCTACCGTACCAATCAACAACGCCGCTAGCGCTAAATGTTCTGGCGTGGCGTCAGAAAACGGATAAGCCGCAGAAAAAAGAATCGCCCCGGCTAAAATGCCTACTGCGAACACTGACCTTAACAGATTGATGAGATAACGCCAAGGACGCATGGGGTTGAGCATAAACTGGCTTAATTACGATTCAATTATAACGATTAGGTGAGGTATTTTGAAGAGTGTTTGTTAAATTGGTCTAAAAGGCGGAGCCTGCATTAAATGTCCTTCATGCATTTATGAAACTTATGAGTAACTTCAGGCTGACTCTTTACAGTTCCACCCCTCCCAAAATTCACGGTTCGGTTGCGACACCAAGTTCCTGCCTGACGTAAACGCAGCCCGCGTACCGGCAGGAAAGCCACAGCTTCGCTATTTAATATGCGACCACCTGAAACAGCCTGCGTGGTGCAGCCGGTCCAGAATGTCGTCTTTATCCCTTAGCACTTGACGCCCTTTGAAACATCAAGTTAGGTAGCATTGGGGTTCGTTGGTGCGAATTGGCCTTATAAAGGAGGTTCGCAAATGCACCGTCTTGCGATCCTGGGTGCAATTTTCGTTTTTCTGCAGGCCGGTTCAGCGCTGGCCGAAGATGCTGACACCATAGATTGCGTAGTCGAATCAACTGCGTGCGGCGATACCGATGAGGACTGGCGCGCACAGCGACTCAATCTTTCGATGGCGCTGCAGTTAGATTCCACCATGAGCGAGGACGCAAACTGCAACTATTACGACATCGGTTTGACCGGTCGATTGCGGGCCACATTCTTCGATCGTCTGACCATCGATCTCGCTTTGGGTGTAATTCACCATGAGATTCACCTGTTCGAGCCTGAAGGCGCGGCGCTAAACGCCGAACTCGAGGTGCCGTGGCGCGGTATTGTCGGAGGTGGCGCGCGCATGGTGCTGTATCGCTGGCCGCATTGGGACATTTCGCTGTTCAGCGAAATTTATTTCCCGATTGGCAGCGGCGAGGCCAATCTGCAGTCAGCTGAGTTCTTCGACGAGATGTCACTGCTCGGTCTGATGGACATCGAGGACATCCGCAGCTGGGTAGATGTCCGCCATCGTTGGTATCGTGCCGAATTCGGTGTGACCGTTCGCGGCTTCATCGGTCGCTGGCGACCATTCATCGACATTAAGTACGTGCATATGCCCGGACGCCTGGAGCTGAACCTCGACCCCACCCTGCAGTCTTTCGTGGATTTGCTCGCGCCGGAACTCAACGGCTCGTTTGATGCCAGCTTCATGTATCCGTACTACGCCATCGGTTTCGAGGTGGAACTGGGCTACGGTTTCGAAATCGAACTCCGCGTGGCTGCCACACCAACTCTCGATGGCGGATGGGTGTTCGTCGGCCGAATGGTACTCGAAATCCCGCTCACCGCACAGGCACGCCACAACTGGATTGACCCGCCGGAGATTGGCCGCAGGTAAAACAACAGCCGCCGATTTTTGTCAGCGGCTTTTTTAAACTAAAAAACAAGAAAAAGCACCCGTGACCTGCAACTTGCAACCCCCCCTCATTGACTCTGCCCGACTAAATTGATAAGTTAATTTGCTCTTTCAGCAGGAGGAACTATGCGTTGTTTGGCCGCTGTAAGTCTGGCGACCATATTAATGAGCGCGGGTGCGGCACAAGCTCAGGAAGCATCCGACTCGGATACGCCGGAAATCGTTCAGGAGTGGGGCCAGCGCCCGCACCTGTGGCTACTCGAAGAAGTTGATTTGACTCTGGGTGGCTCGGACGACATCGACCTGACGCAGCTGCGACTATCGTGGTTGCTGCGGTTGTCGGTGCGCTCTAGGCTCACCATCGATATGGGGCTCGGGCTGTCA
Organism: uncultured Gammaproteobacteria bacterium; assembly: GCA_964486995.1. Classification (GTDB taxonomy): domain Bacteria; phylum Patescibacteriota; class Patescibacteriia; order SG8-24; family SG8-24; genus JAHJAU01. The sequence goes on along the minus strand of CAZAOV010000007.1, from coordinate 48,606 downwards.
CGCACCACCATGGATTTGTTCACGCCGCGCGACGCGCAGTTCTACGCGACGATTGAGATGCCGTGGCGAGGATATTTTGAAGCGCGAACTACGGTGCTGCTGCTGAAACGGCGCTATTTAGACTTTTCGATTTATGCCGAAGTCACACTGCCGTTCGGTTCGGACGAGCCGGAAATCGCCTCGCTCCAATTTGACGGTATTGCGGCTGATATCGGCATTCCCCTCGACGAGGCCAATGCGGCGGTTAACCTAACGGACGAGTGGCATCGTGTCGATGTTGGTCTCACGTTACGCGGGTTGTTGGGTCGCTGGAGACCGTTGATGTCGCTTCGCTACGTGCACCTGCCACGCGCACTGCATATCGGAATTACCGATCCGGGCATTGAAGCTTTGCTCCGGCTCGCCGATGCTATGCCCAGTTCTGAATACGACCTCACGATACGGACGGTTTTCTTTACCTTGGGTTTGGATGTGGAACTGGGCGCTGGATTCCGACTGGAGGCGCGAATCGCCGCCGCTCCGCTCGGCATCGACAAGCATGAATGGCTGTTAATGAGCCGATTCGGTGTGGTGATGCCACTTAGTCCGCATCCGCGCTATACCTGGAACCCCCCGCCACGCCGTCGTACCCGACGGTCTAGATGATGACGCATCGCCCCCGCATACCGGAAGCAAGCCAGACCTCAATTTATTGAGGTCTTTTTGTCTTCATTGCGGCTAAATATAAGTATGACTGCAGAGCCTGCCCCTCGAGTTTCCGCCACATTTGCCATGCTTGACTCGTCTGTGCTGGCATGCTAATCTAGCAAATCATTTGGGCGACACGACTACAACCACAGGAGATAATCATGCCCAGAGAAATCACACATGAACTAGAGGCGGATCTGGCGATGGAACTCGCAGCCCTGCTCCGAAACAAGGGCTGGACCGTTCAGCGGATGTTCATGGATATGCCTCGCTGGCAATGCGAAATCATTGCGGCTGAAGCAACCGGGGACACGCTGCGAATTCAGTGCGAGGGCTTCGGAACGAACCACAAGAACTACGAGGTAAAATTCGGGCCAGGTAGTTTCGCCACCGTCACTTTCTCCGACGAGCAGTGCTGGCACACTCTGTGTTTCCTCTGGAAAGCTGGTGTCGATTCGCATTTTCTGGTCGTCACCAACCCAGAAATGCGGCGACAAAACCAGGAGAAATCTGTCACAGATGCGTCCATCGAGCTGCATCGTCTAATGACCGAAGCCGGTCTGAAAGCCGAAATCAACGCGTAACAAAAAAACACTAGCGTAATGCTGGTGTATTTTTATTATTTAACCTTGACAACTAACGTCTTCGGAATAAAACAACAAGTTTCGCACTGCCTGTCTGTACTTTCTCAAGTACAGACAGGCAGTGCTAACAAACACAACCAAACAAAAAAAAGACCCCCATCAGAAGGTCTTTTTAATTTCCCTATTGCCAACCCCGTGCTTCCTTGGCCTCAGCAATCCGTCTGATCGCCATTATAAACGCTGCTTGGCGCAAAGTGACACCAAGTGCATCTACCTCACCACGCACATCGGCATATGCCTCGGTCATACGCTTCTCCAACTGTGCATGCACGTCACCGTAGGACCAATAATGACCTTCGCGATTCTGCACCCACTCGAAATACGACACCGCCACACCGCCGGCGTTCGCCAGCACGTCCGGAATCACCACCACACCGCGCTCGGCGAAAATCGTATCCGCTTCCGGCGTGGTCGGACCGTTGGCGAGCTCCAGCACAATGGTCGCCTGAATCTTCGAGGCGTTATCAACGGTGAGCTGATTCTCGAGCGCAGCCGGTACAATCACGTCGCACTCGGTCTCCAGAATTCGCGCCGGTTCGGCCTGCTGACCGCCGGCGAAACCAGCCACACCACCGCTCTTATGCTTGTGTTCGATAAGCGCCTGCACGTCGAGCCCGTCGGTGTTCACTATCGCCCCCCGCGAATCAGATACCGCCACTATCTTGTATCCCCTCTCAGACGCGAGCCGCGCGAAGTGCTGACCGGCGTTGCCGAATCCCTGAATGGTCACCGAGGTGGTCGCCGCCTTGCGATCCTCTTTCTTCAAGTGTTCATCCAGAACGAACAGGCCGCCCTGGCCGGTCGCAGACATGCGCCCGCGCGAACCACCGACTGCAAGTGGCTTGCCGGTCACAATACCCGGCACCTGCTTCCCGACAAATCGTGCATATTCATCCATGAACCACGCCATGGTCTTCGGATTAGTGTTTACGTCCGGTGCCGGTACATCCACGTCCAGCCCAATGAACGGCGCAATTGCTCGGAAGTACCCACGCGACAACCGCTCCAACTCCCCTTCCGAAAGATGCTTCGGGTCAACGGTTACACCGCCTTTTGCCCCGCCAAATGGCACACCAACCACCGCGCATTTAATCGCCATCCAGAATGCGAGAGCTTTCACTTCGTCGAGATCGGTCTGCGAATGAAAACGGATCCCTCCCTTAAACGGCCCGCGCGAATCATCATGTTGCACGCGATACCCGGTAAAAATACGCGTCGAACCATCGTCCATACGAACCGGAAACGACACCTCGAACAATCTCTTGGGTTGACGCAACGCCTCCACGGTCGCCCCATCCGGCGCCGCCACTGCGGCTGCCACCTCTAACTGCTTCAATGCGTTTTGAAAAACTGACATAAGATATCGATTAATTCTGTAGTTTCTAAACATTACACCTTTCCGCCGCGACTGCAACTTAAAACGCCCCGCATTAGGGGCGTAATAATCAAATGATAATGCCGGAACGGTATGCCTGTTTTTTATATTTTTGCCTTGTCTATTCTTTTTCTTCTAAATATCGTTGCGCCTCTAGTGCCGCCATACAGCCAAACCCAGCGGCGGTTACGGCTTGTCGATATCGCCAGTCCATCACGTCACCGGCAGCAAATACACCCTCCACGCTAGTTTTGGTAGAGTCCGGCTCGGTTAAAATATATCCCTGCTCATTCAAATCGAGCTTGCCTTTGAAAATATCGGTATTCGGTATGTGACCAGCCGCCAAAAAAAGACCTTCAATCTTTTCTTCCCGTTCCTCATTTGTCTTATTGTTAATCAATTTTATACCGGAAATCTTGTTCTCGCCTAGAATTTCAGTCACTTCTGTATTGTAGAGAATATCAATTTTTTCTTCTTTGATTGCCCGATCCAATAAAGGTTTAGACGCTTTCAGCCCTCCTTCATTATTGCGCGCCAAAATACGAATCCTTCGGGCGAACTTTGACAGGAATAGGGCCTCCTCCATGGCCGTATCACCTCCGCCAACAACCACAATATCCTTATCCCGGTAAAAAGGCGCATCGCAGGTGGCGCAGACATGCACACCCCTGGACCAAAGCCGGTCCTCACCCGAAACACCCAAGCGGCGGGCTGACGTGCCGGTAGAGACTATAAGGGATTCTGTTTCCAGCACCTCATCACCGACCGTAATTTTAAACGGCCGGGACGACAAGTCCACCTCGGCAACTCGGTCAATTCGCACCTCGGCACCAAACTTTTCGGCCTGCTCCTTCATTTTTTCCATGATGGTCGGGCCGTCTATGTTATCTTCTGGAAAGCCGGGGTAATTTTCGACTTCATTGGATGTGGCCAACCAGCCGCCAATTCTTTCACCGGTCAATACCAGAGGCTCAAGACCAGCTCGGGCAGTATAAATGGCCGCTGGATACCCGGCGCAACCTGAGCCAATAATGATTACCTTTCGCATATGACTAAGCTTCTATAAGTTTTGTAAGCTTGGCTTTTAGGGCATCCTTGGACTGCATGCCGACCATCTGTTCAACGGCAGCGCCGTTATTAAACAGGATTAAAGTAGGAATGCTCATTATGTCGAACTGAGAAGCCACGGCTTGACCCTCGTCCACGTTAAGCTTACCGATTGTCACACCCCTATCCTTGAATTCCTCTGCGAGCTCATCGATAATCGGACTCATCATTCGGCACGGACCACACCACGGTGCCCAAAAATCGACCAAGACCGGACCTTCAGATTCAAGAACCTCTTTTTTAAAATTTTCGGCGGTGAATGTGATAGCCATATATTTAGCGATACAAAAAGTGATAAAGCCGGACTTCGCGATCCTAACGAATCCTGAAACCGTGGTCTTACCACTTACTAAGAGTCCGTTTGTGACCCAACATTTATCAGAAAAGCTCTATTTATGTGAAATTGCTGAAACTGTCGAAAGGGGTGGCAATCTGCCCCGACAACAGATAAGGCGATATCAAACAAAAAATAAATCTTCCAATAAATTTTGGGTTGCAGATAGACTCTTGTCTCCCCTCCCCTTGATATGCTGCCGCGACCCGCGCCGGATGGCGTGGAACTGAATATGATTAACTCGGCAGTCGCAGCTTTCTTTCTTTCCTTTCCTCCGTAAAGAACTCCATGCGGTCGCCGGCCAAAACAGTGGTCTTGCACGTAATCTTGATACCGAACTCCTGTCCTTGCTTGCACTCTTTTACTTCGTTTTTGCCAGATTGCAGCATGACTACCTTACCCTCATCAATTGGCTGCTCGCCTCGGTATAATACCACATTTATGCCAACGTTGACGTACCCCTCTGTTATGCGCGCGCCAACAATCTGACCGGCTTTATCTGCGCGAAAAACCTTCAAAATATCGGCCTTACCAACATCAGTGCGAATAATTTCGGGCGGAAACATTGCCTGCAACCGCTCCTTGATGTTATCAAACATGTGGTAAATGACTTTCTCTTCCACGACTTCCACGTTTTTGTCCCGTGCCGATGCATTGGCTTCTTTTGTCGGATGAACGTTAAATGCCAGTACCACCGCATCGGTCGCTTCAGCCTGCACGACATCAGATTCGGTTACGTTTCCTAAACCACGCGAGACAATCTCAACCATCACTTCCGGAGTGCGCATCTTTTCGAGCGAACCGGCGATAGCTTCGAGTGAGCCCAACACATCGGCACGGAGCACGACATTGAGCTTCTTGATGCCTTCAACTTCCTCTTCCTCTGTGCCCGAACTCTGCGATACCGTACCGCGACGTTCCATGGCATATTGTTTCTTGACCTTCTTTATGTCACAGCTCCTGCTCGGAACCTGAACTATGTCACCAACCGATGGAGCGACTTTAAAACCGAGAATCCTAACTGGAGTTCCAGGAGGGGCCTCTTTAACCGCTTCACCCTTCCAGTTCTTCATGGCACGCACACTGCCGTACATTTCGTTGTTCATGCAGAGCTTCTGGTTGGTCTTGAGCGTGCCGGACTGTACCAAAACAGTCGCTACCGGACCTTCGCCCTTATCGACATGCGATTCGATTACCGTACCTATGGCGTTACGGTTGGGATTGGCGGAAATCTTGTCTTTATTCATGTCAGCCACCAGCAATACCATTTCCAGCAACTCATCAATGCCCTGATTGTGCTTGGCTGAAATCTCCGCCACTACAACATCTCCACCCCAAGCCTCTGGAATAATCTTGCGCTCGGACAGTTGAGTCAAAGTTTTCTGTACGTCGGCCTCTGGTTTGTCTATCTTATTGACCGCCACGATAAATGGCAGTTTGGCTGCACGAATAATTTCAATCACCTCGTCGGTCTGCGGCTGCACGCCGTCGTCCGCCGCCACGACTAATATCGCGATATCAGCCACACGAGCACCGCGCGAACGCATGACGGTAAATGCTTCATGTCCCGGAGTATCGATACACGTAATCTGCCGCCCCATGCGTTCCGCCTGATAGGCACCGACATGCTGTGTGATACCACCGGCCTCGCCTTCAATAACATTAGTTCGACGAATCGCGTCCAGAAGCGCAGTCTTACCGTGATCAACATGACCCATCACCACAACCACAGGCGGACGCGGCTCCAACTTACCCTCATCTTCCTCGCTAAGCAGTTCTTTCATTTCTTCCGCGGTCATCTTACCTTCTTCAACCTCTGTATCCTCTCGCATCACGTTGTATCCTAAATCCTCAGCCAAAATCATGGCCGTATCAAAATCAATCTGCTGATTGAGCGATGCCAGAATGCCGTTTTTCATCAACTCCTGAATCACGATATTCACCGGCAGACCCAGCCTAGTGGCGAAATCCCGCACTGTAATCGCAGACGGCAAAGACACCTCCTTAACCTTCTCCACCGCCTCAGCCTTAATCTTCTCCTCTTTGCGATACTTGGCATTCAAGCGCTCGAGCTTTTTCATCTCGTTCCACTTGTAGATGATCTTACCGACCAACCGATCGTCCACCTTGATTGCCTTAGCGCCAATATCAAAGCCGAGCTGGGGGAGTTTTTCCCTCAACTCGTCTGGGTTGGTGCGGACTCTTCTAGCTAACTCGGTAATATTCATAGCACTGCGGATGATAGCGCATGCGCGTTAAAACGTCAATTTTCGGGGAATGAAAAAGCTCGCGTAACTACGCGAGCATTAACTGTTACTTATTCCCAGGCTTCACGAACACCCATTCCGTATCGAGTGTCCAGACGGACGACATCGAACACGTGTCGGAGCTTAGCTGCAGCTCGCCCGAATGGTTTCGCAGAGCCAGAACGAACGAATCGGTAGCGAGCAAAACCATCGGTGTCATGGCAATCAGCAGTGTTTCTCCGGTGGGCTGGTCATCATAGTCGAGCCGCAGTTCGGCCGCCAGGTCTCCATCGCACAGCTCCAGCCCCAGCTCTCGGGCACGGTCGTAAATCATTTCGGTGGTGACGAAGCGGGTGTTAAAACCGAGCTCAGCCGATGTCACCCGAACCGCATTTATCGAATTCATATAGGGCGTTAACGACAACGACTGCAGCCACCGCCGTGCGTTGGGCGAAACGTAGCAACCGGTCAACCGCACCAGATCATCGTACAGCAGTTCGGTATCGCATCGCCGAAACATTATGACCGTTTTCCAGCGAGGGAACCATGACTCCGCTTGACTGCTAGCGATTCCGGAGCAATCCGGACATGGCCGGTCGGTCGGGGGACCAAAGACGGTCTCATGCCGCTTCAGTCCAATATAGCCCTTACCACAACATCTTTCACATGCAGACATTTCACTCTCCACCTCAAAAAAAGGACAAACGGATAACTCGTTAATTTATACTAAAATTATACCGCTGTCAATGCGACCGAATTAAATAATCTCCTTCATGGATTCAGCTGTAGCCCATGGAGTTTCCAGAAATATAAAAACCGCACATCTAGGGTGCGGTTTTAGTGCTTTAATTTCGCCATGCCGTCATCACCTCGTTCGGTGAATGGTTGTTCGGCGAATATCGACTCAGCAAGAACGAGCTAGCTTGTACCACCCGCAGGGAGTACCCCTCGGCATTGTTCGTGATGATGAACACGCAGAGATTCCCATTATATCTAAACGTCGGGGTGCCGAAAATGAGCCAGCGCCACGGGATAGGTTGGCGATGCTTCAGCCGAAACTGCGGCACCACTTCATGTGGCAAAAATCGCGATCCCTTTTCGCGTCCGGCCAATATCACATCATTGATATTGTTGTATTTACAGTTACCGGACATGCCGAGGTCAGCCAACGAAAGAAAATTCAGATGAACATCTATGATGCGCGGAGCTATATCAACCGTAACATTGTTGCCTAACACGTCCTGAGCCATAAAATTCATTTTGCAATGTGCACGGTTGAGCTGTGTGCGCAGATCGATTGATGTCCTATAGCCCCCCAGCTTCACCAGTCGGTATTTGTCCGAGGCATCACCGCACGCGGAGCCCGAGCAATCCGGACACGGTCGATCATTCGACGGCATCCCACCTAAGCACTCATGTGCCTTAAGTCCGATATAGCCTTTATTGCAGCAGGTTTTGCATTGTGCCATTTGCTTCCCCTAAATTCTGCCGAGGAGATAAATTATCAACTCGATAATAAGCAGTCAAGCGAATAGCGGCGTTCAGCGTGTCCGAACCACCGCGCGCCCCAAGGCTCGGCAAGCACGTCAATACATAACCCACGCAAAGAATGTCTATGCGGAGCGGAGTCAGGCAGTCTTTGCCATTGCTTTTAGCTAAAACACGACATTATAGTGGATAGTGACAGTTACTTTAGGGTATGCTTAGGCTCAGACAACTAATTGAAGATGAGCAGTTAATTATTATGGAGTCTGGTTTTCTGTTAATCGATAAGCCTGCTGGCATCACTTCACATGACGTGGTGGATGCGGTGCGGCGCGCGACCGGCATTCGGAAAGTCGGGCATGGCGGGACCCTGGATCCGTTCGCTACGGGTCTTCTGGTGGTTGCGGTGGGGCGTAATGCGACTAAGCAGCTGGGTGAATTTATCGGTAAAGATAAAGAATATGAGGCGATGATGCGACTTGGCGCGGTATCGGATTCTCAAGACAAGGACGGGGTAATTACCGAGATGCCGGATGTTACCCTGCCTTCTCGCGAACAACTGGCCAAAGCAATGAAGGCTTTTGTCGGACAGATTAAGCAGGTGCCGCCGATGTATTCAGCTAAAAAAATCAAAGGCAAGAAATTATACGAGTTGGCGCGAAAGGGTGAAGAGGTAGAGCGCGAGCCCGTGCTAATTTCGATTCACTCTCTGGAGCTGATGGAAACCTGGCCTCAAGAAAACCGGGTTTCCCGCGCTCAATTTAAAGTGCATTGCGGCTCGGGCACATACGTCCGCACGCTGGCGCATGATATCGGTCATGCTTTGGGTTGCGGAGCTTACCTGACCGAATTACGCCGGACTAAAATCGGTGATTTAAGGGTGAAGAATGCGGTATCGCTGGACGATTTGGATTCAAACAATTGGACCGACAATCTGACATAGAAATTCCTGAAACTACCGCTTTTCATATATTCAGAACGTCCGATTAGTGGGGCACATTAATGCGTCTCCCAAACTTCCGCGCCAAAATATTACCAAACCGCCCTGCATATACATATATATATCTTGCCAACTGCGAATGAATGTGATATTCTAAAGCCACGAATCAATAACCGCCTACGGGTGGGATTTAGTGCGACGGCCGACGGCAAGGCAGATGACTTCAAGACCGGGGATAATTACTGAACAATACTGGTATTCGGAAGATCGGACTCGAGTCACTCTTTGATGGCCATTTGGTATAAACAGCCGAGCACCGACTAAGGTCGGTCTCAACTAGCAACGGTCGCTGTAGGCGACTGAAAAAACGATGCTATTAAGCGCAAATTCAGATTTGATGCGCTAAGACGACGCTCTGCGTCGACATTTTGCTGTAAAAACCAGTTCGCATAGAATCCGACCTCGTAGGTTTGACGAGGTTTTTATGTGGTTACTAGTAGCGCTATACGGAGGTGCAGTCGGCCTAGCCATCGGTGCAGGCATCGGCTATGTGCTCCGCAAAAAAATTGCGCTCGGACAGGTTGATTCCGCCGAGGCGCAAGCAGAGAAAATAATTAAAGATGCTGAAACCAAACACCAGCAAAAAGTCATCGAGGGCAAAGAAAAGGCCCTAAAGCTAATCGAGGAATCGAAGCGCGAAGACGAAAATCGCCGTAAGGAATTACGGACGATTCAAGCCAAACTGGAGAAGGGCGAAAACGATTATCAACGCCGCATGGGCGAACTGCAGAAGCGGCAGGATGAACTATTCTCCAAGAACGAAAAAATTGAAGAAATCAAAAAGGACCTGATCCGGAAGCGTGAAGAGCAAATCGCCAAGCTGGAACAAATCGCCGGACTGTCCTTGGAAGAAGCCAAGAGCGTGGTGCTGAAGAACGCCGAAAACATAATGAGTGAATCGTTCGTCAGCCGCATGCACAAATTGTCGCGCACCCACAATGATGAACTGGAAGAAAAAGCGCGGCATATGCTGTCCATGGTGATTCAGCGCGTAGCGTCATCGCACTGCGTTGATACCACCACTACAAGCGTAGTGCTCCCGAACGATGACATGAAGGGCCGCATCATCGGTAAGGAGGGTCGTAATATTAAGGCTTTGGAGAATCTAACCGGTACGGAAATTATCGTCGATGATACTCCTGAATCTATTACGGTTTCCGGCTTTTCGCCGATTCGACGCCAAGTTGCCAAGCTCGCGCTGGAGCGACTGATTGAAGACGGCCGCATTCATCCAACTAAGATTGAAGATGCCGTAGAGCACGCCAAGAAACATCTGGCCAAAGACATAAAGAAGGCCGGTGAGGATGCTCTGTACGAACTGGGCATCCCGCTGACGGCGTTTGATCCGAAGCTCATACAGATTCTGGGGCGCCTAAAGTACCGCACCAGCTATGGCCAAAACGTGTTGCGGCACTCGATAGAAGTCGCACAAATTGCCACCCTGCTCGCGCAAGAAATAGGTGCTGACGTAACGATTTGCAAGCGCGGCGGTGTCTTGCACGATATCGGTAAGGCGGTTGATCACGATGTTCAAGGTGCGCATCCAGAGATCGGATATAACATCATGAAGAAATTCAATCTTCCGGAAGAACTTTGTTATCAGTCGCTTGGTCATCACGAGGATAATCCTAATACTCTGGAAGCCATTCTGGTTAAGACCGCCGATGCGATTTCCGGTGCTCGTCCGGGCGCTCGAAAAACTACTTACGAACACTATATCCAGCGATTAGAAGAGCTCGAAAAAACCGCATCTGCTTTTCCGGGTGTCGAGAAGAGCTACGCCATTCAAGCCGGTCGCGAGGTTCGCGTGTTTGTTGAACCGAAAGCAGTGGATGACTTTGCCGCATATCGCTTGGCCAAGGACATCGCCGCTAAGATTGAATCCGAGCTGACGTATCCGGGTGAGGTTAAGGTGAACGTGATTCGCGAAACTCGAGTGGTTGAATACGCCAGATAAACACTGTAATCACGAGGCTTACCACTACCTCCACACATCACCAAACGACCGCTTGAAGCGAGAGACCAGGACAAAATCTGCAGTCATTCTCTACGCAGACGGCACACTTATAACTACGTGATGAAAATCCTATTTTTTGCAGACATAGTAGGACGAATCGGTCGGGAAGCAGTCAAAGCGACGCTTCCCGACTTTCGTTCTGAGCATTCGCCGGATTTAATAATTGGCAATTGCGAAAATCTAGCACAAGGCAAAGGCGTTTCCGCACGCACCATCGACGAGATGGTCGAGGCGGGCATCGAATTCTTCACCTCGGGCAACCATATCTGGCGACGCAAAGAGGTCTACGAAATTTTGTCAGACGCCAAATATCGCGACATTATTATTCGACCGGCCAACTACCCAAAAAGTGTTCCTGGTGAGGGCTATAAATTGCTTACCGTTGGCGCAAAATCAGTCCTTGTGGTAAACTTTTTGGGACGGGTGTTCAGTGATATCCACACTGAAGACCCATTCCGTCTGTTCGATAAAATCCTCGCGGAAAACATGCATCGCAACCCATCAGTTATCCTGGTGGATTTCCACGGTGAAGCCACATCCGAAAAAATAGCTTTCGGCTGGCACGCTGACGGTCGGGCGTCCGCCGTTTGGGGAACGCATACCCACGTCGCTACCCGCGACGACTGTATTCTTCCCGACGGCACCGGCTACATCACGGATGTTGGAATGTGTGGATTCAGCGATGGAGTAATCGGCGTTGATCGTGAGCCTATATTGCGTCATTTCATGAGCCAGCTTCCCGTGCGGCACGAGTTGCCCACGTCTGGAGAGGCGGTGGTGAATGCGCTAATACTCGAGATCGATTCAAACGGAAAATGCAGTGCGATCGAACATTTAACTAAACAAGTTACAATTTAAAGAACTATATACATGAAAATGAATAAAGCTGAGCTCGTAAGTGTGCTCGCCGAGAAAGTCGGTATCTCCAAAAAGCAAGCTGAGGAAGTCATCGAGGCCTTCACCAAGACCGTCACCGAAACATTGGTCGCAGGCGGCGAAGTCACCATTGCCGGTTTCGGCGCTTTTTCCGCGAAGCAACGCGCAGGCCGCATGGGTGTGAACCCGCAAAATCCGAGCGAAAAAATCCAAATTCCGCCAGTTACTGTTCCAAAGTTCAAGGCTGGTAAGGCATTGAAGGATGCACTGAAAGGTAAAGCGTAATTGAGCTGAAAATAGCCGAGTTTGCCCGCTCGGCTTTTTGGTTGGATTGTTATTTCACAAGTCTGACAGTTTTTCATCTTAAATACCCCTTGATTGCAAATTAAAATTCCGCTAGTATGGTCGGTGTTCTTTCAAGGAGGATTACTTGTACATTCAACCGCTATCCGACAAGGACAAACTGGACGTCAACCAAGTCCGTCCGCTTATTCCGCCGAAAAATTCACCTCCACATGTTCGCTCTTGGCCGAACCGAATGATTCGGCTGTTTCTGCCAATAATTAGCAATTTGGCAATCGCGTATCTGGCGTTGGTCGAACAACACCATATGTCGCTGACCGAACTGAAGCGGCGAATGAAAAATGAATATTTCAGCTATCGTGAACTATTCGCGCTCTCCGAAATGCTCAGCCACCAGACGCATCTGCGGCGAACCGGCCATGTACTAAAACAAGAAACACTGCGACAAATCATCGCCCGCTCACCCACCATTCGACGGCAAGACGTTATCGACATGATATTGCTGTATTGCCACTCGCAGATTCAACGCGACTGGCGAATCAAAGAGGCGGTGCTAGACACAAGACTTGATTCCCCTGAACTGCGCAGAGAAATCGATGAATGTCTAGAATCATACGCTTAAATATTCAAAAACCGACCCTCTTGGGACGGTTTTTTGTATCCTCTTAGTAGGCCTTCGCAAACACTACTCGACCTTCGGACTCGCCGCCGCATACCACGCACTTTCCGGACTCCTTTTTTTGGTCGAACGGAATACAACGGATGCTGGCCTTAGTATCTTGCTGGGCTTTTTTGTCGCACTCAGCCCGACCACACCAGTGACTGCGCGCGAAACCGCCATCACCGGAGAAAAAATCCTTGAACTTGTCATAGGTGTCAATATCACGACTATTGTCTGACAAGAACTCGCGGGAACGTTCCAACATGTCGGACTGTATGTCGGACAGCATTATTTCTGCCGTTGCGATGATTTTATCCAGATTCACAAAACTTTTTTCACCTGTGTCACGTCGCACGAAAACCGCCGTCCCCTTCTCCACATCCTTTGGACCGATTTCAATACGTACCGGCACGCCCTTACGTTCCCATTCAGTAAACTTGAAACCAGGACCGTAGTTGTCACGATCGTCAACTTTTATGCCTTGAATCTTTTCGTTCAATTGAGCACTAATCTTATTGACCACATCCATGACCGGCTTCATTTCCTCATCCTTACCAATCGGTACAATCACTATTTTAATCGGTGCAAGTTTCGGCGGCAGAAGCAGACCCTTATCGTCACTGTGCGCCATAATCAAACCGCCAATTAGGCGCGTGCTGACCCCCCAACTAGTTTGCCAAACGAATTTCTCCTCGCCATCTTGGTCGGTGAACTTCACGTCAAACGCCTTGGCAAAGTTCTGTCCTAAATCATGCGATGTGCCGGCCTGCAACGCTTTCCTGTCTTGCATCATAGCCTCAATGCAATACGTAACCACAGCACCGGGAAACTTATCGTGTTCTGGTTTACTGCCTGTGATGACCGGCATGGCCATCCACTCTTCGGCAAATTCACGATAGATATCAAGCATCTTCAACGCTTCTTCGGTGGCTTCGTCATGTGTGGCGTGAGCCGTATGTCCCTCCTGCCACAAAAACTCTGTCGTGCGTAGAAACAGCCTAGTTCGCAACTCCCACCGCACCACATTGGCCCATTGATTAATCAGAATGGGCAGGTCACGCCACGAATTCACCCAACGAGAATAGGCATCATACATGATGGTCTCCGAAGTGGGGCGCACTATGACTTCTTCTTCTAGCTTGGATTTTGGATCAACTACTACACCCTCACCGTCCGGATTATCAATCAGGCGATGATGGGTAACCACGGCGCACTCTTTGGCGAAACCTTCCACGTGTGATGCTTCTCGGCTCAGGAATGATTTCGGAACAAACAATGGAAAGTATGCGTTTTGATGACCGGTTTCCTTAAAACGACGATCCAAAACCGCCTGCATATTCTCCCAAAGCGCATATCCATGCGGTCTGATGATCATACAACCCTTAACGGCGGAATGCTCCGCCAAGTCAGCCTCCCGAACCACGTCTAGATACCATCGGGAATAATCCTCCGACCGCTTGGCGATATTTACTTTTTTGTCAGACATAATCTTGCTTCGTTATATGGGGCAGGTTACTACAGATTATCCATACGGTAAAGACAGGCCTTGTCCAGATACCAACGGCGTCATTGCCAAAACTGCTCTCTCCCAATAAACTTGATTATGAAAATAACTGAATACTTCTATGTGGCCATTCGACAAAAATAATGATGAATACCGAGTAAGTTTTTCTAACTCTGCGATGATTGCGATAGTAGTCGCCGTTATAAGCATAACAATTTCAATCGGCGTGGCGAGATGGTCATGGCTGATTTTGGATGAACAAGTCCAGCTGCGCAAAGAATTTGAAGAACTGCGTGCGCGACAAGATCAGGTCGGCATACAATACGAATTTTGGTTGAATCAACTGCAGGAAGAGCGCGATGACTTGAGGGGGGAGGAATAAGCGCACGCCTGCAAAGAGACGCCCGAAAAACTGTCAGACTTGTTTTAAGGGACGGCTCCGCGTCCGCCTTAAAACAAGTCTGACAGTTTTTAAACGAGACAAAACCCCGCCCAGTGAGGGCGGGGTTTGTTTACCGCTTGATGTTCAGCCTTAGCGCTTCACGGATATGGTTGCCGACTGCTCCGGCTGACAGGCGCCAATCTCGATTCGGTTGCCGGTGGTACGGTGAATGTAGTAGCCGCTGTTGGTATCTCCGATAGCTAAGTTACCAAGAGTTGTACAGCCGCTGGCGCAGGCATTTTCGGCCGGATCGAGCGGCATCTCGGCCATATAGTTCGGATTCAAATGCTCATCATCTTGATCGGCCGTGTCCGGATCAAAGAGTTTAGCAACGCAATTCCTTCCCGCCGTGGTATCCATTGTCTGATTGCAGCCTGGTCGATTTGCTGGTGCGTCACAGCTTATACCTGTCACGTCCGAAACGATGACTTGCACATTAGAGGCGTGAGTAATGATTTGGGCTCCATCGCCAGGTGCGACATCGGTATCACCATTATACAGAGCCCGATCATCAACCTGCTTCTTCAGCACCGCGTTCAGGATTGAGTTGACCTCTGACCAGCGCTGGGAGTTGCGTGAGTCCTGGATACGCTTGACCGGGTCGACCGCCACCAAGATGGCTGCGGCCAGAAAACCGATGATGCCGATGACGATTAGGAGCTCGACTAGGGTAAAACCTTTGTTATTGCGCTTCATATTTAAATCTTGTTTAGAGAGATTTCTTTATGGTGTATTCATATTTTAGCATCTATTTCAGTCCGACACCATAAGTAAACAAAAATCCCGCTCAGACGGAGCGGGATTTTTTTATTCACGCTATTTGATTGCTATCGCTTGACGCTGATGGTAGCGCCCTGCTCCGGCTGACATGCGCCAATCTCGATTCGGTTGCCGGTGCTTCGCTTGATATAATAACCGCTATTCGAATCACCAATGACAATGTCACCAAACGCTGTGCAGTCTCCGCTATCCAGACAGGTGGCATCACCGGGATCGGTTGGCATTTCAGCCAAGTAGGTCGGATTAAGATGTTCTGTGCCCGGAGAAGTATTTTCGAAAAGCTGCGCCACGCAGTCGGCGTCCGCCGCGCTTACATCCAAAGCTGTATCGCAACCGGGTCGAGTACTCTCGACATTACAAACTATATCGGTTGCATCCTCGACAATGACCTGAGCATAGTCGGCACTGGTGATGATGGGTGCCGCTGAGTCGCCGTTATACAGAGCCCGATCATCAACCTGCTTCTTCAGCACCGCGTTCAGGATTGAGTTGACCTCTGACCAGCGCTGGGAGTTGCGTGAGTCCTGGATACGCTTGACCGGGTCGACCGCCACCAAGATGGCTGCGGCCAGAAAACCGATGATGCCGATGACGATTAGGAGCTCGACTAGGGTAAAACCTTTGTTATTGCGCTTCATATTTACTGTTTAATTTATAGCATCAGGACAATTATATGCCCGATTAATTGCTTAATGGATAGTTAATAATCTATGTTTTATTGAATGCGTTGGACCGGTGCTTCTGCGCGAATTTCTGCTCGACCGCTGGTAGTGTCGAATGCCTCGACGGTGTACAGCATCGCACCCAGCTCATAGTCGGTCGGCACTACATTTTCTGGCAATTCTTCGAGAAGCTTCTCGCCTAGTTTTGCCAGCAAATCCGCTTCTGGCACCACTAGGGTGCTGAACTGAACTGTGAGCGCCACGTCGAACGCAGTACCTTCCTGCCCGATATCCGGCAGGGTGGAGTCCAACTCATTAGAGGTAATCAGATCATCAAGTACTATTTCCCCAGCCGAAATCATGGACCTAAAATTTTCGCGCGCTTCATCAAACAAACGGTCTAACAGCGTAGCGCGGGCGGTTTCAATATCGTCTTCCTTAACTGCAGCCACGGTGCCGCTACCACCGGTCATGGCGGTTCGACTTCGTCCATAGACGTACTGCTCCAAATCTCCGCCCAAACCTGGAATAGTGAACCTGGACGGACCAATGTCACCGGAAGCACCAACTTCATCCGCATACACCTCAACATCGGCCGTGCTGTTGGCCGGAATATCTGACTCTTCCTTGAGGCGGAACAATATGCCGTCCGTGGACAAAAAGCGCGTGGTCGCGACGAAGCGATAGTCGTTCGATGTTTCGTTGACCACAGTTATCGTGCCCACAGCACGCGCCTCTTCAGCCGGAGCCTCGCCGGTAGCCTGGAAAGAATCAGTTGCGGTCACATCAGTTTCGATGATACGCGAAGGAACGACCGAAACTGCTACTTCTTCCTCATCCTCGACCGAGGAAATTAATACGTTCATGGAAATTAACGAAGGAACGACCGGTCCGGTTTCAGCCGGTTCAGTCGTTTGCTCCTTTCCTCCATCTCCTCCGAAGAAAGGCGTAATTGCAGAGAACAGCTTTGACGAACCGCCCCGACCGAACAAACCAGCCCCTTCCGCGACCAGTAAGATGGCCAGTACGAACACCACCAACGGAATCGCTACGCTCCAGCGAATCTTTCTCTTTTTCGGGTGTGGATCCTCTTCAACGGTTCCATATTCATCGTCCTCATAGACGCCATCAGCTCCCCCACTAGACCGACCCTGCAGAATCGATTCTATCGAAACCTTATCTACTGCCTCGTCACTCTCGAGTTGTTCGTCGGCATCCTTTTTCTCTGACGAACCGGACAAAATATCACCAACTCCCATACCAAAATCTCGTTCTGGAACGATAC
Source organism: uncultured Gammaproteobacteria bacterium (assembly GCA_964486995.1). GTDB lineage: Bacteria > Patescibacteriota > Patescibacteriia > SG8-24 > SG8-24 > JAHJAU01. The sequence continues at coordinate 31,198 of CAZAOV010000007.1, read as the reverse complement.
CCTCATCGGCATCGACCGAATCTTCAGCCTCAACGATTGCATTCAAACCAGACGCGGCATCGCCCTTCGCCTCTTCAGGCTCTTGCGTGGCCGTGGTCTCAACCACCTCCTCCTCTTCTTTTATTTCCTCCTTTTTGGCATCAAAATCGATAGCAGCCTTCTTGGACGAGGAGGGCTTAGAAGATTTCTTCTTGGTAGCTGTCTTTTTCTTAATTGACTTCTTGGGTGAAGCTTTTTTTCTTGGTGACTTTTTGGTTGGTGACATAGGACGAAGGGGCTTTTTAAATAGAGAACGAATGAAATTTATGAACCCTCCGCTTTTGCGACCGTGGCCGCGAGCGGACGGTAGTAAGTTAGGACCGGGACGGTCGCGCGAGCCCGCCGCACGAACTGCCAGTCCGACTGCCGTCGAATATAAGACGGCCTCTTGTTTGAATTTTGGTGGTAGCTTTATGTTCGGTTTAACCGCAAACCTCTTTAGCGGATCGGCTCGAGAAACTTCTACGTCCGCAAAGCGCGATGACATGTAATCCATAACCTTGGGCAGTAGCGACGTGCCGCCAGCCAAGACTATCTTATTAATGTCGCGTCCAGTCTTTTCGTGATAATAATTGATGGTTATCTTAATCTCTTTAGCTATTTCATCGAACGGGTTCTGCAGAATCAACATGACGCGCCCATCATCCACGCTGGCGTCAAATCCACTGCGTCTCTTTACTGCCTCCGCTTCCGCGAGTGTAACGTTGAGTCTTTTCTCAATCTCTGTAGTCAAAATGTCACCACCTACAGGAACTGCTGAACTCAGCACCGGCTCGCCTTTAACTCCTAGGGCAACCAGCATCGTGGTGCGCGCTCCGATATCAGCTAAAAGCGCGTCCGATGATAGCTCTGGCGACACCGCCGCTCTGGCTAGAGCCGATGATTCAGGCTCAAAGAAAACGGGGTTAGCTCCAGCTTCGTTCAGCAGGCGTTCGTATTCTTTAGCCTTATCCGCATCCACGGTGGCATACAAAAATTCCCGTTCTTTCTCTCCAGACCGAACCAGCACAAAATTCGAAATCACTTGCGAAGTTAAGTCATACGGAAATTCCTCTATTGCCTCTATTTCCAGCGCTTTCGCATAATGATCGTAGCCCAACCCCTGCGGCATTCTGAATATTTTGGAATAGACCATCGTTTCTGTCATGGCCATGCCCACATCAATCTTGCCACGACGAGCACCAAATAAATCATCTAGAAGACTCTTGACTCGCTTCAACAGCTCATCGTAATCCTCAATCTTACCTCGCGAAATTATCCCCGCAGGTAGTTCGGCTCGTGTCACACCATCAATGGTTCCAGCGCTTTTTTCCCGCATGGAAACCATCTCAATTGAGCGATCTGATATATCAATTCCAACTGCCTTGCCGGACATAAAATATGAAGGCGTTATGTGCCAAAAACTGGCATCAAATAGCTCGCCACTACTATAGTAACATATTTAAAATAAACTGTGTGTATGTAGATACCGGTAATAGCTTAGCTTGGCAAAAAATAGCCTGAGGGTCAGAGGGCAAAGAGGCGATAGAGCTTATGTGTGTGAACTCGCGCCCCACCATCCCTCTGCTTTATAATGTCTTTATTTTGCGCTTCTGTGCCTCTCAGGTGATTTGGGAGATAAACGACATTTTTATCTTCTATTTACGGGTCTAACTCAGTCCACGAATCTATGTTCCATGCCGAGGCATCGGTATCGGCATTTTGCCTTAGGGAAGCGATGACTTCGATGTTCTTGGTAAAATCCCCCGAGATGGCCGTGCTGGTGATAGTACGTGATGAACCGGCGCCGATAATCGTAACTGCGCAAGAATCGGAATCAATATCAATCGTTCCTCCTGCATATGCATCATCTAGTTTGAGACGATGCAGCGCTTCCTCAATACATGTAGCGGCTAGAGTGCGAGCATGCTGACCCCGGTCCATCTGGCCGGCGATAATTATTTCTGTCTGCCCAACGTAAGAAGCGGACAGACCGAGTATAAGCAGTAACGAGCCTAAAACAATTACCGTAATCAAAGCGACGGCTCCCCTATCAGTATTTTGCGCTGGTTTGATAATTATCATATCTAATGTTTTATCTCGCTAAAGTCGATGCCCTGAATCCAAGCTGGAAATGCCTGACCGGACCGAAGCCGCTCCATGCGGATAAACGTGTCCGATAAATATCGCGCCGAGAATATCGGCCTCGGATAAGCATGTCCCGTGCCGTTACAGCCGTTATAGGCCAACGCCATACGACTGCCGGCCGGCGCCGAATCAACCGACGCGTCATTGGTTAAATCGCCTCTTTGACCGTCGGTCTTGAAGAAATAATCTACCGCTAGGCCTGGGTGCGTTAGCGCATATACCACATAGTCCTTGTCGTCACCGTATTCACTGCCTACGGCTACTTGCGACTCGGTGGCGTTTTGGTTCACGCCGTTGCCCAGCGTAACCAATGACCCCTCGGCCGAATCGCCGATACCGTCATCGTCCACGTGACCGGTTCCCCAAACCCAGGTGTTGACCCGAGCCACCGGTGAGATGCTGGCCGTGTCGTATTCGCCGGTGCTGTCCGCGCCGTTGCCGCCGTTATTGCCGACAACATCAACTCGCTGGACGTTCCATTCGCTCCCCCACTCCATGACCATGACCGTGCTGGTGGCCGTGCTCAGGGAACTATTGCCGCCGACATCTCTGGACCAATTAATTTCATTGGTTCCGCCCGGCCAAATCTTGGCGAAGCAACTGACATGATCTACATGGTCGCTTTCATCGGTGTTGCAGCCAGCGCCATAAAATCCGCCGACCAGCATGATTTGATTGATGTCGGTCCAGGAAACTGAGGACGTATCTTGTCCGCCGGTACTACTGCCAGAATGTGTAACCTCTTCGACTCCAATCAGTTCGAAGCCAGACGAGTCGCAGTCGCCCAAGCATTCAACTACGGTGACTACCCCCTGCCAGCCATCTGTGTCACCCCGCCTGGTAAGATCAATCTGGTTTGACGCACCGGAATCGCTCAAATCACCGGTACCAAACGGGTCAGCCGCCAATGCCGCGTAGTTCTCGTCCGGACCACGATGGCCATTGCCGCTGCCGTCACCGTCACTGCCGCGGACGATAACAAAATAATTTGATTCTAAGTCCTGGTCGAGCGTTAGGGTGTATGATTGCTGATTGAATTGACTGTTGGTGACGTAGTATTCGGTTACCCGGAACGTAGGTTGTGTAGAGATGCTGAAGTCCGCGTCGCTGGTGTCGGTCACGCCGGGATCGGCCGAGTCGGTAACGCGTACGCGTACGGTCGAGCTGTCCAAACTCGGAACGGTCCAGCCATAAAGACCGTCATCGAGGGTTCCGACAACTATCGAATTGATATCGGACACAAAGTTGTCGGTGGAGTATTCGATATCAACCGTGCCCGAGGTGTTGTTGGAGGTCCAGGTAACGTCGAATGAATCTTGTGAGTTTAACGACTCGCCGCCGTTCGGGTCGGTCACGGTGACAGTGCTCGGCGTGGCGATGCTGAAGTCCGCGTCGCTGGTGTCGGTCACGCCGGGATCGGCCGAGTCGGTAACGCGTACGCGTACGGTCGAGCTGTCCAAACTCGGAACGGTCCAGCCATAAAGACCGTCATCGAGGGTTCCGACAACTATCGAATTGATATCGGACACAAAGTTGTCGGTGGAGTATTCGATATCAACCGTGCCCGAGGTGTTGTTGGAGGTCCAGGTGGTATTAAAGCTGTCACCGGAAGTGAGCGACTCGCCGCCGTTCGGGTCGGTCACCGTGACAGTGCTCGGCGTGGCGATGCTGAAGTCCGCGTCGCTCGTATCTGCAATTCCGGCGTAGAACGCATCGGTTACGCGCACGCGCACGGTGGAACTGTCCAGAGCAGGCACGTTCCAGGCATGGATTCCGTCATCGGCTGTTCCGGCAACTATCGTATTTATATCGGTAACAAAATTGTCGGTTGAATACTCGATATCTACGAATCCGGAGGAATTAATGGATATCCAGGTGATATTAAAACTGTCACCGGAAGTGAGCGACTCGCCGCCGTTCGGGTCGGTTACGGTGACGCTCGGCGGCATGGAAATCTCGAAGTCCGCGTCGCTTGTGTCGGTCACGCCAGCATCGGCCGAGTCGCTGATGCGCACGCGCACCGTTGAACTGTCCAGGCTTGGAACGGTCCAAAAGTAGCTTCCGTCATCTGCCGTGCTGTTGGCAATCGAATTAATGTCGGCAACGAAATTGTCGGTCGAATATTCAATATCGACATTGCCAGAAGTGTCCGACGAGCTCCACAGGATTTCATAGTTCGAACCAGCAATAAGTGAATCATTGCCGTTCGGGTCAATTACGGTGACCGACCCAGTCACCGGATCGGTCAGGCAGGTAGTGACGGACAGACTATCGAACTGCGTGCCGTCACGATTGCTCACGCCCGCATAGCCAGTCAATATCTGACTGTCATTGGCAGAAATCATCCACGAACCCGGTTCGGCGGTCCCGTCTTCCCACCACTTTCCGTCCAGTTGACTGCCTTCAGCTTTGACCTTGATGTTATACGTCGTGCCGACGGTCGGAGACCAATTGATTACCGACTGCCCGGCCGCATTTGTCCAGGACCCACCCACCTGACCGCGAATCAGAACCTGACCAAACTCAAACACTAGACGCCAAAAATTACTGTCATCCTGATAACGGAAAATAAATCCGTGGATACCATAATTGCTGATCGTAAACTGCCCCGTATAAACGTAATCATCATCGCCAAATGAAGGGGCTTGGGTCTGCGAGTAGGTTGAGCTGGTGTTTTCATAGACATTGTTTCCGCCGACATCAACCACGTTCCAATCGACACCGCTATCCCAAGTATGTACCCAGTCAGAAGCATCGCCGTCTTCGAAATCGTCGCTAAAAATCACTCCGCATCCGGAGACCGTTGAGACTTCTGGGATAACCGAATAGGTGTCGAGCAGACTGCCGTCAGAACGCACCACACGCAGACAATAGTCGGCGGCGTTTAATCCGTCGTTGTCAACCAGGGCGAAATCCCACAACCCGGCCTCACCGTTGGCGATAGCCGTCGTGTTAGTGTGATTATTATTCTCTTCATATGTTTGAGCGATCGTTGTTCGGCCACCGCTCACCGGGTCGTTCGCGTTTTCGGTCAGCGCGACACCATCGGACGGCGAGTTATCGGCGAAGGCAATGGCTGTGGCGCCAGTCACGTCAGCATAACTTTCATCCGCAAATGCGGTATCGCACGTACCCGACTTGGTGGCGTACTGAAGTTTAAGGCTCTCCCCTGACATCGATAGCCCGAACGTGTCGATACCCAGCAAATAGCGAAGCCTAAACTCACTTTCATTTGCGGTTAGGGTGGCGGCTGTATCTTGCGCTGCCAAGGGTGCACCCACATCGGTAGAATCGTCGTTATCGAATATACGATAGGCCGACTGAGTCAACGTGGCACTCGGTGGCGGACCACCTCCAGCCATAATATTGGAAAAGTCTATACCCTGAATCCAAGCTGGGAATTCTGCGCCGACACGCCGGCGCTCCATACGAACAGATGTATCGGAAGCATACCGAGTCGAGAAGATGGGCCGCGGGTACTGCGAGCCGGAACCGTCAGACCCGTTGTAAGCCACTGACATCCGCAGGCCGGCCGTAGCCGAATTAACCGCCTGATCATAGGTCAGGTCACTCTCGTTTCCGTCCGGCTTGAAGCGGTAATCAACCATCAAGCTCGGATGAGTCAGCGCATACACCTCGAATTCTTTGTTTGCCCAATCGACCTCTTGACCGACGGACACCCAAGATTCGGACGAGTTCAGGTTAACTCCGTCACCCAATGTAATCAGCGACGCTTCGGCGCTGTCACCAGTTCCGCTTTCGCTCGTATGCCCAGTGCCCCACACCCAAGTGGCGTCACGATTTACCGAACTGATGGCCGTACGATCATACTCGGTCAACTGATCGGCACCGTCGCCGCCGGAGCTTCCGGTCACCGTGCGTCTTTGCACCGTCCAGTCGCTCCCCCACTCCAGCACCTGTACCGTAGAAGTTGCGGTCATCAAACCGCCCAAACTATTTCTGGTCCAAAATATTTGGTTGCTGCCTGACGGCCAAAGACGAACGTGACAGCTGTGATGGCTGCCTGAATCGGTCTCGATACTGTCACAGCCCGCGCCATTGTAGCCGCCAAGCAGCATAACTTGATCAATATCTGACCAGCTGGCTCCTGCTGTCTCTGTGCCGCCGGTAGAGGTGCCGGAATGTACCACGCGACGCACGTCCAGTAATTCAAATCCGGAAGTCGAACAGTTGCCTAGGCACTCCGCTACCGTTACCACTCCCTGCCAACCGTCAACCGAATTATGGCGAGTGAGTTGCAGTACATCCGAACCGGAAGACGGTACCAGTTCCCCCGTTCCGAACGGGTCAGCGGTCAAAGAAACATAATTTTCATCAGGGCCACGATTGCCGCCGCCCGTGCCGCTACCGTCGCTGCCGCGAATAATCGTAAAATAGTTGGAAGCCAAAGCCTGGTCCAGCGTAAGGTCATAGGTGTCCCCGCTAAACTCTCCGGCGGTAATGTAATATTCGGTGACGCGGAAAACATCGGTGGTGGAACCAGCGGCCGTGGAAATTTCCGGCACGACCGAATAGTCATTAAGCTGAGAATCGCTGGAGTGCACCAAACGGAAACAATATTCTTTTTCGTCCGTGCCGTCGTTGTCAATTAGCGCAAAGTCCCATAATCCGGTCTGACCAGCCAAAATCTGATTCGAGTTGGTCAGATTATTGGCTTCCTCATACGTTTGCGCAACGGACGTTCGGCCGGCTCGCACCGGATCATTAGCGTTGGCATTTAGCGCCACGCCATCTGAGGGAGAGTTGTCGTTATAGGCGATATCGGAAATCGCGGTTACGTCTTCGTAGGACTCGCCAACAAAATAGGTATCGCAAGCGCCAGACTTCTCCGCGAATTGCAGCTTGAACGAGGCTGCGCTGGTCGCCACCGTTGCGGTATCAACATCCACCATCATACGCAAACGGAACGGATTGCCATCGGAAGAAAGTGCGGCGGCTGAATCTTGAGCCGCCAACGGAGCGCCGACATCAGTGGAATCGTCGTTGGCAAAGAAGCGATATGCCGACTGGCCATAGGTCGGTGTCGGAGTCGGTGGTGTGCCCTCGGTGTTATAGCCATCGTCTTTCCAAACCCGCACCGTAGTCATGTAGGAAGTTACTCCCGAAAACTCTTCCAAGCTGCCCGACTCGACAATACCCAACGTGAGCGCAACCCGAATCGACCGACTGCGAGTCGTGTCGGCCACGTTTATAATCGTAAAATCCTCCACCTCGACTTGCGATGGCGTGAGCGGAATATCCGCTCCCCCACCCTGACTCATCATCAGCTGATTTTCGACCACTGAAATAACGGTTGGATTGGTGGACGGATTGGAAGTTTCAAGCGTCAGGACAGACGGACTGGTATCGAGAGTTGAGTTGTCGTAGTCGATGGACTCGGCCCGACGCACCTCATACGCGATTCTCGTCACTGCAAACTTGGTATTGCGCGCCGATTCGGCCAGTGCCGCGGACTTGGCGTGGGTGGCCGCAAACTCGACCGAAAACATGACCATTGCCGAAAGTACAAAGCCAAGCAGACCCAGATAGATAATCAATTCCAGCAAGGCGATACCGCGATTATTATTTTGTTTGGCTCGCTTCATTGCGTATAGGTAATGGTGATGCCGTGAAATTCCGGGGAATCGGGGCTGGTATTTTTCTCTAGAGTAACGCGGTACTGCAGGTACCGAGCGCCGGAAACCGGAACCGCTGTGCCAGAGGTGACTGAAATCTCTGAACTCCATGACGCCCAGCTACCGTCCGGTGTTGGCGTATCGCCGGAACGCAAGGCAACAGTAGCGGTGGAATCGTTGGGCAGCACGACATCGAAATACATGGTTTCCCAAATTGAATCGGTGCTGTCCGTATCCAGAATACTGGATTCGTAAGTGCCGCTGGTTCCTGAACCTCCGGCAGTTAAACTCAATAGAGTTCCGTTCGCACCCACCGCCCAGGCAATCGTCGGCGACGTCGAAACAATGGACACGTCATATAGATCTTCAGTCACTCCGGAAACGACAGACGACCATGAGTTGCCGTCCCATTCGTACAGGGCGCCGCCCGAACCGACTGCCCAGCCCTCGACCGCAGAAATCATTATCACTCCGTATAGCGTAGCCCCGCCGACGTCCACATACTCGAACCAGGCGGTTCCGTTCCAGCGGTAAAACTTGCCGCCCGAACCGACTGCCCAGCCCTCGGACGAACTAATCATGTAAATGTCGTAAATGGTTTCGCCGCCCAAATCAGAAAAATCGGCCCATGACAAACCATCATACCGATAAAATTTTTCGCTTGATCCGGCTGCCCAGCCCTCGACGGCGGAAAGCATAAACACGGCTTGGGGCGTATCTTCGCCCAAATCGAACAGCTCGGACCATGACGAGCCATCATATTCAAAGAATTCCTCGCCCGAACCGACTGCCCAACCGGACGAAGACGTAATCAAGTCAATATCGTTCAGTGTTCCGCTGCCGATATCGCTGACTATGGTCCAGGCGGAACCGTCCCAATTCAAGAACTGCTCACTGTCCGCCGCCGCCCAAGCGTCATTGAACGCCAGTACGTCCACGGCATTTATGTCGTTTCCGGTCGGCGAACTGAAGCTGGACCAGGACGAACCGTCATAGTTCAATAAGGTTCCGGACTCACCCACTGTCCACACGTCATCCACCGCGCTGCCGCCAACACCGTACAAATCGCTACTGGTCACTTCGTCATACGTAACCGTAATGTCCTCCAGTCGCGGAGTGTCGATTGAACTGGTGGTCATGGTGACACGGTATTGCAGATATTGAGAGCTGGACGAGGTGACGGCGCTGCCGGTTTCATTCGTGACCTCCGAACCCCAAGACGACCAACTACCGTCCGGTGTTGCCGTATCACCAGAACGAAACGCCACCGTAACATCGGTTCCGGCAGGTAAAGACTCGGTCCAGGAAACCTGGCTCCAGCTGGTTCCGGTTTTACCGCTATTGATGACGGATGATTCTAGTATGCCCGGTGAAGCGTACGAAAGTTCGAATCGTAAAATGGTCCCGTTGGCTCCAACGGCCCAGCCGTCTGCATTTGAAACCATGGCAATGTCGTAAAGATTTTCGCTGGTCGGTGAAGAAACACTCGACCAACTAGAGCCGTCCCAGTGGATTATGCGGCCGCTTTCGCCCACTGCCCACACGTCATCTGACGCTACGACCGATATGCCATAAAGGTCATCAGAAGTCGGAGACGAAACTGATGACCAGCTGGAACCATTCCAACGAATAATAGTGCCTGAATCACCCACCACCCAGCCGTCATTGGCATCAATCATGTCGATTGCCCGCAGATAGGACGAGGTAGGTGAAGTAAATGCGGACCAAGAGGAGCCGTCCCACCGTTCAATTCGCCCGTTCTGCGCAACCAACCAACCGTCGCTGGTGCTAAGCATATAAATGTCCCCGACTTCTTCTGCGCCAATATCGGTGAAGAAATTCCAATCTGCCCCGTCCCACCGCAAGACGCGACCGCCACTGCTGCCCGCCCAGCCGTCACTGCCATCGACCATGCCGATAGCCGTAATATTCTGCAGGACATCAAAACCCTCGTATGACCAAGAAGACCCGTTGTAAGAATAAAGCAGGCTCCACTCGCCAGCGGCATGGCCATTGGTCGAAGACACCATATCAACGGCATATGTGTTAGTTCCGGCCACGCTTTCTGATCCAGACCAACTGCTGCCGTCCCAAGAAATCATTGCCCCTCCCGCTCCGCACACCCAACCGTCTGATGAACTAACCATGTCGATGCCGTACAACGACCCGCTTACCGGACCGAGACCGTAATCCGACCATGAACCGATTCCGCCGGAACTCAATTCAATTCCGTCACCGGTCACGGTAACGTCGGTCGGTGTTCCGGCCGAAAAATCTCCATCTGTGGTGTGGGTGACGGATGAGCTGGTCCAAACGTCCCATGTACCAGAACCTCCGCCGGCACCTAGTTCGATATAGGCAGCGTCTCCGAAGCCGGTAACGATAGTGCCGTTATTGATGCCGCCGGCAAAGTCCGTGTCAGTTTCCTGCGTCCAATCAATGACGTTCCAGTTAGTGAAAAAAGTAGAGAATGACAACGACTTATCGCCACCGAACGGCGAATCCCAGCTGACCGTCGAAGTCACTTTTTTTGTTCTCGCATCCAGCGTGCCGCCCGTGTCGGTTATGTCTCCAGAGACGTCTCGGCTAACCGGCTCAACGGTGACCACCCGAATGTAAGTTCCGTCCGTGTCGCTGGTACCAGAAAAGACCCAAGTCCCACCGGTAATATCTATTCCGTGATCGCCGTCAATGAGCGCCAACCAGTCCGCATTACGAATCGAGCGTGCGGCGTCTAACCCCTCTTCGGCCAACAATACGGCCTGCACGCGCTGAGCCGCACTGCTCGAAGACACCAAAGGCTCCCATACCAAAATCATCAGGCTTGCGGCCAACACCCCAAAAATCGCTATCGCCAAAAGCACCTCGATTACCGAAATGCCGGAACGAGCGAAACGTGCAGAAATTTTATTTCTGTGAACAAACATGGTTATTCCAAATTCACCGTGCCGTGAGTGTTTACCGACACGGTTTTTGTCTCGCCGGAAGAATCAGTGAATTCGACGGAGCCGGTTTGTGTCGGCGCGCCGGAAACGCTCTCGAAAACAATCTCGGATCCGCCGCCGCTGATGCTTATGTCGGTAATGCTCACAAATCCAGGCAAGATAAAATCAACGTTATCTGGATCAACCGCTGAATAAGTGTCGCCGGAAAAAAAGACCACTGCCCCAGACTCAAAACGCACCCCAAATTCACCGCCGCCGAGTCCATTGAAGGCGGATGAACGGGCCTCGTTTAGCATGTCAACAGCCCGCTGTAATGCCACATCCAGTTCATTCCTCGATAGGGTGCTGGACATAAACGGAACCGACAAAGCCGCTGCGCTCAACAATAGAGCAACAGCTATTATGACCTCGATGACCGTGAAGCCAAAATATTGCTTGCCGTTTTTTGAAACCTGATTGAACATAAAAACATGTGAGCGTTGAAGCGTATGAGCGTCCAAAGGTGCGGCTACCTATTGTTGCGGGTCTGCAAACTGATGTATCTAAACCTAAGGACATTCCTACTCTCCTATGCTCCCACGACTTTAGATACTACTAATCGCCGAAATGTAGTTATAAATCGGAATGAGAATCGCATAGGCTAGCCCCATGGCCACTAAACCAATAAAAAGCAATAGTACCGGCTCCAAAACGGATGATAAATTTTTCATCGTTGATTCGATTTCCAGTTCGTAGAATTCGGCGAGATACTTCAGCACCTCCTCCAGCTCCCCAGACTGCTCACCAACGTCAATCATATGCGTCACCACCGACGGGAACAGATCCTCGTTTTTTTTAAGGCTTTCACGAAGATTTATTCCGCGCTGCATTTCTAGATGCGCTTCGGCAATAACTCGCTTGTAGTACATGTTGTCCAATACTTCTCGTGTAATCTCGAGGGCACGAACGATATCGTTGCCGCTTTTAAGCAAGGTCCCTAAAATCAACGAAAACCGCGCCAAATTCACTTCCTTCGCAATTCCGCCGACAATCGGCAAGTGCAGAGTCAGCCAGTGCGTAGTCGGACGGATAAACTTCTGGTGCAATAGCCACCAGAAGAATGCGACCGCGCCAACCATTATTAAGAATGAAATCAACGTATTATCACTCATGAAATTAGAGACGGCCATTAGCAATTCGGTCACCCACGGCAAATCGATATCACCCAATCCGGAGAAAATGCTATTCACCTGCGGCAAGACATACGAGGCGAAGAAAAAACCGATCAGTAGTGCTGCCCCAAAAACAATTCCCGGGTACAGCATGGCAGATTGGACACGCTTGCGCAGGTTGTAATCCTTGACGTACTGACCGGCCAGATGCTCTAAATTTTCCTCCAGGGTTCCGGATATCTCACCGGCTCGAACCACATGCACATAGAACGGGGAAAATACTTTATGGTGCTTCTCTAACGCATTAGAAAAACCTTCACCCCGTTCAACCCTCGCTCGAACGTTATCCAAAACTTTTTTGAACTTCGGTGATTTGGTCTGATCGACCAGAGCCCTTAGCGCACCGGATAGCGTTAAGCCCGCCTTGAGCATCACCGACAGATGCTTGGTGAACAGCAGTATGTCAACGTTTCTGATGCGACCAAAACCAATTTCACTCAATTTTTTCTTTTCTTTCCTGTCAGCAATTTCATCGACCGAAATAGCAATCAAACCCTGAGATTCGATTTGTCCCAAAACCGCATCGCGCGAACCTAAATCAGATTCCCCATGAAGAACCTCGCCCTCTCTGTTTGCGGCAGTGTATTTAAATGACATTCCTCCTGAATTTATGTCTCTAGCCTTTAGGTTTCGCCGGTAACACGCAACACCTCGTCGATAGTGGTCACACCTTCTAGCGCCTTTTGAATGCCGTTCTCGAGCATGGTAACCATTCCATCGGCTTTCGCTTGATTCTGTATGGTCTGCGAATTTGCGTTCCCCATCACCAGTTGCCGTATCGGTTCGGACATTTCCAGAATTTCAAATATGCCGATTCGTCCGCTATAGCCGGAATGGTTACAGCTGTCGCATCCTTTGCCGCGATACAGGTTGGCACTTTTTCTAATCTTGCCGTCGCTACCCGCAAAAAACTTCTTGATGACGTCTTCAGAAATAAGATTCCTCAATTCACTCGTTGGAACCACCTCGCTCATTACGCATCTCGGACAAAGACGTCGCACCAACCGCTGGGCAACGATTACGTTAATCGTTGAGGCGATCAAAAACGGTTCAATTTCCATTTCTCGAAAGCGCGGCAAGGCAGTCGCCGCATCGTTGGTGTGCAGAGTTGAAAGCACCAAGTGCCCAGTCATGGCGGCATTCACCGCGATGCTTGCAGTCTCTGGATCACGAATCTCTCCTACCATCACGATATCCGGATCCTGACGCACGATAGAACGCAGGCCGGAGGCGAAAGTCAGACCAGCCTTCGGATTGACCTGGATTTGATTTGCTCCTTCCATGGCGTACTCAATTGGATCCTCGATGGTGGCAATATTTACGTGACGAGTATTCAGCTCATTTAAAATTGCGTACAGGGATGTGGTCTTACCGGAGCCAGTCGGACCAGTCGACAAAATCATGCCGAAAGATTTACGCGAGTGTTTGCGGATCACCTTTATCTCGCCCTCCGTCAGTCCCAGACTTTCTAGCTCATAGGTCTTTCCCCTTTCCGACAGCAGGCGCATAACCACCTTTTCTCCCTCGACAATTGGAATAATAGATACACGGACATCGATACGATTGCCGTTTACCCGCTCCTGAAATTTTCCGTCCTGCGCGGCAAAGTGTTCGTCCGTACGCAACCGAGACAGAATTTTGATACGAGTGACGACGGCAGACAGGTACTCCCGCGGTAGTATGGCTACGTCATGCAAAATGCCGTCAACACGATAACGAACCATCACTGAATCTTCGCGTGGCTCGATGTGAACGTCGGAGGCGTCGTTCTGATACGCATAATCCATAATCAAATCAACGACGCTGACAATCTTACTTTCTTCTTCGGCGCCGCCGCCCTTCCGCCGACCGGTCGTCAATGCGGCATATTTTTCCTCAAGGCTACGAATCGCGCTTTCCAAATCCTTAGTGTACGACTCCAGCCCGTGGTTAATTCCGGCCTTAGTAGCAAAATAAGCCTGAGCGCGCAAGCCGGTTTTTTTCTCCATGTTCCTAATGAATTCCAAATCGCTCGGATCAGCCATGGCCAACTTCAAACCACTCGAAAGACTGGCGCCGAAGGCAATGGCTCGCTTCCTTTTTGCGGTTCGCTCAGGAATCAGGCGTAACACGTGGTTCGGTATTTCGATTGATTTCAAATCGACAAATTTTAACCCCAACTTTTCGGCAACCAACTCACCCAAATACGCATCAGGAATCAGGCGCTTGGATATCAGCACCTGTTCAATCGGGAGACCGGTTTTCTTGACCACCTCTTCGGCAACCTTAAAATCTGACTCTTCGATGACCCCCGAGCTTAGCAATAAACTCTTTAGTTGTTCGTCAGAGATATTCATCTATTTAGCTATCTTGGCGTACTCTTCCTTTATTTGAGACACGATATAATTGATGGAATTATCGGCCTTGGACAGGAAGCTCAGCGCCCCCATTTCCTTGACTCGAGCTATGTCCTCTTCCTGGCTGAGGTTGGAAAGCACAACGACCGGAAGATCTGCCATCTTCGAATCTGCCCGCACCTCTGCCAAAACATCAAAACCGCTCATCTTTGGCATTATCAAGTCCAACACCAGCAAAGACGGAATTTGTTTGCGTAACATATTTATGGCTTCCTCACCGTTAGCTGCGGTACGCACCTCAAAGCCCTCCCTACCGAATTTATTCGCCAAAATCTTTCGTAGGAACATATCGTCCTCGACAATCATTACCTCAATTTTTCCGTCGCCTTCTGGCATATCAAAAAAATTTTATTTTTCAAGGATGGCTTTAACTTTCTCGGCGATCTTCGCCGGAATCAAATTCGCTTTGGTCAGAAAATCTTCCGCACCCAAATCCATACCGCGCTTAACCTCATAGCTTTGACCGAGATTGGATAAAATAACGACCGGAATGTCTTTTGTCGTTGGGTTAAGCTTTAAATCTTGCAATGTCTCAAAGCCGTCCTTTACTGGCATAATTACATCCAACAAAATGATATCCGGTAAATATTGAATCGCCGCGTTCAAGCCCTGAGACCCGTCACTGGCCTGAATAACCTCAAATCCGTCACCCTCCAATTTAGTAGCATAAATATCTCGAAGAGCGGGCTCGTCCTCTATGATTAAAACTTTTTTAAGTTTAGATGTTCTTTCTGCCATAGATAGTCGTGAAATCTGATTCGATTAATCTGACACAGGAAGAGTTATATGGAATGACGTCCCCTCACTCTCTTTGGACTCAAACCATATTTCCCCGCCATGCATCTCAACATATTTCTTTGATAGATAAAGACCCAACCCGGTACCCTGTATCTCCGCTTTGACGACGTTGGCGGCTCGATAAAATTTGCTGAAGATATTTTTTTGCTCGTTCTTCGGAATTCCCTGACCGTTGTCCTTGACGGTTACCCGAATGAACCTGCCTTTCTGACCACTTGGACCAGACACGGGCTGTTCCTTGACGGAAATTTCTACATGCCCCTCTTCATTGGTAAATTTGGCAGCGTTACTAAATAGATTATTCAAAACCTGAATAATGCGCTCGCGGTCAATCCTTACCGGCGGAAGCTGATTATCCGGTCGGTGCCAATAAAAATCTATTTTTTTCTGGCGGAAAAGAACCGAGAAACTGCCCGCCGTTTCATCGATTAGATTTTCTATCTGCACATCGGCCAATTCTAAACTCACCCCACCCTGCTCGAGACGCGAAACTTCCAGCAGCTCGTTGACTAGCTTCCTGATTCGATTATTGGTCTGGCTCATCTGTTCCACCAACTCCATCTGCTCATTGTTGAGTGGCCCAACCTCACCGAAGCGAAGCATCTCTAATGACCAACGAAATATGTTCAGCGGTATTCGAATCTCATGCGCCGTATGGGACAAGGCATCCCGTTGCTCGCGAATTTTTTCGTTTAGGCTTCGAGTTTGCTTCCGTATGGTCGCAGTCATGTCGTTAAAGGCCTGCGTCAACTGACCAATCTCATCCGCAGAAGATCTTTCTAGAACTTGGTCGAATTCTCCCCGAGACAGCCGCACAGCCGCCTGCCGCAATATCATTATCGGCTTGAGGAACAGGCTTGTGCCGAAAATCAGCAAGAACGAAAACGCCGCAAAAAATAGAAACGTAATCAATACAACAGTTGACATAATCCGCAACAAGACCGCATCTCGATCTTCATCTGCTGTAAACGCATAATAGAACTCGTCCTCCCCCAAATCATCGCCGTAAGAACTAACAAAGTATTTTCCAAGCTCATCGTCGTCAGCTTCTCCAAAACTGCCGCCAATCTGAATTAATTTTCTGAATCGATTAATGGCTAATGCATCCACCGATTGGCCTGACGAATAAATCTGCTCGTCCCGCGACGAGATTAACCCGCACCCACTAATTTCCGCCCCGAATTCACTTAAGCATTGAGTAAAATTTCTTGCGATTAGTTGCTGAGATATGACCAGCGCCCCCCTAACCTGACTTGAATCATCAAAAATGGGGCTGGCGGAGATATTTGACCACATATTTGGCCCCCGCAACATATCGATGCTGACGCTAGTTTTTCCTTCAAGGGCACTCGCAACCACTGCGATATCACGAGCGTAAAAATTCTCGCCAATATCTCTGCTGTATGAGCTTGCGATTACACTCCCATTCTCGTCTACCAAATCAATATCGACATTTTTATCCTCACGAACAAAACTGATTAGCTCGATCAAAGCAGACCCATCTCCGTTTAGCGCTTGTAGGCTCCCATGGTGAGATGCGAGCATCTCAGATACTGTGCGCAGAGTCTGCTGTTGCCTTATTTGTTCGGCGGCCGCATGCTGTAGTGTGTGCTTAATAAATTTGTGTTGCTTATCAATTGACCCTCGAACGAAGTACTGCGTTACGGTAGCCACCAAGGCAAAGGAAAAAATAACAAAGAATAGACCGCAGGCTATTAGCACCTTCGCCGTCATGAATCCGCTTACTGCTTGACCAGGCTTTGTCTGAATCTGCTTATCTGGATGTTTAATTGCTACTGCACCGAGATATTTGTACGCCGAACCGATTATTAAAACTAAATACACCAGGGCAGTAAATTGAGTTGCCTGCACAGATAGAAAACCTATCGCGATAATTGCAGAAAACATAGACATGCCGCTTCCTATGAACAACATGCGATCAGCTTCCCCGCACGGTTGTTTATTATGGCGACTCTTTGCATATGCCTTAAAAATCACCATCGAAGCAACAAAATGCACCAAAATCCAGTAGCCATAGGCGGACATGAACTGACTCACGGATTCTGCCGGAATAATCTGGCCAAAAGCCTCCCCTACCCCCACTCTGCCAAACAGTAAAAACGCCACGGCGAGTATTGCCGTCAGCGCATACCACAACTTCTTTCTGGTGGCATAGAGATTTACGATGCCACACGCAAAAAAGAACGAACCCAACAAAATTATATTAGAAAAGATTGCGGTAAAAATAAGAGCATAATTCTCCGCGCCGTATGAATATAAGAAGTCGCCCGTAAATCCGCTAACATTCCCCAGCCCCATTAATATGAGACTGATAGCCATATAAAAAAGGTGCGGTTGATTTCTCCTGCGCAAAAATTCGCGCAAAATCAACGCACCTACGACAAGCTCAACGACCGCGAGCAATATTTCGGCAAATAAGAAGCTAAATTGGATGAAAATTCTCATATCCCCCCTCCTGTTAATCGGGATATGTATTACATATATATTATACCATGATTTTTAGCTTAAATTAAGTGTGAAAACATTCTTGAAACGCTTTTCTATATCATATTAGCGATTTCGCTTGCGAAATAAAGTCATTATTGACCTAATTTATAGGCTTATAAAATATTCGACGTCAATAAATTCCGTCGCGAAGGCATTTTTTTTCCGTTGATAATGCAAATCACGCCTGACAATTGCTATCTGCAAGGTCAAGCGGTCGTCTGCCGGAATGAAATGTGCCAAGCAGCCAGCGCATTTCGATCATACAGTAAGGTATATTGGTTGAGTTCGGTGGGGAGATAGACCGCTCCAGTGTGGCGCATTTCGCCTATCAAACAGGCGACGCCCGTTCTGGAAAACAAGAAAAAACAGCCTGTAGGGCTGTTTTTCGCATATTGTGGGTCGACAGGGACTCCCCCTCGCTCCGACTCGGGTACTGGGGCAGCTACGCACCAAATGCTCACCAGCACGCATTCTCTCGCCGCCCTTCTCATCCCTGTTGACCCTTAAATAGCGGAAAGCCCCAGCCTATTCGGCTGGGGCCACCATATCTGGTGGGTCGACAGGGACTCGAACCCTGAACCTAATGGTTAAGAGCCATTTGCTCTACCGTTGAGCTACCGACCCGAACAATTTATAGCATATATTTTGAATCTTGTAAAGAGGTTTGGGATAAAAAATACGACCTGTACGGTCGCGGTTGGCCCTATTCCATGCCATACGATTCAATCATAAACTGGCTGACGAAATAATCCGTGTATTCATGGCGTTGCTTGGCAACATCCTTCGCTGTCTGCGTATTCATCAGGTCGCGGAGCAAAAACAGCTTTTCGTAGAAGTGATTTATGGTCGTACCTTCATAAAAGAGCCTCCTTCTTGCTCAAGCATGCTGGCAGCGCATGAAAAAACCAACCGAATGGTTGGTTTTTTCATGGTGCGGGCGGAGGGAATCGAACCCCCATTAACGGTTCCGAAGACCGCCGTTCTATCCGTTGAACTACGCCCGCTTAATATGTAAACCTCTTGCCGAGTACGTGAAGCGGTTTCGAGATGGGGTAAGATGTGCCGTGGCGCAAGGAATCATGCAGCGAGCCGTACCGATAAGTACGGTGAGCAAATGATTTCTTGCGACGCGGTGCAGCTTGCCCCATATCGGAAGCGCCCGAGACGGAATCGAACCCCCGTTAACGGTTCCGTAACCGCCGTTCTATCCGTTGAACTACGCCCGCTTAATATGTAAACCTCTTGCCGAGTACGTGAAGCGGTTTCGAGATGGGGTAAGATGTGCCGTGGCGCAAGGAATCATGCAGCGAGCCGTACCGATAAGTACGGTGAGCAAATGATTTCTTGCGACGCGGTGCAGCTTGCCCCATATCGGAAGCGCTAACACCTAACCAAAAATAGCCCATTTAAGGCTATTTGTCAATTACCTAAATATCTACTTTTTCTTACCGTCTTCTTCATCCTCATTCAATTTCGCTTCACCGATAATATGCTCACTAGCAGTCTTCTCGGAAATCAGATTCATTTCAACCAAACGTTTCAGATCCTGCCTGAGAGTGGTCATGCCATCGGCGACGGATGTCTGCAGTACGTTATTAATCTGCTGTACCTTACCGTCACGTATCAGATTTGCAATGGCATAGTTATTCACCAGAATCTCGCGCGAGGCTACGCGACCACCGCCCGTCTGAGGCAACATCTGCTGTGAGATAATCGCCCGTAATGTTAACGCTAACTGGGTTCTGATCTGATTCTGCTGATGCGCCGGAAAGGCGTCGATAATACGATCGATAGTCTGTGCCGCACTGTAGGTGTGCAACGTGGCGAATACCAGGTGACCGGTTTCGGCAATAGTAAGCGTGGTGGAAATCGTTGACATGTCACGCATTTCACCAACCATCACCACATCCGGATCCTGGCGTAAAATATGCTTCAGGCCTTCCTCAAAACTTATAAAATCCTGACCAAACTGACGCTGACGAACCACTGCGGTCTTAGATTCGAACAAAAACTCTATCGGATCTTCTAGGGTAATCACATTAACCGGTTTAGTATCTATGATGCTGTCGATCATGGACGCCAATGTCGTGGACTTACCGGCGCCGGTCGGTCCGGTTACCAGCACCAAGCCATGCGGATAATTAACCATTTGGTGCGCCACCGGCGGCAGATCCAAATCTTTCATGGACGGAATGTCTGACGGAATAGTTCGAGCCGCCATTGCAACATGCTCCCTTTCCCAATGCAAATTAATTCGGAAGCGCTTGCCGGACGGAATTTGATGCGCGACATCTAATTCTTTTTCGGTAATAAAACGTTCGCGCTCAACATCCGTCAAAATTGAAAAACATAACTGCTTAACGTTCTCTGCATTCAATACGGCTGCGCCATTAACTGGCGTGAGCTGTCCACCTATACGCAAAATCGGCGGCCTGTTAACCACCAGATGAAGGTCAGAGGCGCCTTGATCAACGGCGATTCCGAACAGCCGATCTATGACTTCACGCGCCTTTGGCTTGAAGGGAGTTTCCATACGTCCCCATTCTACCATTTTTTAGCGTTGAGTGCATTTTCGGCGGCAGCGATCTGCGCCTCTTGCTTAGAAGTGCCCAGTCCCTCGGCCACCAGCTCGTCGTTCAAGTAAACTCCAACCGTAAATTCCTTGGCGTGATCCGGTCCAATTTCCTTGATTACCCGATAACTCGGAGTAACGCCAACCAACTCTTGCGCACTCTCCTGGAATCGACTCTTGGGATCGATGTATAGCTTCTTCTCCAGAATCTCTGCCAGCATCGAGATGATGTATTTATTTATGAATTCGGCGGCCACCTCCATTCCTTTATCTATATATATGGCACCAATAAACGCTTCCATGGCGTTAGCTAAAATATAGTTGCGCGCTTTACTGCCCGAGTCTCTGGCTTCGCCGTGCGACAGATACAAATAATCTTCAAGCCCCACTTCGGCGGCCACCTTAGCCAACGACTTGGCGTTAACTAAAGCGGCTCTCCAATTGGTGAGCTCGCCTTCGGGATTAGGATATTTTTCGTAGAGATATTCCGTAACCGCGAGCTCTAACACTGCATCACCCAGAAACTCCAGACGCTCGTTATGCCCAATTTCAAATCCCGGATGCTCATTCAGGTACGAACGGTGAACAAACGCTTGAGTTAGAACTTCGCGATTATCAAACTTGATGCCGACTCGTTCCTCGAGTGGCGAAAAATCTTTTATGTTGTCCATATCTTTATGGCCAGCCTAGTGACCATACGCTAGCGTCCCGACGAAATTTGGACAACCATCGCTCATGGCGAATCGCGATTAAAGATTCGCCGTCAGCCATGGCCGCCGGGGCAGTATTATTATTGAGGTTATAAGGTTAAAAGATTTAAAGACTTATTCTTCACTGCTTTCAACTTTATGGTTAATTTATTCTTCTTTCTTCTCTGGCAACGTAGCTTCTTTCTTCTCCCCTTCTTCTTTGGCAGTATCTTCTTTTTCTTTTCGGGTCGGTTTCTCAACTTTATCGACTTCTTTAATCTCATCCGAGGCAATTATGTCCTTGTAAATCGCGCCGAGCACGCCATTTACGAAACGACCGGACGATTCGCCCCCAAACGTCTTGGCTAATTCAATAGCTTCGTTTATCGCCACCTTGGAAGGAATTGTGTCGGAGAACTTAAGCTCGTAAACGCCGATTCGCAAAATATTGCGATCAACATTTGTAATCTGGTCAATCGGCCAGTCTGGTGCGTACTTGGTGATGATGGTGTCGATTTCCTCAATCTTGGACACCACGTTCTCCACCAGTTCGGCGATAAATCCCTTGTCGTCAAAATCCGGCGCAAAATCCTTCAGATTGGAATTGACATACTCCGGAATTTTTTTAGTTTTTTGACCATTAAAATCCCACTGATACAGGGTCTGCATGGAAATGGTCCGAGCGAGATGTCTATTTGACATAATGTTTAGCCCAAAGGTCTATGATTATATTATACATTTATATGTACTTTTACCCATGAAATGCAGTGGCGAGGAATACCTCCTGATTCGTATCAATCACTGCGTGCGAGTACGCTAGCCTTCTATGCTCAGATCTTACGTGTCCCTGCACTACTAGACTTGCATGCTCATCTACTTGGATTGTTTCTTGACACTCAATGCAAAGCGGCGCGTGGATGAATACGCGCCGTTCATGCTATTTCTTGCCTGATTTACCACCCTTCTTATCGAGCGGATTATCTAGTTGCAGAACCTGGCGACCGGAGTATGTGCCACAGTTGGCGCAGGCCTTGTGCTGCAACTTGGGCTGCTTGCACTTGGGGCAAGCGGCCAAATTTGCTTTTTTAAGCCCAGAATGTGAGTTCCGGCGCTTTCTCTTTGAAGCAGTTTGTCGTCGTGCTGGGACTGACATATATACCATTTTTAAGGCTGAATCGTATCTGTTTCGACTCTAAAGCGGGTTCAATATAACTAAAATTGGTTGCGCTGTCAAGCGTAGAGGATAGAAGATGGGAATGACCCTCTCCACGCATTCCGCTGAGGCTCCACCCGAGGTTTCCTGGGACAAAAAAACTGCCCTCTTTACGAGGGCGGTCGATAGTTCGCAGCCGCCTTAACCGGTGATAATTTCCAGCGTAGGTCCCATCCCCAATACATCGCGTGTCGGATGAAGCGAAGAGTCATTGGCCGGATCCTTAAGATCCCCATCAATCATGCGCACGGTCGGGCGGCTATATTGAACGATGGCCTCCTTGAGAACATGGTCCTCGATACCATCGACCGGCATGCCGGTGAGGATAGCGGGAGCCACGGCCAGAATCTCGGCCAGGCCGAGATCGGTGATGCGGAGCGTGAAACTGCCGGAGTGCTTCATGGCATCTCGAAACGCGCGTAGGCCCATACCGACCTGATCGATGACCGTAGCCATCAAACCCGTGTAGCGCTCGAACTCCGCGCCATCGGGATGGTACGGCGAAGCCACTTTGATAGTGACGTCCTTGTCACCCCATTCCCGCGCATCAAGCTGACCAAATTCCTCGAGCAGGCGGTTGACCGGACCCGTGGCTTCGCGTAGCCCGACGATCTCGAGCAGGCGATGAAACCAGCCTTCAGACGTAGCCAGACCGAGCGCAAGAAGAATCTCGGACCAAATAACAGTGCCGACGGTCATGCCACTGCCGATCGGACCACCAATTGCGCCGGGTGGCTTGTCCCGATAGTAGCGTTGCAAAAACGCCACCGGCAAACCGGAACCGTACAGGAACGCGCACATGCCATTTACGGTCATCGGCCGGAACAGGCGTGTCTTCAGACCCTTGCCCTGATCAATCTTCTTGAGCACGCGGTGGAGCAAACCAACCGGATTGCGCGCCACACCGAGCGCGGTGGCACCGTCGTTCATGGTGCCTAGTGCCAGCATCAGAATCAGCGGAATCTCCCGCTGTGCACCTTGGTACCGATCCGCGACCGCGGACAGGCAAACGTGCATGGCACCGTCACCACCACAGATGATAATGATATCTGGCTGCCACTCAAAGATGTCATCCATGGCTTGGACGAGCTCTCTGGCGTTCGAAGTAAGAGAAATCCTGGTGTCCGGCCGCCCCATCAGAAGTGGCGCGATTTGCCTTTCAAAAACTGGAAACGAGCCCGTATTTGGGCTCGCAACGACCGCAATTCTCATATGCAGTTGAGCCATCTTACTCCCCTCTCTAACACCCGAGGTCAAAGAACCAGTCGCATACATTATCCTTATTTACCTGAACTGTCAACAGCCCACATAAGTCTAATTTTGGCTAATTTAAAGCTTAGAAGGCTTGACAACGAAGTTAACTTATGCTATTGTGCAATGTCTGTCTAGCAAAAAGGAGGAGAGACATGGCATACGAATTGTACGTTCTTTGTGAAAGCCGCGAGGAGGCGACAGGGCGAATCCGCTCTCTCGCCGCAATGTTCGGTCATCCCGACGAGGACAACGTCGATCTGACGATGCCGCGGGGCATAAAAATCAGCGTCCGTGCGAGCAGAGCCAGCGACGCGCCAAAACCGGTGCAGGTGCACGTCATCTGTCCGAACGCCGATCAGCTGACCCGGGCGAAGGCGGCACTAGAACGCCGTCGATGCAAGCGCATACGCTGGCCGTTCGCTTCGGCTGTCTGATCCGGCCGGCGTGTCGATCATCGCGAAGAGCCGTGACTATGTCGCGGCTCTTTTTTATGTGCGCTTTGAGGCGTCCGCCCATCACGAGCTTGCGCAAAAACCGCCAGACTTGTTTTAGACAACAGCGAGGCTGCTCCCTTAAAACAAGTCTGGCGGTTTTTCGTGATGGCACCTCCTTTACTTGGCGGGTTCTGGTTTGACCGGTCGCGCCCGCTCATCCGACAGCACCGCAAAAATGAACATAAAGAATACCACCGGCATCAGGAACGGCACATCCAACCCAAATGAAGTGAACAGAAAATCCAAAATGGTTGGCAACGTAATCGCATGAAACCCTACCGCCAGCCACTGTTTATAGTTCAGGTTAACTTTCCAGGCCCGACCAGCCAGCAATGAAATCACCGACATAAATAATATGGATACCAATGCACTCAGCAACGAGAAAAAATAACTGAATAGCCATACTAGCCACAGCATCAACACAATTACTGGCGCGCCATACCGACTGAGCCACTGCAACATCTGCTGTTTGGTCAACTCGAACTCAGGCGCATCCTCAAATGTCATGATTTCGCGCGTATTATCGGGCTCTTGAGTAAATACCGCGTCGCGTCCGATAAAAATACCGATACGGTCCTCAAACGCTTTCGGAAAATCCTTTCCGGAAATTGTATCGTCGATAATCAAAATAAATTCATCGCCACCAAACTCAGTGGCTGGCTCCAGAGTGGTCGAAAAGATGTTATTTTTTATCTCGAACGCTGTGCCGTCTGGCATATTATCTCGGATTTCGCTCTTCGCGTCGGACAAAAACATAAACGAACCCGGTGCCGCCGACAGTACGATGGCGAACGTAATCAGAACGAAAAAGACCGCGGCGTACTTGAAAGCATCAGACCACGGCCTGGTTCGGACTTCTCGATAGAATTCCATGTCATAGCAGCTCTTGGCGAGCGTGCGGAAGAAAGTTGTGAAACGTCCTTTTGCTGACATCTAAATTAAGTGCTTGGCAATAGCCGCAGAATAATAATTACACGAGCGTCACCGACGACACGCTATCCCCCGTCTCCTTGAACGTCATCACCTTCACGCCCTGCGTGTCGCGTCCGAGTCGGCTGACCGTGTTAAGTGGCAAGCGAATAATCTGCCCCTTGGTCGAAACGCACATCAAGTCCGAATCATCGGCACTGTTCACCACCATGCCTCGGATGATATCGCCGGTCTTGGTGGTGGCGCGAGCCGTGCGAATGCCGCTACCGCCGCGACCCTGCAGGCGGTAATCGTTGACATCGGTTCGCTTACCGTATCCTTTGGACATAACCACCAAAACGTCCAACTTACCGTCAGCCAGTTTCGGCGGAATAACGTCCATACCAACCGCCACATCATCTCCCTTGAACTTAATGCCGCGCACGCCGGCCGCAACACGACCCATCGATCGCACGTCTTTTTCTGAGAACCGAATCGCCTGGCCTTTCTTGGTGATAATCATCACATGCTCCTCGCCGGTCGTGGCCTTAACCCACCGTAATCGGTCATTCTCGTTCAAATTGATAGCAATCAAACCGTTACTGCGAATATTCTTAAACTCGGAAATTTCGGTTTTCTTGACCCTTCCCTTCTCGGTCGCCATAAACAGGTATTTTTCGTCGCCGAAACTCTCGCTCGACAGCACCGCCGTCACCCATTCGTTTGGCGACAGCTGAAGAAAGTTAACCATGGCCTGACCCTTCGAGGTGCGCGTGGTCTGCGGCACGTCATACGCCTTGAGCTTGAATACTCTGCCGCGCGTCGTGAAGAAAAACATATCTGAATGCGTAGTGGTCGAGAACAGCTCGGAAACGATGTCTTCCTCCTTAGTCTTCAGGCCAGCGATGCCTTTTCCTCCACGAGTCTGCGTACGGAACGTATCCGGAGGCAAGCGCTTTATGTAACCATCTTTGGTGATAATCACGATGGTCGGTTCATTCGGAATCAAATCCTCGGCCGCAAAATCCTTGACGCCATGCGGCACCACCGCCGTACGACGCGGCTCGCCATATTTCTTGCGTAACTCTTCGGTCTCGTCCTTGATGATATTAATGACCTTGTTCGGAGATTTGAGAATTGCCTGCAGATCCTTAATCAGTTTCATCTTCTCCTTCAGCTCATCCTCGACTTTCTTGCGTTCCAAGTTAGCAAGCGATTGCAGGCGCATATCCAGAATCGCGTCGGCCTGGATCTCGGACAGCTTGAACTTCTTAATCAAGTTCGCCTTGGCTTCCTCACGATCATACGAGGCACGAATAGTCTTAATGACCGCATCCAGCATGTTGAGAGCGATCTTCAAGCCTTCCAACACGTGTGCTCGAGCTTCAGCCTTGGCTAAATCAAACTCAGTGCGACGGCGAATAACTTCCTTGCGATGAATAATAAACTGCTCCAACGCCAACTTCAGGTTCAGCACGCGCGGCTGAATACCGTCCACCAAAGACATCAGATTAACATGGAAGGTATCCTGCAACGAGGTCATCTGGAACAGTCGGTTCAGCACCTTCTTTGGATAAGCATCTTTCTTCAGATCGATCACGACGCGCACGCCTTCCTTAGAAGACTCGTCGCGCAGGTCCTTGATGCCGTCAATCTTTTTAGTTTGTACGAGCGTGGCGATTTTCTCGAGTAGCGTTGCCTTGTTTACCATGTACGGAATCTCATTCACTACGATGCGATACTTGCCGGCCTTCTGTTCAACGATTTCAGTTTTGGCGCGCACCACGATACCACCCCGCCCGGTGGTATATGCAGTCTCGATCGCCTGCCTGTCATATATAATTCCGCCGGTCGGGAAGTCCGGACCTTTCACGTATTTCATCAAGTCCTGCACTGTAGCGTCGCCGTCGTCCAGTAAATGCAAAATTGCATCGCATAATTCTTCGAGATTATGCGGCGGAATGCTGGTCGCCATACCCACCGCGATACCAACCGTTCCGTTCAGCAACAGGTTCGGCAATTTGGCCGGTAACACGGTCGGTTCCTTATGCTCACCGTCGTAATTCGGAATAAAATCGACGGTACCTTTTTCGATATCAGTTAAAACCTCCTCGGAAATGCCAGCCAGCTTGCACTCGGTATAACGCATGGCCGCGGCTGAGTCGCCGTCCATGGAACCAAAGTTTCCTTGGCCGCGCACCAGCATGTGACGCATGCTGAAATCCTGTGCCATGCGCACCAACGAATCGTACACCGCCTGGTCACCGTGCGGATGATACTTACCAAGCACTTCACCAACCACGGTCGCGGACTTACGGAACTTGGCGCTCGGCTTGAGGCCAATCTTCCACATCGCATATAGAATACGGCGATGCACCGGCTTCAGACCATCACGAACATCCGGCAAAGCACGACTCACAATCACGGTCATCGCATAATCCAAATAAGACTCCTGCATCTCCGCACTAATCGACCGATCCAATACCTTGCTCGCCACCGGACCATCAATCGCCAAAGCTGTCTGAGTCTCTTTACGCGGAGCCGGAGCACTCTCTGCCTTTCCGGTCTTCCGAACTTCTGAGCCTTTGGCCTTATTATCAGCTTTCTTAGCCGAATCACCAGCCTTCTTGGCTGGCGTCTTCTTATTGGGTTTATCAGGCTTCTTGCCCCTCTTAGCCTTTTTATCCTTCTTAGCTGGCATGTGTTTCAAATCAATACACTATTCTTCTTCGGCAATTGTGCCGGTATCTCCTTGCGACTGGTACTTCTCAATCGCTTGTCTAAGTTTTTCCCTGGTCTCATCTGAGACCCGCCCTGCTTCGTAATCAATATTGTTGCTTTCCTGATACCGCCCCTCAAGTGAGTCATACGAATCACGCAAACCATCCATGGCTTCGCGCAGTGAAGCCCCTTCATTACCCTTCGCTTCTTCGCGAATTTCTTGCCATCGCGCCATCTCCTCGTCGCTTAGCACACTAAACTTCTGTAGCTGGAACGGCAGAAACATTATCCAGGCCACCACTATAAACGACGTAGCAGTAATGACCGCAATGGCCAATGTGGCTTGCTTGCGTCGCTTGTCTTCATCCGACCGCTCTGGATTTTTATCAGGATTTGGTAAGGGCATTGGATTCGTCATTGTGGTTCGATTATGACTATCTTGGTCTCTTCTTGTGGCAGGTCACGCGATGTAATTTTGAGACGATTTACGACCTCGGGTGTGGCCGCCCCCAACACCTTAAGGAAAGGATCTAGGCCATCCATGCCCGCGCCCCACCGACCGGACTTGTAGTGCATTGGCACGATGATGCGCGGCTCGAACTGGCCAATTACCTCGACCGCTGCCTTGGCATCGAGCGTGTCCTTCCCCCCAATCGGCACGAAAAGTATGTCGGTATTATGAATATGGGCGAACTGGCTCTCGCTGAGCTTGTGGTTCAGGTCACCCAAGTGCACGACATGCAAACCATCGGCGATGATGTAGTAGATGGTGTTAGGTCCCAGCACCGTGCAATCCTTGTCGTCGTGACAAGCCTTAACTCCGGTCACCATGACGTCTTTAACCTCGTATTCGCCCGGACCTTCGATAATGAACGGATCACCAACAATGTCCTTGACGTTATTATGTCGCTTATGGTCATGACTGACCGTGACAATATCGGCCGACAACGTACGCGGCATACCGTTCCTTCCCTCTTTCTCGAATGGATCGGTCACTAACGAAACTTTATCGCTGCTGCGCACACCGAATTCCATCTTGAAACATGAATATCCGTACCAAGTGATGTTCATATATTATATAAACTGGAAGCGGCAGAAGTGTATTCCGCCATTACTAAAGCGTACCTAGAGTAACACGAAAGCGGTGAAGTGTGAAGAGATGAAAAGGCAATTACCGCAATAAAAACGAGGATGCAATACAGGAGCGCAGGTAAGCTAAAAAACAACAGAGAACACTTGGAGCATACCGCTTTGCCCTTGCGCTTCTCCGCTAGACGCTCAACGCTAATCTGCAATTATCTGCTTTAGACATTGACACTAAGTCCCGCCTAAACTAAGAATAAGCTGTCTTGTTCATTTCAGAGAGAAAGGAGTGCTAAATGCAGTTTACTCTGTTTGCTGAACGAATGTCTGATTTGGTTATGGAACTGCTTGACCCGCGGCTCGATGAGACACGGAGGGTCGCTGCCGGCGACAAGTTGACCCGGGAAATCCAGAGCGATTACGTTGACTTCGCGGACATCGCAGTTATCACCGATTCTCTGGCACTGGGCATGAAGATGCTCAAAAATGAAAAGCGACTACCAGTTCGACCGAACGATTTCGTATTCACGGACGAGCCGTTGGTGCGCGTGGCGACGGTGTTTACCGCCATCGGCGAGCGCATCGAGAAAATCGCCGATCACAGCGCGACCCGGCAGGACCGCGATATCATCGCGGATTTTCGTCGCCAGCAGGGCATCGACGACTTCCGCCGGGATCTCATCAACGACATAAAGAACCATGACCTCAAGGCCATGAGCGGGTTCATCGATAAGCTCGCCGAAAGCGCGGAAAACCTGCACGAAGCGGACGATGACCTGGTGCAAGGCCAGAGCACACTGCTCGACATCCCGATGGCAATCGTGGCGCAGTTCTACTTCGCGGCGGGTCACCGACTTGGTGATCTGACAAAGTACTGCAAAGTATTCGACTAGATAACAAGCGAGGACTTCTGGTTCTCTTTTTTTAGAGCGGACAGAGTCTTCGACTCTGAGATATAACATGCCAGGTATGGAAGCAGGAGAGCGGACTATTGTTCGTTGGACATGACCCATTCGTTTATCCCTCGTTTATCCGAATCCCCGAACTCCCGCACTTCAAACATTGACACCACCCCCACCTGACCCTAATCTAAATATGCTCTTTAGCGCAGGAGATACTGTGGGATACAACTATCAGAACCTGATTCCAATTCTTGTCAGCACGGCAACCAACCTGGCGAATCCTGAAAATGAACGAATCGATGCAGCCAAAAAACTGGTCGGCAGATTTCTGCAGTCGAGCATGTCGTCTGACGAAGTGATGCGGCTAGTGGATTTACTGGCCAGCGGAATGAGTAGGCTCGCAAACAGCGGGCGCAAACCGCCGAATCCGGTGGACCTAATTTTCACAGACTACGTCATCGAACATCTGGCCAATCTATTCGTGTTGATGAGCGACCGACTGGAGGAAGTGTCGTTCAAAGGCTCCACGCCACACGAACGACGTGAAGCAGACCAGCTAATTGCCGACCACTTCCTTAACGACAAGGAAGACGAGGTGTACGAAAGCATTCGCGAAGCTGATCTGGACGATCTGATTGACCTGATTATAAACGTATCGAATGGCCACGATTTCATGCTGGGAAAGCAGGCGTCGCAAATGTTCAACCATCCGCAGACCGCCTACCTCGACGTGCCGGTGTACATGATGAGCCAACTAATTCGTGCCATCGGGCGCCGTATGGGTGAGGTGACAAAGTACACGCCGCCCTTACCGTGAAGCAACAGAGAACCGAAAGGTTCTCTTTTTAAAAAGCAATGTTCTATAAATGAAAAAAGCTATCCATATACCCCGTAGGACGCATCCTTATTCTCGTGCTCTTGCTCTTTAATATATGCGCAAGAAAATCTAGCAGAAAAAGCAAAAACCGACTCTTGGCCAAGTCGGCTTCTATTTGTGCGATTACGCTTCCAAAAACGACTGGAGCGTTCCGCGCCAATATTCTATTTCCTTATCAAGTCGCTCTTCGTTCACTCCCCTCTCCATCACCGACCAACCATCTTCTATCACCCGAACGCGATCGATAATGCTATCGCGCCACTTGTTGGACAGGCCGGCCATTTTTTCTAGCTCTTTGATTTTCTGCTCTATGACTTTCTCGCGCTTCTCGTATTCTTTGATTAGCTGTTCGTATTCGTTGCGCTTGCCGTCGGTAAGCAAGCCCTCGATTTCTTTTTGTGCCTGATCGCGCGCTTCTAGCAATGCTTGGGCAATCGCAAATTTCTCTTCCGGCGAAAAATATGTCTCGAACGGCGTGGGTTCGGTGAGCTGTTCAGCCGAGCGAACCCCTTCCAAATAATTTAATTTACCGCCGTCCTGGATAAATTTTTCGAACTTCGCCCGAATTCCCTGGTCCAAATTCTTCAACAAAAAAGCTTCCTCCGACGAACGCCCATACCGTGAATACAGCTCCTGATATGCCTGCCGCTCAGCCCATGATTCCTTTCCGAGCTGGGTGATAGTCAGACGAATTTCTTCGTACGGTACGGTCGGATCGTTTTTAAACATCTTCAATCGTTCTTCAAAAAACTTCCGCCGCTTCGAATCAAAATCGGGCGGCAATTTATCGATAGCCAACTCAAAAAGCTGCAAAGTGTAGGCGT
>CAZAOV010000006.1:0-65760 GCA_964486995.1 uncultured Gammaproteobacteria bacterium | reverse complement strand
CGAAATTCAGTCAAAATTTTAACGCGATCTACCGTGCTTACGTCGCTGTGCAGATACTCCACTTTAAAATCTCGTTCTTTGAGATGCTCGGTAAGATCCTCGGCCATCTTCTTGGTGAGCGTTGTTACGAGCGCTCGACCGCCGCCGCTCAAGCAGTCATATAGTCGCTCGATAAGATTATCCACCTGGCCAGCATGGTCATCTGTTTCCGATAGGGGTGAAATGGATACTTTTGGATCGACCAATCCGGTCGGACGAATCACCTGTTCCACGATACGCTCGCTTACTTTTCGCTCATGCTTGGCTGGCGTAGCGGATACATACACGGTCTGCGGTACGCGTGCCTCAAACTCATGGAATTTGAGCGGCCGATTGTCCTTGGCAGACGGTAGGCGAAAACCATATTGGATTAGATTTTTTTTTCGCGCCGCGTCACCGTTGTACATGCCGCCAATCTGCGGCACGGTGACGTGCGATTCGTCGATAAAGCACACGAACTCATCCGGAAAATACGACAGCAACGTATCCGGCGGCTCACCCTCGGCTCGACCGGACAGATGCCGCGAATAGTTCTCGATTCCGTTGCAGTAGCCAATCTCTCGCAGCATCGCCATATCGAAATTAGTGCGACGCTCCAGACGCTCGGCTTCAAGTAGTTTTCCTTCTTTTTTAAACTTATTCAGTTGTTGATCCAATTCTTCTTTGATGGCCGCAATCGCCCGCTCGCGTTCTGGGCCAGGAGTAATGAAGTGCTTAGCCGGAAACACCCAAAATTCTTCCTCGCGCGATAGGCGATTTTTAGATACCGGATCAATAATCGTAATCTCCTTAATTAAGCCACCCGGCGCGTCCACGCGCACCACGTTATCCAGAGCCGCGCCAACTATCTCCAGCACATCACCGGTCATGCGGAACTTGCCGCGCATCAGCTCCATGCGTGTGCGCTCATACTGCATATTCACTAACTGCCGCATAATTTCCGAGCGATGGAACTGCTCACCCTTCTTCAGTCGCATATGCATCTGTTCGTACACCTTGGGCGCACCCAAACCGTAAATACACGAGACCGATGAAACCACTATCACGTCATCTCGCGTCAGCAACGACTGCGTAGCCCGATGTCGCAACCGGTCGATTTCATCGTTTATGCTCGCCTCTTTTTCAATATAGGTATCCGAAGTGGGCAGATACGCCTCAGGCTGATAATAGTCGTAATACGAAACAAAATACTCCACCGCGCTGTTCGGGAAGAAGTCACGAAACTCGTTGCACAGCTGGGCGGCCAAAGTTTTGTTGTGCGCAACAATGAGCGCCGGCTTGCCGGTGTTGGCGATCACGTTAGCCATGGTGTAGGTCTTACCCGAACCGGTGATGCCCAAGAGGGTCTGATATTTTTCGCCCGCACCCAAACCCTCCGTCAGGCCAGCGATGGCCTGCGGTTGGTCGCCTTTTGGTTCGTATTTGGATTTAAGCTTAAACGTCATTTTTTGGTGTGGGGATGTAAGAATGTGAACATATAGACGTGCTAACGACTCCTCGGATTCGCCGTAGGTCGCATACATCCTGACCCGCTTACACACTTATATTCAAATACGTCAACCGCCTAGTGGGCGGACCACTAGGGGATAGTATCTTACGGTGAATTGTCTGCTCTGATCTCGCGAGCGAGTTTCCCGCAGAGCTTCATTATTATACTGACAAAAACCTTCCAAGTCAACGCTAACGCGAGGCAGCGCCGTAAAGCCCCATAAAAAAGAATCAGTCATGCAAGCTGCTATTGTGAGCCAGTACTTTGCACCAAAAGAACAGGGGCGGCTTAGCTGCTTTTTTAGTCGAGATAATTATGCACAACATCTATCACTCAAAATTTGCCCTAAATGCTATGGTTTATAAGTAAGAATGGAGGTGCGGCATGGGTTTGGATTATGTTCCCGAGCCAAATATTCTTTTGGAGTTCCTTGAACAAGAAGCAGTCAATTTTGGAACGCTTTCTGAAGTACGGCACACCTATCGAAAACTTGGTCCGTTTATCCTAATGGGTCAAACCGGCCGCTATGAATTGACCAAAAATAGCCGCCGTCTGCGCGAAGAGGCACAGCGGGTTATCACAAAAGTCACCAGAGAGAAAGTCAATCGAATACAAACGATTTCCATTTCACAGGCCTGCAAACAACCCAAAGTGACTATAATCGAACCTGACTGCGTTGCAGATATGCGATGCGCCGTTCATTATAACCGCGCCGACC
Organism: uncultured Gammaproteobacteria bacterium; assembly: GCA_964486995.1. Taxonomy (GTDB): domain Bacteria; phylum Patescibacteriota; class Patescibacteriia; order SG8-24; family SG8-24; genus JAHJAU01. The sequence continues at coordinate 63,514 of CAZAOV010000006.1, read as the reverse complement.
GCATGCAGTTAATATTCGATCAGCACATTTGGGAACCGCTCTCGCCCGCAATATGGGGCGGAATCGGCAAATGGATTTGGAATAAAGTGGGCATTAACGCTTGGAATAAAGCTAGTCGCCTAAATCATCTGGTATTACTGCTTTACGTCGGCTTCTCCCTGGCCGGTGCGAGCGGAAAAATGCGCATGCTGGGCGATTGGGTTAATCTACTGCCCCGCGCCTTCCCTATCGGGCCGCTGCGTGATGAGTCGGACTGCTGGTTGGTGGCTCTCAGGTAACAAAGCGGGGACCGCTTCTGTCGGTCTCTTTTTTATTAGTGTTTGTCAAAAATAAGTCTGACGGTTTTTAAAGCCGTGCTTCAGCAAAAACTATCTGACTTTTTTAGAGCTCGTATGTCGTGCCTTCAGCCGGCACAATCGCTTGGTCCGCATGGTCACCGGAATGTATCACCTCGGCCAGCTTCTCTGACTGATCCTGCTCGCCATGATTCAGGAAGACTTTCTTTGGTTTTCGTTTGGCCGTACCGAGCCAGCGGACAAGCTTGTCTTTGTCGCCGTGCGCGGAGTAGGCGTTGATGATTCTAATTTCGGCATTCACCGACACCTGTTCCTCATCTATATCAACCACAGACGCGCCATCCAATATTTCTCGACCGCGCGTACCTGATGCTTGATATCCAACTATAAGCACCATATTTTTTTCGCTCGGTAAATACTTGGCCAGATGCCGCACGATACGACCGCCGCCCATCATACCAGAACCAGCGATAATGACTTTTGGCGGCGCCACACCATCAATCCTATACGATTCCTTGCCGTGCCGGGTAATTTTCAAACCGGGAAAACGGAAAAAATCATCACCTACGGCGTGGGTCAATGTGGCCTCCTTATCATATAACTCCGGAAACTGACGAAATATGGGCAGTAAATCAATGGCCAATGGTCCGTCCAAAAAAACCGGAACTTTCTGAAGCGAACCGCCCTCAATCATGCCATTCATTTCGTATAGAATCTCTTGGGTTCGTTCCAATGAAAAGGCTGGAATCAGCAATGTTCCATGCCTGACGACCGCATCCTGAATCGCTCGCTTCAACAGCTCAGACCGACCAATAGCATCCTCATGAATACGTGCCCCATAAGTCGATTCCATAATTACCACATCTGCATCATCAAGTGACTCGGTATTCTTCAAAATCGGCACATCGTCATTGCCGACGTCACCTGAGAATACTACGGTCTGTCCTTCAGCCCTGAATTCCACAAACGCCGAACCTAAAATATGACCGGCGTCACGGAAGCGCACTTCGGTGTTGCCGGGTAAATTCAGCCACTCACCGTAGCCAACACCCGACGTCTGCTTATAAGCTTGCTTTACATCGCCCAAATCGTATATTTTATGACCGCCGCCCTCAGTCTCTTCGGCCTGCACCTTGGCCGCATCTTCCCACATGCGAAGAGAAATTAATCGCGTGGGTTCGGTGGCGTATATCGGTCCGCGATAACCCTCTTTGACCATCTTTGGTATCAGACCAATGTGATCTAGATGAGCGTGTGTGACGATAACCGCGTCCACCGACTTCACGTCAAATCCGAAATCTTCCTCGTTCCGATCGCTGGACTCACCGTGAAACAAGCCGCAATCAATAAGATAACGTTTGCCGCCGGTTTCGATGAGGGTTTTTGAGCCGGTTACTTCTCCGGCCGCACCATAAAATGTCAGTTGCATGTTGCTCTCGTTAGTTGACTGAAAAAATATTGGCTGTTAAGTTTCGATATTGCCCTTTTATGATTGGAGACCCGCAGTGTCACAACCGGCTCTTCTGGCGAGACAGCCTCGCGTGTGGCTCATGGCCTTAATGGCCTTCGGGCTGATTGCATTGAACGTTCTAGACGCGTTCGCCACTCTATACTGGATTCAGCTCGGAGCTGAGGAAGCCAATCCGTTCATGGCTTATATAGTCCAGTATGACAGCAGTCTATTCATCGGAATCAAGACCCTGGGCATCACCGCCGCGGCCGCGTTTCTAATCTACTTCGCTTGGAGGCGCTACGCATATGCCTACTACGGCATGATGTTCTTGCTGGTGGTGTATGCTATCCCGACTCTAGTGCATATTTTCATGTGGACGCACACCTATCTGCGCTAATCAATCGCTCCCCGACACGGGAGCTTTTTTATCCCCAAAATAGGTGCCAGGGACCAAAAAGTGGATAACTATCTAGTTAAAACCTGTTCACCAGCGCACGCCGTGTCCGGCGAACTTCAGCAGGTCATGTCGCAGGCCGTTGTTCTGGCAAATATCTTGATACACGAAATAACTGCGGCGTGGCGTACGTTTCTGTGTTCGGAAATCCACGGCCACCAGCCCAAACCGACCGGCGAAACCCTTTTCCCATTCGAAATTATCTAGCAATGACCAGTGAAAATAGCCGCGCACGTCAGCCCCGGCCTTAATGGCGTGGTACACCTCTTTTATCATCGAGACTAAAAACCGTGGCCGCTTGCCGTCGTCCGCGCTAGCGATACCGTTCTCGGTTATATATATAGGAAGCTTGTAGCGGGTAAATGCCATCAATGCCTCAAATATTCCCGGTGGATGAACTTCCCAGCCCAAATCACTTACCTCGCGGTTCTCGGTATGCACCTCAAAGAAAAACTCCGATGCCTTAGAGGGGCGGGTTTTCACGCGGTAGTGAAAATAATAGTTGATGCCGATGAAATCATGATACCCCTTAGTCCAAACAAAGAACTGATGATTAAATAGGCGATCCATTAACCTAATAAACACCGCGTCAATTTCAGAGTAGCGTCGATACGGTTCGTAGGTTACTACGTTCTTGGCGATGCCGACCTGGATTTGACTGTTCTCGGTATCCAAGCTGTCATGCAGCACTCGATATGCGTTTTTATGTGCTTTTACCAGCCTCACGAAAGCACAAAAAAATTTCCAGCTACTTTTGGTGCCCGGCGGCCAAGCTCCAGTGCCATAAGTCTGCCCCAAATAAATCATGGGTTCGTTGATGGTATTCCAGATATCAACCTGGTCTCCAAGTTCACGTGCGATAAATTCGACATAGCGTTTAAATTTTTTTACCGCACTCGGACTTAACCATCCGCCTTGATCTGCGAACCAAGCTGGCAACGTAAAGTGCCACAATGTAACCATAGTCTTGATGCCGCGCTTCTTAAGGGCTTCTAGTACCTGTCGATAATGCAGAACCTCGTCCATGTTGAATTCGCCCTCGACCGGCTCGATACGACTCCATTCGATAGACAATCTATGGGCGTTATTCCCCATCTCAGCCGCCAAATCAAAATCACTTTCGTATCGACAGTAATGATCGCAGGCGTCGCCTGACACCTGTTTGTCCAATACGCGTCCATTCTGCTCCCACCGCCACCAGTCGTTCTTGTTATTATGACCCTCCACTTGATGCGCAGAAGTAGCCGCACCCCATAAAAAACCTTCCGGAAAAACCCGCGTTTCGTGAATGTGCGGTCTCGCCTGCGGCAGCTCGGTGATATACGAAGGCAACTCATGCTGAACACCCGAGTCATCACCGTGAAGTTTTTTATGTGCGTCGTTCATTGTTTACAACAACGGTTCGTTCTTCTCTTCCAAATCTTCGCCCTCATAATCATCGGTGCCGTCGCCACGCATGCCGGCTTCTTCCGGTGTCTCCTCACCAAGCACGTCTTCAACCGTGGGCATGGCAATCTCGCACCACTTGTCAAAACCGCCGGCCAGAAACTCGACGCTCTCGTAGCCCAGCTGGGTGAGCTCATCGTGTATATATTCGATTTCAGGTTCTTCGGTAATCCCGACCACAACAATCACGCGGTGCAACTTATGCGGCACTACGCTTTCGATGTTTTTTGTGAGTTCGCGCCGCGGTACATTGTGCGAGCCCTCGATATGCCCAGCATCAAACTCAGTGGTGTCACGGACATCGATGACGGCGTGATCTGGTCCGTCTTCCTCTTTAATTTCTTGTAGATGTTCGCACGTGATGTGCGGAATCTTATTGCTTTTAGACATAAGTTTTTTAGCTATTATTACATTAATTTTACCATAATTAGACAGTATGGAGTGAGGTGCAGAAATTAAGGTGATGTTGACAAAATAGCTATTTTATGCTATTTTTAGCGGTTCTTTACACCCTTTAAAACAGGAAAGGAACTTGAAATGAACGATAATATCGAGACGCAACTGACTGAACTTGGCGACCCAAAAGCGTTCGCCGCTGTTGGTGCGCTCGTCGGGCTCATGCTCGGCGTGATTGGCGTGATAATTGCCGGCTCGTGTCGGTTCATGATGCTAACCATGATTATGGCGCCGATTTTTGGCGGTATCCTAGCTTGGGCAGCGATGCACGGGTACCGCACGTACCCGAATAGCGTCAAGCCAATGGGGATCGGCGCGGTTGCCGGACTGCTGATTGGGTTGCTGCCTGGATTCTGGTGGATATTGCTCGGGATGAGCGTGACTCTGGTGCCGCTTGGTCTCTATAGAGGATACGCGGAAGTGCAAGCGGTAAAATACGCTGAAGACGAGCGCCGCGAACGAGCCCTGCCAATCAGCGCCGGCGTACTGACGTTGTCCGTCTGCGCTAGTGTAGCGGGTTGGCTCAATGTGGGCGAATCGAGCTATGACCTGCTGTGGACACTGCTGCTTATGCCATTGGGATTTGTCGTGTATATTACTGCGACATCAATCTTTGAAATGCGCATCACCAAAGAAGAGTTCACGCGATTCGAAAAAAAACTGGCGAAGCGGAAGTTGGGAGATAGACTGCCGCCCATGCCATCGCTGTAAAAACTTAAACCGTCACCTGGTGGTGGCGGTTTTTTTATTGGCATAAATGGAGTTTCATTTACGTACTTGCTCAGTCACGGCCGCCACGGATCGAAAAACGCTGAAAAACAGTCAGACTTGTTTTGGAGAGTGTCCGCCTTAAAACAATTCTGACTGTTTTTCAGGTAAGCGCGTTCATCTTAGGGGACGACAACGGGGATTAAAGACTCAAGACAGAAGACGTTATCCCAATTTAAAAAACCGACACCTCATGATGCCGATTATTTATTCTACTATCTCCATCTGTCCGACAAGGCATGTTTTCGCAACAACCACTTATACCCCTCAACCACAAACAAAACCGAACTAGATATCACGGTAATCATCGCCCAATGCTGCCAATCCAGCGGAACAGTCTGGAATACATTCTGCAAGAAAGGCAAATACAGTACGGCAAACTGCAGCGACAGCGAAGCCGTCACCGCCAGCGCCACCCACCGATTGCTCAAAATACCAATCTTGAATAGCGAATCCTGATTTGACCGCATGTTAAAGACGTTCCAGAGCTGAAACATGGCCATGGTCGTAAACGCCACCGACCGCGCATACTCAATTCCGCGCCCTCCAAGCGCCGACCAAAACAGCAGCAAGGTACCGATACACATCAAACTGGAGGTGAGCAGGGTCAATGTGATTACCCCACGTGATAAAATCGGTGCGGTTCGATCGCGCGGCGGTTCTTCCAGCACATGCCCCCGACGCTGCTCAGTAGCCAATGATACGACCGGAAAACTATCGGTCACCAAATTCATCCACAAAATCTGTGCCGGAAGCAGCGGAAGCGGCATCCCCATTACCATGCTTGCGAGAACAGTGATTACCTCGCCCGCATTAGTCATCACGAGATAGGCAACCGTATTCTTTACATTGCGGAAAATAATCCGCCCTTCTTCTATCGCGTTCAGAATCGAGGTAAAATTATCGTCCGCCAAAACCATATCCGAAACTTCCTTCGACACATCGGTGCCGGTTATGCCCATCGAAACTCCAATCGCCGCGCGCTTCAACGCCGGGGCGTCATTCACCCCGTCACCCGTCATGGCGACCGTGTGCCCCATATCCTGAAGCGCACCAACTATTCTCAGCTTGGTGCTCGGCGAAACACGAGCAAAGATTGTCGCGTTCCGCAAGGCATCCATAAACTCCTCATCTGACATCTTCGCTACGTCACTATCGGTATATATGCCATGACATTCTTCATCCCGACAACCGTCAGTGATGCCTACCTCTCTAGCTATTGCCGAAGCAGTCGGCAACTGGTCACCGGTCGCCATAATAATGCGCACACCGGCACGTCGCGCCTTAGCCACGGACTCGGCCACACCCTTGCGCGGCGGGTCAATCATGCCCACCAAGCCAAGCAACACCAAATCATGAATATCAGCATCGGCCAACGTGTTCTTTTGAATATTGACGGTTTTGTGAGCCACGGCGAGCACACGCATGGCATCACTAGCCATACGCTTATTGGCCTCGTCAAAATCTGAACCCACCGAAGCCAGCCCCCGCAATTCATCGTCCAATGAAGCGCTAGCTGACCGGTCCTTTAGCACCTCGTAAGCACCGACAATAAAAATATGTCGCTCACACTGCCCCTCTAGAGTGCAATTTTCAACTAATATGGCCCGATACATCCGCGAGGAACTGAACGGAATTTCATCAATAAGAACGTATTCCCCGGATAGGCTGTGCTTGTCCAGACCGGCCTTGGCGCCCAGCACAACTAAGGCTCCTTCCGTAGGGTCACCGATTATCGAATCTCGCCCCTCCTCCCTAGCCAATGCGGCCTTGTTGCACAAGGTCGCGACTTTTAGCATCATGTTGAGCGTGTGATGTTCAGCCGGACGAACCTTCTTACCGTCATGCGTGAACTTCCCCTCCGGCCTCCAGCCCTCACCGCTGACACTAATCGATCGCCCGTCAGCAAACAGCTCACGCACGGTCATCTTGTTTTCGGTCAACGTGCCGGTTTTGTCGGTGCAAATTATATCGGCCACACCCAGAGTCTCGACCGAAGGAACGTGACGAATGATGGCGTTGCGTTTGGCCATGCGGCGCACGCCGATCGCCAGCACCACTGCCAGCACTGCAGGCAAGCCTTCCGGAATCACCGACACCACCAGTGCCACGGCAAAGAAAAACATCTCCATCAGTTCAGTTCCCTGCAGCCACCCGAACAAAAATACTATGGCCGACAACACAATTGAAATTATCCCTAACTTCTGACCTAGCCGGTCAACCCGAATCTCCAGCGGTGCCTTTTCCTGCTTAATGCTCTGAAGCGAGGTGGCGATACTGCCAAAAGCTGTTCTGATTCCAGTCGCAACGATAACAATTCGAGCTGTACCAGCCACCGCAGTGGTGCCCATCCAAACCATATTAGACATATCCGGCCGTTCCACCGATTCGGACAAGATGCCTGACTTCTTCGGCACGGAATTTGATTCACCAGTCAGCGCAGCCTCGTTTATGCGTAAATCCCTACAAGAAATAAGCCTCGCGTCAGCCGGCACCCGATCCCCCTCTTCCAGCATGACGATATCTCCGGGAACCAAAATAGAAGACGGAATACGATTGGCCACACCGTCCCGTATGACCGTGGTTTCGTGCACCACCATCTGCTGCAGCTTGGCGATGGCGTCCTCTGCCTTTCGTTCCTGCCAAAAACCGAACACCGCATTGAGCAAAACTGCGATTAGAATTCCATAGGCATCATTATACTTACCCATCGCAATAGATACCCCGGCGGCAGCGAATAAGACATAGATCAGTCGACTGTTAAACTGATTCAAAAATAGCAGCATCAGGCTTTTCTTTTTGCCGCTCGGCAATTCGTTTGCCCCAACTTTGTCTAACCGCTCTCGGGAATCCGACTCGCTTAGACCGCGATCTCGATCCGTCTTAAGGGTCTCGATTATCTGAGCCACATCCAAGGAATGGTATTTCATGTCCATATCACGCTGCGCCATTAATGAACGAATAAGTTATATAGGAAATATAAATCATCACAAAACCTACACCTTGCCAGCGTTCCAATTTGTGTTTCTGACCGATAAACATGAACAAGAAGAGCAATAAGGTGATGACCACATTAAAAGTGGCGTCAAACAAAGCATCGTTCGAGAACGGCAACGGTCGAATTATCGCGCTCACGCCCAGCACCATGAACACATTTAAAATATTAGATCCAACAATGTTACCTACGGACAGGTCAGGCTGCTTACGGAACGCGGCCACTACAGATGTCACCAATTCGGGCAGTGACGTGCCGAGCGCGACCACGGTCAAACCGATTACTCGCTCGGAAATACCAGCCGTGGTGGCGAGCGATACCGCACCTTCAATTACCAACTTACCGCCGATAACGAGCGCCACCATGCCAAGCAAAATATATATCGCCATGCGCCTGACAGTCATTTCCGGAATATCTTCAAGCTCTGCCCTGCCCTGCCGAGCCAGTCCCAATATATAATATAGAAAGATGACGGAGAACGATACCAGCACCAGACCATCACCGCGGCCAAGCTCGTCGCGCATCAGTCCATTGAGCGCCACATCGCTCGCCATTATCGCCACCAGCACCACCGCCAGCAATGCGAACGGAATCTCTTTCCAGATGGTAGAGTTCTGTACACGCATCGGATAAAGCATAGCGGACAGACCCAGCACCAAGGCGATATTAGAAACGTTACTGCCGATGATGTTTCCGACCGCGATATCTGAAGTGCCCTTTAGTGACGCAAACACGTTCACCACCAACTCGGGCATAGATGTTCCTAACGCCACTACGGTCAGGCCAACAATCAGTGTAGAAATGCCGAGCCACTTAGCGAGCGATGACGCTCCGGCCACCAATAAATCCGCGCCCTTGACCAGAGCCGCAAATCCTCCAATAAACAATAATATCGCGGTTAAAATCGACATATTTAGTCGGCTCCTAGTTTAAAGTGGCGCAGCTCGTAATAAGTCGGCCCGTCCGAGGATAGCTCTGATTCATACATCACACATTCATCCACCACAAACGTACGCCTATATTCTATACTTTTAGCCATTTTTTGGCACGGTACGGGTATTCCGTCGCGGAATCGCGCCAACGTCACGTGCGGCAACGGCTCGTTGTGTGCCGGCTTAAACTCAAAGATATTTTTAGCTGCTTTGCGGATCGCTTTGCACATCGCAACAAAACCAACGCTCGGTTTGAAGGCCAGCCACAACATGGTCGGTGTCCGATGTGGAGGTGCCGGCGTTACTTGAGCTGCCGTCAGTTCCAAACGGTGCAAATGAGCAAACGCATCCTCCAGACGTGACAGCAGCTGCCCGTACTGCCCGTCCTCCACATCACCCAAAAACAAAACGGTCACATGAAGATTTTCCTCTTTGGTCCACCGCACGCGACCACAATCGACATTCAACTTTACACGGAGGCCGACCACTTCGCCGGATATGTCTTCCGGCAATGGTATTCCGATGAACAATCTTCGCGCCATAACTACTCGCGACCGTAAATGCCGATTAGTCCGCATTTATCAACCAAATGCTCGTCGATATGCCTTTCCAGTTCATCTGCGGTGGTTTCTGGCGATAAATCTAATTCTGTATCCAGCGCGAACACCTTGAAAAAATATCGATGCATGCCGGACGGCGGACACGGACCACCGTACCCAACCGAACCAAAACTTGTCACTCCTTCTACTGCGCCGGCCGGCAAATCACCATCGAGCCTCAGTTCCTCCTGCGCCGGTATGTTCCAAACCGTCCAGTGCACCCAAGCCCTGCCGGGCGCGTCCGGATCGTCCATAATAATGGCGACCGTCTTGGCGGTTTCCGGTACACCGCTAATCCTCAACGCGGGTGCGGTATCAGCGCCATCGCAGGTGTGCTGCGCCGGAATGGCTTCGTTTTGTTCAAATGCTGCGGACTCAATCTTCATACGGATTGGATAAATTTATTAAACCGTTTCCAGATTCTTAAAGTCATAATCTTTGACAATGACATGTGTCCGCCGCGTTTGTATTCGATCAAAGTGCCGCCGTTTTTCTTGACAAAGCGTTTGGTGGCGAACAGTGGGGTGATGTCATCGTCAGCACAATGCACGATGTGAATCTTTTCTCCGTTCAGCCTTTCGGCTTCGTGAATTGGATTATAGAACTTTCCGGTCAGCAATTTGTTGAACCGTCGCCTGTCACAACGATACGCCTGACCAAAACCTTCGCGCACCAGATGATATACCAGCTCCACCGGTTCGGCGCGGCCGGTTTCTTGCCAGTCAACCACCGGCGACAACGCAAACGAACCGGTAACGCGCGGGTCAGCGGACGACAATAACGCCGCTGCACCACCGAAACTAGAACCAACGACATAAATTTTATCCGTCGGCGGATAATACAGCCGCCTGTCCCACACCGCTTTCAATCCTTTGGGCAGCTGATTCACCGCATCTATCACATCCAAATGCGGTGACCGCGCTAAAAACTCTCCCCCGCTTTCCCAAGTGCCGGTATACCTAATGTGCACGCCCCAGATTCCCCTATTCGCCAAAAACTTCAACAGCCTCCCTCGGCTCGGCACCGACGGCATACCGTCACATAAAATCACGGTCCGCCTTGACTTGCGGCGCGGTACCATGAATTCGGCGATGATGTTTGGGCCTATTTTTGTTCGGTGGGGGTGCATACAAAATGGTCAGGGTGTAGAAGGACGTAAGGATAGAAGGGCAGTAGATTGAGCTTTTTCATGCGCCAGTTCGGCCGCCTTCCTACCCTTATTTACTTTTATGCTCTTCTAGCCTCTCTATGCCCTCACGCTCATTCTCCAAAATGACCGCCTTATTGCCCCGAAAACCGTTATAGCCGCCGACGGTCCCGTCAGCACGAACAACCCGATGGCACGGCACGGACAAATCGCGATTCGCTTTCATTATATTACCTACGGCGCGAGCGGCACCTGGGTGTCCGACCGCGGCCGCAACCTCTCCATAAGTAACGTCGGTGCCCGCAGGCACCGACGACACGAATTCATTCACCTTTTTTCGAAACGTTTCAGTCATTGCTGCGTGTCACAAAAACTCCTAGAGCCACACCCATCCTTTAGTGCGCGCATTATAAAATACGGCGGGACGTTACGGGGCTCAAATGCGGTATGCACGTCAAAATGATTTTTCAAATAGGACACCATCAGGGGTGAAGTCTGATATACCAAGAAAACTCCTCCCGGCACCAGCAACTCATGCGTCATGCGCGCTGTGGATCGACGCGTTTCTGTGGGCAGCATGCTGAACGGTATGCCGGAAATCACGAAATCAAATCTATGGAAACCTAACCGAGCCGCAATGTCGGCAGCCTGAGTCGCGTCACCGTTAACTAACACCAAACGAGGGTCGTTAATGGCCTTAACTTCCGAACACATCGATCCGTTGGTTTCTATCGCCACCAATCGACCGTCCGCCGGCAACCGCGCCAGCAAATGCCTAGTCAACACGCCATCGCCCGGACCATATTCCAAAACCGTCTTAATGCCATATGGCACAAAACGCATGATGTTCCGAACAGCAAAACGGGAGCTCGGCATAACGGCTCCGATTCGCACATCTTGGCTAACTTCCTTCAAGAAGGGTAAAATTTTCATTTATTGGTTGGGTTTAACAATTTCGGTGTCCTTCATGCTTTCCTCGTACGTCCGACCCAGCAAATGCTTGTCGAAGAATGATTTCATCGCTGTGGCGAACTCGATGGAAACCTCACCGTGGTTGCCTCGGTCAAAGAATAAATATTCGGCGTTGGGATTGTCAATAAGCGCATCTTGAATGAATAGCGCATTATCGAAACTTATCACCTTATCCTCGCGAGAATGTACCAACAGAATCGGGACATCGCTCCCCCGCACCGCTTCAGCCGGCGAAACCTCAACCGGATCAATACCCAGAATCGTCCGCGCCACAACGATAGTGGTCCAAGTGAGCGGTTTCTCAATGGGTCCCAGATATCGATACATTTCGCGCGTCATCATCTGAAGATTGCCGTACGATGCTTCGGACACCACTGCATCAATGGTCCCGCTAGCCTCGGGAACGCCCATTAAAGCAACTGCACCGCCCATGGAAAAGCCGTAAATGCCGATTTTGCTCATGTTGCGATCCACCAAAAAATCAATCGCCGCCATCAGGTCGGCCACCTCTTTAGCGCCGACGGTGGTATAACTACCGTCGCTTTGACCAAAATAACGAAAATCAATCAGCAGTAAATTGTAATCTCGCAACAAAAACTTCGACCGCGCCAGCAAGTCGCCCTTGTCGGTCGGGTAGCCGTGCAGCACGATAATTGCCGCGTCAGTCGGCGGTCCCTCGGCTGGAAAATACCAGCCGGCAATCTCAACAGAGTCTTCAGTCACCAACGTGACATTCTCGTATTCGATGCCGTAATGCTCCGGTACGGCCACACTCACCAACCTCTTAGGGCGGACCGCACCGTAAATTCCAAGTGCAGTAGTGAACACCAACGGCACTAAAATGATAATTAGAATGTCGATGACAAATGATCTTCGTCCGTATTTCATAATAAAAAAATAATAACACGGACATCCTGTGTCGTACAGTGTTTATTGACTTCGCCCGCCAATCGAGGTAAGTTGTCACCTTGCTCTTTGAATCAAGTTCAAATGCTTTGAGCAAATAACAAATAATGAGAGGTAGAGATGCCGCGCCTATTTGATTCCGCAAAGCCAGACTCGCTGACCAGCCTGTTCAAGTTTGCTGACCGGTGTCCGCCACTGACTTACGAGGATGAGCGAGAACTTATTGCTCAGGCCAAACAAGGCGACCACGCTGCCATGGAACGCATCATCGGCAGCAACATCGGCTTCATGTACCTAAGGGCGCAAAAGGCCGCCAACAAAGTTCCAATTGAGGACCTTATGATGGAGTGCTGTATTGGCTGCATCGAGGCGGTAAGAACCTTTGACCCGTCACGCGAAGTGCGGTTCATCACCTATCTTGAATTGTGTCTGCGCCGTCCGATTCAAAACGCCAAAAGACGGGCGCCAGTATTGTGGTCGTTGTCTGTTTCCATGCGGCGATTGGCTCACGAACTTGAGGTGGCCGAGCGTAAACTCGCTGCCGAGCTGGGACGTGAGCCAAATACCGAGGAGTTGGCCAACAGGGTCGGTGTAACCGTAGATAAGGTTATCGATCTGCGACATGCCATGACGGCGCTGATTCCTCTTGAGCAAGATAATGCTCAAATTGGCTTGAACGACAGGACGCGACCGCCGATCCGGACACTGAAAAGCGACCTTCTCCCGCCAGATGAGGCAGCGGACGCCGCAATCATGCTGAGAAATTTGCGCTTCCTGCTCGGCCTGGCGATGAAACGAGTGTTGAACGAACGGTTGCGCGATGTTATTCGGCGGCGATACTTGACGCACGAACCAGAATCCCGAACGGTCATCGGTCGCGACTATGGCGTAACCAGAGAAACCATCCGCCTGGATGAGCTGCGCGCCATTAGTAAAATCAAAAAATGGCTTGTAGTGAACGGCTATTCGCGCATGCTGACCAGCTACTGTCAGGCTTTGTCTGATAGAAACGGTACTCCGGGATTCGGAGTGATCCAGCATAACGAATGCGGGTTGGCTGAAGATTTCTAGCAGATGCCGCCCGTAAGGGGCGGCATCTTTGACAAACTGCTGTATGGAAGTTAAGGTGATTCTCTGCCCGGAACAACTCTTTCCACATAAATGTTAGGAGCATGTGATGAGCGCACGCCGAGCTCCAAATCACAAAACCGTGGTGGCTGATAAGGGAGCGGATGTGGGGGCAGTCGGCCAGCAGATGAAAACTCTGGTCGATGAATATTTTCGAACCAGAGATGCGGCCCTGCGCGAAAAAATCATTTTGTCCAACAAGCCGCTGGCGGTCAAAATCGCCCGCCGGTATCGCGGCTTCGTGGCGGACATGCGAGACCTGGTGCAGGAAGGCTACATCGGACTAATGGTTGCGCTAGAAAAGTTCGATCCGGTGCGCGGCTATGCATTTTCGACCTATGCCGCACCGTGGATTCGCTCGCATGTGCAGCGCGCGGCTTGGCGAGAGCTGTCGGTGGTGGAGACTAACGTTCGCGAAAAACGTGCCCCAGAACTGAAGGAGCCATGCGAAGAAGACGAATTCTCTAATCGACCGCACATGCAGGGTGTGGCCAAGTCGCTCCAGTCAGGCCATGAAGCAGTTCGGGTAACGCGTGACCGGAGACGTGCTTGTATGCTGCGTGGTGATATCCCGCTGCAGCGGCCGATTCGCAACAGGCACGGCGAAGAAGGAACGCGGATTCTAATGGATTATCTGCGCGAAGATCCAGACTGTATCGAGCGAGAACTTGAACGAAAAGAGATAGCTAAAATCGTGCGGTTGTCCCTAGCGCTGCTCAGCGCGCGCGAGCGAGACATCATCGATATGAGCTACATGTACGATGACCCGCTCACTCGCGCGGTGATTGGCAAAAAGCATTGCATCTCGACGGCACGCGTCGGCCAATTGTCGCGTCGCGCCAAAAACCGCATGCGTTCCTTTCTTGAAGACATGGGTGTAACCGCACCCTAATTATTGACGGGAGAAACATCTCCCGTTTTTTATTTATATCGATTCAATTAACCAGCCCGCGAAGCGGACCCTAAAAAACACAGCGGCGGCACATCCGGCGGAGAGATGCGGAAGAGGCGCGAGGTCCGTATTCCGCCTAAGCCAGGCGGCAAGAGGAAACCCACACGAGGGAGACGTCCAGCAGCCGGGGACGAATGGCGCAGCCGCCCAAGAGCTATAGAACGGAAGCGGCGGCGCGTCACGCCCCTCAATGAACCGTCAGAAGAAGATTCATGATAAAAAACATGGACTGCTTTTTCCGCCCAAAAGACTCAAGACAAGAGGCGTGACGCAAATTAAAAAGAGGCGGGCCGCACTAGCGGTCCGCCTCCGAGATCAAGCTAATCAGCTATTCTTGAGCCCCGTCCACATCATCATCGACCCGCAACAACTCCAAATCGGATCTCAACTTATCCCGCGCCGCTTCAACTGAGGATCGAAAGGCATCTCGCGCCGCCTCGAACTCAACGTTGCGTGCATCAACCAACGATTGAATCTCATCGCCCAGGGAAGTAAGGCCGTCCATGCTGGTCCTGAACTGTTCCCGTGCCGCCTTAATAGCATCGCGCATCGCCGTTCGAATCGCCGCCAAATCGACCTCTTCACCTTCACAAGCAGCCTCAGCATTGGCCACCGCAGCACTGATGGCCGCATTCAACTGATCACCGGCAGCGTCAACCTTTGATCGATGCGAAGCCACCGCTGCATCAACTCCAGCACGATATTTTTCAATCGCCGCGTCATATGCCGCCCGACGAGCACTCAGAGCTACCTGAAGCGCATCCTCAAACTCGTTTATCGCCGCAGTCACGTCGGCGTCATCGGTCTTTGACAACAGTAATTCTAAGCGCTCGGTATGACGCTCGTCATATGCCGATCGCAACTCAACCATTCGATCCAAACGCTTATCTTGATGTTCGATTAGATTGGCGTCACGGTTCGCCCGTTTCTCAGCCAAGCGATCTTGCTGATCGACTATCCGCTGTTCTATTCGCTCGGTCTGGCCGCTAATAGCTTCACATACTCGGTCGATGATCTGCTCTCTTGCCCGACCGGGCGGGCGCATAGTCGGCTCATCACCGTTGTCCTGCGCTGCCGCAACTACCGGAAACATGAATTGCATCGCCACTGCCCCTGCAGCAATGGTCTTTATCACTTTATTCTTCATAGTATTCGACATCAAGAATATCGGCATCGGACTCGCCGACAGTCATCGTATTCAATTCCGCCGTTCCGTCACCGGCTATTTCTTCCTCATCATCTAACTCATCGAGTAGCTCCTCGATCATGGCATCGGCCTGCTCAGCCACATCTTCTTCCCCGGTGACATCAAGCGGCCCATCTAAAACCGGACCTGCATCAGTCTCGCCGTCGGTCGGCTGCTCGGTAACCGGCGTGGAGTCTGGTATCGTCACGCCACCGTTGAGCTGCATATACGCGATGACGCCAACTAGGGCCACGACGACCACGGGAATTATAATTCTCCATTTTGGCATATGTGTGTTATTTTAATTCAAAATATGTATTGACGTTAGTGTCGTGATTTATAGCCAATAGCATGTCTTTATTATAGCAATGCGCATGGAATTAAAAAACTGCCCAACGGCAGTTTTTTAATCTTCGCGATTATTTTGACGACGGTGCCCGACTGCCCTCCAGTGGCAATAATTCGGCCGCCCAGTCTTTAAGCCCTCCCTTAAAATCTAGCACGTTGGAAAATCCGGCCTCAAACAGCTCGGCGGTTTTACGGGTGGAAAGCTCATCCCTGAAATTGGCGCCGTAAACAATGATTAGTTTATCCATATCACCACCGGTCAACTCTTTAACCCTATCGATAAAGCCGTCACTCGGGTCAACCGATACAGCCTGCGGTACATGCAAACTCTCGTATGATTTCTCTCCGAGCAGGTCGATTAGCAGAAACTCCTCGCCGGCGTCCATCTTTGCCTTTAGGTCGTTGCTTTCGATTTCTTTGATATTCATAAAAAATCAATTACTAGTTTCGACGGGCACTGTAACTTCTAAGCCTAAATCTTGCAAGAACAGATCTTCGCCATCGTCCAGCCCGAGCACTAACCGCCTAAACGGAGCGTCATCATGTAGCTCCAGCGTTAAATAATGATGCTTATCCGGTTTAACGAACCAAAATTCCTTGCCGCGTCGTGTTAGATAAGTCCCGGCTTTTACTACTCCCGGAATGGACGTGGCCAACATGGGCATTTCTAAACGGTTATCTGGTACGCCTGAAACAACCTCCAAGATATGCTTTCGATGAATCTTGAGGCGGCGCTTGCAGGACATTATTTTCTCGCTGCCGGCCAGTTCAATTATTACTAATTCGTCTTCGACGACAATGTTCATATACTAATTTGACACCTGAAAATAAATTGGACTGCCGTTGCGCCCGTCGGTGCTGGCTCGGAGCGTTCCGGTTCCGCCGCCCGGCGTGGGTTCGGCAATCCGGCTGATAGTTACTTCCTCGTTTTCATTTTCAAGGTTAGCATAAAAAGCGCATTTTTTTCCATCGTTGCTGACAATATATCGATATCCGGTATCTTCGTCCGTACCGGACGCCGGATCCTTGGGAGTACTGCCAATCATTTCGGCATATTTGGAATTTTGTTCCTTAAATTCGGCCAACATCAGAGATAAATCGTAATCGCCCGGACCAGCATCCGGCATATAACAAGACAGCGAAATAAATCGGCCAAACGTGGAAAGATCGGCTTTTCTTTTGGTGTCTCTCCCCCGCTCCCTAATACCAACGGTGGCAATACCCACTATGCCGACAATAATGGCAATAATGGTCACTGTCACTAAAATTTCAATCAGCGTAAAGCCTCGGGTCTTGTTCATGCGACCAGACTGTTAATCATGTTTAAATACCACGGAATCAAGAGCGCCAACCCAATCAACGGCAAGATAAATAGTGCCGCGGTGATAATCAACGTCCACATAAAAAATTTACGCAGTCGCTCAACTGATTTATATATCTCATTCATTTGGACCGCCATGCGGTCAATTTTTTTGTCTAGCTCGTCCGACATAATTACTGCCCCAACAATCTATTAACTTCATCGAGCAGTGCCTTAGGAGTCAGATTTTGTTTCGGAATAAAGTCAGTCGCACCGATTTCCTCTGCCCGCTTTATGTCACCGACTTCGCCTAGAGCGCTAATCATGATAACCGGCACATCTTGGCAATCATTACCACAACATCGTAATTCCTTTAGTAGTCCATAGCCGTCCATCATGCCCTCCTTTTCCGGCATCATAATATCCAGCGTAACGAGGTCAGGAAGAAAGCTCCGAACTAACTCATGGCCTTCAGCAGCATTGAAGGCGTGTTTTACCTCAAATCCCTTGGCGGTAAAGATGTCGCGATAAAGCTTCTCGTAAAAAGGATCGTCATCTATGGTGAGTATTCGTTTGGCAGTCATATTAAATAGTTACCTCTATGGAGAAAGTGTACGGGGTTTTTACGAGAGCGTAAAGGTAGAGAGGTGGAAGGAGGTAAGAAACTTTCTTTTACCCGCCCGCACGGTCGCGGTCGCCACGGAGCGTAAAAAACAGTCAGACTTGTTTTAAGGCGGCTACTCTTCAAAACAAGTCTGACTGTTTTTCAGGTAAGCGCGTTCATCTTTGGATGGCGCTGGGGCGGCTCCCCTTCCTTAGCAAACCCTCCACCCCTCTACCTGCGCAGGGACAGGCACCCCCCACACAAAACTCCCACAAGACAATCGCCCTAGAAATCCAAGATAAGACGCGTGCCACTCGATTCGATATAGAACGCCCCGGGTTCCACCATCGTTCAACCCGGGACACAAAAACCGGCTTGCGCCGGGTTTTGTTTTGAGTGCAGTTTACTTGTCGTTCCTACCCATATCCGCGACTGCTTCGAAGGCGCGGAGCACCTCTAGCGGCAAGGCAAAAATCACGGTGTTGGATTGGTCTGATGACAAGTCGTTCAGCGTATTCAGGGTTCGAAGATGTAAAGCTCCCGTAGTTTTAGATAACGTCTCGGCAGCTGTCTTCAGATTCTCTGACGCCTCGACTTCGCCCTGAGCTTTAATCACCACGGCGCGGCGTTCACGCTCGGCCTCGGCCTGTTTGCCGATGACACGCTTCATGTCTTCTGGCAGGACCACATCCTTAAGCTCCACGTTCTCGACTTTGATACCCCACGGATCAGTCAGCGTATCCACAATTCTCTTAATTCGATGACTAGCGGCCTCGCGATCCGCAAGCAGTTCATCAAGCTCCAGCTCACCCACCACGTTACGCATGGTGGTCTGCGCCAGCTGCGACACGGCCCAACGGTAATCCTCAACTTCAATTATCGCCTTAGAAGCCTCATTCACCTTATAATAAATTACCGCATTTATCTGCGTCGAAATGTTGTCCTTTGTGATAGCCTCTTGGTCTGGAACGTCAACCGCCTTCACGCGTATGTCCACTCTCTGCATTGATTCGATAATTGGAATAACCAGTCGCCAGCCCGGCGCCATAACTCCGATATATCGTCCCAGACGAAATTTAACACCACGCTGGTACTCATTAATCTGCCGAATAGAGATTAAGATTATGAATAATATTATGACTGCTGTTCCGATAACAAATCCCATAGTTTTGATAGGTTAGTATTTGGTCATAAGTTTAGCTTATTGAGGGTGTTCCGCGCAAAAAACCCGCCGGGGACGCGGAGCGAAAAGGGCGTCTACCTTATAAAACATACAGACGCATTTCGATTGGCGTGGGTAATATGGAAGGAAATATGCTTTTTCCCGCGCGCAACAGCGCACTCGAACAAATTTGTTTCCCGCGCTTCCTCATCAATAAAAAAGACCCACTAAAAGCGGGTCTAATCTATCAACCGCAGAGCACGACCATGTCACCGGACACTCGATGACTGTCATTGCTGCGAAAACCCACGGGTATCGCACCCGGCATGTGACGAACGAACCGCCCCAGTTCATCGCTGTAATCCATCTTTTCCGCGATCATCATCGACAGGTAGAAAAATACCGAGTCGGTGATAGTGGTAAAGGGAACAATCCAGCTGCCGCCGAGCAATCCGCCGTCCGGCAGTGCTGCGTGACGCAACTCGCCAAGCAGCGACTCATGCACCGCCACATGCACCGAACCGAACGTCCCAGACGCCACGTCACCAGAGTAACGCAGGTACAAGAGCGCGGAAATGCCGAACGAACTGAGACCCTTGGGCGGCCAATCGGTCGGTCGCACACTCCCCACGCTCTTCGACTGAATGGATTGCGCTTGCAGCACCGGCACAGTCAACAGACTCTTTACCGTGAAGCCGCGCGTTTCGCCTGGCGTGTTGTCGTGCAACACATTCCTGGCTGCCCGCAGCAGACCGAGCTTGTCCACCTCGCCCCGAGGCGTAAGGTCAACACGCCTGGACTCTGCCGCCAAAAAGAATTCTTCCAAATTATTCATGGCATCGTCCGCTTTATGCGAAACCACGCCAAAGCTCAAAAGAAACTGACACAGCCTGTCTCTGCTAATGGTCATCTTTCCTCCGAACAAGAACCTGTTTGAAACGTACTAAGCTGACAATATCTGTCAACCCGCCAGCACCGTCCAGGTGACCGGCTCAACATCGGTCACGGCAATCGGCACGCATGCGGTCAACAGCATCATGGCACGACTGATGCGAACTGCTTCTTCGTTCAGGCCAGCATATGCGGCGATTTGAAGATATTTTCTGGAGCCCGTCACCAGAAAATAACCCTTGACCCAGCAGCTTAAATCTGCCACAATAACCCGCTGTTCTTTACCGCAAGGAGGCCCTCAATGGCCAAAGACATCATCGGCGTTTACGCCGGATCATTCGACCCTCCGACAGTAGGTCATGAATACGCAATCAGGTACTGTGCTCACGTAGCCACTAAGCTGATCGTGACGGTAGGCGTGAACCCGGACAAGAAAGATACGTTTTCGGTGCAGGAACGCCTGAACATGCTCCGCGATATGACCAATGACCTGGCCAACGTCGAGGTCACGCAGTTCGTTGGTGAGTATCTGGTAGACTACGCGGATTCGGTTGGTGCGAACGTCATCTTCCGTGGTTTGCGGAACGCGAACGACTTTGAGTATGAGAACCGTATGTTCCATTTCAACTCCGACCGTGCGCCACATATCCAGACTTGGCTCATGGCCTCGCCGCAGGAGATGATTGACGTCAGTTCCAGCTTCGTAAAGGGGTTGGTCGGACCCAGAGGCTGGGAGCATGCGGTGCGGCGCTTCCTGCCACCTGCGGTGCACAAACGCTTCGTGGCCAAATCCACCGAGCTGTTGGCCAACAAGATGATCGAGCACTCAAAGGATTTGCCGAGCATCATGGCTGACATGCTGCCGGAAATACTGGACAAGTCGATGCCGCGCATAGCCAAATACCTGCTGCCGCGACTGCCTAGTTTTCTCACGCGCATGCGGCGCAGCAACAACAAAAAAAGCAATAAAAAATGAGAGCGCATTACGCACTCTCTTTTTGCATCATTCAATCATCACGACCGGAGTCGCATAAACAAACCCGGCCAGCATTTTTTCTTCTTCCTCGTTCAGGTCTCGCGTTTCCACAGTTTCGGTGGCGCACTCGAGATCGAGCATTTCTTCAATTTCCTGCTCGGAAATTTGTTCGCAGACGCATTCCGAGTAATCCATGCCCGGATAACCGACCGGAATCTCGTCGCGAAGCAGAATCGCCCGAAGCCAATCAGCGGCGTCGCTTTCCGACAGAAGCCTTTTCAGCAGCTGGCCTGTCGCATCGGCAGGAATTAGGGTCGGGTAAACCGGCACACCGGTCAAGACGATTTCTTCCCTTGCCGACAGGCGATTCACGTTAATGAACGGATTTGTAGGCTCATCATCGTCTTCATCGTCGTCATGTGCGCACAGCTGCGGAAGTGATGACTCTGGCAGTGCGGGCGGTGGCGGCTGAACCATGGCTGGTAGAGTCTTAAGCTGCCAGTACGGCACGCCGTTCCCTCTCATCTGCGGATATGCATGTCCGTTCCTCTGTAACGGTCGCGCTACCGTGTACGGCACTCTGGACGGTCGTCGTATCGGTTGTTGTTGCGCATGTGACCGGTCGCTGCGACGCCGACTTGTGTACCTTGACTCTGGCGCCAAATGAGCAATCACCCCGACAAATCCGATGAACAGAAAGAACAACAGCATGCCCGCAACCGGAATCAGCGCAAGCTGCAGGTTTTCATTTCTAAAGAGCTCCTCCATTCCCTCCTCCATACCGAAGTCAATCCACCAAATCACTTTGGCAAAAAAGACGCCCCTTGCTAAGCAAGAAGCGTCATTATACAACCTTTCGGCGATTTGTCAACCCGTTCGAGGCAGCACTTTCGCCTGATGCTGTATTGAGAACTAGTCGTTGAGGCCAGTGTTTGGATCGAAGTCAGATGGCGGAACTGGCGGGACAGCGTCGGAGGGACTCATGATGCGCCTCGGAACTGGAGTGAGGTTATTCCAGCGGAGGTCATCTTGAGCGATTTCGTCCGAACGAATCATCTGAGCCAGGGCTTCCATACCCGAGGCCGGCATCGCATCCTCGACCTTCTCCGGCGCACTCAGCATAGCGGCTTCCACCAAACGATTGACCGCCACCTCGACAAACAAATCCTCGTTGGCCTCGGGAGGCTCAACATTATCAACCTCCTGAGCGGCCGCACTCTCATTTTGCTCGGCCACGGCCTCGGCTTCGGACTCTTCGTCCGACTCAAGCAAATCACGCGCTGGCTCGTCAATCGGCAAGTCCATCAGACCGCTTCCGTCGGGCGATGTGGTCCGCGCGGTCATCACGGAATCCGGGCTGATGCCGGAATCCATGTCTTGCGACTCGTCGTCGACGTCGTCATCCGCACCCTCTTCCGACACATTCTCGGACTCGGTTGCTTCGGCGGCCTGCTCGCGCAGTTCGTCAATCTGGTTGAGCCGTTCGACCAGTATGCCGCTGCCAACGATGATGTTGTACAGATCAGCCCCCGGAACCTCGCGCATCTCGCCATCTTCGAGCACACAACACTGAACCGAGTAGTTACCCTCGAGCTCACGCAGCGCGCTGGCGTATTGCCGCAGTCGACTGCTTGACAGCATGCTGGCGACCATAGACGACACCGCCAAGATGATGCGCTGATCACCCGGCAACGTCAAGGTGAACTGCACCCTATCTTCGTCGTCGAGCATGTAGCCCGTGAACGGATCCACGGTGTTGATTACCGCGGGTTCGTTGATCTCGGACACCAGCGCCAAATCCAGGCTCTTGTTCTGCTTCGAATCAGAAGCGGTTTCGGACTCGGTTTCGGCCCCCTCATCAGACTCCGGCTTAGAACCGGTGACGATGAACAGGAACAGGAGCGTACTGGAGGCCAGAACGGCCAAGAGCGCCACCGCGACCAAGATTGCCATCAAAATGTTCATCTCTCCTCCTCTATCGCGTTTCCGCGATTACTTTGAAAAAAAGAACTCACCCCTCGCGGGGAAAGTCCCATAAGGGACATGGAAACCTAACATATTGGGGAGGACTTGTCAAGGGGTGGAGTGCGATAAATATAGAGTAAACAGATTTGATCCACGCTCCCGAGCGGTCACGGTCAATGCAAAGCAGATGGACAAGGGACGCCGTAAAGTCGCTCTAAAAAAAGAGCGGCGTAGGCGCCGGCGGGCCCGCGACGCTAAGACAAAAAAACCCGCCCTTAGAGAGCGGGAAATATCAACTATCCTACGGTCGCAGGATTAAAACAGGTGACTCAAGGATAAAGCTGTCTGAGCGGCAAATCGGAACTCTCCCAAGCCCGCAACACCGGCTCACACGGAACCACAGCCAAGTTGGACCTCATGTTGCCACCATCACCTTCCGCATACGCCAAACAAACCGAACGATCAGCAACACCAGTCAACCGGCCATACCTCAACTGACCCATCAATTTCGAACTCGCCCCATGATGCCGCGCCAACGAATGCTCCACAGTCTCACAATCCAGCTGAGACAAGCCGTAGCGAGAACCGCCTCGCTCTACCGAATAAACAAAACACAACCCGGTTCTGGCGTCACATGCAGCCTTGATGCTGCTTGCCGCCCGGTCAACCTGAGTAACACCACAATCATCCATCGCGCAAGCAGACATCAACACGGCAACGCCCAACACCACCAGTGAAACGAATACATTTTTTAAGAACATGCTGACCTCCCATGTCAAAAAATAACCCTACAGCACGCCAACCCGCCAGTCAAAACAATTGTCCCTAACCGTAATGTTGGTATATTCTTCTACATATGTGCTGAATGATGTACTTGGGCTGATGACAGTATATCCAGACAATAATATGCGCACCTACGAAGTATCGTGCGCCGTAAATAATCCGGCCAACGACAGGCCCAACATAACCGAACCCGCGAGCTAATATGTTTCGCGCCATAAAACAATTATTATTGCCGCTAGCCAGCATTTTTCGCCGACCTCTATTACCCGTTCCAACTATGCCTAAAAAGAAGGAAGACCAACAAGATGAGATTCGCGAGCAGATGATGCGACGCTTCGAAGACGCCGAGCGCCGACTCAACGAAATCCATCAGCAAAAACAAGAAATCATCCGCGGCCTGACCGAAGAGGTCGAAACCGCACGGGTTGAAAAGGCCCGTAAGGAACTGGAACAGTCATGAGCGCAAAGAACCCCCTTAAAGATAGCGGCACCCCCAACGCGACGGACAAACCGTCCGGTGAATACAGAAAAATTGACACCGAGGCATTGCGTGAGCGCCAAGACAGAAAAGCTGAACAGGAGTCGCCCAGACAAAGGCGTGACACCCTAATTAGTGATGCGGAACTGAAACGTCAGGAGATCGATGAAGCGCTAGAAGCCATGACCGATGCGATTGACCTGCTCGGCCCGCAAAAGGTGCAGAAGGCTCAAAATCAAATTCGCGAACTAGATAAGGAACAAAACGAAATCATCCAAAGCTTGGACGGTTTATTTGAAGGCATCCCAATTGAAGTTGAAGAAACAGGAGCTGAGCCACTCATTAATGTATCCGCCGATTCTGCAGAGAAAACTGTTGATGAGCAGATGACGCCTGAAATCGAAGGGCTGTCCGAATATCTGGAAGGAAGCAAAATCACAGACGCTGAAGAAGCCGACCTGGAAGAAAGTGAAGATGAGAAAAAGTCGGAAAGAAAACGCGCCATGGCGGAACGTATCGAGCAAGCCATGCGTGAAGAGGAAGAGGCTGAACGCGAACAGGCCTGGCAAGAGCTGAGCGCGGCGGGGCCAAACCCCACAACCATAAAAAAAGTGGCCCTAAATATCGTAGAAAATCCCGCTGACCTAAGCCGGCTAAGTGAATATGACCTGTCGTCCGATGATTTGTACAAAATTCTAAAAAGAGCCTCTGAGGACAGCATCGAAGTCATAGACGCACTGGGCAAACAAGATGCCATGAAAACTAATAACGGTGACATGCTGGAACTCATGTCAAACCGCACCGATTTTGAAAGCTGGCGAACCACATGGAACATAATGGCCGATACCATTCGTGACGCCAAATCGGGGGATGACATCGACGGGCAGCTGACCGAGCTGGGTGACATATTGGCCGAACGTCCGGATCGGCTGGAGCTTTTGTTCGGTGCCGGAGAAATCCGGGGCAGCGCCAAGGCTCTGGACGGAATCTCGCTTTTGCAACGACAAACCATCTCTGAACGGCTACGAGTCTATGGCTTTACCAACAACGAGGAAAATATCGACATAGCCAACGCACTGGTGCTGGAGCATCCAGACCGGTTCCGCGACATCTACAACACCCTGCCGGTTTCGAAAAAACAAACTGAGCGGCTATTGAGTTCGATACCGAAAGGTGACGCCAGAGAAAAGGTCCTGATAGATATGGGGCTGAAGATTGACCGAACCAAATTCGACTCTGATCAGATTAAAGAGCTGACCGCAAAATATGAACGTGGACCGGACAGTGATAACCGTACCATCATTGAAACACTTAAGACCGCCAGTTACGCGCTATACGAAGCCGCCAAAAAAATGCCGCCCGAACTGGCCAGTCAATTCAGTGGCGGACCGGGTTTTCAGTTTGCCGATGTGGCGATTCGCAATTCCAATACGCCCGGCAAACGAATGGTTGATGTGGCCGGCCCGATATTGCAGGCGCAGAATATTTTTGAGCAGGCCTTAGCGCAAGCCGAAGCTGACCCAAATACGGCAGCTGACGTCACGGAACTAAAAACTGCTCTGGAGATGCAAGGTGCGGCTGTTGAGCAAACCAGGCTGGCCGCAGAAAAAGAATTGGCCGCTGAATTCGAAGCGACCCGCCGAGCTCGACAAGAACTGTACGACGCCATCAAAGAGGAAAGCCCGGAGCTTAAAGACTATATCGATGAGCGAGAACAAATAGAGAATCGCTTGTATGAAGCCGACATAGACGAGGTACAGGACTTGGGAGATGATTCCGGCATAACTGCACCGACCAGAAACTATTTCGACGGAATGATTTTGCCGGCAGTCGGCAAGGCTGCGTCAAAAGAATTGCGCGCAATCCAAACCCCAGAAACATACGCCTACGGATACTCGTTAAAAGCAGAAAGCATGACCACGGACATGGCTGTTGCGCTGGGCAAAACCAATGTCGTACCGTCGGTTGACCGAATCGCGGCGGAGGGCGCCACCAATTTCCAAGAATGGTATCCGAGTGAGGCTCTGGCGAACATTCCCTGGGGCGACCTAGCCCGACGAAACGAACAGTTTGTCGAAAAACTGGAAGACGTCGTGTTGGTGCGAGGGCTGGTTAGGGACATTGATGGACATGCAGGCAACATGAAACGCACTCCGAACGGTGACGTGGTTTCCATTGACCACGGGCAGGCGTTCACTTCGGCCCGACCAGATACAATCAACCAGGAACCGTACAACTATTTCCGCTGCTATGCGTCATGGGCGGTCGGCGGCAAGCAGATGCGGCCGGAGAACAAGCAACGCTTGCAGGACTTGTTTAAATCCAAACGTAAAACTAAGACTCGAACGGCCCTGCAAAAATTGTTCCAGATACGATTTGGCTCAGAGGCGCAACACAAATGGGCGGAGATGGAGCAGCGCGCTGAGAGCATGATGTCCGAAGGCCTGCCTGAAAGTGAAGCCAGTCCGCATCCAATTATTAAAAAACATGATGAAGAGGCTTTTGATGCCGCATACGTTGCGGGAAGACAATAACTGGATTGACAAAAACGTCAAAATAATGTAAATTAACCTATTGTCCAACCGGGCAATGCCCCGCGAGGGGCAAGGAGGGAGAAATTATGCAGTGGGTAGAGATCAGGGATACCATGGCTCGCGACGGCCAGACAGTCGTCGCTAAATGCATCCTCAACCAGAACGGCACGGTTTCCGTGCAAACCGACGATTCGAACTTGGAGCGACAACTCAATGCTGGAATCCTGGACAAGACTAGTGGTAGCTGGACTCCGGTGACGCCGAACGACGGTTTTCGTTTTTTGAAAGCGCTGACTTCCGTGTTCAGGTCCGGCTCACGCTGGGCAACCAAGATACTTACTGACGAATCGGCTCCCACAGCCGAAACAGAGCTGGATTTGCCGAACGCGGCGTAACGGAATGAGTTGATCAATTTTTACGCTGCTGGCGCTGAGCCGCAACCAAAAACCAACTCCCTCCGCGACACGGCGCAAAGCAAACCTTAGATGAAAAGCACCCTGAAGAATCGGGGTGCTTTATTTTTGTGACTCTCTTTCCAATATCCAAACGGTCTGCTAAATTACATTCTTGCTCATTCAAAGGAGGCTCGCATGACACTGTGTCCGCCACGGCCATACATCGGCATTTGTGATTTTGAGACCAGCGAGCAAATCATGCATTTCTCGAAAATGATGAGCGCTCGCTCCAGCCTGTTGTCCGACCGCCTGATGATGGCCGGGGTGATGATTAGCCGTAAGACCCTGAACGGCATTCCGTCCAAATGGGCCGCGGTCTGGCCGCCCAAAGAAAAGCTGTGCGATATTTTCGCTCGGCATCATCGTGCGCTGAACTGCCTGCATTACGCTGACTTCGATGGCAAGGACGTGCTGGTGAATCTGATTCTGGCCTGCACTTTCGGCGGACCGAATCTGGATGCGCTGCAGATCGACATGATCTGGCCGGACCGGGAAGCTCTGTGGGATTTCCGCGACATTCGATCGGACTTGAAAATCGTGTTACAGGTGAATTCACGCGCCATGGCTTTGCAAGACGACGACCCGGAAAAGGTCGCATTGCTCATCGAGCAATACAGCCCGGCCATCAACTACGTCCTGCTCGACAAGAGCATGGGGCGTGGACGGGGCATGGACGCCGGAGCGCTGCTCCCGTACTGCCGTGCGATACGCACCTGCACACCAGAGATAGGCCTAGCCGTAGCCGGCGGTCTCGGTCCGGACTCACTGCATCTTCTCGGTCCGATTATCGAAGAATTTCCGGACGTGAGCATCGATGCGCAGGGACAGCTTCGAAAGAGCGGCAGTTCGCTCGACCCAATCGACTGGTCACGCGCCGAAAAATATCTCCATGACGCCATGACCATTTTTGAAGGATAGAAAAAACCGCACGGAATCCCATGCGGTTTTTTTATTAGTCGTCGATCTCGTCAGGCTTATCGGCATTATCATCAATTCGAAGCGGATTCTTCTCTACAATCTCATCGATGATGCCGTACTCAAGCGCCTCTTCGGCGGTCATCCAAAAATCACGCTCCATATCGATGGCCACCTTATCGTACTCCTGACCGGTCCGCTCAGCCATGATGCGGACGAGCGTTTCCTTGGTGCGCTGAATATGTGCAGCTGCAATCTGGATGTCCGTGGCCTGTCCCTGAGCACCACCCAGAGGCTGATGAATCATTACCTCAGAGAGCGGCAAGCAGAAACGCATACCCTCGGTCCCGCTGACCAGAATCATCGCCCCCATGGAGGCGGCCATGCCGTTGCAGATAGTCCTAACCGGACACGCAAGGTATCTCATGGTATTGATGATGGAATACCCATCAATCACGTAGCCACCTGGAGAGTTGATATACAGGTTAATCGGGGCTCGCGGATCCTCGCTCTCCAAATACAGCATCTGAGCCACCACCAGACCCGCAGAAACATTGTGCACACCGTCGCCGAGCATAATGACCCGATCCTTGAGCAGCCTCGAATAAATATCGTAGGCTCGCTCGCCGCGATCGGTCTGTTCCACCACGATCGGCACGATAGAGCTGGTAATCCGCGGATCACAGACAAGCCGATGCATCGTTTTGCTCCTTTCTTGAAAGTACGTCTTTTCTTCTTAGAACATTTAGCTCTTTGAGTCAATACACGTGGGAATAGGAGGATCTAAGGATATAAAGGCAGGAGGCCAGCAAGGCGAGAATGTACACCCGCCAGATTTAACAACCTTCGCTCCTTATACGCTCATATCACTACAGGCTAAAGTACATAATCTTTATCCGCCCAACCCATTCTTGCCAACTCCGCATTTCTCTGCTATTGTTTCGAGTTAAGTCATATGCTACGAAACGACCTACAAAAAGCGGTGCAGGCATGCAATGAGAAGCCATTCCGCCTGAAGCAGGCTGAGCGGGCAATTTTTGCTCGACTGATTTCTAGTTGGGAGCATGCGACTGATTTGCCAGATCAAATGCGAGCGTATTTGAGGGAGAAAGTACCGATTGTTTCAATCAAAGAAATGTCGCGCAGCCAGTCGTCACGTGGCGATTCGACCAAAGTGCTGCTGCAGCTCGATGACGGCCTGATAATCGAAAGCGTGCTGATACAGCATCAGGGCGGCCGCAATACAGTTTGTGTTTCGTCGCAGGCCGGCTGTCCGATGCGGTGCGAGTTTTGTGCCACCGGCCAGCACGGCTTCAGTCGTAACCTCACGACCCGTGAAATCGTGGAGCAGGTACTGCACCTCGCACGCGAACTGAACAAAAAAAGTGAACGCGTATCTAACGTGGTTTTCATGGGTATGGGCGAACCATTTCATAACTATGACGAGGTGCTACGTGCAGTGAGAATTATCAATAATAAAGACGGACTAAACGTCGCGGCACGCAAAATTTCCATCTCGACCTGCGGCATCGTTCCAGGAATTCGCAAGCTGTCGATCGAGCCGCTGCAATTAAACCTAGCGATTTCACTGCACGCGCCGAACGACCAACACCGCAGTGCGCTTATGCCGGTAAACGGCACGTATCCGATTAGCGATGTCATGAAAGAGGTCGAAATGTATGTGAGCCGAACCAAACGCAAAGTCATGTTTGAATATTTATTGATCTACGAAATTAACGATACGCTAAAACACGCCGAACAATTGGCTCAGCTACTTGGCCGTAATTCGCTGTATCATGTAAATCTGATTCGCTATCATCGCACCGGCAAATTCACACCATCACCGCGCGAACGCCGCGACGCGTTTCACGACCACCTCAAAAAGCGTGGCGTATCAGTAACACACCGCGTTTCATTCGGCGAAGACATCAAGGCTGCCTGCGGCATGCTCGCCGGGCAGAAGTAGTTTTAAAACTGGTTTACGTGGACAAAAAACTGCTCTCACTAAGAAGAGCGGTTTTTTAATATTGGGTCTAAAAACCTGATAATTTGAAAGCTCCGCGCAACGAACGACTTTTCGGCCGTCAAACCCTATCCGTATTCGAAATTTGTTTCCGCGTATTTTTTGCACTTTGGAGCATTTGTACTTTCACACTCAACGGGTTGATTCCCCCACCACCTCCGCTATTCTCTACGCATATGACCGACAGAGTATCGCCGGAGGTCCGCTCCAGAATCATGTCCAAAATCCGCAGTAAGAACACCAAGATTGGGCTTTTGGTGTTTGGTGAATTGCGCCGACGCGGCATTTACTTCCAAAGACACTACAAGCGCGGTCGGCACGCCGGATGTGGCCTGGCCAATGCGCAAGGTGGCGGTGTTTATCGATGGCGGATTTTGGCATGGCTATCGCTATCCGCAGTGGCGACACAAAATGCCGTCGCAATTCTGGCGCGACAAAATCGAACGCAATCGCGCCCGCGACCGACGTAACTTCGCTAAACTCCGTCGGCACGGTTGGCTGGTGGTGCGCATCTGGGAACATCAGCTACACGAAGACCGCGACGCCTGCATCGAACGCATAATTTCCGCTATGCGTAGCCGTGATGCCCGACAGGTGCAGGTGCGTGACGGCCTTAAACGCACTAAACGTGGTAAGATAAAAACAGAACAAGCATAACTATATAATATGAAAAGGCTACTTTTTTTGTTTGCGGCCGTAGCGCTCGTGGGCGCGAGCTGCATCTCAGTGGTCGAGCCCGACGGCCCAAATCCAACCGAACCACCCGAGCAGGTGAATCCACTCGATAATGGTGAAGTCACGGAAGACGAGCTGGACAGCTTATTCGCCGTGGCCTGCACCAAAACCGGCGGCACGTTTGATGTCGGTTCTGCGGTATGTATATGCGGCAAGGACGCCACCTTGGATGAGGATTCCGGCGAATGCATGCTAGCCGATGGAACGCCAGACGGCGAACGCGGCGAAGAAATGCGCGCCCGATACGAACTAATGGTAGCCTGCAAGGAAACCGCGGGTATCTACGATGATGAAACCTACGCATGTACCTGCCCAGATGAAGACATACTCGACGAGGAATCGGGCGAATGCCGTACCGCTGCTGGCCTACCTGACGGCATCCGCGGACAAGAAGCCAAAGAACTGCGGTTTCAAACCAACTGCACAGATAGCGGTGGAGTGTACGATTCGGAAGACGGTTCCTGTTCTTGCCTACACGGCAACGTCGCCGACGACGGAACCTGCCCGGAAGCACCTCCCGCACCAGAAGACGTTGGAACGACATCATAGATGCAGGAGCTCCTCTCGTTAAAACAGTCAGACTTGTTTTAAGACGGGAGAGTTTCAAAAACAGTCAGACTTGTTTTAAGACGGCTATTCTTCAAAACAAGTCTGACTGTTTTTTGACTGTTTTTCAGGTAAGGGCGTTACTCTAAAGACGTGGCCCCGAAATAAAATGCGTCTAACAAAAAACCGAGTATAATGCTCGGTTTATTTATAGCCAAATCGCAACTGCAAAGCAGATGCGATATGCGCTACCGTAATCATTCCAACAGCTCCTAAAGCCACCCACCACCACGACCAGCCGGAAACGAATATCACGCACGGAGTAACGACAATGATCAAGAACACGGAAATCAGCAATTGCCAGTGTGTAATGGTGCAAATGAACTCATCCATGAAATCTTCGGGTCGCCGCTCGAAACGCGGCGACAAGTAACTCCAAAGTATGATTGCGCTCAACCCAAACATGAGCACCAACAGAAACGCCAAGTCCGCTCGACAAGCAACCCAGCCAAAAATTGCTGATATGGTGGGTAAGACGACGACGATTGCTGCGAGTAGCCGACCAAAAATTTCGACCATGTACCAACACCCTTCAATGAGCTGTAGAAAAATTACACGATATTTAAATAAATAACAACCGTTGTACCGTTGCAGCGCTTCAATTACCAAGAACGAATAATTTATCGTCCGCAACAAATAAATCGAAATGACCCCCGCATGAACGTTGGCCCGCCATACCCAAACTTGCATGACGTTGCATACGACTGTAGCGCTGCGCCTACGACACCAGCTTGCCGGGAAATATGTCGTCAGTTCACCATGACACCTTACCTGCACCCTCCACGGAAAGGGGTGCAAAAACATAAGCGCGGAAACGCAAAAAGCAGAAGGGCGGCAGGGTGCGAGTTTGCACTCGCAGGATCTATACCTATTTTATCTTCTACTTTTCTTCTTGCTCGTCCAGTCTTTCCAGTTTCAATTTCTTAAATATGAAATAAACCACCGCGGCGATGATGACAAAATCGATCAGCGCCACAAAAAAACTGCCCATGCGCACCGGACCAATCATCAAATAACGCATACCTTCGGGCGACCCCAAAACCGTAGCGATAATCGGCTGAATGATATCGTTCACCAACGAACTGACCACACTGCTGACCGCGCCGCCAAGAATAAAGCCGATCGCCAAGCCAACAACTCCTTGCCTGCGAATAAAATTGAGAAAGTCTTGCATAAAAAGTATGATGATTATTAATATTCTATATTATATAAAATCATCACCAACAAAACTACATGGCTTATCAACGACCAACCTGGGACGACTATTTCATGAGTATCGCCAAAATCGTAGCCATGCGCTCGACCTGCGACCGCCTGCGCGCTGGTGCGGTGCTGGTAAAAAACAATCGCATAATTTCTACCGGCTACAACGGCGCCCCGCCCGGACTGCCTCACTGTGATGACGAAGAAGGGCATCTGATGGAAGACGGTCACTGCATCCGCACCGTACACGGCGAAGAAAACTGCATTTTACAGGCCGCAGCCATGGGTAGTGTCTCCACCGTCGGTTCGACCATCTACACGACCTATTCGCCCTGCTATCACTGCTTTAAAAAACTCGTTGTCGGCGGAGTAAAGCGCATCGTGGCCGGTAAAATGTACCGCAATAGCACAATCGCCGAATCATGCCAGCAGGCCGGAATTGAATTCGTGCTTTACGAGCCGAGCGAGGAATGGCTAAATAGCGTGGCGCACATATTTGCTAAACCCATCGAAGAAAAAACGGACGTCTAAAACGTGAACCACCCCTTAGATGGGGGTGGTTTTTTATGAAGGGGAAGGGCGAAAAAGAGAAAAATAATTACGACCCAACCCAGCATGCATCTTCACTATTTACAATTATCCACAAGACATTAAAGCCCAAACACGATTAGATGCAAAAGCGTTCATTAAATTGATAGCGAAAGAGGTTAAAGCATGCCCGCAAACAGAAACGATTTGGCTGTGCCTACACTGAAGCTTCGCCGCATCTGCGACCCAGTCGGAATCGAGACCGGTGACGGGAGTGCATCCGAGCTCGGTCAGAATGAAGCTCTGGCTTCAATGGAAGTCGGGTTACAGATGATTGCGGACGACTATGCCCGTAGCCACTACAATATCGTGGTGGCCGGTCCGCCAAACACCGGACGCACGGCTCGTTCCGTGCAGTTTTTGCTTGAACGAGCAGAGAAAGAGCCGCACGACCCGCATGGTGTAATTGCGGTACATGACTTTGATTCGCCGCGGCGATTCATCGCTGCCTTCGTGCCTCAGGGTACGAGTCAGCGAATCAAGGATATGCTGGCCGAATTCGGCAAAACTGCCGCGTTCAAAATGCCCGAAGAGATCGAGGATTTCCGCGAGCGCCAGATGCAAAAGGCAGAGCTGGTCCGACGCGACCTGTTTCAGAAAGCCGAAAAGCAGCTCAACGCCATCGGACTGCTCATGGAGCATGATCCGCAGAAGGGCGTAGGGATATTTCCGATTGTCACCGAGACCACTGAACGTCCGATGACTAAGGAAGAATTCGATGCGCTCAACGAGGCGGAAAAAAAGCGGCTGCAGGACGCCATTGCCGTTCAGCATCATATTCTTAAGACTGCATCCGAAACGTCGAATCCTGAAGAAATGGTGAAAATCTTAGCCCGAGTTGAAGAGCAGCTCAACCACGAGGGACTGATGTTCATCCGACAGGATGAACATACCGTGGGAATCGCCGCCAAGATACCCGAAAAAACGGAACGAGCGCTGACGCCAGAAGAGTTCGAGAAACTCGACAAGGAGGGGCAGGAACAAGCCACCGAACTCATCTCCAAGGGTCTAGACGTACTCAACGAAACGATGAAAAAATTCGGTGAGCTGGTCGGAGAAATCATGAAGGGCTGTTTGGAGCTCGCCGAGACGCATGCCAAACAGAAGCTACAGCCGATTCGCGAACTGGTCGGTGACCACGAAGATTACTCCGAATTTCATCGATTCTTGGATGGTCTAGTTGAGTTCATCGGCATGTACGCGTCCAAGCCGCGCCAGCAAGACGGCCCGGTCGCCGTCACGGGATTGGGCGGAGACGACGGCAAAAACGAAAAGATGACGGTCCTGCACCGCTGCGAGGTGCGCATCCTGGTGGACAACGCTGATATGCACACCAAGCCAGTCGTGCACCTGGAAGTGCCGTCCTACAGCAAGCTCTTCGGCCGCATCAACGTCGAACCCATGGGACATGACGCTCTGCGCATCGATCATACGATGGTCGAAAAAAGCGCCATTCTCGAAGCCAACGGCGGCTACTTGGTGATGAACCTGAACGACCTGCTGCGTCGCGGCGGTGCGATCGCGTTCTACAAACTGCTTGAGGTTATTCGGACCGGACGGCTGACCATCGAAAGCAAATCCAGCTTTGTGGATGCAGAAGGTCTGATTAACTACCGCTCCAACGAAATCCCGGTGGATATTCGCGTGATTGCGGTATGCGACCAGTGGCTGGAAATGATGTTGCGCCATATAGAGCCCGAGTTTGAGAATCTGTTCCGCATTACTTCCGAATTTTCTGGCGAGATGCCAATCGAGGAGGCGCCGAAAATCTACGGGCAGTTCGTGAAAATGTGCCGCGAGCAGAGCAGCCTGCCGCCGTTCACACCCTCGGCGCTGGCTAAGCTGGTGGAATACGGCTGTCGCCGCGCCGGCGACCAAAGCAAGTGCTCGACCGAGCTCGGCATCATCAAGGATGTCGTGACAGAAGCCGCGCACTGGGCTCGCCAGAACGGCTCGACCAGGGTGTTCCCGCGACACATCAAGCAGGCCATCAATGCCCGTTTTGATCGACGTGCGCTTCCGATTCGTCGGTACCAGGAATTCCTAGACGGAGGGCACCTCCTGCTGACGCACGGGGGAGCCAAAACCGGACAGATTAACGGTCTGGCTGTGCTCGGCGTGTCGCACGAAGTGATGTTCGGAATCCCGAAGAGGATCACCGCGCGCTGTTTCGCCGGCAAGGAAAAGGTTATTCTGGTTCAGCGCAAAACGAAGCAGAGCGGCTCCTCAAGCAATGCGGCGGTCGATCACATCATCGGTTACTTGAGCGGCAAGTACGGGCGCAAAAAGGCGTTGTCCTTGGTGGCCCAGCTGTCGTTCGAGCAGACCTACGACGGAATCGACGGCGATAGCGCGACTGTAGCCGAATATGTGGCGATTATCTCTGCCATTATCGAACGTCCGATCAATCAAATGGGTGCGGTCACCGGTTCCATGAACCAGTGGGGCGAAATCCAGCCAATCGGTGGAGTGAACGAAAAAATCGAAGGTCACTTCGGTGCGCTCAACCGCCGCGGCTTGTTGCAGCCCGGACACTTCGTGGCTATCCCCGTCCAGAACGTGGACAACCTCATGCTAGATGAGGAAGTGGTACATGCGCAGCGTGCTGGCAACTACCAGGTGTACGCGCTATCCCACATCGACGAAGCCCTGGAACTCTTCCTCGACATTCCAATCATGGAAATCGACCGAATGGTCGAAGAGAAGCTTGCGGAAATGAACGAGGATAAACACCAGGAAGACGACGAGAAAAAGCCCACTAAAAAGAGAGGACATAAAAAGCCCGCCAAAAAGAAGTAATCAAAACGAGGCTCGTTTCCGAGCCTCTTTTTTGTGCGGCTGGGGCTAAAGCAAACCCTATATCCTGCTGCAATTTAATCAAATTCGACTCCAACGCCTGAATTACGGCGCAGCCGTGATGCAGACTCGGATTAAGATCCAGCTCGTTTTATTTGCCAACAATATTTTTAAAAAAGCTAAAATTTTCGGTTGCAATGTAAGCTCCCAAAGACATTAAGTCTTCGGTCCTGTGCTCGGCGGTATGTTGTAGGCCCCGAGCAACCGAATAACCAAGCTCGCTCAACACGGAATTCACTCGCTCATCATACAACCCAAACGGATGCGAAAAAACCGCCACTTCAATATCAAGATTCTCCTGCAGTACCGCCCGGCTACCCCCTGCTTCGCGTCGCATTTCATCTTCGCTCAGCTTGGTCATGAACGGATGATACACCGCATGCGAACCGATATCATGTCCAGCGTCGCACAATTCGGCCAACTGTTCCCAAGTCATATAACCCGGTCGCCCGATGGCGTTAGTGAACGGCGAGAACGTGACCACAAAGCCGTACTTCTCCAGCAACGGCACCGCGTTCGTGTATTGATTCTCGCGCCCGTCGTCAAAGGTAATCGCCACCGGCTTTTCCGGCAGCGGCTTGCCCAACAGCAAAGCGTCACGAATGTCAGTCAGCAGCACTCCGGAAAATCCCTGCTCGTTCAAATACCGCAAATGCGATTCTAGCGCGGCTGGTGTTACCGTGTAAGCCCGGTCCGACGCAGACAAACCGGCCGGGGTCGGCCGCACATGATGATAAACCAAAATCGGCACATGCACTGATTCGGGCAACTCGACCGGAGCGACTTCAGATGTTGTGGCGATATCAAGCTGGACAGCCGGTTGCACCTGATTTTCCACCGCATCATACGGCTCGGCAAACACAAAAAATCCACCGACAATCAAAACCGCCATGATTATCATGGAGGTCAAAACCGTATTTCTGTTTTCCGTGGCTCTAGTCAACATCAGGCTTATATTCAAGCATATCTAGTATAGCACCATTTTTACTGCTAAAATACCCGTGAATTAACATTTGCCTATGAAGAAAATTATTTTACTCATCCTGGTGGTGACCGCGCTCATCCTCGGCACGAGCTATGTGCTGAAGATGTACAACGCCGCTCCCAAACCAGAACCAGGTAAGACTTCGCTGAACGCAAAAGAGACGGTCAA
Organism: uncultured Gammaproteobacteria bacterium; assembly: GCA_964486995.1. Lineage (GTDB taxonomy): Bacteria > Patescibacteriota > Patescibacteriia > SG8-24 > SG8-24 > JAHJAU01. Next base: position 26,249 of record CAZAOV010000006.1, on the reverse strand, counting down.
CGTCACGTTGCGTGATATTGATACGGCGCAGCCAAAATCGTTCGAAAAAATTCAGGACGTGATTGATTTGGGTCACGAAGCCGTTGAGCCGCTGGCGCCGATGATTCAATCCGAGAATCCGATCGAACAGTGGATGGCGGTAGTCGGCTTAGCTGCGGTGCGCGACGAACTCGAAGATCAGAATGCAATTACAGCGTTGATGGAAGAAGCCTACGGGAGTGACTACACCACCATCGCCCTTCTCGCCGCAAACAGCAACGCAATGAACGGTGATTATTCCGGCATACCAATAGTTCTGGAGGCGCTCAATGATGATGACATTACCCTGTTCATGGATCCGCCCACGCCAAACAACGAGCTGTCGGCAGCGATTCTTCGACATGTGAGCGGCGAAAACTACGGCTTTACTGCGCATGCATCTCAATCAGAAAAGGATCAGGCAATCGCCAAATGGAACGCCTGGTGGGAAGTATTCCGTGGAGTTGAGGGCCTATGAAAATAATAAATTTCAAAGGCGGATTCCTAATTTCAACATTCGCTGGACTCATCATGTGTGTAGGGCTGCTGCCGTGGTTCAGCTCCCTCGCCAAAACCACGGTCACAGCGGACGGAGACGATGGCTGCAGCTTCAAAGTTAAGGTGCAGGTCGCCTTTGCATTTCTGGATGACGGCTCCAAAGCCAAGGCCGACGACCTGCTGAAAACCTGGGGCGACGAGATGGCTAAAATTTGGAACGGACCGAACGGTCACCAAACTTTCGGCGATTGTGGCTGTAAAGTTACTTTTGAATTCGACCTTAAAAAACTACCCGAAGGAACGAACTGCCTGACCGACCCGGGCGACTATCACTGCATTCACGTGGTGGATAGGCCGGTCAATCAGCGCGGAAACCGAGCTGATGCGCACACAATCCCACCAACCGGCGTGCTAAATGGTTACGGTGAATGGACCGCGGGTATCGATGGCCTCATAGCGGCGCATGAAGCGGGTCACCTAATGGGGCTGGACGATGAATATCATTACGACGATACAAACGGCGACGGAAAACCGGACACTTACGTCAATGATAATTTGCAGGTAGACGCTGACGGAAAACCCAAGGAACCGCAAAGCATCATGGCCCAGACATGGAGCGACGTGGCAGCGATGCAGTCGCATATTGACGAAATAATGAAGGACGCGGGTAAGGAGTGCCCCGGTAAATGCTGTTGTGGCAACGGAGAGGTGGATGACAACGGCACCGTGACTGAGCAATGCGACTACGAGGCCAAACCCACCGGCTGCGAAGAGACGGAAAAATGCAACGAGGAGTGTAAATGCATCGGGGAGCCAGATCAACCACAGTGTGGTGACAAGAAAGTAACCGCACCAGAAGAGTGTGACGATGCGGCTACGCCCACTGGCTGTCCGCCTGACAAGGAGTGCAATAATTGTCAGTGCGAGGACAAGCCCGAACCACCCGCACCACCAGATACCCCAATCCCGGAACCGCCGGCCGAAACGGGTGACGGCGAGACCGCCGGCACAGACGGACAAGGCGAGGCTGACGACGGCGAGCCGGAAGAAGATGCAGATGAGGAGGAAGATGACGAATCATCAGTTCAGCCGCACTGCGGTGACGAACTGTGCGAATCCCCGTACGAAAACTGCTCCGATTGTCCGGAAGACTGCGGCTCCTGCCCCCCGGAATGCGGCAATGACGTCTGCGAGGACGGTGAGGGTTGCGACAGCTGTCTAGAGGATTGCCCTTGCGCGCAAGAAGAAGTTTGTGTGGCGAATGAATGCATCATGCCCGAATGCTTCAACAATGATGAATGCGATGATGATTCAATGTGCACCTATGACTTCTGCCGGAACGCCAGCGAGGGCGATGCCTACTGTAGCCATCAAACCATTGAAATATGCGAGTCGGGTGACGGTTGTTGCCCGAGCGGCTGCAATGCCGAGACCGATCCGGATTGCCCGGACCAGTGTGGTGACGGAGTTTGCACCGGAAATGAAACGTGTGACGGTTGCCCGAGCGACTGCGGTTCGTGCCTTAACGAATGTGGTGACGGCGTCTGCGAAAGCGGAGAAACCTGTGAGTCCTGCGAAGCGGATTGCGGCTCCTGTTATGTCCCGGCATGCGATGACGGTTTGGATAACGATCTTGACGGACTGATTGATTTCCCGCAGGACCCGGGTTGCACATTCCCCGAAGACGACGATGAACATAACGGCGCAGAACCTGTATGCGGTGACGGCTTATGCGAATATCCCGAAAATTTGGAAAGTTGCTCCGCGGACTGTAAAATTGATAACTAGTAGAATATAGTTCGGTGTCATAATGCGAAAGCCGCCCGAAAGAGCGGCTTTTTGCTATGGTATTAGGAAGGACGAGTCCAATTTATCCCATTACACTCAGCTGTTTATTCGTCCATGGAATCTCGCCGTCGAGCCGCTCCGTCGCCCCGGTTTTTTGGTTCATGCGGCACGCGTATCATGAGCACTCAGTGCGGTACCCGATAAATACTCCATTTCCGAAATCAAGCGAAACGTAAAAACAGCAGACAATCTGCTGTTTTTACGTGGTAGTCCCAAGGGGATTCGAACCCCTGTTACCTGGATGAGAACCAGGCGTCCTAGACCGGGCTAGACGATGGGACCAAGTTTATGCGAAGACAATATATCATCGCGTCTTGGCCATGTCAATACCGCCAATAAAAGAGCCGACGCTTGATGCGTCAGCTCTAGATGGCGGCCCCAACGGGATTCGAACCCGTGTACCTGGCGTGAAAGGCCAGTGTCCTAGACCGGGCTAGACGATGGGACCCTAAGGGACTTTTGAATATACCGTATTAGATTAGGTGTGTCAATACAAAATGAGGGGCGAGCAAATCCCCTCTTTAAGTTAGAGCCTCAGATTCAAGCTATTCTTAATCATGGCTCGCAATGAATCCAGACCTTCGGCGTCGTATGGCTTACCGGTATTGGCGCACGCAACCAATGTCTGCCAGTCTGGACAGTAGATGATGTCGTCCATGTTGGTTACCACGGCGAGTGCTTCGACGATAAATTTCTGCCCACCGCGGGCTCGGACATGATACCGCACTCCGCGCCCGACTGTAGCGAACTGATGCGACAAGCCGACATGGCCGACAAACTCGCGTATGTCTACCAGAACGTCAGAAGAACTCAGCCCCCGTGCCCGAACTTCTGCGTCGGATAGCGTAACCACGTCACCGGACACGAACCGCGGAAGAACAACCCCACGCATCTCACATAACCTGGCTTCGTCTTCGACTGTGTATTTCACCCCACAAATGTCACAACGAAACCTGAACACCTCAACTTTGGTGGTCATATTCACCCATTCCTGCTACTCGTCCACCGCTTCATCGGAGTCAATTCTATTTTTTGAACACTCCTCGTAATGGAGCCGATAATAATCCTTTCTGATTCGCATTCCACAAAACTGACAAGTGGCGCAGCAAGGCTCAACGTGCTCATACACGCCGTCAGGAAACCGATGACAGCGACAACGACATATTTCAAAGGACGGAACCCGCATCCTTCCTCCGTGACCCCCGACCAATTCAAAAGTCATATTAAACTTGCCACGGGCTTTGATTATAAGCAATGGTTTGAAGGTTTGTATTTTTTACGAGGAAGCCAGATCACTTATTCGGACTTTGGTGTTAAATATAAAAAACAAGTCTGATTTCCTACTTTCCTATCAAAAACACCGGCTTATTAGCCGATGTTCATAATAAATTTAGCTGAACTCTACAACCGCCACTCATCATGATCTCCAGGCAACAACTCTGCAGCCCGCAACGGATCCGCCATTAACTCCTTAACCACATACTCCATCTGCATCGCTCGCGACCCCTTCACCAGCACCACATCACCCGGCTTCATCTTAGCCTGAACGAACTTACCAGCTTCCAGGTTGGTCGAAAACTGCACTACCCGATCCTCGTCCATACCAGCCTCAATCGCCGCCTTCTTGGTTTCGTTCATCAACTCACCCACCAGTACCAAATAATCAATATCCTTCTCAGCAACCTTTCGACCCAAATCTCTGTGTGCCTCCTCGGCCACCAAACCCAACTCCAACATGTCACCCAAAATTGCAAACCGCTTGTCATCCTCAGCACCTAGCGGCAACTCCTTTAGGACGTCTAAGGCCGCATTCACCGACGTGGGTGCGGCATTGTAGCTATCATCAATCAGAATGGTCTGCTTAATGCCGGCTAGATAGTGTAGCCGTCCCGCTGGCGGATTAAAATGCTGCAGCCGCTCAGAAATCTGCACCAAATTCAAACCGCGCTCCATACCAACGGCAATGCCGCACAACACCGAATAGATGGTCGGCCAACCTAAAGCGCCGTGGATAAAAAACGGCACGGTCTGTCCAGCCACCTTAACCTTAAAGCTTGTCCCACACCCCTCTCCTTCGTGACACACTAACTTTACGGTATCGGCCAGGGCATGAATGTCCGCCTCCTCATGAAAACCAATCGAGATAACACGAGCTTTGGTTAACCGTCTCATTTCCCAAACCAGTTCATCGTCACGATTCAGTACCACCAGGCCGCCTTCTGGCACAGACTGCGCCAAAACCGACTTTTCTTTGGCAATCTCCTTTTTCGAGCCGAAAAACTGAAAGTGCGATTCCCCCACTGCAGTAACCACTCCGATATCGGGCGGTGCGATCTTTACCAGTTTAGTTATGTCACCAGGATGATCTGCTGCCATCTCTAAAACCAAAGTATCAGGATATTCTTTAACTCCGAGTTTGGCTTTCCACCATCCTTTCCTCAGATTGCACAACCATTTCCATGCTGATTTTCCGCCAGATTCCAAACCAAGGATAGCCAATGGCAGGCCAAATTCGGTGTTGTAGTTTTTCGGACTGGTCAATGTATTAAAACCGCCGCCCAAAACCGCACCCATGCAATCTTTTGCTGAACTTTTACCGACCGAGCCGGTCACGCCAACGATAAAAGGCTTTTGTTTCTTAATCAATGTGCTGGCGTATTTCGCAAGTTGTTTTTCTACAAAGGCTTTCATAGGTGGTGTTTTAATTGAAATAGACAGCTTAAACGCGCTGCTTGCTTCTTTTCCGGGTGTCCGGTGATGCACGCTCGGTAACTTTTTACCTGCACTTTCGAAGGCCTGAAGTCCTCGCACAGATTAAATAGCGGCGTCAGTGCAAAAACTTGGATAAAGTTCCCCTGGTCATCTAGGACGATTCGGTGGAATCTCTAGATATTTTAGCAAAAATTCGGCGATTTCGCCAAATAGCGGGGCGGCAGTGGATTCGGCCCATTGAACACCTTGTGGCCGCTCTATCTTAACAATCATCACGAACTGCGGATCATCAACCGGCGCAAACCCGATGAACGAGCCGATAAACGCATTCTCCTCGTAACCGACGCCGTGCTGTTTGGCAATTTGCGCCGTTCCGGTCTTACCAGCAACCCAATAACCGGGCACTCCGGCGCGCTTACCGTGACCGTCCTCTACCACCCGAACCAACATTCCACTCACCAAACTTGACGCTCGCTTAGTTATTACTTGCCGGACAACTTCTGGCTCGGTCGTGGCGACATCTCCGCTTGAGTCAATAAAAGAATCGACAATGTAAGGCTTCATCAGCTTGCCACCGTTAGCTATCGCGGAAAATGCGCCCACCATCTGAAGCGGCGTAACCGTAATTCCATGTCCGTACGATGCAGTTGCGCTCCAGATGTCACCTCGCTTATCGAGCGATGAGATATTGCCGCGAACCTCGGTATCCAATTCGATGCCAGTATACTCACCAAAACCAAACTCCTGAACATATTTTTGGAAAGATTTTGGTCCAAGTTTAGTAACCGCAAAAATCGTACCGGTGTTAAGCGATTTCTCCAATACCTGCGTCATTGTTTGCCAACCGTGCGCCTTGCCGTCAGAATTTTTAATGGTATATGGACCAATCACGACCTCGCCCTCGTCCTCGTAAATCGTGTTCGGTTCAACCTTGCCTGCGTCAATAGCCGCGGACATGGTGACGGGTTTAAAAATCGAACCCGGTTCGTAAGGCTTAAATATTGCCGGATTATTAAAAACGGCGATATCCCCGACTTCCCCATAATTATTAGGGTCAAAGTTAGGTAAGCCGCACATCGCCAACACCGCTCCGGTATCGGGATTCATGATGACCACCGTCCCGCCGGCTGCCTCGAACTGCTCCACTGCCTTTCTTAGCTTTTCGCAAGCTACGTATTGGATGGTCCGGTCTATGGTCAACACGATATCTTTACCGTCCTGCGCCGGCACCAAGCTGCGATCAGCCGCGCCTATCCAACGCCCCAACGGATCACGCTCAGCTTCCAGATATCCGAGTTCACCGGATAACTCCTCGTTGAAATAGCCCTCAATGCCATAGCGTCCAACTTGTTCCCCGCTTTCGTTAGAACCAACAAAACCTATTACATGAGATGTGTATTCATTCTCTGGATAGAACCGATGATCTTCGGCCAGAAAACCAATTCCCCCTAGCTTCAGGTCACGTATCTGATTACACACCTCGTCCGACACGCGACGCTTGAGCGGTTCATACGGATCGTCTTTTAACGATAGTTTTTGTTTTACCAAATCCAAATCGAGCTCTAAAATCTCGGCCAACTTTTCTGACGCTTCTTCTGTATCCTCAATATCTTTAGGTACCGCGTAAACTAAATACATCCGCTGATTGGCGGCAGCCGGAAAAGTTCCGGATACAGAGCGAGGATCCTTCAGGTAGATAGTTCCTCGCTCCGGAAACAACTCAGCAAAAATCGCATGCTGGTCAGATGCCAACGCAGAGTAAAAATCATGTGACATGACCTGCAATGTGAACAAGCGCAATCCTAATGCACAAAAAGCCAGCACCACAACTATACGAAAAAGGTGCAGGCGGATGAATGACCCGTCTGCTTCCTTGTTTTTTCTGCGTCGTCGGATTGTTGACCTGGGTATGGTCATCGTTATTGGTCTATTCTATTGTCGTAGCGCCGACATCCACGGTTTCCTTCTCTTCCCCCTCGGATTCTCCGCTCAAGGCCGAGGAAAGCCCGAAGTCGAACAATCCACCCGGTCCGGTCGGACTCTGGCCAGAGTTTACCTCGTCCCCGTCGTTCTTACCGTCTCCGTCAGTGTCCGGGTTGTACGGATCGGAACCGTAGAAAAATTCCAAGCTATCAGTAAGGCCATCACCATCCGGGTCAGCATCAACCACCTCCGGAACGTCAACCGGCAACCCGCCGGCATACAAATCATCTTTCGACTCGATTTCACTTCCGTCACCAAACTGTGCCAACGGCAATTTGCTCGCTAGCGACGGCAACAAAGACCGGACGATATTATCCACGTTTTCAACATCCTTCTCCGGATGCGTTACGGATACCGGCTGGTTGTAGTCAGAAAATGATATCGTGATGGACATTATGCTTTCTCGCTTGCCATCGTCATAATTGAGGCGCAAAAATAAACGCCGCAAATAGTAATCGCCCTGACTAATCCAAACCTCGGCGTGTTCAGCTTTAAGGTTGGCAAAAAATTTATCTATCTCACGCCTCTCCTCGGCAGTCAATTCACGCTGGCGGCGCAACGTCTCTGCCGTCAGGAAAAAATCCTTGACGAACAACATCTGCGGCCGTACCTCATAATGATAGGTGGAGATACCGCCGATAGTTTCGTTCTTGAGCCTCTGCTTCACGGTCAGGAACGGCGTAATGCGCGCTTCTTCAATTAGATATTCGCGGTCAGCATACGACAGTTGCCGTCCGGTGCTAATCAGCGGTAAATCAATCTGCTCCAAAGCCTTGTCAACATCGATACGCAGCCATCGTTTGGCGAAGCGATCCAGGCGGAACGAACCGAACTTTTGAGGAATCTGGTTCAGTCGCAAATAATGCACATCATCGAGCGACCGCACTTCTCCGTCAAATTTATAGACAACCTGACCTTCACCGGCTTTTGGGCTGGCGGACATCTGGAACAGATGCTGTTGCTTAAAAAGTTCAGGGTCATTGCGGTCAACGTAACCTGAAGTCTGCATGATGAAAGTTTCCCGATCACGCAGGGTCTTGTCATTTTCCACCCGCGTTACCCAACCGCGATAATCAATGTCGGTCTGAACCCGAAACGAGCGCGCCGTCACCATTCGCCACTGCATCACGCCCAGAATTTCAGAGCTCCCCGGCAACAACAAAAAAACCAACAACATCATGGCAAAAGCGGTGAAAGACATAAACACCACCACTAAAAAATAGGGTTTGAAATACCATTTTGTGTCATTCGCCATATGAGTTGACTGGTGGTTTATTACTAAAAGTGCCGCATCTAATTACCGGCTGGTGTTCTAAGTGCCTTGATAAGCACTGCTGAAAGAGGTTTGGCGGTTTCCGGTGCTGTTAGGTCAAAAACTTGGTTGAATTCACCGAACCTCAAAGACAACGCTACTGGCATGCCGCTCTCGTCATCAAAAGGAAATATGCCCAGTTTGATTTCTAAAAATTGCTCGGTGTTGATATCAACCCAGGCTTCTGCCAACCAGCGGCGCGCGGCGATATGGTCGCTTATGGATTGTCGCTCTTCCGAAGTCAGCAGCGTACCGCGTGCCGTACTAGTCGCAAGTGACAAAAACTCGACTAAGCGCGATTCATCAACAGCCATTTCGTAATGTGCGGCGGTCCGTCCGTTCAGGGGCATATCCTCATAGCGCCGATACGGAATAAAGATGCCGGACAGTGCAGAGCGCAGCTGATTGGCACTGAGCACGGTACTGGCATTAGCATCTGTCGAATTTATATCCGACCACGGGACGAGTTGACCCACGGCTCGGTCATCAACGGTAAACCAAGCGCCGTTCAGCTGAGCAACATCGAGGTCAGCACCCATGTCATCAGGCAAATCGTCGAGCTGAGCAAATATTTCACCCTGCGGGGTGAGTTGCCCCCGCAGGGTAAGCAGAGCTACGTTACCGAGCGTGCTGGATATATCCATATCCATGCTGGCACTTACCGCTCCGTCAGCCGGATAGGCGACCCGCAACGGCCCGATCACCCTGATTGGTAAATCTATAGAATCGAGCAAACCACCATCCGCACCAAAACCGGCGGGCGGCTGTACGAAAGTATCCAACACCAAAGTCAGGTCTGCAGAACTAGTCTGCCCCAAGTTACCCACCGCCGCACCATACAAATCGCCAACGGCCTGCCTTTCGCGGCGCGCCAGTTGAGACAGCAGCAAAATACCTAGTCCGGCAATAATGAAAATGACGATTAAGATGTAGCGAGTTTTTTTAGGCATCAGTCTTTGAGATATTTCTTTCCCTTGAGGCTGTCTGGGAGATAATCCTGCTGCACCGACCCTTCGGCCGAAGGGTTATAAATATAATCGCGGCCATAACCCAAATCGCGCATGAGTTGGGTTGATGCATTCCGCAAATGCAGCGGCACAGGTTCATTCTGTGTCTGTTCGACATCTTTGCTGGCCTGCGCATAAGCCGTGTACAGCTCGTTGGACTTGGTTGCGCGAGCCATGTACACCACCGCCTGCGCCAAATGCACGTTGCATTCCGGCATACCGAGTTTGTGCGTGGCGTCGAACGCGGCGTTCGCCTGGACCAACGCCTGCGGGTCAGCCAAGCCGATATCTTCCGAAGCAAACCGCACCAACCGTCGAGCAACGTAAATCGGATTTTCGCCGGATTCCAACATCCGCGCCAACCAATACAGGGCGGCATTTGCGTCCGAACCGCGCAGCGACTTATGTAATGCGGAAATTATGTTGTAGTGATCCTCACCACCCTTGTCGTATTTCAGATGCGAACGACGAACCATTTTAATTACCGCCCCTTTAGTCAATTTTATCAGCTTATGCCCCTTGTCGGAATCTCGCATCGCGCGTTCAGGGGTGGATTTAACCGCCATCTCTAACAGATTCAGCGCAGCTCGGGCATCTCCATCCGCCACGTCGGCGATAATTTTTATTGCACCATCATCTGCAGCGACGTTTTTACCTCCAAATCCGACCTTCTTGTCCTTTAGAGCCCGCCGCAATAATTTTTCTATGTCTTCTGGCACCAAACGCTCCAGCACAAACACCTTACAACGCGACAGCAGCGCCGAATTGATCTCAAAAGAAGGATTTTCGGTGGTGGCGCCAATCAAAGCGACCGTGCCGTTTTCTACATACGGCAAGAAGGCGTCCTGCTGAGCCTTGTTCCAACGATGTATCTCATCCACGAACAGGATTGTTCGCTCCTCATGCAGGCTTAGCCTTTCCTCGGCCTCGACAATCACTTTGCGTAATTCAGCTACACCGCTAGACACGGCCGAAAACTGCACAAAACGAGATTCGGTCATCTGCGCCACGATACGCGCCAACGTGGTTTTACCGGTGCCAGGTGGACCCCAAAAAATCATCGAGGGCACCTCGTCTTTTTCGAGCAACCGCCGCAGCATACTCCCCTTCCCAACCACGCCGCCCTGTCCAACAAAATCAGCCAAACTACCCGGCCGCATTCTATCGGGTAAGGGAGCCTCGCGTCTTAATTGTTTTTCCGCTTTATAGGCGAATAAATCCTTATCCATAGCGAATTTAATTTACCTGTTTTCGCATCAAACTTAAAGCCTGACTCAGCAAGCCAGGCTTGAAACTAGGTTTATGTGGACAAGTTAGAACTGCTTAAATTTCTACTTTTATGAAAGTCGAATCTTGGGGTTCGGCTTGTTCGTGATCGTGGTCGTACTTTTCCTTGACCGCCCAAGCGCGTTCGAAACCAATATAAATCAGGGTGTTTACTATGGTCAATACTGCGACACCAATCAATCCGCGGTTCATGTCGGTCGAGAAAAACATGATGGTGAACAAATCCTTGCCGAATGTCAGAGATCGAAAAGTCGCGGTTTTGGCAATCGTACGTATAGCGGTCTCAACACCATCAGTGATTCCCCATGGATGCCTCTCCCAGACTCGCTCGTGATACCAGTACATCAAAATCTGAATCAGATGCCTGAGACCTGTACCGATTCCGGCGGCCATGACATCATTAAAAATTACCCACAAAATAACAAAGTCCACGGCCACCACGACCACGCGGAAAATAAGTGCTTTTGATGTGGCGTATGATTTCATATGAATCTATCTTATATTATAGCAAATAAATGACCTTATTTAAAGCTTGAGTGATTGACAGGCATAATAATATTTGCTGTAATAGGCGGTCGATTTGCTTCGGCTAAAGGAGTGTCCATGAACCTTTCAAAACTGCCGCTACGGCATACGGATTATGCGGGACGCATCACGCTCCTGCAGCAAAGCAGGCTATTTTCTGGAAATGTCCGGGCTGGTTTTCACCTGTCTGGCTCGAATTCTCTGCTTGAGCTGGCTTTGGCCGTAAATGAGCCGATCGAGAACCTAATCGGTTTTATGCCGGTGCCGCTCGGTTTGGCAACGAACTTCCGAGTGAACGGCAAAGATATTCTCTTGCCGCTCGCCACCGAGGAAAGCGGCGTCGTGTCCGGCTGCTCCAAAGCTGCCGGGCTGTGCTGGCCTGAGGGATTCGATGTCACCGGAAATGTGCGGAGCACAATGCTGGGACAAATCTTGTTCGCCGAATTCAAAACCTGCGAGCATAGCCATGCGGCTCTGACACAACTGCAAGAAGGCGCCAGGCGTATAGCGCACGAAACGGTCAATTCTCTGATGTCGCATGAACGCTCCGATCTGCTCAGCGTAGTCACCAACCGGATGAAGAACGGTCAGACCGAAATAGTGGTGAACCTACTGTGGGATACCGGCGAAAGTATGGGCGCCGGTCGCGTGACGAAACTGACCGAAAAAATCGGACATCAACTCGGCAAGTTAACCGGTGAACATCCGACCGCCTGTATCTGTTCCAACACCAATGCCGGTTGGCGAACACTGGCGCGAGCACGCTGGCAACTTAACCGAATCGGCGGTGCAGATACGGCACGCAAAATCCTGGCGATGCAAAGATGGGCGGTCGAGGACCCAAATCGTCGCTATACCCACGTCAAAGGCATTTTGAATGCCATGGAAGGTGTGGCTCTGGCCACCGGCCAGGACACGCGTGCGCTAAGTACCGCGGCAGTGGCGCATTCTGCCGGAAACAGTCCGCTCACCTCATACGAGATTGCGGACACTTATCTGGTCGGTACCCTGGCGGTAAATATTCCGGTCGGCATTCGCGGAGGCGCCACCGAGAACCCGTTCGCCAAAATGTGCTTCGAGCTGATGCGGACGGAGAGCGCACAAGAGCTGGCCCAAGCTATCGGCGCCGCTGGTCTGGCGGCAAACTTCGCCGCGCTATACTGCCTAGTTAACGAGGGCATCTCGACTGGGCATGAACGAATCAAACCCAGATAATAAAAAGCACCCTCATATGAGGGTGCCTTTTTTAAAGCGAAAAACAGAAACATGAGAATCCCGCTTACCCTTTAGGCATCGTGCTGCCGTTAGTTTTATTTGCGCCGTCTGAGAAGTGTTGAATTTAATTCTATATCGATATAACCTGTTTGCCCGCTTTCCTCTTTGTGCCGAAGCTATAAGAAACCGCATGCCATGATCCTTGCTCCAATCCCCCGCCAATTGTATGGTCATTTATGGAGGTGGTTTGTGAAATTTTCTATCGCTCTCATCTCTCATGTCTTAGTCCTTATGGCTGCGCCGGTGTTTGCACAATCAACCGATGACTTTGAGCCGGTACCGAATGTAGCGTGCAGCCCATCGCACAGCACGCCCGCTTCCGCCCAACACAGTTTCGGAAAACGGGAGCGAAATCGCATCTGGAGATTGTTCAACAACAATTGCGTCCGCAGGCATGGCGAAACTGATATCGAGACGAATATGTGTGTGGCCATGCACCGCGACACACCAATGCCACAGCGACGAGATGCGCTGCAATTCCTACTCGACATCGGCATGATTGACTTCCATGGATTTAGCATGGATTTCATGTCGCGAGGCCTGGCAAATTCGCCACCGAGTCGAGTACTGTATGTCACTCGTCTTATCGCCACCGGAACCCGGCTCGGTATATTCCTGACCGAGTTATGCGATGATGAACGTCGCATGCTGATGTTCCTTAACCGCCAGCAAATTCCGCTGGAATAACTTAACTGCAACCGTAGCGCAGTAGCGGTCATACGACGTATGGCCTTTTTCTTTACATCAACCCGTCTCGATTGACTTCTGGCGTCTGCGGTGTTATGTTGAATCTCTCATTCAGGGGGATGAAAGATGAAAACGATTGGTTCTGCGCTAATTCTTGCGCTGGCTGTAATGCTGCTGACGACCATCATGATTACCGCTACTCCCTCATGTCTAGCCGGCTTAGTGTCAGGTCGGGGTTCGGAACCAACAACTCCGACTGATGTCGAGCGCACGCCGGAACAGATTAGCCGTAATGCGGTATGGACGCTGTTCAATAATCGGTGTGTACTGCCGGATGACGCGCCCGAGCGCAATCTGCTGACCAATTATGATGCCCATATTTGTTGGGTTCTCACGCCATTCGTCACGGATGAAATTCGCATCGATGCCTTGGAGCGACTCAAGGAGTCCGGCGCTATTCGCTATAATGCGGATGAACTGCCGGGGCTGGCAACCGCATTGCGTGACGGATCGACCGACACCAAGATTGGTCTGATGTGCCGTTTAGCCGCGGATAGTGAGGGCGGGATACGTATTCAATCCATCATTGTAGATCATGAGCGCATGAGACAATTCCTCTGGGGAGAGCAAATTGCGCTTGAATAAAAAAACGCCGGACTATCTTTCCGGCTTTTTTCTTGCGTTTATATATCATAGCAAGGAGCATTTCTAAAATATATTCCCTCATGGATAGAAATGATGCCGGAGAGCCTACCAACCTTTAGGGGGTACAAATCTATTTATGTAGTCGTTTTCGCTAGGTTGGCGCCTTGCGGAGCCGGTCACGAATCACGCGGCACGTAAAAATCCCAGGCAAGCTGGGATTTTTACGTGGTCGGGGCGACTGGACTTGAACCAGCGACCTCTCGCACCCGAAGCGAGCACTCTACCACTGAGCTACGCCCCGACAACGGGACTAGCATATAGTAAAAGTTGTTTTTTTACAAGCCCAAATATCACAACCAACCAAAAAGACCGGCGAAGGCCGGTCTTGTGTTGCTAGAGCGCCAGCAGCTGCTTCGGATACTGGATGTTGTGATCTAATTCATTGCCGATCGGCACGGTGTACAAGGTCTGTGAAGACGGTGAATACCACATATCAATTCCACCGCTGTAGAAACACTCCGGCACGTCACCGACCACTTCACCCGGAGCCAGCACCACCTGATACATAAGCGGCGACTCTTCTGTGCCCGCCAATAGATTGAATTCCGCCAATTCACCGCACCGCTCACCGTATGTCTGCAAATAAGCACGTACGGCTTCGACATTCTCCAGGCTCTCAGACAACATCAACGAGGTACCGAAAGTATTGTCGGCCAACCAGTTTAAATCATGCACGATCTTTCTGCATCCCATGGTGTCGTTTCCGTCAATCGCTTCATAGTGATAGCCGGGGACGATATAAAACGACTTCTGTTCGGCGTTCTCCAAAACGACAGCTGGCACCGCACCAGCAGAAAGCTGAGGTTCACCCGAGGCGTCAGACTCGCAGGTCGCAGCCTCAACCTCCATATTTTCTTGAAACGGAAACGCAAAACGATATTGTTTGTTGACGTACAGTGCGAAATCCGTACCCTCAAACCTGGTGACATCTTCGGTTCCCTCGATTTCCGGCAACCCCAACGCAGCGCGCTCAGCTGCGGCCAGATCTTCCCTTAATTCATCCAGCTTGGCTTTCATGGCTTGCTTATCGGTTATAGCCTGCTTAGTTAGCGTGTCCAACTTATCGTCGCAAGACTGCGATGTCACCTCTTTATTAGAGGTCAACAGCGCTGTTGCACCGATTGAAACCAGGGCCACCGCTACAGCAACAATGATTAATCTCATTTTGCAGTCACCGGTGTAACCGCTTTTCTTTTTCTCTGGCCTCTCGCTACCCGGAATTTCAGGCGAACTGTCCGACGGGGCCATTCTTGAATCGTATGTATCCATGTGTATTACTCTTAAATGCTTTGTCACCATTATACTGCTTTTTCACTTAAAACTCGACGGTTGAAAGTTTCACAGACGACTGATAACGTTATTTTCTGCAGGAGGCGAGATGAATCTCCATGACGTAATGAATGATCCGAACGCTCAGGAGCTGACCAATGAAATCATGGTCGAAATCGGCTTGAGTGATGCGCCTAGCGCATACGCAGGCGACCTCGCGTTCAAAACACGTAACGATGCCGCGAACAAGCTGGCGCCAACTATTTTGACACGGGCACGGGGCGGAGCGATAATCTCGCCACCTGTGCAGGACATTATTCAGGTCGTGCTGAGTACGGCACAAAGCTTGGAGCAAGATCAGACCAAGCTGATCATGACTTACGAGGTCATCAAGACGGCCATTTACGGTCACATTTGGATTGGTCGGCTCATTGCCCAAGGCTCCCGTCCATTTAACCAAATCATGGCCAAGGATGGCGTGTTATCCATTCTCAGGGGTTTAATCGGTCTCGGTAACGCCAAGGGTGGCGGTGGCGGCGGCTGCGACGACTGCGGCGGCTGCGGCTCTGGCGGAGGATGAGGCGGCCCATAGACTGCCGGTCGGCGGTCAAAAGTCAGTCTTGCTGGCGAATTCAAAAACTCGGCGTAATGCCGAGTCTTTTTTCTCGTTAAAATCTAAGAACATGAGAACGCACGGGCTATCAGAGCTTAAAATTGTAAGTGTGCGCCCATCCACCCTCTACGTTCCTGCCTTATTGAACCAACTGCAAATAAATCAGCCAGGCGACTAACGCCGCTAACATCACCCGATACGCCACAAACGCTCGTAACGAATGTCGCCGTAAATAACGCATCAGGAAATAAATCGCACCAAATCCGACCACGAACGCCGTAATGAAACCGGCTATTAGTCCCCCGCCCATATCCGTGAGCAGTCCGCCGGTTCCTAAATCCAGCAATTTTTTTAAACCGGAACCAGCGATTATCGGGAAAGACAGCAAGAAACTAAAGCGCGCGGCGCGGTCACGTTTTAGGCCGATAAACAACCCGCCGGCAATAGTCGAACCGGAACGCGACATGCCCGGCACCAACGCCAAACACTGAAACAAACCAATGATGAGCCCTCTACTCCAAGTGAGTGGTTCATTTTGGCGATGGTCTTTATATAGCTCTGCCGCATACATCAGAGCGCCACCGACAAGCAACGTTCCGACTACCACCGTCGTGCTGCGAAAAGTTGTTTCCATAACGTCCTCGAGCAGTAAGCCGAGTATGACCGCCGGAATCGTGCCGATAAGTACCGCCAACAACAGATTGCGCTTTTGCTTCTCGACCGGTTGAAGAGCGATCATCTTAAAAGCGGTCTGGGCCAAATCCACAAAAACGCGCCAAAAATAGATTAAGACCGCTAATGCAGTAGCCAACTGGAGCACTGCATCTACCGCCAAGCCGGTCTCTGTCTGCAAACCCAAAACCGACCGCGCCAATATGAGATGCCCGGACGAAGAAATCGGCAGGAACTCGGTGAACCCCTGCACCGCACCCAGAATTATTCCGGATAGGATGTCCATACTTGGATTACTTTAACTGAATGCTCGATAATTAGCCAACAAAACAAAGGCATGTATGGGCAGAATGACGGTTGAACTCGCGCACGCATCCGCGCGTCCCGCCTCACCTCTGCTTCCCTACCGATTCTGCCGACACAAAAACCCGACGACGAAGTCGGGTCAAATGCGCTAGAACAGGGAATCCATCGACTCGATGAACTTCGTAAGCCGCCCGGGCATACTGCCGACAACCACTGGACCGCCGCCGCATCGCGGGCAACGCCACGTGAAAACCGGACGCCCGTTTACGATTTGAAAGGCCAACTTAATCGGCCTACGAATCAATTCTATTTCTGAAAAAGTTTCGCTGGCGCCGCAATCCGGGCACCACACAGTTTCGGACCAATACGCTTCGCCTGGCCGCGCTTGGAATTTAGCGACATGAGTGGCGCAGCGGGCACAGCGCTCACTCACGGCATCACCCGATTCACTTCGCCGATTATTCCTGATTGTCTTTTTGGACATGGTTCACACCAAAAAAGGAAAGCACTTTTATTGAAGTCAGTCAATAAGCAAAGACGCCATATGTGTGTGTGAGCCGTCCGCGACAGTTGGACCGGTCGAAGCGTCCAAAGGAGTAGCCACCTATTCTTGCCCGTGTTCAATCATGAGCGGCCTCGCCATAAGACGCTCACACGCGCCTGCGGTCAGACAAAAAACCGCCCCCGTTCAACGAAGGCGGTTTGAGAGCGTTTATTCGCTCTGCTTCGTCTGGAAATGCCGACCGGCGCGAAAGGCATTCTTCATTCCTTCTTTCATCATGCTGTGCCCTCGATGCCGCGACTCGATGCCAATCTCGTCGGCGATATCCTTCGCTTCGGTGCGCAAGCGATGAATCTCACGCAGCTGATTAAACTCGTCCGAGGTTACCTGTTCGGCAATCGGACGCGCCCCCACAGCTTCGATCCACGCGTCATAGTCGTTCGCGTCGATAGCGGCTTCCACCGCTTCGCGACGCTCGGCCATCTCGAGCTTCTTTTGTTCGATTGTTTCCGTAGTTGGACGTTTACGCTCACCTTCGCCAGCTGAATAGCTATTAGCGAAACTCGGAACTGCCACCATGGCCGTAACGGCAGCGGCAACCAAACCCAGAGCGATAGTTCTTTTAGTTGTCATTTTTTGCAATACATTAATTGGTTAGTTTATCGGGCAGGCGCGACCAGGTGCACCGGTAGTCGCATCGACCCTTCACCAATACTACGCGCGCGCTGTAATGTTTCTTCCTGAACCTTATTCCGCAAATATAATTTATGGCGTAAATCGTGCTGTATTCCCTTTTTCCAGGGCATTATCGCTTTCGCTTTGAAATGACCCTCGGGGGTCGGCTGACCCATCACCCGAATCGAACCACCCTGCTCGACAAACTGTTTTATCCGCCTTAAAACACTCGAATCAACTTTGATCATTTTGACTTCTCCGCTCGGAATGCGTAACAACAGATTTCCATCTTCATCTGAACCTTCTACGACACCGATCATGCGACCGTGTTGCGGCTGATCCCAAATATTCATGCCGCGCGGTGCCATCTGACGATACTTCGGTACCCCACCCTCAATCATCGCATCTGCGCGCTTGCCCATGCCCATGGCATGAAGGCCGATGCCGGCAAATAGACTGACGCCGATTATCACCAATATCACGATAAGCGGACGATAGCGATGACCACCCCTAGTTTTCTTTAAATCCAGATAAGCCGCGATGGTTAGAACTATGAGTGCCAGCAACCACAAATACGGCATGACAATAAAGAAATACCCGATGCGGCCGCCAGGGAACTGCATGAGTTCGGTCCAATCGTGGTCTGAGAGCAGGAACAGAATAATGCTCACTGCTTGTGCGCCAAAAAAAACGAGCAGCACGAAACCACACCAAGCCACAAACGACTTCAGCAGGAAACGCCAAGCCGGAATCGGTTTTACATTCTTGCTCTGTATCTCGTGAAGCACTTTACCGGAGAGATTAGTCATATTATTTCTTCATCGATTCAATATTTTTTCGAAACGCTCGCTTGGCACGTGACAACCGCGACGCCACTGTCCCGGGCGCAATGCGCAGCACGTCAGAAATCTCGGCATATTCCATTTCTTCCAGATAATATAACACCAGAATTTCACGCTGATTTTCTTTAAGCTCAGCGAGTACCGATTGAATCACTGCCGAATCAAATTCCTTATCCGCATTTGACATGACATCCTCGTCGGACTTAATGAGCTCCATCATCTCGTCACCGACATCAATAACAATACGTTTCTGCTTAACCTGATTTTTCCGCGCCGCGCTAATAGTGGTATTGCGTACAATCCGATAAGCCCAAGCCGAAAACTTGCGCTTCTGATCAAATCCGCGCAAATTGCGATAAATCGCTATAAACGCGTCCTGCAGTACGTCCTCGGCATCATCAATATCCATACCAGAAATTCGCCTAACATAACGCAATAACCGCGCCTCATAACGCCGCATCAAGCAGGTAAATTTCTCTCGATCCTCCAAAGTCTGCGCTACAAGCTGTTCATCGGTGAGATTTTGTGTGTCTGATTCCATCATGCTTCTATCTTAATAGATACGCACTGGACGGCAAGCGTGTTCCGTATGGAGTGCAAAATAAGTATATGAAGGGAGCCCGAAAGATTCCGTTGGACTCTTGCATTAAAAAAGACCGTGAATACACGGTCTGGCTATCAATCAATCTCCCGGCTTAACTTTGCGCTTTTTTGAAACGTACTCGTCTTCACCGCGCTCATCTTCTCGCATACCCTCGACCTCGACTTCGATTTCCCGAACTTCCTTCGGACTTACGGCCCGCTTGGCCTCGTCGAGTTTCCTGTCGGCGGCATCGAACTGGGCGTCCGAACCGTCCGGTGCGGCCTCTTCGACTGCCTTCTCCACCTCCTCCTTGAGGCGCTTCTTGATTTGGACAGAGCGCTGTTTCCTGCCCCAGTCACTGTCCTTTGGATCCACCTTCACGTGAACCTTTTTCTTCTTCAGGGGCTTCTTGCCGGGATCTTTGTCCTTATCCCTATCTTTATCTTTGTCGGACATCAGAACCTCCTTTACCCGACATTACATTGAATGAACCAAACAAATAATACTACATTAAGCGTTTTTTGACTTGGGGATAAAAAAGCCCACAAAATGTGAGCTAAAGCGGTTTATCTTTCCCGACCGTGTGCCTCGCGGTGAATCTCTACATGCCGACCATCTTCGTCCTCGATATCGACATGAATCTTTTTGACTCGATTTGGATCGATTTTCTCGCTCGCGTCATCCACCGCGTCATTGGCCGCACCAATCTGTGTGCCTGCACCGTCGTTCTCTGTTTTTTCGAGCGCACGCTCTACATCCTCCTTGACGTTATCTTCGACTTTGTCGACGTAATCCCAGTCGGGCTGCTCGTTGCTCTCATAGTCCGGTTCGGCGCGAACATCAACTTTGGGACTATTCAGTGGCACCCTCTTTTCGTCGGTCATCTGCAACTCCTTGGCATTATCCAGCGATTCGCAGAAAAATAATGACACATCAGGCGTTTAGTGGCAAAAAAAAGACCCGACAGCTGGGCAGCCAGTTAAAATGTTTGGCGTTTTATCTTTATCTGCCGCGCGCTACTCCAACGCAGCAGGATTAACCCTTAATATTTTGTCGTCCCCGTCACGCGGTTCCCCACGTCCGTCGGTGTTTGATGTGGTGAGATACAGGTAGTTGTCCGGTCCGAGATAAACCGCGCGCAGACGACCGAAATCCTGATAATAATGAACTTTCATATCGACCACCTCACTGCCGTTCAGCTCCGCTTCGTACAAAGCCTCGCCACGCAAGCCCGCAAAGAACAGACTGCCGTTATGGTACGCCATTCCGGCTGGTGCCCAAGTTTCAGTCGGGCCAGAGTGAACCGCCGGCATCAACATGTTTTGTCGTTCTTCGTCGCCCTGAATATCCGGCCAGCCATAGTTAAGCCCGCGACCGATCAGGTTCAGCTCGTCAAAGCCAGATTTGGGCACTGACCGACCGTGTTCGGTTGACCATAGTCGACCCTCGGAATCCCAAGCGATACCCTGCGGATTGCGATGACCGTAGGACCAAACCGCATTTCCGAACGGGTTATCTTCTGGAATGCTGCCGTCATCGTCGATACGTAATATCTTTCCGGCCAGTGAATTAACGTCCTGCGCCGCACCAACCGATGTCGCATCGCCGGTGGCAATATATAACTTACCGTCCGGACCAAATTCAATGCGACCGCCGTCGTGATATTTTGCGCCCGGAATTCCGGCGATAACTTCGGTCGGCTCCAGCAGCTCGTCATCAACATATCTGTATCGAACCACCCGGTTTTCCAGCCGGTCATTCCTGAGGGTGGTCATGTATAGATAGATGTATTGATTCTCCGCAAAATTCGGATGTAAGGTCATGCCCTGCAGACCACCTTCGCCATGATGCTTAACGCCATCCACTTTGATTATCGCCCCGTCTCCGGTGACGCGCCGAAGCGTACCCGGACGTTCTGTCACAAGAATATCTTCATTGGGCAGTATGGCTATCTCCCATGGGATTTGCAGTCCTGCCGCCACGGTTTTTACAGCCTTGCTTCCACGCACGTTGGCGATTTGAGTGCCAAGTTTAAGCGTGGTCTCGGTCGGCTGATATAACGAACCTACAAGCCAATCACTATAGAAATACCCAAAAGCAACAAATACGGCAATACAGATGATGACAATAAAAAGTTTCAATTTCATAGGAACTTCGTTAGTGAAGGGTTTGGATAAGTGAACGTAAACATCTTGCCTACTTCACTCCTTAGCTGTATTTTACTGCCGTTCGGTGAGAGTCACCCCCACATCCATCTCCTCGCCCTTGTGCAGGACCTTAAGAGTTATGGTGTCCCCCACGCGTAGATTTCGCACTGCGCGCACCAACGGGTTGGCAGCCGTGAGTTTCTGCCCGTTAATTTCCAGAATGATATCGTTCTCGATGATTCCGGCTATATCGGCGGGCGATCCCGGCGTAACCGCCAAATCAATCTGCCGTTCTCCGCGCACGATGAGCGCTCCATAATCCACCGGAAGCTGATTCGCTTGGGCCATGTCTTCGGTAATCATCACATACCGCACCCCCAAGAACGGTCGAGTTATCTTTCCGGTCTCAACCACGCTTTCTACCACGCGCTCCACGTCGGCAATCGGCAACGCAAATCCGATACCCTGAGCGCCACGCTCCACCGCAACATTTACACCAATCGCTTCGCCTTTAAGGTTCAGCAGCGGCCCCCCCGAATTGCCGGGGTTGATGGCGGCGTCAGTTTGAATGACATTATAAAGCCGTTCGGAATTGCCGCGATTGTCGCCGGCGGTAATGTCGCGCGACAAACCCGATACGATGCCCGCACTGACGGTGTTGGTAAATTCGCCGAGCGCATAGCCAATGGCGATAACGCCCTGTCCGACCTGTGGTTCATCGGCAGCGTACGAAATATGTTCCATCTCGACATCCTCTGCCACATCGATTTTAATCACCGCCAAATCATTGGCCGGATCGCGCCCCAACACTTCGGCCGGATGCTTCTCTCCGTCCGAGGTGATGACCGTGTATTCAGCATCTTCGTCCAGTACCACATGTTTATTGGTGACTATCAGGCCGTCTGGCGAAACGATAAAACCAGTCCCGGCGCCGACCTCCTGACGTTCGGTTCCTTTCTGGCGCAATTGCGGCACGCCGAAATTAATATCACCAAAAAAATCATTGAAAAAATCGTTCCCAAATGGGTTGGTGTAATACTGCTCGAAAACCGGAACATCCTTAGTCACCACAACGGAGACCACGGCAGGCAGTGCGGATCGAACGGCGGCAATGCGCAGACTCTCTTCGGTCTGGCAAACCTGCTCGCACACAGGAACGGCTGCCGGCATCACATTAGCCTGCCTATCCGAAGCCCTGAGCGGAAGATCAAATATATGATTCTCGAAGGCGTTGAGAATCGGACTGGAAACGAAAGGTTGTGCACCCACCACACCAGACACAAAACCAAAAACTATCGCCACAAGTGCGGTAGCTACGATTAAGCCGGCATGACCTTGCTTCTTATTCGAATTTTGCATAGCCATATGGTTTTGATTGATTAACTTCTACATTATAACTTAGCTGACATTTGAGGTTAAGTTGCATTGACGTCAGACACCTGGCATGGTACTTTCAGCGGTCAGTGGTCGCACTTTTAAAGGTGTTCAAAATGAACGACGATAAAGACCTCGGCAATTTTATGCTGAACTTCCTAACCGTTCTCGGAACGGTCGGACGGCATGTGTCGGCCTTTCGTCTTGCTTTGCATGAAGGACGCTACGCTGATGCGCGACGCGAGTTCATCAATGCCCGCAATAAAACCCTGCGGTATAAGTTCGATCCGCGCACCCCGCGCGAAATCAGGCTTATGTTGAACGAAATGCGCAGACTGATGTATCAGACCCTGGCGGAATACGGGTTTGAGGGCGTATATCGCCTAATTCGGGGGAGGTAAAACATCATGCAACAGAATCTCTACCTGCCGGCAGTTCAGATGCTAAGAAATGCCGAAAAACTTCTTGAGGAAGGAAAGCTTAAACAGGCTGCGGGCCTGACATATGTCGCGGACTTTAATCTTCAGTTTTTGGTTCATGAAATTGAAGATCCGGCTGCCAATGCCGCTCGACAGCAATCGCTCGCCAACCCCGCCAAGCGTCCGATGTTCACTAAGGCCCTCAAGTTCGGCAAGCAAGGGATTGATGCGCTGAAGCACGACCCTCGTCGAGCACTGGCGCTGTACCGTATCGCGTCTGTCTATAACAAGCTGGCCGATAGTTGGGAGCCCGGCGCGAACGATGACAAAACACGCGAGGAGTCAGCTAAGCTCGACGGCTTCCTGAACCGCCAACTAGAAGTAGCCCGAAAGGCGGTGACTGCACTACCGCCGGAGCCGAAAGACGAGCCGAAATTAGCTTAACGCCCAGCCACTTGGGCGTTTTTTGTTCTACTGCTAAGCTGAAATCGTTGACGGTGGCGAATTCGCACTGTATAGTAAGATGATTGCTTTAGGAGACCCATTTCACCGGGAGAGATAAAATGAGAGACCTGCCGGCCAGGAACGCCCCCCTTCGCTCGCAGATGAAACTGCTCGACCAGACTCTGGACGATGCGGAGCGACACCTAAAGGCCAAACGTTTTTCCGAAGCGGCTACCGAGCTTGGCTGCATCTGGGAGTTCCGCCATACCGTGGCCACGCGCCTGTGCAGGAATCGCAACGACGAGATAATTCTCGAAATCAGCGAAAACCGGCACCGCAAGCTGATGCGAACCCTGAGATGGAAGGGCGGTATCATCCGCAGCTTCCTTCGCCGCATCATGTAGCACTACAACCGCCTGACTTCAGGCGGTTTATTTATTCAGTCTAAAGTTAGAGATTAAGTTGTGTCACCTCATTGCGGCCCCGTCACCGAACCGGAGTCGCAATGACAGCGCTGTTGGGTAGGTTTCATCCGGGGTTGGGCCCTGATGTGGGTGATTCAACCGGCCTAACGTATCGCGATTTGATGTCCAGTATTGACACGATGGGTTATTATTGATATACAAAAAAGTCCTTTCGTTGACCTTCACGAGGAGAAAACAATGAGCTTCGCTTTTAACACTTCCATAAAACGGGCCAAGTCGGTGATGAACTCGGTCGAGAAGACTCTACCAGATGGATGCGCGCTGGTTCAGCGCAAACTCATGCGCCAAGTGAAGGGTTCGATTGCATGTGCTGAGGGCTCGGCTAGCGGCCGCGAGCTGGATCAGGTGCTAGAACTTAAGAACCGATTCAACGATGTATTGCGTCGAATGGGCGCATGGCAACGATTCCTGTTCAAGTGCCGACTCTAGAGATCTCTAAAACCACCCGGACGGGTGGCTTTTCTTATCTACAAAAAACAGGTTTAAAAATCAATTCCTTCTCGCGCCTGCGTGCCGTGATAATAGTAATGATTGACTAGCCCCATGTCGGTAACGAGGTCAGCTAGGTCGCGAAAAGATTGGTGTGCGCCGCGACCGGTGAGCACCAACTCAACTGGCTCCGGTTTGTCGCGCAGCAGATCTTCGACCGGCTCAGGCTTCAGCATGCCAAGCAATACGGCTGTGTTTAGTTCATCGAGGATAATTAGGTCATGCCCCGCCGCATCAATGAGTTTCTGCGCGATCCGGAGACCTCGGGCCGCCTCTTCGATATCTTCTTTCAGAACGCCGAAACGAAACCGCCCGGTGTCCGGATCAATTCGATCCCGTCCAGTCGCATAAAAATCAATCTGCCCGGCGAATTTTTTGGCCAGTACCTTGCGTTCGCTATAACGCTCGCCGCCCTTGTCGAAATACACGATAGCCACTTTCTTGCCGGCGCCAACTGCACGTACTGCCAGCCCGAGTGCGGCTGTAGTCTTACCCTTGCCGTCGCCGGTATAAATTTGGATTAGTCCCTTCATAGATTATTCCGCTGTTGGCTTGTGCACTGCGAGCAGTTCAGCGGTCCAATCTATCTTATTCTGGTCACGATAGACACCAAGTTCCCAATGCACGATTCCCCGCATCTCACTCAGCGTACGTGCCAGATATTCTCTTTGGTACCGTTCGCAATCTTTTGAATCAATGTAATCCTCAGCCGGAATCGGCACCAATTCATATTCTGGCATGATATCCCTGGCGAACCGCAATGAACGAGGCAGATGATATAGATTGGTCAGCAGGCCTAGTTTTCTTATTTTCAAATCGGACAGCTCATTTGCCAGCACCTGCTGCACGGCATGCAAGTTGCCGTTAGTGTCGTTATCTGAACTTAACAGATAATAAGTGCCCCGTCTCAATGCATCGCCGTCATCCGTCAAAAAAGAATACACGCCATACGACTTCTGCCTGGCCGCAGCCAAAATTATATGAGCGGGCTGATGTTGTTCTATGAACCGCTTGGCCGCATTCATTCTGACCATGCCGCCCAAATACAAATCGCCGGACACCGCATCCCAGACAATGCGTCCGTTTTCTTTGCTGCTGGGCAATCCGGGGCACAAAATTACGAGAGTATCGAACATGGTTTCGCCTTCAAGACTTAGGTTTGTGTATTTTCCCTATCCGGGTCGAACTTTTTGCCGAACACAAACAGCCGATAGGAAATTATTCCGAGTGAGGTCAGAACCGCATCCACGGCGAGTATCCCGATAATTACCCATTTGAAAGTTTGGTCGTCCGGTAAAATCTGGAAAATTATGACACCCAAACCATAACCCGTACATGCGATTACGATGTCTGTTACGCGATTGGTTAACGGCTCCACATCCGAGATGCCGGTGAGATGCTCGAACCCTTCCCAAGCCAAGGCAATTACGACCACTGCCGACGCACCTAACCACGCGTTCAACACCCAATAGCTCGTGACAGCGGCCACCAGCACACCCATCAAAGCATGCGGGATACTCCACATGTCGATATACGGCCGTTCCCACCAGCGACGTTCTAGAAAAAAAGGTA
>CAZAOV010000005.1:13902-70545 GCA_964486995.1 uncultured Gammaproteobacteria bacterium | reverse complement strand
CCACTTTACACCCTTTGACGAGAAAAGGTAACCCTAATTGCTGCAATCCTAACACATTGTTTGCAAGATTTATTCCTCAGGTTCTATTCCATCTTTAAAGCGGTAAAATATCCGCTCATCGTAGCGCAAATCAACATACTCTAAATCCAAACGTCGCTCGCCTATCTTCTCCCGCATCACCAACGCCAAACGCTCGCTTTGCGTATCGAATGGCACCATTGTTGTCAGATAGACATACCAACCTTCCCGCAAAAAAACATCAACGGTGTCAGCCGCCGATTCCAACGCAAACCAACGAACACCCGTGCCGGTAATATCAGGCAGACGGGCATATGTTTGCAATATCAAAGTCATCACTTCGACAGAAACCGCTTCATCGCCTGGTTCGTATTCGTTGCTTGAGTTTTCTCTATCTAAAACCAGAGGCAGCGGATTGCTGTTTTGTCGTGCTTCGTATGGTTTTGATTCGACTGACTCCCCCTCTATCTCTGCCACATCGACCGATACAGCTCCCAGCTCACCGGCGTCAACCGCTTCCATGCCTTCAGGTAAATCAACCATGGAAATTCGTTCTCGTTTGGTCAGTTTACGAACAATAAATCCAGTTTCATCTGTGGCCCAAAATTCCCCGTCTGCCAAGAAAGACGCCACGGCGGTACGCTCCTCGACTGTAATCAAGACACTATGTGGCAGTTTCTTTCTAATTTCCAAATTACTCAAGAAAAACTGAGATTTGATGTCTTCAGACGCAGATTTAGTATCATACAAAAAAACCGAAAACTGAGGAAAAATCAGCAGTTTAGTATCATTCAAACGTGATTCCAGTGTCTGACGGATAATTAATTCAGTATCAGCCGAGGCACCCTGGATGTCTATTTCCGTTATGGTGAAGGCGGGACTCCAAAACAGGTACCACAAGCCGGTTATAAAAATTCCTAAGACAGCAACTCCGAATAACCATCGTCTGATTTGACGATAGTCTCGCTTTCGTCCGCGGCTTTTATTCTTGCCTCCGAACAGTGGATTGCCGTATCGACGCTTGTTGTAGTCGCGGATACCGCTGCGGTTATTTTTTCCGTGATATACCTTCATCTATGGTGTTTTTGGCTTAAATGATCGCTAAGGCTGGCAGATTTGGTTCCCCCTATGTTGCTCGCCCTCTCACTAATGACATTTTAGATTTAGCCTTGGCTAGCGCAATACTGATGAGCTTGTCCAGTAGTTCATTATAGCTAATTCCGGTCGCTTCCCATAATTTCGGGTACATGCTGAATTGCGTGAATCCGGGTAAGGTATTGATTTCGTTCACCGTTATCTCATCGGTGTTCGCGTCGATAAGGAAATCGACACGGCTAAGACCCTCCGCTTCAAGCACCTCAAATACCCGCACTGCCAATTGCCTGAGTTTTTTGGCCATGTCACCTGAAAGATCGGCCGGGATAATTAATTCCGTGGTACTGCTCTCATATTTGGCTTCATAATCATAGAAATCATTACCGGCTTTTATTTCACCGAGCACCGAAGCTCGTGGAATGTCTCCACCCAACACCGCACACTCGATTTCTCGCGGGTTAGACACGGCTCGCTCAATAATTATTTTGCTGTCGTATTTGAGGGCTGTTTCTATTCCGTTGGCCAACTGCTCGACATTATGGGCCTTAGTAATTCCAACCGACGAACCCATGTTCACCGGCTTCACAAAATTAGCATAACCGAGTTGGGTTTCTATCTCTGTGATAATGTCTGTACTTCGAGTCATCCAATCCTGATTTCTAAAACAAATATGATCAACGACCGGAATGCCGGCATCACGCAGAACGCGCTTCTGCTGAACCTTATCCATGCCGATGGATGAACCAAGCACTCCGCTACCGACATATGGCAGTTCGGCCAATTCGAGCAAACCCTGTAGGCAGCCGTCTTCACCGAATGTTCCGTGAATTATCGGAAACACCACATCAACTGGCTCGGCCGTCTGTCCGGCCGCATTGAGTAAATGATTAATTTTCGGTACTGGCGACAATATCCGAATTTCACCAAGCTCATTTCGCCACACGCCATCACGACCGATAGTCACGCGCACCAGATCATAACGACTTGAATCTAGCGCCTGCGCTATGGAATCGGCCGAGGCCTTGGATACTTCGTGCTCTCCGGAGCGACCGCCTTCGATTAATAATACAGATACTTTTCGCATATTAATCCACGATGATTCTGGGCAACATCGGATTGATTCTGGTTACCACTTCGTAATTGATGGTTCCAATTTTTCCGGCTATTTCCTCGGCAGTAACCTGCTCATCGCCTTGACGGCCCAGAAGCACCACTTCGTCACCGGCTAAGGCATCTGGTATATCCGTGACATCGACCACGAACATGTTCATGCAGATTCGTCCCAAAATTTTGGCTCGATGGCCGCGCACCAAAACGGTACCGACTGACGACAGCTTGCGATCATAGCCATCCCAGTAGCCAACCGGAATTACCGCCACACATGAATCACGCGAAACCTTCTCGGTCAGGCCATAGCTTATCGGTGTACCGGCCGGCAGGAGTTTAACCTGGGCAATGCGAGTTTTCCACGTGATTGCTGGGGTCAACTTAACCTGATCACCCCTTAGTTTAACGTTCTCTCGTGTTACATCCGATGACCACAAGCCGTACAGAGAGATTCCCACGCGAACCAAATCAAAATGCGTATCTGGATGGAGCATGACAGCCGCGCTGCATGCAGTATGCAATATGCGTGGATTCACCCCAGCAGAACGAACCATCTCAACCGCCTTTTTAAACTGATTGAGTTGGGACATTGCATAAGTCTCATCGCTCGTGTCCTCGATATTGGCGAAGTGAGTGTATACGCCCTCAAGCTCAACGCCTGAAACAGTTTTAATCCATTCAATAAACTCGGGCAGATCATCCATCAGCATTCCCTGACGCGAAGTTCCGGTTTCTATCTTAAGATGAACTTTAGCCACCTTTCCAGCACTCTTCGCTGCCACCGCCAATGATTCCACCGCGGCTCGGTCATAAACAGCCTGCCGATAATTCCCGGCAACGATTCTGCCATGTGCTTCGTGCGGCGTGTGACCTAACACGATAATTCCCTGCATCCTGCATCCTGCATCCTGCATCCTCTCGGCTTCCAGCAGAGAATCCACCCCAAACCAATCAACCTCATCACAAACCGCCTCCACGACCTGCTCCAACCCATGTCCGTACGCGTTGGATTTCACCACGGCCATAAACAGCACGTCCGGTTTCAATACAGAACGAATCTCGCGCACGTTAGAGACAAGCGCAGATTTTGATACTTCGACCCAAGTTTTAGCTGCAGAATCCATCACTAATAAATAATTACTGCTTTAGCAATGTTTTTCCGTGCATATACGGATGCAAAACCTCTGGCACCTCTACGGTACCGTCCTCGCGTTGAAAATTTTCAAGGATGGCGACTATGATGCGTCCCATAGCGAGCGCAGTGGCGTCGTTCATGTGCACGAATTCATTGTCGCCTGAATTTCTCTTGACACGAGTATTCAAACGCCGCGCCTGATAGTCGGTCATCAAATCAGACGTGTGAGTTTCACGGTAAGCCTGTTGACCCGGCATCCAACACTCCATGTCTATCTGACGTGCGTCTGGCGTACCCATATCTCCGGTGCAAATGTCGATCACTTGGTACGGAATATTTAAACCCTGCAATATATGCTCCTGAATCGTCACAATGAAATCCTGCTCGTCGCGGGACTTTTCCGGCAGCGTGAAAGATTCCATCTCAATTTTGTCGAACTGATGCTGGCGGATGATGCCGCGGATGTCCTGACCATATGAGCCGGCCTCGCGTCGAAACGCTGCGGTTAGTGCCACATAGCGCAGAGGCAAATCTTTTTCGCGCAATAATTCGTCCATATGAAGCGGTCCGAGCGTGTGTTCGGCGCTACCGATCAAGTACAAGTCATCCGACGCTATATGATAGCGCTCTTCTTTGGGTTCCAGACGTGCCATGCGCGCAAAGGTTTCCGGGCGAATCATGAGCGGCGGAATGACTGGGGTGAATGGTGTATCCGGCACATCAACCCCAGCGTCGTCGATTATTCCGCGCAAGGTGTCTCGGTTGGTCAGTACGGACATCACATACTGCTGTAGTGCGTATTGCATCAACACTAAGTCACCTTTTAGGTAAACAAAACGACTGCCGGTTACCTCGGCTGAAGTTTTTGTGTCGATGATTCCCAGTGCTTCACCCAAATCCAGGTGATCTTTTGGCTCGAAATCAAATTTAGGCTTTTCACCCACCTGTTTCCGCACTACGTTTTCTGATTCATCCTTACCGATCGGAACGTCTTCGAACGGAACATTCGGCAGTGCGTCCATCAGTTCGTTGTATTCGTTCATCACCTCTTCCATCTTGGCTTCAGATGCTTTTAGCGATTCTTTGAGCTCGCGCATTTCCTCGATTGCCTTAGCCTTTGTATCGCCGTCTTTTTCTTTGGCAATAGTCTCCCCTACCTTATTTTGCTGAGCTCGTTGATTTTCGACTTCGGCTATCAACTGACGCCGTTGGCTGTCCAATTCAATCAGCCGGTCAACATCGACGTCCTTATTCTTATTTTTGACGGCCTCTTTGACCTGATCAACATTTTCGCGAATGTACTTTATATCCAACATAGGTTTCTTATTGTTATCGTGTTTAATAATGCCATTTTGACTGCCTAGCCGCAAGCTGGCGGTCACGGTCATTGTGAATTATTTTTTTGCTCAAATAAGCAAAAAAACTCCTACCAGAGGTGGAAGAGTAGAGAGGCGGAAGCGGATAGGGGTAGGAGAGCTAAGGGTACTAATACGCAATCAGCAAGCCCTGCCGTCATTCTTCTCCTATACCCTTATATTCCTAGCCAAGCAATTCACTTCGCAGGCGCGTAGTTGAATACTTATCTCTGTCGTGTGCAGCAAGCTGTACAATGCGCGGTACGGGATTCAGGTCTTCGAGCTGTGCTAAAAACTTTGGATGGTCGGCTCGTTGGTCATGGCCAATACAAATCACGTCTGGCTGGATTTTTCTTACCGTACCCCATTCGCCGATTTTATCTCCAGCCATTGCCCCATCTACAAACGGCAAGGCCATTAGCGTACCGATTCGAGTAACGAGATTATTGATGGGACGTCTTCCCTTCTCGTGTTCAGCCCGATCGTCGCGCGTCACCACTACCACCAGTCTTTCACCGTGCTCTTTTGCCGCCGATAAAAAATAATGATGCCCGGGATGCAACAAATCAAAAACGCCGAACACCAAGACGGTGTTCGGAATTTTACTGAATCTCCTAGTCGGAGTGGAGTGCTGGCAAGAGCTCGTTGAGAGCCTTTCGTCGTTGATTGACTTGCTCATGTTCTTCATGGGTCAATTCTGCGTATAATTTATTGAACTGAGTCACGTGCAGGAGGGCACGATAAGGATAGCCTTCCTGGATGAGTGACTTGTCCAGCGCTTCCGGAATTTCTCCCTCGATGGTAGCCTCTGCAGTTTTGACTTGTCCGTCGGCTGTTGCTACGGACATGACAGTTCGTAATCTTGCAGACCGCTGTCCCACGGGCACATCTTTCATCCGTTCGATTACTGCCAGGGCCAAATCTTCCCAGGTAGCATTCTCACCAATCCAGCGCTTGGATTTGATGCCCGGAGCACCACCCAACGCATCGATCTCCAAACCACTGTCATCAGCGACAGTAACGAGGCCTGTCTGCTTGGCGTAATGAACGGCCTTGAGCACGGCGTTTTCTTTAAAGGTCGCACCAGTCTCTTCGATATCCTCCAAACCCAAGTCGGCTAAGCTCACCGTCTTGAACCCAGCGGCATTAAGTAACGCCGCCATCTCTGTGGCCTTTCCTGGATTGTACGTACCGATTAAAATCTGGCTCATGCTATTTCAGAGCGCTTTCTTCCTCGCTCTCTTGTGGGGAGCGCATTG
This sequence comes from uncultured Gammaproteobacteria bacterium, assembly GCA_964486995.1. GTDB lineage: Bacteria > Patescibacteriota > Patescibacteriia > SG8-24 > SG8-24 > JAHJAU01. The sequence goes on along the minus strand of CAZAOV010000005.1, from coordinate 64,576 downwards.
TCGGGAAAAGAATAACTTCTTTGAGACTATGGGAGCCAGTCAGAATGGCCGCTAATCGATCAATTCCCATACCAAATCCGGCGGTTGGCGGCAAGCCAATTTCCAGCGCTTCGATGTAATCGGTGTCCATCCGCTGTGCTTCCTCGTTCCCGCTCTCTCGTAGCTTCTCCTGTTCGGCGAAGCGTTGTTTCTGGTCAATCGGATCGTTCAACTCTGAAAACGCGTTACAGAGCTCATTGCCACGACCCAACACCAGCTGAAATCGCTCTACATACTTATCGTTACCCGGAATTTTCTTGGCTAACGGCGACAACTCGACTGGATGATTAATGATGAAGGTCGGATTAACAATATTCACACGAACGAACTTCTTGTATATGTTGTCCATAATGTCACCACGCCCGTCTGAATCCTCAACTTCCACCCCAGCTTCACGAGCGGCATCGGCCAAGGACGATCGGTCTTCAAATGCACCGATGTCCGGACCGCCGTTATCGATAATGGCCTGCCTAAAATCCAACCGCGGATACGGTCCGGTAAAATCAATCTTGTCGCCATCATATTCCACCTCCAGCGAGCCGTTCACCGCCTTGGCGATACGAGGCAGTAGCCGTTCGGTCAAATCCATAAGATCGTTGTAGTCCGCATACGCCTGATAAAACTCAACCTGCGTGAACTCCGGATTATGCAGATGGTCAATTCCTTCATTGCGAAAGCAGCGTGCGATCTCGAACACTCTCTCGAAACCGCCCACAACCAACCGCTTTAGGTACAGCTCCGGCGCGATACGCAGATATAAATCAATATCCAAGGCGTTGTGGTGGGTGATGAACGGTCGTGCTGTAGCTCCACCGGCTATCGGCTGAAGTATCGGCGTTTCCACTTCCATAAAACCCTCCTCGTGAAAAAACTCACGGATGATTTTGACAATCAAGCTGCGCTTCATGAACTTCAGCTGAACTTCCGGGTTAGCAATCAGATCAAGGTAGCGCTTTCGATATCTCACTTCTGTATCCGCAAGGCCGTGATACTTAGCGGGCAAGGGGCGTAAGGCCTTAGTAAGCAGGCGTATTTCTTTAGACGCCAAACTGCGCTCACCCCTTTTGGTGACGAACGCGGTTCCAGTCACCTGCATGAAATCACCATGGTCAATATTCTGCTCAAACATCTCGTATGCGTTTGCACCCAAGACATCCATTTTCAGGTGCGCCTGAATTTTCCCAGTGCCGTCTTCGATATCAACAAAGCTCGCGCCGCCATGCCCACGTATCGCGCGTATCCGACCGGCAACGGTCACTTTTTCGCCCGATTCTGCCAAATCAGAAAAAAGCGTCAGCACCTTTTCTATGGTATGTGTCCTGGCTGATTCGGACGGAAACGGATTAATTCCCTGTTCTATCAGTCGATTTAGTTTTTCTAGCCTGACGGCGGATTCTTCTATTGGGGCTTCTGACATATTATTTAATCTCTAGAATAGTGTAGGTGATGGTGCCAGCCGGGGCTTCCACTTCGGTCTGGTCACCTGCTTTTTTGCCGATGAGCGCTTGACCCAGCGGTGATTCGTTTGAAATTAATCCTTGCGACGGGTCGGCTTCAGTGGCTCCGACAACGGTTAGCGTCTTTTCTTTGTCCCTGAACGTCAACTTGACTGTCGACCCAATACCCACCTTATCATCATTAGTCTTTTCGACAATCTCCGCCCTGGCTATTTGGTCCTTTAGAACAGTCACTCGACCCATGAGCCAACCCATTTGCTCTTTAGCGTCATGATATTCGGCGTTTTCCTTCAGGTCGCCCATTTCCTTGGCTTTTTCGATACGGTCGGCAAATTTCTTTTTCTCGGTGCCTTCGAGGTATTCTAACTCATCCCGCAACTTCTGCAGGCCTTCCTTGCTAACATATACCGGCTTCAATTCCATATGGATTGGGTCAAATTTGAACAACAATTAGCATATGCTCTAAAAAGCTCGCCGTCAAGGCTGTTCGCTACCCTCATCTTCACCAAAATACCACGCCATAATATCGCGTGCGACCGGAGCTGCGGCCACTGAACCCTCGCCGCCCTCTTCAATAGAAACGGTGACGACAATCTCTGGCTCTTCAAACGGCGCAAAAGAGGTGAACCAAGCGTGAGTGTCTTTGGTACTGCTCCATTGCGCGGTGCCGGTTTTTCCGGCCGCAGATACAGGCAGTAAGGATAGGGAACGTGAACTGCCGTAAAGCACCGAATCGCGCATGCCTTGCCGTACATGATGAATATATTCTGAATCCACGACAGAATCATTAATCACATTCACTGGCATATCTATTCGCTCGCCATTTTGAGTAATCACGGCATTAACTACATGTGGCTGAATTAACTTGCCGCCATTGGCGAATGCCGCGGTCATAGTGGCAATTTGCAATGGTGTGACTAAGATGTCGCCCTGTCCAATTGCGAGATGATAAGTGTCACCATCATACCAGCGCTCCCCCTTAGTTTCGAGCTTCCATTCTTTTGACGGCAGGAAACCTCCGCCTTCGCCAGGCAGGTCTATTCCGTTAGTGGCCCCTAGGCCAAAACGCCTAGCGTATTCGATTATTTTAGTCATTCCCAGACCGTCGTGTTCCTCATAGCCACCACCAATAATATAGAAATACGTGTTTACCGACTCAGAAATCGCCTTGTATAGATTGGTCAGTCCGTGCCCACCGGCTTTCCAATCCGGGAAAAACCAGCGACCGACTGCTATGCCGCCACTGGAAAGAAAGGTGGTTCGCGGCGTGACAATACCCTCGGACAAGGCCGCTGCCGCAACCACCAGCTTGAATGTCGAACCAGACGGCAGCGACGCCCCTATAGCCCGTGGAAATAGCGGATTGTTCTCATCTTCAGCCATTGCCTGGTATTCCTCGGTCGATATTCCGCGCGCAAAAAGATTATTGTCAAATGATGGCAAGCTCACCATGGCCAGAACCTCACCGGTATTTGGATCCATGATGACCACGCTGCCCCGATTTTTATCGAGCTTTTCCAACGCGCCTAAAAGCACCTCTTCCGCTTTTTCCTGCAGTTCAGAATCGATGCATAGAATCAGATTCTTGCCCGGCACACCCGACTCCTCTGCGATAACGGTCTTGCGACTACCCAGTGCGTCTACTTCGATACGACGACGACCATGCGTTCCCCGCAACACGCTTTCATAGGAGCGCTCCAAGCCAGTGCGGCCGATCAGGTCTGTGGGCAAATAGTCGGAATTCTCCAAATCTTCCTCGCTGACACTTCCTTCAAAGCCTAAAATGTGTGACATGGATCTGGAGGTCTCGGTCAAATAATATTCGCGCCGGATACCCTTGACCAATTGAATGGCCGGCCATCTTATAGACGCTATATCCGTCAATACGGCCTGCTCATGCGAAACGTTCTCCGCCACAGGCACTGCAACCGTAGAAGTCTGGCTATAGGTCGCCAGATGATCCTCGATGTCTCGCGGATTCATGCTGAGCATTTCCGATATCCGGCCAATGGCCAGACGGCGTTCCGCCGGATCACGCGGCAGGTCGGCCGGCGTTACGGTAACCGTAAAACGCGGAGCATTTCCGACCACCGGATTGCCATTTCGGTCAAACATCACCCCACGCTCTGTAGGCACCCATTCGATACGACTCCTGTTTCCCTCGGCTAACTCGGCATAGTACCGCCCCTCGATAACTTGAATATGTGCGGCACGCGCCGCCACCGCAATCAAACCGAGCACCATAATCAGAAAAGCAATTTGTAGAGTTCGGTTCTTTACCGAAGTGCCGATACGACGATTTTTGTGGTTGTCATCGATTTGCTTACCGCCCCAGTCGGCCATCGTGTCATCCACAAAAACCGGCGCATCGTCCTGATTTGTGCCGCCGATAGATTCACCTACCTCACCCAAAGGAAAAAATGATGAATCATCCGAATTGTCGCCTGGAATATGAATCATGAATTATTTCACGAGTATGAACCGGCTGGTGTATCCGCGGAAGCCGCGCAATAACAAGGAGGCTGCCACGGCGATGGCCACTTGAATTGGCATGGCCATAAGCACCAGCATCAAGGCGCGACCCGAAGCGGGATGAACTAGCGAACCGGCAGTCAGGGCTCTCAACGAACTGTTGAGCAGAAACAACAGAAGATGGTACAGCAGGAAAACCGCCGCATTTACACCGGCAACCGCTCTAACTGTGTGATGCGTCAAAACGCGAAATAACAATATGGATGTGATGCTGACCGATAATAATGCCGCTATGACATGCAGACCGAAAAACGTTGGGGAAAGCAAATCCAGAATCAGCCCGGAAATCACCGCAGTTATTGCGGCTGTCTTCGGTTTCAGGTTTAACGCTAGGGCAGAAACCATGATTAGCGGCAGACACAACAATGACACGGTGAGAGGCCAAGCTGAAATTAGCGCCGCCTGAACCAACGCTAAAAATGCAACTAGTGAATATGTAGCTACATCATTGCGCATAGCCGCCGTCGTGAGATGTTAGCACCTGAACAAAGACTGGATGTTCAGCGTGACCTAATGGAGACACGGTAGCGGTTTGAAACGGCTCTTGGTCATCTTTATGAACTGTCTCCACGACACCAACTATCAAGCCTCGACGCACGCCCGGCTCCAAACCAGAAGTAACCACCACATCACCAACGTTCACCACTTCATTCTGCGGTATGAGCGAGATTACCATGCTGAGTCCTCGATCACCTTCCAGTAAACCGGTCGTTCCGCTACCGCCCTGCAACGACACCGCCAAACGGCTTAAAGAATCCGTAAGCAGTAAAACCGTCGAGGATTTACGGCGAACTGTTTTAATCTTGCCAATCAGCAATCCATCATCCACCACTACAGGCTGACCCGGTTCGATGCCGTCACCTTGACCTCTGTCTATAACCAAGCCGCGATTGGTGATGTCTGACGACTTTGCTACGACTCTAGCCAGAATCGGCTTGTCAGACTCGCGTTCCTGGAAGTCTAAGGCCGTTTTTAGCGCGGCGTTCTCTGCGGCCAAAGTACGTAATTTGGAGTTGTCGATAATCACCTGTTCCAGTTCGGCATTTAAATCCGCCGCACAGGCACACTCACCATCCTCTCCGGCTAAGGCCATGCCCGCACCAATTCGGTGTAATGGTGCGGCCAGACGATATGTAGCCGAGGCAACCATTTGAGACACCCATGACAAAACACCCGCTAAATGCAGCAAAATCAGCAAAGCCGCAAACACCGCGGCAATAATCGTAATTTGTTGAGGTCGAAATGCTCGCATAAACAAAAATGCGGGAGTTCAGGAGATCAGGAGATCAGGAGATTCAATGCTCCCGCACTCCCGAACTTCCGCACTCCCGAACTAAATAAATATTAGCTAAATGCACCGACCGTATCTCTGGCTTTTTCTTGCGACGATGGTAACGCAACAGTCTGAAGCAGATTGGTATCATCTAGCAGATAGCCGGTTCCTCGCACTACACAGGTTAATGGATCGTCAGTGATGCGCACCGGAATTTCGGCCGCGTTCGAAATTACAGTATCAATTCCTTTTAGTAGCGCACCGCCGCCGGTCAATACGATACCTCGCTCGTAAATATCCGCCACCAATTCTGGCGGAGTGACCTCAAGCGCTGCTTTGATGCTCTCAACGATGGTTCGCACGGACCGAGAAAGCGACTGACGAATCTGCGCATCGTTTACCATGATTTCTTTTGGCAGCCCGGTAATCATGTCTCGACCACGCATTTCCATCTCTAAAGATTCTTCTGTTTCCATGGCCGTGCCTATGCGCATCTTAATGTTTTCAGCTACGCGCACGCCGAGCAGAAGATTAAAGTTCTCACGCGCATAACCGACGATATTCTTATTCATTTCATCTCCGGCGACACGAAGCGATTTCCAGGTAACAACACCACCGAGCGAGATTACGGCAATTTCTGTAGTGCCACCACCGATATCCACCACCATATTTCCGACTGGCTCAGTTATGGGCAGTCGTGCACCGATTGCCGAGGCCATAGGCTCTTCGACCAAATAAACCTCTCGCGCACCAGCGTTAAGTGCCGCATCTTCAACAGCTTTGCGTTCAACTTCAGTCAAATCAAGCGGCACACCAACAACAACACGTGGACGAGGCAGTAGCGCAAATCCGTCCTTATGGATCCGTTCGATAAAAAATTTGAGCATTTTCTCCGTGACCTCGAAGTCAGAGATAACGCCGGAAACTAACGGGCGAACCGTGCTAATGTGAGCCGGAGTCTTGCCAATCATGTCCTTAGCTGAACGTCCGACCGCCACAATTTGTCCGGTGCGAGAATTCAGCGCCACTACGGACGGTTCGTTAACCACGATGCCCTTATCCTTGCAGTAAACCAGGGTATTGGCCGTACCCAGATCAATACCCAAATCTTTTGAAAATTTTCCCCAAAAGCTATTGAACATCTTTTTTGTTCATCAAAATTTCGAGTGTTATTGAATCGACATAAGTATATAGAACGGCCGTAAAATTACAAGAGTAATCTCAAAAGATGCATGAAGCTAAAAAAGCATGAATAAATGAAGGTTAGCTCCTACATTCTCGCTTTCCTGAGCTCCTGCACTCAAGATGATTTTGCCTTGACAGCGATAGATATGAAAAAAGACTCTAACATGGTCAGGGCAGAGACTATCAGTAACCCATTCCACCAAGTCAGCATGGTTTTACTTTGCAGATATAGACCGATGACAATTATTACAGCCAGCATGACTGCCTGACGAAACGACACCGCCACCTGACGAGATACCTGGCGACGCTTGTTCAGGATAATAACGCGAGACATAAAACCAATAATTGAAAACGAGCCGGTTAGCGCAAAAAGCGCACTCACATAAAACATGACAAAAACTGGCATCTGCGAACTGGTTGGATCAATCATGGTTACGATTAGCGCTAACGCACTCCAGCACAGCGCAGTTCCGATTAGCATTAGATATAGATACTGGCGGATGGTCATATGTGATGATTATAAACTACGTTCGGAAACAAAAAAAGAACTTCGCTTGAAGTTCTTTAGATTATCGTGAGTGTATCTGGCCGAGCGCGCCCAGATGGATAAAGGTCAGCATGATCAGAACTGCCCCGTCTTCGGTGAAATGGCTTTCATCTTCGTCGAGGATGCGGAGAATCTCCCCGACGCGAGCCATGAGCAGGTCCGGATGCTTGGCTACACTTAGTTTATAGCGTACTTCGCGCCTAGAAACTGTCTTTTTCGCCATACGCAACAAATCGGCGCTAAGCGTTTTAAGAGCTAGCTGGCAAGCGTTCTGAGCCCAGTGGGCACACTTGAACAATTTCTTGTGATTCAACGGCCTAACCTGCAAACTAGCTCGATAATGCACGGTCCACTTTTCCGCGTCACGAATCGCGGCCATCACCGCCAACTTATCAAGCTCAACCGACAGTAACCTGTAGCCATCAACGCCTAGCAGTGAACTCGAAAGCATTAATCTTTTGCGTAATTCCTGAGCCTTGGCGTAAGTTGGCTCAATCATCGCGACCTCTATGTCTTTAAGGAACTTTTTGACCAAATCGGACAATGATATCTCCTTATCGCTACGTTGTTGCAACAATGCGCTCAATTTTCTGATCCTTCAGCTGATTATTAATTTCGGCAATCAGGTCAGGCTCGTGGAGACGTATTTCTTCAGCTAGTACCGAACATTCACAGGTGACCGATATCGTGCCGGCCTTCACTCGACGTACACGCATTTTTTTTTCGTTGTGGCCGAATTTTATCTGTAGCACGCCTAATGCTACGTCCGCAATCATAGCGGTCTTAATTTGCTTTGATATTCCGCCGATTTTTTTCGACGAAGACATTAATTTATCGATTCGTTCAATCATATTTCTATCTTACCCGAAACTCACAAATATCGGCGAAATCGCAATAGCGGCAATTGTGTTTTGATGGCGTCGCCTTGAAGTTGCCGCCAACAATTTCCCCGACTGTTTCTTCAATGTTTTCTTCTAGCTTGACTAGGTCCTTTTCCTTGCCGATAAATGATTGTTGCGTGTCATCTTTTAGATACTGGAAGGTCAGCTTGCTCGGTTTCAAACCCAAAACGCGACCGGCGGCCAGCTGATACAACAAAAGCTGGCGCTTATCGTCCGACGATAGCTTTTCTTTGGGTTGACCTGTCTTATAGTCGATAATTTCATGCGTGCCGTCCGACAAAATATCAATTCGATCGATTTTTCCGCGGAACATATGCCCGCCAATTTTGATGCTGAAGTCCTTTTCTAGCAAAAATGGTTTGGGTCTATCCGCCACGGCACTCTCGTAGAATTTGATCAACATCTTCTTGCCTGACATATAGAACTCTTCTCTCTCTTTCTTGCTCCGATACCAGTCATCAATCCAGCAGTTTTCATACATCTCAAAAAGCTCAGCCTGACCGATCGGAAATTCTCCTGCGCTCCTGCGCTCCTGCGCTCCTGCGCTAAATAAGCCACCTTGCACGGAACCCTCTCGTGCCACCAGCTCGTTCATGAACATCTCCAGTGTCGCGTGCATCGTTTTTCCAAAACTCATAGCTGACTTACCGAAAATCGGCAACCGCAACACGTGAGCGAACCGATACTGATATGGACACCTATAGTATGCCTCGAGCTGCGAGAATGAGAACGATGTAGGCGGAGCGTATGTTGGGGCTGGTCGTTTCGGTACCTGATCAGGTTCAACTTGTAGCTCCTCCATGCGTCGCAATGAAGGTGAAACTTCCGGCTCATCAAAACCGAGTTCTTCCAGAAACCTGGAGATTTTCTTTTTGCGCTTACCGCCGTAATCTTCAGCCGACGATAAAAATAAGCCGTCTTTTGCGCGCGTCATCGCCACGTAAAACAGCCGGCGCTCCTCCTCTAGGTGCATATCGCCATCGGGAACGATCTCTTTGGTCATCTCGTCAGGCAATTCAATTTCTCCGCCGCGGCGAGAAGTCGGAAATCTCTGCGCCACCAGATTCACGATAAACACGTAGGGAAACTCGAGCCCCTTGGCGGAATGTACGGTCATCACATGAACCATATCCGGCCCCACGTCCGGATCAAACGCCAAAGAACCGGAATCACCGGATTCTCGTTCCAAATCAAGTTCCTGCTTAAAGTGCTTCAGATTCGGATCTTCGTGCATCTCCTCATAGCGCTTAATTCGGTCAAGAAACTGTTTGACCAATTCGCGGTTTTCTTTCTTCTCCGCAGTATCTTCACCAATCAGGAAATCAATATAGCCGGAATCATACAAGAACCGCTTTACCGTGGCGCTGACGCCTTCTTTGCGAACGCTTTGTGAATGTTCGTTAAGTAAACCCATCAACTTATCCAACACTCTCAAGCCTTCTGGAGACAAGCTGGAAAATTCATTGCGCCGTTTGACGGTCTCATATAATGATTCCCCGTGACGATTCTCTGCCGTGTGCGTTAACTCAATCAAGTCTGCTCCGGGTAAACTGAACGGAGGAGAAGTCAAAACGCGGTATAATGCCGGGCTTTCGTGGTAATTATCGAGAAGTTTTAGGTAGTTGATGCAATCCAAAATGATTGGCTTGGTATATAGCCCCTTTAACGCCAAATATTGAAACGGAACCCCCCGACGCTGTAACTCGGCGGTGAAAGGTGTAGCATGGCTGTGTGAACGCACTAAAATACAGAAGTCGCTCCACTTTAAGTCCTCATGGCTAGCTTTAATTTTAAGTAGCGTCGCGATAACTTCAGATACTTCATCTTTTAGTGTCGCAAAATGAAGATGAGTTACTTCACCCTTACCGTCGCGAAACGCGCTTAAACGCTTTGAATTCTCCCCCATTTTTGATTCCAGCCGGTTCGGATTATTGTGCTGAATAAACCGATACGAGTGGTCCAGTATTGCCTGTAGCGACCGGTAGTTTATGTTCAGCACGGTTTCCTCTGTATTTGGGAAGTCGTTTTTGAACTGTAAAATATTAGATATCGACGCCCCGCGGAATTTGTAGATCGACTGATCGTCGTCACCTACCACCGTAATGTTAGCCTTATCTCCTGCGAGCAGCTTCACCAATTCGTACTGTGCCATATTAGTATCCTGAAACTCATCTACCACGATGTATTTGAATCGCTCTTGCAGCTCTTTGAGAATGTTCGGCCGTTCTCGAAGCATTTTAATGACGTGCATGTTCAGGTCACCAAAATCCATCATGCCTTTTTCGAGAAGTAGCCGCTGATAGACATGGTAGGCGTTAGCCAATTCCTGTAGCCGAGTCCCCTCTTCCGCTCCGGTGGCCGCGGTATTGTCCTTGTTCATCACAATTTCCTCAGCGAATTTCAGGTATTGATCGGGTGTAATAACCTCATCTTTGGCGCGTGAGAAATGCGTTAGCAATTCCTGAACAAATTTAGTGGGATTGCCGGCTGGTCGATAATAATCCAAATCAAACTGATCAAAATTATTTCGCACCAGCAAATATGAGTCGATTTCGTTCAGCAGACGAAAATCATTCGGCAGTCCATACTGCAATCCGTACTCTTGTAAAATCTTCTGACAGAATGAATGAAAAGTCATTACCCAAAGATCTACGTATCCCATCGGCATGAGCTTGTCGATGCGATCTTCCATTTCACCAGCCGACTTATCTGTAAATGTCAGGGCTAATATTTCCTCGGGGTTAGCTTTATTTTCGGCAACTAGCCAAGCTACGCGGCGCGTAATCACCATAGTCTTGCCCGTACCCGCACCAGCCACAATTAACTGCGGTCCAGCGTCATGCGTCACCGCCTGTTTTTGCGCATCGTTAAGCCCCTCAACAATATTTTCGGTGGTGAGTTCAAAGTCTTGGTTTTTCAGGTTGTGGTTTGACATGGAAGCGCTAATTATCCTAAATGATTTGTTTACGAGAAAAAATTTTGAATTTTTAAAAGTAAGCACCTATACAATCGCGGCGCCAGATGACGGCGATTGTTATCCGACGGGGGTATTTTATTACGCCCAGCCGTGAATTGCTAGCTTGTGAATCTTTAAGACAACGCGTATCCTACACTGTACACCTAGCATTAACTGACATGGAGTATCATGATGAAGCACGTTATTGTACTTTTGGCCGAAGACGACGTAAAAATGCGTCGTAACCTGGCTACCCACTTACGTACGTACGGCATAAAAATAATCGAGGTCGGAGACGGTCAGGAAGCATTAGACTTGGTGCGAGCCGGGTTGAAATTTGACATACTAATCACTGATTACCAAATGCCCCGGATTGACGGCATTCAGCTAGTGCAAATTCTTCGTCAAGAAGGCCACAGACAACCCATGATTTTATGGACAGCCTGGGTGCCGTTGCCGGCATGCGACGAAGCCGATGCGGTGGTCAGCAAAATGAACGGCCTGCCGTTCGTGGCGGCTGAGGTCAGCAGACTACTCAAGCGGTGCCCATAGAATGACCGCCGTCATAATGGATTAAAAACCCCCGCTAGATGCGGGGGTATTTTATCTGAGCCTCAGCGGAAGCCTGCCGCGGCGACTATAAAAATCAATCTCGGCTTCAAACACGACGATAACGTTAATGCCGCGCTTGCCGTAAAGCGCCCTGGCTTTCTCCGATTTAACGTTGGCGCCCTTGCACTCGATGCCGTGAATGATTTGCTCGGTGCCGTCTTCCTCTGTCCAGACGTACTCGCTACCGTTGAAGACAAAATCCGGTACGTAGCTACGCGGTTTTTTTGCACCGCCCTTTGGCGGTATAGGAATAGTCACGTCTGGCGTAAAATCAATCCCCATTTCCGTCAGCAAGCGAGCCACCTCTGCCTCACCGTAGGTTTGGTAGCAATAACCGTTGAACTCGTGAGGACAGCCTTCGCTTACTTCGCTTAGATTGCGCCGACTCATGAACTTGACCCCATGCCAGTTGGGCACGCGATAGTTATGATGTGGTCGTCGGCGTCGTTTCTTGGATCGCCTGTCTATCTTGTTGCGTTTTGGCAAGCACACCTCCCAACAACGGAATTATCATGATAACCGACAATGATTCTTCGGTCAATAAAGCCTGGCTTATCAAGCCAGGCTATTCTAGCTGCGCCGACGATAGCGGCGCAGCAACTCGAGGGGTATTCCATCGCCGTATAAATATTTATTTATCTCCCTATCACTTAACACCAAAATCTTGATGTTACGCCGGTCAAAAAGCATTTTTACTTTCTGCGGCATCTTTAACGACGATTTAGCTTCGATACCATGGATGACAAACTTCTCGCCATCATGATCGGTCCAGATATACGTATCGCAATTAAAGATAAAATCCGGTATAAACGCACACCGTCGCCAGCGGCCGTTTCGTCCACGTTTATGCATGGGAAATTCCACGTCCGGAGTGAACGCAATACCTTGCCGCGTGAGCATTTGCGCAATGCGCATTTCGCCGCGAGTTACGTAACGATATCCGTCATACAAATAATCGTCATGCTTAACGCCAAGGTCAAAACTTACGATTTTGATGCGACTCCAGTTTGGATAACCCTTTACGGGCTGAGCCAGGAAGCACTTCCTAACCTTGCTCATTCGCCCTCCCACCTTATCAAAGTACAACAGCTAAAACCTTATCGGGTTTATGGTTTTTAAGCAATTCAGATAGAAAAACGGTCAATGAACGACTTTTTAAAATTAATATTATGCCCGTTCCTATCCGCCTCCTAAACTACTGGGGCTCAGGTAGCCATTACGGCCGAGATTTTGACCAATTCAAAAAACCGCTTACGAGCGGTCTTTTGTATATTCCACTATGAAATGGGCCTGCGCTTAAGATCGCGGTACTTGCGGGCCGTCTGCTCCCGGGCGATTTCTCGCTCTAGCGCCACCATCGCCGCTGCTGCGGCCACCTCGTCCATGTCACGCTTCTCCTCCAGCACCTTGCGAGCTCGTTCGCGGGCGGCTTCTATCTTTTCCAGGTCAAGCTCCTCAGCGCGTTCGGCGGTATCGGCTAGTATAATCACCCGTCCGTCCGGTTGAACCTCCAGGAAACCACCGGACAGCGAAATGTATTCCTGATTCTTCCCGTCGTGCAGGGTGGCAACCCCCGGCTTCAGATTTGAAACCAGCGGCACGTGACCTGGCAGGACGGTAATCTCCCCTTCCTGTGTTGGAACGGTCACGCCATCCACCTCTTTTTTTTCTACTACCCGCTCGGGGGTGGTTAATTCGAATGTCAGTTTCATAATCTCGGCTGTCTTTAATCAACAGGATTGGCGCCTAGCGGCGTGGGCAAACTCTCCACCCCACTTTCGGCGGGTTTCTGCTCTCAATGACAGCATTAATGATGGGCACGCGGCCTCATTGTCTAAGCTTCAGCCTTTTCTTTGGCCTTCTCTTCCTTTGACGCTTTCTTTACGTCATCGATTCCGCCGGCCATGTAAAACGCCTGCTCAGGCAAATCGTCGTACTCGCCGTCCAGAATCGCCTTGAAACCGGAGATTGTGTCCTTCAGCGGCACGTACTTACCTTCGCGACCGGTAAAGGTCTCAGCCACGAAGAACGGCTGCGACAGAAACTTCTGAATCTTACGAGCGCGTGCCACAGTGAGTTTATCTTCTTCGGACAGCTCTTCCATGCCCAAAATGGCAATGATATCCTGCAAATCTTTGTATTTTTGCAGTACGCGCTGAACACCGGTCGCCACCGCGTAATGCTCCTCGCCAACAATCTTCGGATCAAGCACCTGCGAACTGGAATCGAGTGGGTCAACCGCCGGGTAGATACCAAGCTCAGTCAGAGAACGCGCCAACACCACCATGGAATCCAGGTGACCGAATGTGGTGGCCGGAGCCGGGTCAGTGAGGTCGTCAGCCGGAACGTACACCGCCTGTACCGAAGTGATGGAGCCCTTCTTCGTAGAAGTAATGCGCTCCTGCATCGCTCCCATTTCTGTTGCGAGCGTCGGCTGGTAACCAACCGCAGACGGTATACGACCAAGCAAAGCAGACACTTCGGAACCAGCCTGGGTAAAACGATAGATATTGTCGATAAACAGCAGAACGTCCTGACCGCCCTCATCACGGAAATATTCGGCCATGGTCAAACCGGTGAGCGCCACGCGCGCACGGGCTCCCGGCGGCTCGTTCATCTGGCCAAATACCAGTGTAGTCTTGTTCAGCACGCCGGACTCGGTCATTTCTCCGTACAGGTCGTTACCTTCACGGGTACGTTCACCCACGCCGGCAAATACGGAAAAACCACCGTGCTCCTGTGCAATTGACCGAATCAGCTCCATCACCACAACAGTCTTGCCCACACCGGCACCGCCGAACAGGCCGACTTTACCCCCCTTCATGAACGGACAAATCAAGTCCACGACCTTAATACCGGTCTCGAAAACCTCAGCCTTGGTGGACTGCTCGTGGAATTCTGGTGCCGGACGATGAATCGGCCAGATCTGTTCGGTTTCAACTTGCGGCTTTCCGTCAATTGGCGCACCAGTCACTGAAAACATGCGGCCCAAAGTTTCCTTGCCGACTGGCACCGAAATCGGCGCACCGGTGTTCTTGACTTCCATGCCACGGGCCAAACCATCGGTTGAGGACATGGCGATGGTGCGGCACATGTGCCCGCCCAAGTGCTGCTGAACCTCGAGCACCAGCTCCCCCTCATCACGGTCAATAATGAGCGCGGTCAAAATCTCAGGCATTTCACCCTCGAACTCCACGTCAACTACTGGACCGATTATTTGTGCTACTTTTCCGTTTTTCATAGTTTCATAAGGTTTAAAGGCATAAAGCTGTGTAGGTGTAAAGTCATCTTCGTGCCTTTTCACCTTTTTATCGATTACTATCAAGCGCCGCTTTTCCACCTGCGATCTCTGCGATTTCCGCAGTGATACCGGCCTGACGCGCTCGGTTATAACTCAATGTTAGGGAATCAATCATCTCAACTGCCGCATCAGTGGCGCTGCGCATAGCGACCATACGTGCGGAATGCTCGGAAGCCGTGGTTTCCAGAATGGCTTGATATACCTGCGCTTCTACGAGGCGCGGAAGCATGACTTCAAGCACGGCCTGCGGAGACGGCTCAAACAAGTACTCCTGCGCGTTTACGTCCAACCCTTCAGCTTCCGACTCTTTGATGCCTTCAACGCCTTTCAACGCATCACTCACTTCACCCAAGCCTTCGATGCGCGTAATCGGCAGCATTTGACTGATATTTGGTTTCTGCACCAGGGCAGACACATAGTCAGTGAACGCTAGATAGACCGCTTCGTATTTTCCTTCGGTGAAATCTGCAATTGCCATATCCGCTACCGGTCGTACGTCGGACGAGTTTGGATGAGCCTGCATATCCGCGAACGAAGCCACGATATTATTGCCGCTGCGACGCATAGCTCGCTCGCCCTTCTTGCCTACGGTAACAAAGTCGACTTCCCTTCCTTCTGGTAAATTCGACATGAACTTCTTGATGCTGCGGAACATCTGTGAGTTGAATCCGCCGCACAAGCCACGATCAGAAGTGTAGAGCAGAATCAGAATCTTGTTAGAGCCTGGCTTGCTTTGCAATAGCGGATGTAGGTCAGTACTGGTGACCTTGGCCATCTCGCTTATGGCCCGCCACGCCGCTTCGGCATAGGGGCGTGAGGCCAAAACCGAACTCACCGCCTTGCGCATCTTGGAGGCAGCCACCAATTCCATCGCTTTCGTAATCTTTTTGGTATTACTGACGGACTTGATGCGGCGCTGAATTAATTTAGTTGAAGTTCCCATAGGCGGTTACTCCTTATTTTCTTTCTTTTCTTCAGTCTCTTCTCCCGCAACTTCTTCGACTGTAAATGTCTTATTAAACTCCTCAATCGCCTCTTTCAACCCATCCTCAACCTTGTCGTTCAAATCCTTCTCCTTCTCGATCATGTCCATGACATCCTTGCGAGAGGTTTCCATATAGCGCAGGAACTTTTCTTCCCATTCCTTAATGCTATTTTCTGGAATTTTGTCCAGATACCCGCGTGTAAGTGCATATAGAACCGAAACCTGAGCCGGTACTGAAAGCGGCTTGTACTGATCCTGTTTCAGGATTTCTACAGCGCGTTTACCGCGATCAAGCTGCTTACGGGTCGCTTCATCCAAGTCGGTTGCAAACTGAGCAAAAGCCTCGAGTTCACGGAACTGCGCCAGGTCCAGACGGAGCTGGCCAGCGACTTTCTTCACGGCCTTGACCTGCGCGGCTGAACCTACTCGGGATACGGACAGACCGGCGTTCACCGCCGGACGAATGCCACGGTAGAACAGATCCGGCTCCAGATAAATCTGACCGTCGGTAATGGAGATGACGTTAGTCGGAATGTAGGCGGACACGTCACCGGACTGGGTTTCAATCACCGGCAGGGCGGTCAGAGAACCACCACCGTGCGAATCGTTAACACGCGCCGAACGCTCCAGCAAACGAGAGTGCAAGTAGAATACATCGCCCGGATAAGCCTCACGACCTGGCGGGCGGCGCAGCAACAGCGACACCTCTCGATACGCCCAAGCGTGCTTGGAAAGGTCGTCGTGAATCACGAGCGCATCCTCACCCTTATCCATGAAGTACTCACCGACAGTGGTGCCGGAGTACGGAGCAAGGTATGCGAGCGAAGCCGGGTCAGAGGCACCAGCCACAACCACGATAGTATGCTTCATGGCACCAGCCTGTTCGAGCTTGGCGACGATCTGCGCGACCTTGGACTCCTTCTGTCCGATTGCAACGTAGATACAGGTGATGTCATCGCCCTGATTCATGATGGTGTCGATGGCGATGGCGGTCTTACCGGTTTGTCTATCTCCAATGATTAGCTCGCGTTGACCGCGGCCAATCGGAATCATCGAGTCAATCGCTTTGATGCCGGTCTGCAACGGAACAGAAACCGACTTGCGAGTAATCACGCCCGGTGCGATCTTCTCGATTGGCATGACCTTCTTGTTGCCGCCAATCGGACCCCTGCCGTCAATCGGGCGCCCTAGCGGATCAATGACGCGACCAACCATATCGTCACTCACCTCCAACGACAACACGCGTCCGGTGGTCTTAACTTCGTCTCCTTCTTTAATATGCGAATAGTCGCCGAGAATCATCGCGCCGACGGTTTCTTTCTCCACGTTCAGCGCCACACCGTACGTGTCGTTCGAAAACTCGAGCATTTCCATGGATAGACACTCGGACAGGCCGGTCATTCGAGCCACGCCATCCGCGACCTCCACTACCGTGCCGACTTTTTGAATCTGCGATTCAACGTCCAATCCAGCAATCTGCTTTTTGAGTGATTCCAAGATGAAATCTTTGGTAGCCATAATATATAGTTTTTTAATTGAAATAGGTGGCTCAGACAGGCTGCCTCCGCTATAGCTACGAATGGCCTGTCTTCATGCGGGTTATGTATTGGCGTCTGTGCCAAGACGTGAATCAGCTGGACGGGCGAATGCTTCGCGCAACATATTTAACCGTCCTTTCAGTGACGCATCCATGACCGTGTCACGACCCTTAACTTTAATACCTCCAAGTAACTCCGGATTTTTCGCTGTCGTAACTTCCACTTCAGACTCATTCTTTCCAAGCGCTCTTAGCGCCGCCGATACTGTCTGATCATCGATGTCGTATGCGGTTTCGATTAGAACATCTTCTATTCCTTCGGTGGCTTTTATTGCATCGGGCATCTCCTTGAGTATTTCTGGCAGTAGAGCCATCTGGCCGCGATCCTTCATGTCGGATAAAAATTTGTTGATTGTCTGCTCGGACTCGCTGTCGCTCTTATCGCGAATCACCTCGTACAGCGCCCGAGCATATTCATTGGCTGAGTACCTCATATAATGTGGTATTTTAGTTTGAGATAGGTGGTGGGGACACGCTTATCACTCCTATTCGCGCGCATTACAGCATATCCGCACACAGGTGACATATTGCCGCTCATTCCAAGCCTTGAAGCGACCATACGCTCTATCTTTTTGGCGTCATTAAACATGAGGGCCTTCTAATGCTTTTTTCACTAGCGCAGCGTCTTTCTTTTCATCCATTTTCTCGCCGGTTACCTTCTCGGTCGCCACGAGCACCAACTCGGCCACCTGCTGACGAGCGCTTTCCACCATCGCCGCCTGTTCATCACGTAATCTCTGCTTACCCTCGGTCACAACGCGTTCCACTTCGGACTTGGCGCCAGTGACCATTTCATCCCGGCGTTTCTTGGCGTCGGCCTCCGCGCTCTCGATGATTTCCTTAGCTTTCAAACGCGATTCAGTAATCAGTTTCTCGCGCTCGGATTCGGCGTTCTCGACCATTGCCTTAGCCTCCTTAGCATCTTTTAGGCCTTTATCGATTTTGGCTGTGCGCTCATCCATGGCTTTGGCGAGAGGACCGTAAACAAATTTCCAAATCACCAGCACAATCAAACCAAAGTTTATGAGCTGTGCTAAAAACAGCTTATAGTCTAAACCGAGTGTGGCTGCGATTCCTGCGGATTCTACTTCTGGAGTCATATAATGTGGTGTCTTATTTCTAATAGGTGGCTCGGACACACACTTTGCCGGCTGGACGCCCGGTAAAATGAATGTCCTCGCGCGGGTTACGTAATGGCGCGCATGCCGAGCCTCGGGGCAAACAACGGCATAGATCTTATCAATGTTTTTTCCTAGCGACTGCAACCAATCAGTTGGTTGCAGAACGCCAGGTGTCGTACTGCACATGGGAACTGGTTGTATTGCGTATGAATAACAGCAATCAACATACCCACCCTCAATCTAGGCAGGATCCCCATAGCCTATTAGGCAGTAAAATACTACCTTACAGGGTGAAGACAACGACTAGAGAATAAATCGCGATAGCCTCAGCGAACGCGGCACCAAGGAGCATCGGGACAAACAATTTTCCGGCAGACTCCGGATTGCGGCCGATTGACTCCATGGCCTTAGCCACGAGCTTTCCAATAGCCAGGGCTGGTCCGATACCACCGATGGCCATCGTGAAGCCTTTAGTAAAAATCTTGACGCTCTCCGGATCCGACAGGAAACCGGCGGCGGCGGCCGCGACAGTGGCGACCTCGTGGGCAACTTCACCTTCCATAATATAGGCGGTTCAACGATTCGACGGGGTATTATTTTTAACGTCGTCGTTAAATCCAGTTAAGAATCTTTCTTTACAGGTCTAAAGCTGTAAAGGTTTAAAGGTTAAAAGCAATTTACTTTGAACCTTTTGACCTTTATACCTTTTCATCACCCATTACCTCCTATGCGGGATTTGGCTCAGCCTCCTCCATTGCCGGTCTATATTCATCGTGAAAATGCTCTTCCTTTTCGTGCTCTTCTTCGTGATCCCCATGCGGCTCAGCTGTAGCGATCGTCAGGTACACCAAAGTCAGCATCGAGAACACCAGAGCTTGCACTACGCCAACAATGACCTCCATAGCCATGAACGGCAGCGGAATGATGAAAGCAATCAAACCCATCATCACGTGAATCAAAACTTCACCGGCAAAGATATTACCAAACAGACGCAGGGACAACGAAACGACTTTTGCAACTTCGGAAACCAACTCAATCAGGCCGACACCCAATTCGACAATCGCCACAAACACATCAATCACGTATTTACCCACCTTTTTGCCTCTGAAACCGGTAACCGCTTTCCAGAACGTACCGAGCTGAATGAACTTGTTGGCATGTTTGAAAAATCCGATTGTTGCCACACCAAAAATATGTGAGACCACGACTGCAGATAGCCCCATAGCCAATGTCATGTTTAGGTCGCTGGTGGCCGGCCGGAAAAGCGGAATCAAGTGCGCACTACCATGAGACTCGGCCCAGAAACCAATCGTACCCACACCAGGGAGCAACCCCATCCAGTTCGAAACCAATATAAAAAGGAAGAGCGCCCCGACTACCGGGAAGAACTTCCTTGATTTTGCTCGGTCACCGGTAACCTGGTCCATAAAACCGAGCATAAACTCCAGTACTGCTTCCGCCATGTTGCGAATTCCGCGCGGCGCACCATTCGCCGGCTTACGCAAAGCAACAGCGAGAGCTAAGAATAGCGCGAGCGCTATCCAAGCGTTGATCATTGAATTGGTGACCGGAACATTAGCCACAGTGAATAATTGATCTGCCTGTACGGGAACTGCCATAAGCTATGGAGTTGTTGAGTTGCTTAATTGTTGAGCTGCTTAGTGTCTTCTTCGCCGTCTATGCTCGAATCATTCTGATCAGTCTTCTCAATTGATAAATACTCTTTGCCAAAACGTTTGGCGCGTCGGTAGATGCTGATGCCGGACAACAGCGCCGCAAAAATGAATCCAGCCACCAAAAACATCGGAGCGGTATCATAGCGAGTATCCAGCCATTTGCCAAGCATAGCTAAAATAACCACCGGTGCGGCAATTATCACACCGAATTCACCAACGATTCTAAGCCCCAGCATCATGTATTGTCTGTCCTGCTCGGAAGTAGCCATACTGTCAGTAAAAAATGAAGCGCAAGTCACCCATTAAGAGCAACTTGCCGCCCATAGTATAAAGATATAAAAAAACCGCGTCAACCCCACTCAAAGAGTTCTCCACAGTTTTGTCATATAAGCTGGTCGCAAATCGAACTCTGGCGTGGTCGAGCGTTTTTTTACTGCACTCGCATTATATTTTTCTGAATTATGTCCAGTATAATCTGCTCGCGCTTGCGCTGCACTTTTCGACCGAACCAAATCTTCCATTCAGGAGTCATGTGATACTGATAATTTCGTTTTACCAGCTGAATGATTCTATATGGAACCTGATTGGGGTTTTCGTCATAGGCGTCTTCCGCGTCTCTTGATTCAGGTGTCGCCAGCATATAGTCAGTCATGGTCTGCGACCGGACGCGATAGCGCCACTTTGGTCGCAGTTCACCATCCCGACTGGGATCAAAAAATATCTTTAGTCCGGTTTGCTCCAGTTCATGTCGAACAGAATTGCACATGTTTTCTAGTTCAGCCATGCTAGCATTTTGCAAAAACCGACTCATGGTTGCCGGCAACGGCAAAATCTCCTGTTTCTTTATATACTGCCGTGTTATTCGATTCAGCTCCTCGTAATTATCAATCAACTCAAATGCGCCACTGTCGTTCTGTCGGATTACATATGAAATAAAGCGACGTCGCAACAGTCGCTCTTTTCTGTCCTTGACGGCAATGCTGAGCTGTCTGGATTCTGGCTTAAACATAATCGATACGAATATACACGAAGCATTTGATCGCATCAAGAGGATAACCCTCTTATTCCCCGCAAGGGATTGACAGGATGATTAAGATATAGTATATTCATTTGTCATCCGGTCTTTTACAACTGTTCGGACCAAAAACGCTGTGCTCGCCATGGTGGCGAGTACGAAATTTCAACTGCCGCAAATCGCGGCGCACTCGCCACTGCAGTGCGGTGGTTTGGGAGAATTGCATGAATCATCAGCATCAGAACCATGGCGTCAACATGAAGCGCGTCAGCGACGAGCCGCCGGCCCTGATTTTCCGAGAGGAGGCGGGCGGCCGCAAAATTTCAAGGTGGGGCGGGCGAGATATTCTTGTCAACTCCATTCATTTCAACCCAACCGTCGGCGTGCCGTACCGGTGCCACATCTACGATCTTCAGGTCGGCAGACACTACTTCTACGTGGCCGAGCCGACCGAGGAAACCACCAACGCGCTCGCCGCAGCGGGTGATCCCGCTTGGTGTGACGGAACGGTAATCGCCGTTCTTAGCCCCCAGGTTCGCAACGACAGCAAGAACGTGAGCGCGATTCATCCGGTAACCGGGAGACGGATTCGATTCATGCCCGGCAAGCGGGTATGGGTGGACGTCGAACAGCAGTATATGCTCGAGGAAGACAGGTACGGCCGGAAGGTCACCGCTCTTCCGCTCCACGAGCCGCCGGACAATGCGCTTACGGCACCCGACCCGAACAATCCTGATGTCGACTGGGCCTTTACGGTGCCCGAGGATGTCGACGCCGTCTTGGTCAGCTTCAAGCCCCGGCGTAAGAATGAAGAGGGTGTCATCGCTTTCCATCGCCGTTTCGAGGGAAAGCCGATCTTTCCGGCCTGGGGAGCGACCGTTCCGGTCAGGCGCGTCGTCAAGGTCAACCTGATCGAGCAGGACCGGCGTGTTATCGCCCGCCCTCTCGAGTCGGTCGAGGAACTCAAGAAGAAGTATCCAAATGCTGAGTTCCACACGGCTAAGCGACCGCAGCGCGACAGGCATGACCGTCGCCGCAGTCGTCGACAGGACGGACAGAAGCGGGGCAACGAGAGCGGTCGCCGACAGGGCAAGCCCCGACAGGATGAGTGTCCGAAGTCGCAGGTCGACAAGTTCCGAGAGCGACACGGTGACGGTACCCCTCACGCTGAGAAGCCAGCAGCCCCCCCGCTCCCCGAATCTCCGCAGCCCTCGGGGTATCGACCTCAGTCCATGGCCGAACAGCTCAAGAGGCTGAAGGCCGAAACAAAGTAGGCTCACCCGACTGGATGACATTTCTTCAACCAGCCGTGACATATCACGGCTGGTTTTTTGTTCAATTGCCAGTTGTGCTGGTTGCTGGCGTGAATAATTCCCTGACTCGCACTGGCGTCAAACAATTTTCAAGCGGCAACTCCGACACCTTGACACCACAACCTCACCCTGCTAACGTCCGAAACTGGCCGCTAAGCTAAAGAACTACGTAACGTTATTTCACAAACGGAGGCGTTCTGGTGACATTCTTTTCTATATCCCCCGAACATGGCGAACTGTTCGCCCTGATCGACGCCAAGCGCGGCGATGCCGGTAAGGCCAAGATTCTAATTGACCTGCTCGCCAGCGGTCGCATCCAACTGATGTGCAAGCCGATTGGCGGCGCCGGCTCCGGCCGCACCGCTTATCGCGAAGGCTCCAAGCTGGTATTCGCTCAGCTTCCGGAAGGCATCGCCTTCCGCGGAGTCGAAGCGGTCATAGGTCACCTGGCATTTATCTATCCGGACGCTTACAAGTACAGCGATCCGGTACTCGCCAAGCTGTTCAACGGCAAGACCGGTTTACTGCAGGAAATTCAGCGATTCAAGGACGCTGGATTCTTCCGCGGCAACCTGTCCATCTCGCCGCGCGCCGCACTCGGCATGCCTTGGCATCTGCTCCAGGATATGCTTGAGGAAATCGTTCGTATGCCGGACGACATCGGCACGACAGTGAACGGAATGGGGCCAATAGCCTCGACCTATTTCGGACGCAACTGCCTGCGCATGGGCGACCTGCTTCTGAACGAGCGTGAGCTAGAACGACGATTTTGCATGGCACACCGCCTCGGTACAGCAACAATCGAGGGTCTGGCGGGGTACGCAGGCGACCACCTCAACAAGCTGGATGAAACTTCGATCAGAAAAGTAGCCAAACGTTTCCTCGACTGGGACGGTGACGAGGACCGTCTGGTTGAGGCAATCGAGCGGTACGATGACTTCGTGGGCGACTTCTCACTCGATAAGTTGGGAGATGAGCTGTTCGAGTGGCTACTGAACACCAAGCGCGAACTCATGCAGTACGTCCGTGACATTGATGCGCTTGTGGCCGAGAATCGACGACGCAAAGAGGGTATGGCCATCGTGGCGACTAACGGCCGCAAGCTGCATCCGGTGTTCGGCGATTATCCTATGGTGACCACGTCGCTCATCAGTATCCCGAGCATCCTCGAGCTCTCTGGTCTGCCCGCCAGTTCGGTCACCAATGACGGTGCGCATATCATCTCGGCCATCAAGGCGTATGACTCACACGTTGGTGAGGGCGTGTTTCCGACCGAACTGCATGACGCCATCGGCGACCTGATTCGCAATAAGGGTCACGAGTTCGGAACCATTTCCGGTCGCCCGCGGCGCGTGGGTTGGCTCGATCTGGTTTCTGCCCGCACCGGCATGCTGACCATGGACATCAACGAACTCTCGGTCACGAGGCTCGATATCCTGTCCGGCATCGGCCCGCTCAAGATCTGCGTGGCGTACGAGTATCAAGGTCGTCAGCTCAAGACACTCCCCGCCGACGTGCCAATCGAAAAATGCACGCCCTTGTATATCGAAATTGACGGCTGGGACGAGGACATCTACGGAGCAACCGCAATCAAACAGCTTTCCGGGACTGCCCGATCCTACCTCCAAGCCATCCAGAAAGAACTCGACTGCAAAGTCACTCACATCGGTACCGGACCCGAGCAAGGACAACGCATCATGTGTGATGGCGTGTAATTACGACGACCGACTCAATTGAGTCGGTTTTTGTCTAGAGAAAAAGCATAAAAAACAACTTTGATTTCTGCGTTTCCCGCATTCCGGCCTCATTGACATCACCGAACAAATAATCTACGGTACATGACTAGGAGGTCTTATGCCCCTTCAAATGCAACGACTGCTTAAAGAGATGAGGCAAATCGATAACGTCGATTTTGCGGAACCTGAGATTGAGCCTGGAGTCGAAGAACTATATGTGACCCAGGTTCCGGAGCCGATTCGCCGTATGGCCGCAGTGATGCAGCTTCGTATGGAAGAACTGCGCAAAGAGGTGTTCTATTTCGTGAACAACGTCAGCTCTGCACCCGAGGATACCATCGACAGACTGCGGCGCTATGTTGACTTCATTGCCGCCATGATTATGCACGAGACCGAGGAGTTGGTGCCAGAAGTTGCCGACCTGAAACGCAAGGGCGCCCTCATCGTGTTTCGCAAGAAGTGGACCGTCTATGCGGTCGAAAACGCAATGAAGCCAGACGCAGGCATCCCGACCGACGTCATCGCCGAGCTCGTAGCCGAACAAATTCTGGACGACATCAATAACGAGGACGGCCAAAAGCCACCCCCAAACCAACACGAAAACGATGGCCAGCAAGACGACCTGCCGGATAATTCAGATGATGCGCTTGGTGGATGGTCAGATGACGGTGATATCGGCTACCTGATGGAGAAAGCTGGCTGGTTCGATACAGCCGCCGGCATTGCTCAACGTAGTCGCGGCAATGTCAACGACAGCGACGACAGCGACGACGACGACAAGTGGAATTAATCACATCAAAAGAGACCCTTTTACGGGTCTCCTTTTTTACGGGGAGCGTTAATACTCTGGGGTAGGCGCAGAGTGTTAACACCTTATATGCGAAATAATTCTCGGGTGTTCTTCATGAGCTGCCGCTCCATATCTTCCGGCTTCATTTCTTTTAGTTCGGCCAACTTTTCTGCGACATGCCGTACATAGGCTGGCTCATTTCGCTCTCCACGGTGCGGCACCGGAGTCAGGTACGGTGCGTCGGTTTCAACCAAGATTCGCTCTAATGGCGCCGAACGCGCTACATCATGCAGCGATTCACCTTTTTCGATATCCACCTTGCGCGGCTTATAGGTCAAGTTACCTGTAAACGACACGTGAAAGCCCAAATCGACATATTCCTCCATATCCTTCACGCCACCCGAAAAACAATGCACATTACCCCGTAACTGCTTGCCGGCATCGGTGTATTCTTTTAGTATCGACCGAATATCCGCGTGAACATCGGTTGACTCATCTGGTGCGTTGCGGCTATGAATCATAATCGCCAAATCCAATTCCACCGCCAAATCTATTTGTTTTTTAAACGCACCTACCTGCAGCTGCTTAAACTCCTCCCAATTGACACCGTCAGGAACGTGATAATAATCCAGCCCAATCTCACCGATGCCAACAACCTTGTCAGAACTGCCGGCCATCGGGCCGTAAATGTCTTCATCTACAGTTTCGGCACGACTCTTAAACCTGACCAAATTTTCTCCGGCCTCGCTCTCATCAACGTCTTGCTCGAATAAGTGAATCGGATGCAAACCGACAATTGCCCAAACGCCGTCGTATTTCTGGGCATACTCGACAGCACGCCGGCTGGTAGTCGATTGAGAACCGACCGCAAACATCCCGATACCCTGCTCCAAAGCTCGGTTTATTACCTGCTCCGCATCATCCTTGTACGCGCTAAAATTGATGTGGCTGTGTACGTCAATTAGTGATAGTTGATCGATAGTCATAATTCTTGCCAATAAATATTTTCAGAATAACGGTCAGATTAAAAGGGTGCAATTCGCATAAATCATTATGCAAATAAAAAAGCCGGGAGAACTCCGGGTGCTGTCATTTGCTCGATGTCGAATAGCGAAACACCGGAACCCTTCAGGTACGACCGCTTCAACGGATTCATTGCGCTTACCTATGTATCCATGTTAGGGCCGTATATCATCTGGATATTCTTTTAAATACCTGTAGCGCGTTTTGTAAAAGCTGCGACTCCACCTCTGCCGTGCTCATTTTGCGTAATCCCGCAAGATTAGCGGCCGTTGAGCGCACATAGGCCGGTTCACTACGACGAATGCTCCATGGTATCGGCGTTAAATGCGGACAATCACTTTCCGCCAAAAGTCTAGACAGCGGAGCCTTCTTCAGTAATTCGCCCTGATGGCCGCCATGACTCATGATACCGGTGACTGAAATCATGAAATCCAAATTGAAATATCGCTTGGCCTGCTTCCAATTTCCGGAAAAACAATGAACCACACCGCGAGAATCAAAGCCGCTGGTTGCTCTATCCCAAGTTTCGAGCAGCTTAAGCATTTCGTTATGCGCTTCGCGACAGTGCAGCATCAGCGGCAATCGCAATTCGCGTGACATCTCAAGGAAACGCGCAAACACTTTCCGCTGATTGTCCTTGATCCGTTCAGCAAGTTGGAACCCGGGGCTCTTTCGCTTACCATGCGGCAAATCATGAAAATCAAGCCCAGTTTCACCCAAGGCCACTACTTTCGGATGCTTCGCTAGTTCCATATACCGACTAGTGTCTAGCAACTTATCCTCAGAACGAACTGCACCGCCAATTTTGAGCGGATGCAAACCAATCGCAGCAAAAACATTAGAGTATCGCTCCGCGATGTTTACCGCCTGTACCGATGAGGTATAGTCCTTGCCAACCGTGATAATCCAAACACCCTCATCCTGCGCATGACGAACGACGACATCCAAATCCCGCTCGTATAAAGAGTCGTCTAGATGGACGTGAGTATCAATAATCGTCGGTTTAACTATCATACGCTAGAAAATTGTTCTAATTGCTCGCACTGCATCCGGAAGCAAAGGCGCTAAAATAGAACCTACTACATTAAATGCACGAGCAATGGAAGATTCGGTGAGCATCATGGCGAACGATTCGGAATATGGAAAGCGGCCCGCAAAGAAAACCAATAGACCAAGAATTAACGTACCCTCGATTAAACCCAGTAGCGCACCCAATAACCTGTTGAACGTCTTGAGAAAAGGGATAACGGCTACGATATTAAACAGCTTCTCGATAAAATAAAAAATAAAACCGACCAGACGGTTTATCACGATAAAAAGCCCGAAGAACGCCAATAACTTGGCTAAATTTTCATTGCCGCCAACTAGCGGAAGAAGAATATCTGATGCTTGACCGTAAAATTGCCCTGCACCCACTGCGCCAACCAACACCCCTAGCACCGATCCAATCATTTGAATCACTCCAAACCATAGCCCTGCCAGCACAAAACCGGCCAACATTATGATTAGTGTTATATCGATTGCGTTCATGACTCCTCCTTTAGTGTGGTGTTTTAGTGGGAGACAGCGAAAATCATCTACTCTTCAAGACGCGGGAACAGTGGTTCTCCTTTGGCTATTGTAGCATTTTCTGGAATTCCGCCCCACCGCTTAGCCTGTTCATAGGTCTTTTCGACCTCCTGGTCGGCGATTCCGAGCTGGGTGAAGATTTTATCTGATGTCTCGGGCATGAACGGTTTGAGCATCCAAGCAATATGGCGGAGGCCTTCTGCGAGATTGTAGAGAACGACATCCAATCTTTCTTGGTTTTCTTTTGCCAAAACCCACGGCTTCTCATTGTCTATATAGCCATTAAGCTCGCGGACGATGCGCCAGACTCCATATTCAAACGCAGAATTAAAATCAAAATTTTCTA
The DNA here is from genome assembly GCA_964486995.1 of uncultured Gammaproteobacteria bacterium. GTDB lineage: Bacteria > Patescibacteriota > Patescibacteriia > SG8-24 > SG8-24 > JAHJAU01. The sequence goes on along the minus strand of CAZAOV010000005.1, from coordinate 36,601 downwards.
ACCTATCCTGATATCGTTTCCATAGATAATCAATATCGTTTTCATCGACGAGGCAAAAAGACATGCGAGCGGATGCAGACACCTTACCTTCACGATATTTTTCGATCATCGACAATGAACGGTGCAGCAGATTTCCCAAGTCGTTTGCCAAATCATTGTTATAGCGCTCTTCCAGTCTCTTCAGAGAAAAGTCGCCGTCTTCCCCGAACGTAATCTCCTTCAGCAAGAAATAGCGCAGCGGATCGCGGCCGTATCTCTCCGCCACATCAAGTGGATCAATTACATTGCCCAATGACTTGGACATCTTGTCGCCGTCGATGGTGAAAAAACCGTGCGCAAATACTTTTTTCGGTAGCGGCTGGCCCGCCGACATCAGCATGGCCGGCCACAAGGCACAATGAAACTTGATGATGTCTTTACCAACCAGATGAACGTCCGCTGGCCACCACTTCTTATAGCTATTATCATCCGTCCCGAATCCCACACCGGTCATATAATTAATCAGTGCGTCGAACCAAACATAAATAACCTGAGACTCGTCACCCGGAACCGGAATACCGGTCTTCACCGCACCGACTTCGCGCGAGATGCTGAAATCCTCCATGAAATTCTCAACATAGCTCCGCACCTCGTTTCTTCGCGATACAGGCTGGATGAAATTCGGATTCTCATCGATATGTTTCAGCAATGCCTCGCGGTAGGCGGTTACTTTGAAAAAATAATTCTTCTCCATAAGAATCTCTGGAGCTTTTTTGTGCAGAGGGCACTCACCGTCAACCAAATCACTTTCAGCCTTGAAGCCTTCGCAGCCGGTGCAATACAGGCCTTCGTACTCTCCTTCATAGATATCACCCTTGGCCGCGACCATCTCCCAGAATTTCCTTACGCCGGCTTGATGCCGATCGTCGGTGGTGCGAATGAAATAATCATTGGTCATCTGCAAATCGGCAAATGTCTTTTGCCAAGTTGTCGCCATCATATCCAAATACTCCTGAATGCTTTTGTAGCCATGCTTTTCGGCAGCTTCTACGTTTTTCTGGCTGTTCTCGTCCGTTCCGGTCAAAAAGAACACGTTATCACCGCGCATGCGATGATACCGCGCCAAAACGTCAGCCGCGATTGTCGTATAGACATGACCGATATGAGGCTTGTCGTTGATGTAGTAGATGGGTGTTGTGACGTAAAATTTTCCCGGCATATGTTGAAGGTGTGAGCTGGTCAGGGTGTAAGCGACCGTGGGCGAATCTGAGGAATCGCTTACACTCTTACGCATTCATGCGCTCATGCGCTTATTTTTTCTGTCAATAATTATAACGAATTCTCCTTTAGGTACATCTCCCAATGCGGCCAAAATTTCGTTCGCCGTGCCACGATATGTTGTTTCATGCAGCTTGGTCAACTCCCGCAATACGCACAGCTTGCGTTCTCGCGCGAGATCACTGATGCTGGCGAGCGCCTTTAGTATACGGTGTGGCGATTCATAAAGCACGACCGGATGCGGATATTCGACCGCCTGTCGAAAAAAATTATTGCGTCCCTTTTTGTGCGGCGGAAAACCCAGGAAGGTAAAGCCGTCAGCCGGAAAGCCCGCCATGCTGACCGCAGCCGTAACCGCGCTTGGTCCGGGAACTGTCACAATGTTCAGCTCCGAATTTTCTGCGAGTAAATCTCTTACCAACCGACTTCCGGGATCACTGATGCCGGGCGTTCCGGCATCGCTCACCAACCCCACATCACTCCCCTGCTCCATTAATTCTAATACGTGGCCCAACTTAGCTTCATGGTTGTGCTCTCGGTAGCTTTCGGTCGGAACGGAAATCTCAAATCTATTCAGTAATTTACGAGTAACTCGCGTGTCTTCGCATAAAAGCAGGTCCACCGAACGCAGTGTTTCCAGCGCGCGTTGAGAAATATCACTAAGATTTCCAATTGGAGTGGCGATTATATATAGAGTGCCTGGCATATTACAGCATTTCCGATTCGGTTTGTGAGATGGCCTCGTCAATCAATTTGTCAAGTTCTAGCTTATGCTCTTCTGCGGCGACCTGTTCAGGTGTGGATCGCAGTTCGGGATGATCCGGCACAAACAGGGTGCAGCAGTCGTCGTGCGGCTCAATGGAAGTCGCAAATGTACCTATACGCTTGGCCCGATTCACGATTTCCAACTTACCTTCACCAATCAACGGTCGATGAACGGGCAGTGAAACTGCCTCGCCAACGGTACGAATGTTTTCTAATGTTTGCGATGCCACTTGTCCGATGCTGTCTCCGGTTACCAAGCCCAACGCATGTTGCTCGTTTGCGATGCGCTCGGCGATGCGTAACATGGCACGACGATATAGTAACACCCGTAATTTTCCGTCGGTCTTAGCTGTAATATCCCGTTGAATCTTGGCAAACGGCACCATAAACAGCTTACTGCGCAATTGATAGCGATTTAGAATTTTCGCCAGTCGTCGAACTTTCTCGATAGATTTTTTTCCGACATGCGGATAACTATGAAAATGCACAAACACTGCTCGGCAACCACGGCTCATCACTTTATATGCGGCGACCGGCGAATCGATTCCGCCGGACAACATCACCACCACGCGACCGGTGGTTCCAGTCGGTAAGCCGCCTGCACCGACTGTCCGGTCAAGCGAGACAAAAGCGCCGTCTTCGTTCACTTCGACATACAAAACATGATTCGGGTTATGCAAATCAACTTTTAGATTTTGATTCGCCGCCAGCACCGCACCGCCAACCTGTCGCATAATTTCCGTGGACTTCTGCGGAAATTTTTTACTGCCACGTTTGGCGGTTACCCTGAAAGTTCCGGAGAGTTCGCAACATAATTCAGCCGAACGTCTTTTAATAATCGACAGATCCGCATTGCATTCATGTGACACTCGGAAATAAGCGATACCAAAAACCGATTTTAACGCCTCAGTCACTTGTCTAATCGTACCTTCGCTCATGGACTTGCCGATCCGCACCACAACCGTCCCCTTACGATTCACGACTTCAAAATCACCGATTTCCACCAATCGGTTCCGGATATTCTTTACCAACGCTCGCTCAAACTGGTGCCTGTTACCGCCCTTAAGCGCAATCTCGTCTGTGTGGATGATAATTGAGTCAGCCATAGTGGGTCATAATAAGATAAAAACAGCCTGAAGTCAATAACAAAAGCGCCCATTTGGACGCTTTTGTTGTCTATCGCTTTTAGCTTAAACCAAGTGCGCCAGCGAGCTCTTCCTTATCGAACCCCACGATAATCTGACCGTGCACGTCGATAACCGGCACGCCCATCTGACCGGATTTCCTGACCATGTCTTCGGCCGCCTTCTCGTCCTTGGATACGTCAATATCCTCATAGGCCACGTCGTTCTCATCGAAGTATTGCTTGACCATTTTACAGTAAGGGCAAGTTGGGGTTGAGTACACGATTACTTTCGTATCGCCACTGGGCTTTTGTTCCTCTTGTGGCTCGTTTTTTTTCTCGTCCATAAAATTAATTACTATTTATAGCTGTAAAGCCTGTCTCTGCCTCGGTGACAGGGGGCTCTTACAGTTCTAAGATCGGACAAGCTCTGCCACTATGCGATCCAGTAAGCATGTGCCTACTAAATTGAACGTGACCCGACCTTGCAGCTACATAATTGTTTAAAGTTACGAAGAAATCTTATCACAGTCCGCGCGCCGAAACCAGTCGCGCCTTTAGGTTGATAAGGCACGGTATTTTTTGTCGTTTAGGCTGGCCCAGCGATATCAAGATGCACCCACGCCGCATCTTCAACGAAATGCCCCAGGAACATGATCATAGTGATAGCTCCACCAAAGCGTATAGTGCCGACGTTTTTCAGTTAGTCGGATAAGCCGTCCGAGTTTCTGAACATTCCTGCCACCTCCTTACCGAGCGCAACTAACAAAAAAGAGCAAAAAATTGCCACCCTGCCGTGCTAAATGTATACTAACCGCGATTTTCGTAACCAGCTTGTATGCCTACAACAAACCGAAAACTTCGCATCGCCCAATTTGTGACTAGCCAAAGAGCGATTCCTGTTCCAAAAGGAGTCATTTGGGCTCCGATTGATTTGGCGCTAGACATCGCCAGACATATTTCCAAACAGGGCCATGAGATGACTTTCTATGCGCCGCCTTCGCCTAATAATCCATTTCATACGGTTTCTGGCCTGCTAAAAGAAGGGATCGCCGATCCGAAATTCATCAAAAAAATTACGCCGGAACGAAAAAAAATGCCATACGGATTGAATCATATTGCACTGTTCGACCAGTATTTAATCTCTAAAATGCTGCAAGATGCGGATGACGGTCGTTATGACGTACTTCATTTTCATTCGGAACGGGCATTACCGTTCGTCGGTTTGTTTAAAACGCCTTCCGTGATTACTTTTCACGACCCAATAAACCCATACGGCAAGCGAGCCTTGCAGCTATTCAAGGGACCGAAAACTCATTTAGTATCAATCAGCATGTCGCAACGAAAACCGGCCCCTAAATTGCCGTATGCGGCGAATATCTATAACGGTGTTGATACAAAGTTGTTTTCGTTCAGTGAAGACCACAACGATCGATTCCTATTTGCCAGTCGCCTAGTGCCACAAAAAGGTATTGAAGATGCGATTTCGTCTTGCCGCATCACACGGCAGGGGTTAGACATTTACGGTCGACATTACAGCAAGAGCTATCTGAGAAAAATAAAGAAGCTCTGTTACGGCAAAGTGCAGTTCCGTGGCAACGCGGACCATACGGAGATGCCAGAAATTTACGGCAAGGCAAAAGCCCTACTTTTCCCAATCAAATGGGAAGAACCGTTTGGGCTGGTGATGATAGAGGCTATGGCCTGCGGTACGCCGGTCATCGCTTACCGCCGCGGTTCAGTACCAGAAGTAATCAAGCACGGAAAGACCGGCTTTATAGTAAATAATAAGCGCGAAATGGTGGCGGCCATGAAAAAAATTCATACCATTGACCGACGAGAGTGTCGTCGCTATGTGGAACGCCGCTTCAGTATAGAGAGAATGGCGAACGACTACGAAAAGCTTTATCAAAAAGCGCACCGCCTGTGGGGAAAGAAATAATAGACCGTCAAAAAACACCCTTCATCACATTTCATTTCCGGCCCCGTCAATACGAGGATTAACTTCGGTGGGAATGACAATTGAGAGGTGTTTTTATTGCCAAATTTTACTTCCGCAATCTGGAATACTGATCTATCACCCGCTCGAACACGCGCTCGTATCCGTTTACCATCTTATCTTGGCTGAATAGGTGTTCGACTCGGTATCTGCAGGCGGAACGATCGATATGCTCGATTTTTTTCATGGCCTCAACCATCTCCTTTACGTCCTCGACTACGTAGCCGGTCTCTCCGTCACGAATTATCTCTGCGACTGAGCCGCGGTTGTATCCAATGACCGGCGTACCGCAGGCCATAGCCTCAATGAGAACCAAACCAAACGGTTCTTCCCACTGAATTGGGAACAGCAGCGCTTTGGCGTTTCGAAAAAATGTAATCTTATCCTTATTGCTGGCCTCACCGATAAATCGTACCTGTCGGCCATCAATCTGAGGTTCTATATACTTGTGCCAGTACTGGTCATCCGCATACGAACGTCCGGCAATTACGATATTCGCGCCTAGAGCTTTGGCCGCTTCGATAGCCAAATGTGGCCCCTTCTCCTGCACGATTCGCCCCATGAACAGGTAATAATCGTCGGGCTTAGCTTTGAATTTCAGCTTCTTGGTATCGATGCCATGATACACGTTGGCAATCCAATTCAGTTCGGGCACCTGGCGACGCTGACTATGCGAAAATGAGATGTAATTAAGGTCCTTAAATGCTTTTAGAAACGGACGAACATCATCGGTAACACTGCTATGAATCGTTTGAACGGTCGGGGTTTTGACAAGCCGGCTATAGAAAGCGCTTATCAAACTAAAGTGGCTATGAATAATATCGAATTCATCCGCCATCTCGAAGCATTTTGACGCTAAAAGATGCATGTAGTGGTTAACTCCATTGCTGGGCAAACCCATCTTAGAGGTTGATTTGTCGGTTACTGACACCAAGTTAGCCCTAGTTTTTGAGTCACCTGAGCCAAAAACCGTCACATCATGTCCCTTATCCAAAAGACCGTTCGTGATGCAATCCACGACCTGATAAATGGCGCCGGCCTTAACAGGCGGTAGGCTATGATAATTTGAGACTAATTCGGCGACTCGCATATTGTTTGTAATTGAATGAGATCGCGAAGCCCTAATCTGCGCCCAAGTATCGCACATCAACCACCAAGCGTCAATGCTAGCTGACAAATTTGAATTTGATTACCGAATAAATATCCTTGGGCTGACACCGAGTGTTTTTTAAATGCAGGCTTCGCCGGTCCCCAACCGTGTCCGTCCGGCCTTGAGACGTAAGCCTGCCCCCTGCTCGATGCGGGCTCCGAATTTCTGGCCGACGCCGCGCGTGTCTAGGACTGGATTCCAGCTCAGGGACGGGGTGTCAAGTTAGGTCGGTAAGAAACCCCGGCCCGACGCCACGAGGTGTATATGCAACCAAAAAAGACGCTGCCACGACGTCTTTTAATTATGATTCAAAACCTTTTTTCAATATTTCTTCAGCCAATTCCGGTCCGTCCTGTTTTTCTATTCTTCCTTCTTTCAGCACGGCAACTCGATCGGGCTTCAGAAATTCCAACAGTTTTTGATGATGGGTAATAATCAAAATACCCATGCCATCTGGCGCGTTTTCGCGCGCGGCGGCAATCCCCTCACCGACTGCTTTTAGCGCATCTACGTCCAAGCCGGAATCAGTTTCGTCTAGCACGGCGTACTTGGGAGCGAGCATCATCAGCTGGAGAATTTCCGACTTCTTGCGTTCACCGCCCGAAAAGCCTTCGTTCAGGCCGCGTGAAAGTAAATCGGGATTCATCTTGATCAATTTGGCTTTATCTTTAAGTTTTTCACGAAACTCTCGCGGACCTACCCGTTCGCCGTTAATTTCGTTGTAGGCCGTGCGTATAAACGCCGACAACGTGAGTCCGGCGATCTCGGGTGGATTTTGCATTGACAGAAACAGTCCGGCTTTGGCGCGTTTATCCGCAGACAGGTCAGTGACGTCATTGCCGTCTATCTCTATCTTACCGTTCGTGATTTCACATTCCGGATGGCCCATCAGTGCTCCGGCTAATGTGCTCTTGCCCGAACCGTTCGGACCCATCAATGCGACCACGTCCCCAGGTGCGATTTCCAAATCAACGCCACAGATTATTTCCTTGCCGTCGCGTTCTACTTTAAGTTTTTCAATTTTAAGCATGTTTATCATATTTTCATTTAGACTCTATCACCAGAACTTAAAACGTCATTCCCGCGGGGGCAAAAATGATATGAGTATCGGAATGACATAAGTGCGTCTAGCTATTCTCGAACTCATCGATACCCTTTTGCAATGTCTCTAACGCCAGCATGGCACAGCGAATTCGTGCCGGCCCCACTTCTGTACCGAGCAAATCGAAAACGTTTTCTTTGGTCATGGCCTTAAGTTCGTCCAGGGTTCTTCCGGTCGCCTCCTCTGTCAGCATGGACGCGGCACCCTGACTGATGGCGCAGCCCACCCCGTCAAACGTTAGTTCAGCCACCCTACCTTCATTGTCCAGCTTTACGAACATCTCCATAGTGTCACCACAGCTCATGTTGCGGCGCCTACTCTGGAACGTGGCGTTGTCCATGACTTTTTTGTTGCGTGGGTTGCGGCTGTGTTCCAGGATCTCCTCACGATACACATCCGACTCACCGCACGGTTCTGCGTTTTTTCCCATAGTATTTCATTGATTTGACATAGAGCCGGGCTTCCGCTCACTTAGCTGGTAATGCAGGAAGGCTGGCTCCACATCTATCTAAGTTTATCTTTCGCATATTTGATGGCCTCAACCAGCGCATCCACGTCCATTTCTTGGCTGTAAATTCCGAAACTGGCGCGGGTGGTGCCGGGCAGTTCCAGCTCCTGCATTAGCGGCATGGCACAATGATGACCGCCACGCACGCATACACCCTTACCGCCTAGGACATGCGCCATATCATGCGGATGAATCTCGTCAATCGCAAACGAGACCGCACCGCCGCGATTCTCATTCGCGACTGGGCCAATGATTTTCAAGCCGTCAATTTCAGACATCTGTTCGATGGCATATTTAGTGATATCCCGCTCATGCTTTGAAATTTCTTCGATGCCGATCTCTTTAATGTAGTTTGCGGCCGCACCCAAACCGATGGCACCGGCGATATTCGGCGTACCAGCCTCAAACTTGTGTGGCACCTCATTCCATTCGGAATCTTCCTTGGTCACTTCGATAATCATCTCCCCACCGAACTGAAACGGCGCCAAATTTTCTAGCGCTTTCTTTTTACCCCAGAGCACCCCGATACCGGTCGGTCCATAGGCCTTATGGCTCGAAAGCGCCAGAAAATCGCATCCCAACTCCTGCACATCAACCGGTCGATGCCCCAACGACTGCGCCGCGTCAACGATAGCGACCGCACCATGTTGATGACCCAAATCGACCAGCTCTTTGATCGGATTTACGGTTCCGAGGACATTCGACACATGCGCGATTGAAACCACCTTAGTGTTCGGACCAATCACTCGTCGCGCCTCGTCCATGTCTAGCTCATATTGGTCGGTAATCGACAAGATATGCAGCTTGAACCCGTAGCGCTTGGCCATCTGCTGCCACGGCACAAAGTTAGCATGATGTTCCATGATGGAAATCACCACCTCATCCTCCGGCTTCAATGTTGGAGCCAACGAATAGGCGACCAAATTTAAAGACTCGGTAGTGCCACAAGTAAAAACCACTTCCTTTGGATCGGCATTAATCAGCTCGGCCACATTTTCACGAGCCACTTCATATTCTAAGGTCGCCTTGTTGCTGGCGCGATACAAACCGCGATGCACGTTGGCGCGATACGTTCGATAATATAAATCCATCGCATCCAGCACCGGTTTTGGCGTGAGCGACGACGCCGCCGAATCTAGAAAGTGATAAGGCCGACCAGCTCCATATTCGAACTTGAACGTCGGAAAATCGTCTCGTCGTGTTTTTTTAAATAATGGCATTAAGGTGACGTCTTATTTCTAATAGATAGCTCGGGCACACATTTTGCGGTCTAGTCATTCGATAAATAAATGTCCCCGCATGAGTTATGTGACAGCTAACGCGCATTGCAGGCGCGGGGTGATAATTTTTTCAACTGTGTCGATTTCCTGCTCGGGTAGGCTGGAAAGTACATCGGCCATGAAACCGCGCGTCGCCGCTTCCATGGCCGCGGCTCGACTCAAACCACGAGACATTAAATAGTACAACTTTTGCTCATCCATTCCGGACACTGCAGTACCGTGACCGCAACGAACGTCGTTGGCATCGATTTTTAGATTTGGCATCAAGTCAGCGCGGGCGTCGGCGGACAACAGCAGGGCATCGGCATACTGCTCGCCCACACAGCCCAAGGTTTCTTTATTTATGCTGACCAATCCACGGTACTCGATTCGCGCCCGGTCGGCCAAAACTCCTTTAGTAATAATACGTGAAGTGGTGCGCGACGCGAAATGATTGATGTTGATTTCTGACAGCAGATGGTCGGTTTCTGCGGCGAACAGCGCTGAACGCACAGTGACTTTGGCGTCTATACCCAGCAGATCTACCTGAGCCACGGCGTTGATGTCACCGCCACCCAGGCGGCATTCGAAAATTTCTAGTGACGCACCAGCGGCCAGCTGAAACCGCGAAGCGTAGTCGCGCTTTCCGTGCGCGGCGCATTCGCGGATAGACGTGAATCGAACCAGGGATTCTTTACCGATTGTCACCGACAAGCCAGAGCTATCCAAACCAGCACAAGCCGGACCAACCGCCGGTTCAATGATACTGACAATGCAGTTCGCGCCGATTTCGATGTCCACCTGCTCAGCGAGCGGCATCGCATAGGGTTCATGATTCGTCTCCCCGTCATTTATCCTCAACGAAGATTTTTTCGGCATTTCGGCCTGTGCGGAGCAGGCTGAACAATCCCCGCACGGCAATCCAGCCCCGCAGGTCCTTGCCCCTCTGCACCTTTGCTTTTCTGCTCCTCTCATACTATCCAACTGACCCCTCCATTTCTAACTCAATCAACCGATTCAGCTCAACCGCATACTCCAACGGCAATTTCTTAATAACCGGCGCCACAAATCCACTCACCACCATCTTCACTGCGCGGTCTCCGCCTATGCCGCGCGAGGTCAGATAAAAAATCTCCTCGTCGCCGATTCGACCGACTCGCGCCTCATGCGCCAACTCCACTTCGTTGTTTTCGGCGACCACTCGCGGCCATGAATCTGAAGCCGAGGACTCGTCCAGAATTAGCGTATCGCAGTCCACGGTGCATCGAGCGCCGGTCGCCCGGCCGGCGGCTTTGACCACACCGCGATAAACAGATTTGCCGCCTCCCTTGGCGATACCCTTGGAACGAATCGTAGCGGTGGTGTCTGGCGCCGCATGAATCACCTTGAAGCCTGTGTCCTGTTCCTGACCCGGCCCGGCAAACGCCACACCTAAAGCTTCGGCGCGCGAACCGCAACCCCGCAAAACAGACGTCGGATACAACATGGTTTTGCCGCTCCCCATATTGCCTGATAGCCATTCTATAGTGCCGGCATCATCGACCAGCGCGCGTTTGGTGTTCAGGTTATAAGTATTCTTGCTCCAATTTTCGATGCTTGAATATCTGACCGTGGCGTTCTGGCGAACATAAATTTCAACGCAGCCAGCATGAAGAGAGCTGGCAGAAAACTTCGGCGCCGAACAGCCTTCGATATATTCCACGGTCGCACCCTTATCTGCAATGATGAGCGTGTGCTCAAACTGCCCGCCATGTTCGGTGTTCATCCGAAAATATGCCTGCATCGGCACTTCCACTTTCACACCGGACGGAACGTAGATAAAAGTCCCGCCACTCCAAACCGCGGCATGCAGCATGGCGAATTTGTGGTCGCTGACCGGCACGCATTGAGTCATAAAATACTCGCGCACCAAATCCGGATACTTCTGCACGGCCACGTCCATGTTCTCGAAAACCACACCCTGCTCGGCCCATTCTTCCTTTAGATTGTGGTACACCACGTCCGAATCAAACTGCGCACCCACGCCGGACAGTGCTTTTTGCTCGGCCTCCAGAATGCCCAATTTATCAAATGTACGACGAATCTCAGGCGGCACATCTTCCCATCTGCGCGATTCCTGCGTGTCTGGTCGAACAAAATACGCCAACTGTTCCAAATCCAAGCCGCTCAAGTCCGGACTCCAATCCGGCATTTCGGCCTGATTCCATAATCGCAAACCCTGCAAACGCTTTTCGAGCATCCACTTCGGTTCGTTTTTCTGGCGCGAAATCTCCCGCACCAACTCTTCGGTCAGTCCGGGGGCGGCGTGATACTTGGCTTGCACTTGATCAGATTTTTCTAGTTCCTCGGTCATCTAATTACCGTTCATTACGTCAATCAATGAAATCGCGTACAGCGAATCCTCGATATGGCGCTGAACGTTGCGCCAGACCTTTTTCGACGCACAACCGCCAGCGATTGCACACTCCGCACCGCCCAAACAATCAACCAAAGCCAGTGGACCCTCTACGGCGGTAACGATATCGCCGATTGAAATATCTTCGGGGTCGCGTGACAACCTATACCCACCATGAGATCCTCGCTTCGCGTCAACCAGACCAGATTCTTTTAAGGGCACCACTACCTCTTCTAGAAAACCACGCGATAGCATATTACGCTCAGCCACGTCAGCGAGCGAAATAAAATTATCGGCCTCGGCTTCGCTTGCCAGGTCGGTCATCAACATTACTGCATTATGTACGCGCTGTGGCACACGTAAAAATTGCTTCATAATTTAATTCACAGTTGAATGCTAGGATTTAATCAAATCTCCTAAAATCCGTCAAGACTTATCCCCAATATAGGTGCCAGGGACCTATTCTGGGGATAAAAAGAACCGCTGAATTGCGATTCTTTAGAAAGATTATTGTTTTGCTGAGCGGCTACCCAGGACCAAACGGATTAAATCATACTCCACATATTCTCCCCCAGCCACGCGAGTCTGAAACGACTGATAGTCACCTCGTGCTGCTCGATGCAACGTAGCCAAGGAGCTGCGGAGCACGCCACAATTGTCCTGTCCGGTTTCTACCGCCAGTCGCTTAATTGCCGCACGTGACTTGCGACCAATCGACAGCTGCAATTGACTGACCGTTAAATCTGCCTGCGACGTCGGGGCCTTATCCGCTCGCAATTCGACGGTCTTGCGTTCCCCGCCAGTATCAAACGCGTACAAAGTCGGCAAATCATTGTAGATGATGCGGCTATAAACGCGCAGTGCCAAACGCATGATCGCAACGTCAGAACTGCCGCCGGCATACCTTTCCGCGACATGACGGCATTCTTCGAGCCGGCGCACATCTTCCGTAGATAGGTCGCAGGTGACCTGATAACGAATGCTGATTTGCAGTAAGCTACTGAGCCAAAAACGAACCCTTGTGACTAGCCCCGTTGACATGGCAGAACCGGGTAAAAATGATTACCGCGCTTCTCAAGCAACTCGGGAAAACCGTTGGCCAGCACGTCTTCAAGAAACGCGAGTGCGGTTTCGGCTCCGGCAAATATGCCGCCAGCTTTGGCACCACAGCGCTTCAACGCACCCTTCTCGCGCGCCGAGACCATTAGCGTCACCGGAAACGTTTCCATATCCGTTGAGTCTAACCCCTGACAGCCGTGCAAACGCAGTTGGTCAATCTGAGCATCGTTCTGCTTAATATATAGCGATTCGTTACCACCGCAACAGTGTGCCATAACGCAAACGCGAATCGCCTTCAGCAAAATGCCAGTTCGCCGAAATCCCAGCTTAGCCCGCAGGGCATCCAGCCTAGCGATACCTTCGAAGCTCAAGCGAATGGTGTAGGGCCTTTTCTTGTCACTAACCAGCGGCATCGATCCTCCTAGCTCGGATAATTCGGATATTCGATAATAAACCAGAAATATTCGACTGTCAAGATTGACCAAAACGAAAAAGCCCGAGACGGGCCTAAAGTGAGAGTACGTAATCAGTGTCCCTGTGAAGCTAACTAGGATTTAATCAAATTCTTCGTCGAACTTTCCGGCCCAGCCACAAAATTCGCATTTGCTATGGGCTTTGGGTTCGTTACCCCACAGACAATCAAGCGCCCTCTCGAAGACACGACACCCCTCGTCAGCACTTACCGGAATCTCCACTGGCTCTACGCCAAACTTTACCGAACCGTTCGCGAACACGGACAGCGGGTAGTAATACACCAAATAGCCGATATCAGCTACCGGATACCCGTTTTCCCGCAGCATCAGCGCATAACTATTTAGCTGCAGTCCATAGTAACGCTGACTATCACCAGGTCTTGGTTTAAAACCCCGTGTCTTATAGTCCAGCGGGATATACAGCTGACCGTCCAGCAAACAGTCGTCCAGCGCTCCAAACAAAGTGCCGTTACGTGCGTTATCATTGTACTCGAGACCAGTGCGCCAATTGCGCCACTTGTCCATGAGGTCCTGATCGGGCATCAATTGTCCATGCACCCGCCCTTCGATTTCCGGCGGTAACTCGCCCTGACTGCGATATCGGTCGTAGTAATCCTTGATTACATAATCCATGCCGCCGGGCAGTGACGGAAAAATCGACTTAGGTCGATGAATCTTGCGACGAAACTGCAGCCAAAAGCAACGCGGACAATTCACGAATAGCTGCAGTGTCGTTGGTGATAGCCGAAAATGTTTTGTCTGCATGCCACTATCCTATACTCCGACATCGATTCCGGTCAAAGAGCCGACAATTCGACCGACAGCAAAACCAATCAAGCCAGCTATCGCCGATACCGCCAACATTTCTAAACCACCAAACAAAACGTTAGTCTTGGTAACTCTAGCCTTCCAGGTACCGATAGCGAACAGGGTGCATAATCCGGCAATAAAAGCAGTAATCATCGCCGAACGGATTCCAAACAGTAGGAACGGTATGATTGGCACCAAGCCACCCACTGTATAGGCTAGCCACATCACCACCACACCGGCCCGCGAGTCCTCAAGCTCCATTGTGCCGATGCCCAGCTCCTTATGCATCATCTCCTCCAGCCAAAGTTTCTTGTCTTTTGTTATGTGCTGGACCATCAAATCAATTTCAATCTTGCAAAAACCGCGCTGTCGATACATCTCGCGCAACTCTTCGGTTTCCTCTTCCGGTGAATTCTCAATCTCCTCGCGCTCCTGCTGAATCATGTGCTGAAGCATTTGCCGCTTTGATTTAGATGACAAATAGGTTCCCGCCGCCATTGAGAGCGCTTCTACTACAACGATCACCATGCCGGACAAAATCACCACAGGCTTATTACCGGTGCCGGCGGCAATACCGATGACCGCACCCGTGGTGGAAACTATGCCATCTTCCAGCCCAAAAACCAGCTCGCGAATCGTGCTGTGTTTATGGCGATTTGTCTTTAAGTAATTTGTGCGGTTTATCATATAGGGTTTGTATGCGTACCGAGCTACTTCCAATTATTGTGTCCAGCCGCGATTTGTTGTCGATCTTAATTCCTGAGTTTCGTCCGGCCGGTCGTAGTCATCCTCTACACGAAATGTCGTCCCAATCTCTGGAGTGGAAGCTTCAAACACCACGGCGTCATCCATGCTCTCAAGCCGATGCCTCTTGCCAGGAAGTATAGTATAACCTTTCTCCGGCTCCATCTCTATCTTCTCGATATCCCCAGACTCATTTTCCAGCCAGAGCAAAACGCTCCCTGACACCAAGCAATGAGTTTCCACCTTCTTATCGTGGTACTGCAACGACAATCGCGCGCCAGCCTTAACATATAATAGCTTCGCGACATAGCTAGAATCAGGCTCTGTGAGTAACACTTCTTTTCCCCAAGGTTTTATGGTGACTGTGGATGTCATAAATATTCGACTTAGCTCTATGCTGTTAGATTACCATAATCTGAATATCAAATATGGGATTGACACCAAACTACAAATCCGCTCAGCAAATAGTTATAATGTTATCGTATGATGAGCATCAAAAATTTCAGCAAAAAAATTACCGTGGTCGTGGCTACCGCAGCCATGTTATTAAGCGCCGTCCCGCTTCCAGCGCGGGCAGCTGCCTTCAATCCGAACTATATTATGTCGGATGACGAAATGCGCGATGCTTACGCGATGAACTTTCAGGAAATCTATGATTTCCTAGATGAAAAAGGTGGTTTAAATAATCAGTTCGATGTAGACGCGATAGACGGTCTGCTCAAAGGAACCGCCCAGCTCGTCGATGATGCGGCCAAACGCTACAGCATCAATCCAAAATATGTTCTCGCAATTCTGCAAAAAGAGCAGGGCATCGTGGAAACGGACAAACCTACGAAAGATCAGCTGGATTGGGCTGCCGGATACGCGTTATGTGACGGTTGTTATAAATCCAGTTCGCTGGCGCAAAAGTATAAAGGCTTTGCCAAGCAAATTGATGCTGCTGCCGGTTGGATGGACTGGTACATGTCTAACGTCCCGGACTACCTCAAACAGCCGAAGGTGACCTATACTATTAGCTACAAAGACGTCACGCCAGCAAACTTGGCAACTGCCGGAATGTATAATTATACGCCGCACATTCACGGCAACAAGCTATTCTATAATATCTGGCAGCGATGGTGGGGGGAAGGTGTCGGAGAAATTATGTTTCCAGACGGCACGCTAGTAATGAATGAGGAAACCGGCGCATATGCCATAATTCAGGGTCGTAAGTTCCGACCGATAATAAGTCAGTCGGTATTGGAGTCACGGTTCGGCAATCGCGCTCCGGTGGTGTTAGGTGAATATGAATTCCGCGCACTGGAAGAAGCCAATCCGGGCAAACCGCTGTCATTCCCGGATTTGTCACTGGTAAGCGACGAGAACGGCGTAATCTATTTGCTAATTGGTGACGAGCGACGACCGATAGCATCGGAAGATGTGTTCCGAGAAATTGGATTCAACCCAGAAGAGGTAGAAGAGGTGTCGCTAGAGGATATCGAGGACTATAGCCTCGGCAACATGATTACGTTGGAAAGTGCTTACCCGCTTGGTCAGCTGATTCAGGACTCGGTCACCGGAGGCGTGTGGTACGTAGAAAATGGCGTACGCCATGCGATTTGGGACATTGCAATCTTAAAGGCGCGATTTGGCGAAAGATCTGTCATTCCAGCCTCACCCGAAGAAATTGTTGAGTATTCAATCGGTGAACCAGTTACTTTCCCCGAAGGCACGCTCGCCAAATCTCCTGATGACCCGGCCGTATTTGTCATTTCCGATAGCTTTCGCCGTCGCATACCGAGCGAGGAAGTATTCCTGGGATACGGATATAACTGGACCTCGATTGTTACCTGCAACGATAAGGCCCTGGCTCTGCATCCAATGGGAGAACCGCTCCTGCTGTTAGGAGAAACTGTCGAGGCGGCGACGATCGGACTATAAGAACACCAAAAAATCGGGTCTAGCCCGATTTTTTTGTTTGCTTATTCGGTCAGGTGTGCTTTGAGTTTTTGGACCAAATTATTAAGTTCGACCTCGCGTTCGTCAGCTATCTTCTGCCACATTTCGCGGCATTCTATACATTCACCGGAATCATTTTCGTACATGTCGCGCATACGCCAAAGCGAACGATGATCTTCAACAATTTGTGACATTAAGTTGTAGAGGTGGTTATCTAACATATGTGGTGTCTTACTTCTAATAGGTGGCTCGGACACGCTGAACGCTGCTGGCCGCGCGCATTACAGCATGTCCTCGCGTGGGTTAGGTGTTGAAACAGTATATCAAAACCAAAGAAAAAACCCGAGTCACAACTCGGGTTTTCATATTAAACCTTCATAATTCGCCGTAGCACGTACCAACAGGCTACCGCACCCCACGACGGAGCATCCTCAGCCGGGAGCGTTCGGATACCAAGCCGTTCGGCGGCCTGACGCAACCCAACGGCACCTTGCGCCAATGGACCAACGCTTACGTCAGCCAGAGTTTTGACATCAACGTCGTTTCCAGCGATAAACGGATATTCAATCCCGGCCGTCTGACAGCCTTCCTGAATAAAATCACGAACCGCAGCAACCTCAAATGCCATCAGTGACGTGCCACGACAGGTATCGGCCAGTCCGCACATGGCCACTTCGAGCGAGACGCACCGGGAATCGCATCCGTCCATCGCATTCCGGCTGATACGAGCCTCATAAAACGCCTTCAGCTGGCTATCCTGCGGGTCATACACCATGGCTGACAGGCAATTGATGTTGCCGTCGTTGAGCGTTTCGACATGCACGATAGAAAACCATCCATTTTGTGGACCATAATTGGAGTTAGGCACTGTTGTCTCCCCGGTTGATGTGATTCAAAAGAGCCACGCCATTCGATAGTAGCGCGACTTTCCTGTTGGCGCAATAAGCGCTATTTGCTACCTATCTTTAGCAGTGTATTTACGATGCCCATAAGCAGAGCAAATAGCAGTGCCCACCAAAACGCCGTAACCGTAAAGCCGTCTATTAATCTGGCCGCCAGCATCACCAGCAATGCATCAATTACAAATGTAAGCAAACCAAGCGTTAAAATGTTTACCGGCAAGGTAAGAATCAATAATATCGGTCGCAAGATGGCGTTAATCAGACCAAGCACCACGGCAACCACTAACGCCACGAACCAATTGCGCACCTCCACCCCGGGCAGTATGTACGCGAAAGCCATGACCGCGACCGCGGAGCCAATCCACTGTATTAGTATTCGCATAATCATATTTACGTATGTTTATTACATCAGTGTATCACAAAACGGGCTATTGCCCGTTTTGCCGATATTATTTCATGGCTACATTATGTCGCGGATCATCCAGGAACAGCGGTGTGTTCCATTTTCGGTCACCCCAACGAACGGCCGATTGCCAATAGCCGTTCCAGATTTCACACCCGTTATGGCACTGAATGGCGTAAGCCTTATGGTGCGGGTAACCGTTCTGCTCCAAATAGTCGAGCGTCCAATTGGCCGAGCAGGTCAAATCCTCAGCGCAATCTATGGAAATGCCGTGCAATCGATACCATATCTGAAAATAGCCACGCGCCTGACCATAGTCTCCTATTGCCTGAGCATCGTTGAGCGACTCCTTCCAAAGCATGCCCAGCAGTGTGCGAGCGCAATCCTCGCCGTAACCACGATTTTCACATAACTCAAGCAACGTCCCTTGAACGGTGTTGAATGTCTGTGCCGTTTGCAGCTCTTCATTCATGTAGTCAGCACCCGGACCTTGCACAGCTGCCTCTGCTGAGGTGGCCTTGAACGGATTCCCGACAGTTACATTGCCGACCGCACGATCTGTAGCTACAAGAATTATTAATACCGCTAGGGCCAGGACTACAATTTTACTCCTTGGACTCTCTTCGTCCATAAATAAATTTCGCTTGTTACGGCTAAAAATAAATAGTCTAGCATCTGCTAGACAACGTCATAGTATGCCATGTTTACGCCTTTTTGTCAAGGGTATAAACTGGCATTTTTTGCTTTATTTTTATTATTTTTTACTAAAATTAAATAAAAAAATGCCTCGTAGTTGAGGCATCGTATAGAAATCAGTTATTTTGGCTCTGTGCCTGACTGAGGCAGTTAAGCAGATGGAGCTCAAGCTCCTTAATGCCCCGCTCGTCTAACTCGGCTACACTACCTAGACCCCTCATGACCAGAAACTCCTGCGTGGCCGGATACTGATTATTGAGCAAAATAAGCGTCTGCAGACTGCTTTCCACTGTCTTTCTGGTAGCCGACAATTTTTTCAGCTTGCTCCAGTAAGCCCTCAACCACCTCAAACAGCTCCTGTCCGTCAACTTCTCGCTCAGACATGGCTTCTCCTTATTGAAGCATTTATGATATGGCATTTTCTTTTCTGGGTCAATACGGTTGACCGGCTATGATATTTAAGCTATCATGTCCTGACATGACAGAACGCATCAATAAAATTTTATCGCAACGCGGTGTTTGTTCACGACGCGAAGCAGACCGGCTAATCAGTGCTGGTCGTGTTTTGATAAACGGACAAACTGCGGAAATGGGAGAACAGGTCGGTCATAATGATGATATCGAAGTTGATGGCCTGCCAATCGACGGGCCGTCAAAAAAAATCTACATCATGCTGAATAAGCCGATCGGTGTTATCAGCACGACCGATCACAGCGCACCTGATAACGTAATCGATTATGTTGGACTTTCAGAGCGCGTATTTCCGGTTGGCCGCCTAGACGTAGAGTCGTCCGGACTGCTGCTGCTGACCAACGACGGCGAACTAACCGAACGCCTTACACACCCACGATACGAGCATGAAAAAGAATACGAAGTGGAAGTGTCCAAAGAAATCAACGATGAGCAAATTGGACAGCTACGAGACGGCATTAAACTGCCGGACGGCAAAACATTACCGGCTAAGGTTAATCGCATATCAAGCAATCAATTTCGCATTGTATTGAGGCAGGGCATGAATCGGCAGATTCGACGAATGTGCGAAGCGGTCGGTCTGGAGGCTACTAAACTGCGACGAATCAGAATTCATACGCTCAAATTGGGACGGCTGCGCTACGGCCAATGGCGCGAATTATCAAAAAATGAAATTGAACAACTAAAAAGAAGCAACTAAAAACGCCAGACGGTAAAATGTCAGGCGTTTTTTCACTATCTAAATTTAACTTCTCCGGAAACCCCGTAATGAACCGTCTCGCGCAAAAACTGCAGCGGATCTTCGTCGCTCGGCATGCCATCGCGCAGCTCCATAGTCACGGCGGTCAAGGTATCAAATGCTAACGCCGCGATATAATCCGGCCGAGCGCCGTAATTTTCTTTATGTCCATCGACAAAATAATCAGCTAGCGCCTCTTCTTTATCGATGTATGAATCCAGCCTATACACGGTTGCCGACTCCCCGACATCCAGCGCCACATAGGGCACGCCTTGCTCAGCTAACGCTTCTTCCACCACGTTGGCCACTGATGGACACAGGCCACCAACCACCGCATCAGCCCCAGCCCTCAGTAGGCGATTTACCGCCCCAATCGCATACTGAGCATCACAACGGGTATCCTCCAACTCAACCGACAGCCCCCAAGCTCTCAGCCCTCGGACCGCCAACTCAAATCCCCGCTTAGCCGAGCGTCCATCAGCGGATTTTTCACCGCTCAAAGGAGCCAGTAAGCCAATACTCATTTTTTCTTCGAATTCACCGGCTGAGGCCTGGTCACCAGAAATGCCAGAACGACCGACTATCACGTCAAGGCCGACAATGCAGCCTAATAGAATTACGATGACGATTGCTTTCTTCATAGGTAGGTTTCCGCTAAATCAGCCGAGTGTTACATTTATATTGCTAATCTCGGCTATGTTACACCTTTTGCCGAGCACTGACAATAATTATCATTGTTGACTTTATGTTTAAGACAAATCAAGATAACGCCCGATGCACCTTAATACAATCAGCCAAAGACGGCGGAATGGGTGGCAAAATGCAACGTAGCCCGGATCAATCGGCGATGAACGTTCGCTGGAACTTGTCTTGCTTTTATTCTGAGCTGGACGATCCGCAAATCGATGCGGACATAAATCAATTCGAACAGCTGGCAGCCAAATTCAATGCGGATTATTGCGGTCGATTGAATACAAAGCTAGCGGAGGCACTCGAGGAGTACGCCCGACTCGACAGGCTGGCTGACAAGCCGTTAGATTATCTTTTCTTGCGGCAATCGCTGACAACTGGTGACCAAGAAATCAAAAAGCGCCTAGGCGAAACTACTGAACGAATCATGATGGCCGCAGGTCAGCATCTGACGTTTTTCCAGCTTGAGGTATGTGCGCTTGATTGGGCTGACATCGATCGACAGGCCCAAGAAAGCGATTTCGTCAGAAAGCATCTGCCGCTCATCAACAAGATGCGTCTTTTCAAAGACCATCTTCTGTCCGAGGAGGTCGAGCAGGCGCTCGCCAAACGCAGTCCGTTTGGTCCGGGTTCCTGGGCGCAGTTCTTTGATGAGGTGGAAGCCGACCTGCGAGTGAATCTGCCAGACGGAGAATTCACACTGACCCGGGCGCTACATGATTTGTCTGAAGAACGCGACGCCAAGACTCGGGCGCGAATTCTGCAGGGAATTCATGACGCGTTTGACGGTTTTTTCTTGAAATACTCCACCGAAACTCTCATGAATACGGTCCGCGCCAAGGCGCTCGAAGACGCCGAGCGCGGTTATCCGCACCCTATGGCCGCTCGAAACACGGCCAACATGATGAGCGATGCGACCGTGGAGGCGCTACACGAAGCCGTAGCGCGGGTGGCAGCGCCGATTATGCAGCAGCATTATCGACTGAAAGCGGCCCACCTGGGTCTGGAGCGCTTGGCCTGGAGCGATCGTAACGCCCCACTGCCGTTCAGCGACGACACGGTTATTCCGTTCGATGAAGCTCGGCGCATTGTCGATGCGGCGTACCGCAGTTTCAGCCCGACACTTGCCGACATGATTAAAGAGCAATATCGCTTGGGACGAATTGATGCGCCGCATTACGAAGGCAAACGCGGCGGAGCGTTTAACGCCTCGCTGTGCATGTTGGACGGAACGCCGATGACGTTCACGTTCCTGAACCATCTGGGTTCGGTTCGGGATGTGGCCACACTGGCTCATGAGCTGGGTCACGGCGTCCACGGCCTGTTGGCAGGCCATGCACAGGGCAACCTGATGATGCATGCACCTATGGCATACGCGGAAACCGCCAGCATCTTTGGTGAGATGGTTACGTTCAAATATCTGATGAAGGATTTGGAGGCTAAGCAAAATTGGCAGGGCGCTTTAAATCTGATCATGGGCAAAAGCGATGATTTTGCCAACAGCGTGGTGCGGCAGGTCGGTTTCTCAGAGTTCGAGCGGCGTGTACACGGGGCCGACAAGCGACTTTCGGCAGACGACCTGAGCAGAATCTGGATAGAAACGACTTATGATCTGTATGGACCCGACGGCGAAGTGTTCACTTACGAAAACGCCGAACGGCTTTGGGCTTACGTCAGCCATTTCCATCGCCCGTTCTACGTATATGCGTATGCGACCGGCGAAATCTTCACGCAGTCGCTATTCGCGCGACACGAAGAATTCGGCGATGATTTCGAACCGATGTATCTAGAGCTGCTGCGCGCCGGAATGACCAAAAACGCGGTTGAATTGCTGAAGCCTTTCGGCCTCAATCCGACTGATTCCGAATTCTGGGAAGCTGGAATTAAAGTAAGTTTCGGCAGATGGGTAGAGGAAGC
The DNA here is from genome assembly GCA_964486995.1 of uncultured Gammaproteobacteria bacterium. Classification (GTDB taxonomy): domain Bacteria; phylum Patescibacteriota; class Patescibacteriia; order SG8-24; family SG8-24; genus JAHJAU01. The sequence goes on along the minus strand of CAZAOV010000005.1, from coordinate 14,201 downwards.
GATACGGCTGTCCGCTAAGATGGGCGTCACAATCTAAAAAATGGTCCGAGCCTAACGGCTCGGATTTTTTGTATTCCAGGAAACCCCATGTTGAGCCCCCCGCGGAAGCCGGGGTTTCTGGAATATAATGACCTCCTCCCCGGGTTCCGCTCCGCTCCACCCGGGGTTTCCTGGGATTTAACAAAACCACCGGCATGCCGGTGGTTTCTGCATTAATCCTGGTACAAAGCGCTTACTCAGCGCTCTCCTCAACCGGAGCCTCCTCAACCGGAGCCTCCTCAACCGGAGCCTCCTCAACC
>CAZAOV010000005.1:0-13802 GCA_964486995.1 uncultured Gammaproteobacteria bacterium | reverse complement strand
GAGCCTCCTCAACCGGAGCCTCCTCAACCGGAGCCTCCTCAACCGGAGCCTCCTCAACCGGAGCCTCCTCCGACATGTTCATCTCCTCATCCATAAAGATAATAGACATGATAAATTAGCAAAACGAGTATAGTTCGGCACGGTTTTAAGGTCAACCCCATATATTCCACAAGCGATTCTTGCCTAAAGCTAGGCTTTAATTCAAACCTATACTTTAAACCAAATTAATTAAGCCGCCGGTCCATTATTGACCGACGGCTTTTCTTGCAGTGTCGGCCTTTTCAGACCAGCACGCGCTATTCTTCATCTTCATCGTCACCTTCTTCGTCATCGAAGTCATCTTCCATGCCGTCTTCTTCAACGACATCCTCGTCATCCATCTCGTCGAAGGGGGTGCCCATCATTTCCTCGTCCATATGTATGCAATAGACAAGTTAATTAATTAATGAAAAAAATATAGCACTATTTTGAAAAAGTACAATACATAAATTTTTTGCTAATTTTAAACAAAATTTAAACCACCCCTAAAGAGGGGTGGCTTTTGGGAATATATGTTATTTAATCTCGTTATCCTGGCCGAGCACCGGAGCGCCGGTCGGATCCTCGCAATTCGGACAAAGATCAGCCGACTCATCCATCGACTCAAATTCTACACCGCATGAAATGCACACTACACTCATAATTTTGTACAAGTTAGAAATTATTGCTGCGATTATAGCATTCGCAACTTCAGAACCGAATAGGCATATCCACATATGATAAAACTAGGTGAAACGCAAATCCCATGCTGGCTCTAGCCACATTATTTATAGATAGAGCATCTTGACGTATTTTCGAACCATTCGCGTTGCACTAAACTGATTCTTTGCCATATCCCGCGAATTGCGCATATGACGTTCCCATTCTTCCGGCACACCCGCATCGTTTCGTTCGTAGTACATCGGGACGATTTCATTCTCCAAGATATCTAGCGAATTATCTGAAATCTTAACGCTGTCGATTAACCAGCCAACCCCATACATTTCAGCCTCATCAACCCAACCGTCTTTTGTGGAAAACGTAAGACAGCCGTTAAGTGCCGCTTTCATGCCGCTAGTGCCGCAGGCCTCAAAACCCACCACCGGAGTATTGAGCCAAACGTCGCAACCAGAAACCATCAACTGAGCCTCCTCTATGCTGTACTCGTGCACATATGTCACGATACCTTTTAGCTCGCCTTCAATCTTCTGTTTTAGTTCTTTGAGCAAACCCTGTCCGACTTCGTCACTCGAATGTGGTACCCCAGCATAGACCATGCGAACCGGCCGACCTTCTTGTTTGGCGATTTCAATGAATCGCTCCAGATTCTTAAGTATTGCCAAAGGTCGCTTATATTGGACAAATCGCCTAGCCCACCCAATCAGCAATTCGTCTTCACCGAACTTGATGTCGCTTTTTTTCTCCAAAAATTTCAGCAATTCGCGCTTGCGACCCTGATGTGCGGCCCATATCTCGCCCGACTCATTGCCAACGCCCTTAATCATATCCCAAGTTGGCATATGCACGCCGTTAGTAACCGCAACCATTGGATGGTCAGCCCATATCTCGCGGGCCTTTTCCGCATGCAACTTGCTGACTGCGTTTACCACTCCGCACATGCGCAGAGCGAGCATCGTCATCGAAAACGTACTGGATTCCTGCACCAGCCCCATCTTAACCAGTTCCTGCACCGGAACCTGCAACTCATGAGCGTACCCATCTAGCATCAGCGCGACTAAATCATTGCTGTACACCTCGTTACCGGCTGCCACCAGCGTATGATTGGTCATCACTACCCGGCGACGAACGAACTGCTTGGCCTCGTCAAAACCGATTTCCCGTTCCTTCATCTGGTGACGAATCAACTCGAACGCCAAAATTGCCGAATGACCTTCATTCATGTGATAAATCGACGGATGATACTTCATGGCCTCAACCATTCGCAGGCCGCCGATACCGAGAATCATTTCCTGTTTGAGACGCATTTCCTTGTCGCCGACATATAACCAGTCGGTGATTCGACGATCATTTGGTTCGTTATCCTCAATGTCTGTATCAAGCAAATACACAACCACATCATCATCGCGCCACTCCCAAGCCTGTACCACCACCTGCCTGTCCTTGACCGGAACTTTCACCTGCAGTCGATTTCCATGTTCATTATTTACCGGTTTGAGACCGATACCTTCTGGCGTCACGCGGTGGCATTCATCCAATGACCGACCCACATGCCCTGATGCTCCGCAACTATAGCCATAATGATAATAAAGACCGACCGCTATCATCGGCACATCGCGATCTGCCGCCTCGCGGATTACATCCCCGGCCAGCACACCCAAACCGCCGGCATACGTGGGCGACTTATCGCCTAAACCATATTCGGCGCAAAAATATGCAATCGGACGTTTCTTAAATCGGGCATGCGTCTCTGAATCTTTAAATTCCTGAAACCAATTAAGTTGTTCTTGCAGTGTAGACATGTGTACGGTGGATATTTATGATATTTTCGCTATGATTCTATCATATTCACCTTCACGTGACATCAACATGAAAATATTTATATTCGGCAACGAAGCTCACGAACCAGATAGTTTACCGGTAAGGCTGTTTCCAATGCTCGTCAAAAAATATCCCGATACCAACTTTATCCACGCCGATCCAAACGAGGATTGGGAGGTTGAGGAGTTCGTCACAGTGATAGATACGGTTATTAACACCAAAGAACCTATTGTGCTTAATTCACTGGAAGCATTAAGTGACGCGCCGCGAATTTCCATGCACGATTTTGACGCCCTGGCCCAGTTGAAGCTGCTGATGAAGCTGGGGAGAATCAAACGAGTAAAAATTCTTGGACTGCCACCAAACTTGGATGAAACCGAAGCACTAATATGGCTCGATGAGCAATTGACTTAGCTGCACAAAGCGGTTAATTTGATTTCAGGAGGAGGAAAATTTGCAACCGGCTTAACCGAATGGTCCGAGGATTATGAGATGTGGCCCTGGAAATTTGGCAAAGGACGGCAACGACTATGGCCAAACCAGCTCAAGCATTTCTCGGTCCGATGCATAAAACCGTGAGCGGCCCTCAAATGCTCATCGCATCATATGTTGCTAGCCTGCCACTGACCTGACCGCTACCGCCGGACTGCTACGCAAAACGGAAACAGAATAGGAGTGACATGCGCCGAAAAGCAAAAGAAGTGCTAAATCGAACTTCTCGAAAATGCACTGATGTCGCTAGGCGTTCTTTGGACCTTGTTTTCGAGTCTGCCTACAAATTGACAATAGAGAATCCTCTGCCGGAGGAGCCGGAGCACAGCCCGAAAAGCTATGCCTGCCTAGCATTCAGCCATGCGGTATGCGCACCGCTATCAGTTTCCGCCTGGGCTTTGCGGAGAGCGGCAAAATTGGCCGACACGCTAGATGATGAGGACGTGAATGATAAGCAGTCTAAAACCGCCCCGTTTTCGGAGCGGTCTTTTTGTGCGTCATTCTACAGAATTAAATTACGGGTTTAGACAATATCCCAATTCACCTTCAAGAAGTGCGTCGCACAGCTCATGCACGGGTCATATGCCCGGACAAGCTTTTCCATTTCGTATTCCATTTGTGGCTGATCCACACCCTCTGCCAACAGCCTCTCGACCAAGACGATTATATCCTGCTCAATGTTGACCTGGTTCTGGCCGGTCGGGACAATAACTTCACCACTCTTTACAATTCCGTCCTCGCCAACATGAATCTTATGGTACAGCGTTCCGCGCGGTGCCTCTACTACGCCGATTCCCTCACCGTCTTTCATCTCTGGCTTTACGCGCTCCTCCTCGACAATCTCATTGGTCTGGAGCAGTTCTATCGCATGATCAACGCTGTGTAGAATCTCAATCGCCTGCGCTAGATTATTATGAAAGATATTTGTTGATGGGAACATGTCCAACGTATCGCCAAGCGTTTCTTTCGTCTTGTCATGAAGTGTATCTTTGGCCACATTTAACCGAGCCAAAGCCCCGACCATGTACGTTTCTCCCTTATGCGTATAGGCCGATGCGGTTGAGTACGGCAAAACTACATGCTCTAGCAGCTCACGTATGCGTTTCTCGTTATAGCGCTCGCCCTTGCTGGTCACTATGTCTCCGTCCTGATACCAGAAATTGCCTTCCGGCACCAATGCCATATAGTTGGTGTTGCGATCCAATGCGAACTCACAGTTCTTAAACGTATCGATCAGCCGCAAAACGGCAGGCCTAACCTCTTCCAATTTCTTGATGGCTTCTTCGGTTTCTTCATTGGTTGGATAATGGGTGAAACCACCAACCGCCGGATAGATTCCGTGAACTGAGCGACCGGCTATGATCTTGGCTAAATAATTTCCGGCGGCTTTAATAGCAAAAGCGTCATGCAGATGCTGGTGCTCTTCTTCGTTATTCTCGTCAAATGCCAAAAAATTATCCTTGCCATACAAGTCCGGCATGGCGAACAGATACAAATGCAGTGCATGATCGCGAATATTCAGCCCGTACTGGGTCAAATGGCGCAGCAGCATTGTCTGTTCAGTTGGCTTCAGGCCAATTGCAGCTTCGCATGCTTCGATAGCGCACAATAAGTGGGCATTAGAACAGGTGCCGCAGATGCGTGATAACAACGTGGGTATGGCGGTCAGAGGCTTACCCTCAATTGCACGAGTATAGAAGCGTTTGGCTTCTTGGATCTCGTAATGAACATAATCTACTTTTCCGTCGCGAATGCGTAGGTCCAAACTAGCGTGTCCCTCGACTTTGGCGATTGAATCCAATGAAATATCTACATTATGCATAGCTTTCTCAATTATTCGCCTTTGGCGCGCATTTCTTTAATTTGAGCTACAGCCGAATCGACAGTCTCAAGAAAATGGTCCTCGCTCATTGGACAGCCAGGAATTTCAGCGTCAACTTTAACCACTTCTGAAACTTTCAGCACCTTGTCTAGATGACCAAAACGCTCTACCAAAAACTCGATTTCCTCTTTCGTTTCATCTGGAAACAGATTGCGTTGCGCTGAAGGCATGCCGGTTACCGCGCAAGAACCTACTGCGACCAACAATTTGGAATTGTCGCGAATTTGCTTTAATTTTTCTGCCTGCTCCTCGCGACCGATTGCGCCTTCTATAAAGGCGATATCAAACGGTCCCATATCGTTCTTGGCCTGCAGGACTCGCGCATGCACAAACTCAAACATTTTACGCCATTCTTCCCAGTGGTCGTTCATTATTTCCGTCATCACAATGGTGTTGTCCTCGCAGCACGAAAAACTAAACCATCCGATGCGGATTTTTTCGTTATTATCTTCCATACAATTAGCTGATGATTAATGTGGACAAATCTTGATTTGAATCGACCATTTTTTCTTTTAGTTCGCTGACGTCTGTACCGTTTTCAACCAGTCTCAGTACCGGCGCCATATCCTTAGTCTTGTTGACCATGAAGCCGCCGACCACTTGGTTGCCGTCGCGAACAACGATGCCGGTGTACTCTCCGGATTGCGGGTCACCGCGCTCTATCAACTCGTCATTGCTTTCACGACAAACCTGTCCGACAAAACCGACATGCATGCCAAAACCGTGCGCTGTGTATGATGACAGGTAGCGATAGGTCTCATCGCGCCCCATCATGTTGAGCGCAGCGGTCTTACCCTGCATCTGGGCGTTAATCCAAAGGCCGCACATATTTCTACAGCCTAAAATCACATCCTTGAATTCGGCGATATCACCGGCTGCCCAAATATGTGGTGCGCTGGTCTGCAGCTTTTCGTCGGTGATAATGCCGCGGTCTGTCTCGATGCCTGCCTTGTTTAGCCATTCATGACTTAGTGAGACGCCGATACCGAGAATAATCATCTGGCAGTCTATTTTGTCGCCGTTTTTAAGCACAACTCCCTCGACCGTGTCATCACCCAAAACTTCCGTGATTTCCGACTTCTTGCGCAGACCGATGCCCTCTTTGGCCAGCTTGCGCTCGATTATGTGACCGGCTTTCTCGTCCAGTACCGGTTCCCAAAAATATTTCTCGCGAATCACCCCCTCTACTTCCACTCCGGCCAAATGCAACATGTCCAGCATTTCGAAACTGATGAAGCCGGAGCCGATGACGATTGCTTTCCGGGTGTTTTTTACGTTGGCAATAATTTCTCGCGCATCATCAACTGTCTTGACGTGGTTCACACCCTTCTTGTCTAGGCCAGGTACGGGAATTCGGCGCACGGGCATTCCAGTCGCCACTAGTAATTTCTCATACTCAATCTCTGAACCATCAGCCAAAATTACCTTATGTTCACCTGAGTTTATCTCTGTGACTGTATGTCCAGACAGATAGTCAATTCCCTGCTCGCCATACCATTCTTCCTTGCGCATCCAGATAGTATCGAAGGGAACCTTTTCCAGAAAAAAATTGGGTTTCGACAATAAAATGCGCGAATACAACGGATACGGCTCATCCGATACGATAGCCACGGTTCCGTCTGGATCTTCCTTACGCAAAGTTTCTGCGGCGGTTGTTCCGGCAATGCCACCGCCAATGATTAGATATTTGTAGATTTTCATCTTCCCCGTAATTAGACAGGAAAAATCTGGTTGCCGTCCTCGTCGTAGAGATAAATAGCGCGAACTGGGCAAGATTGCGCCGCAGCCATGAGCATTTCATCAGTGATTGACTCGTCAGCCAGGTCGGCCTTGGCAGTCATGTCGGAAGTTTGTTCTTCGCCTTTTTTCTTTAAAACGGCCTTCTGCTCGTCATCGAGCTCAAACACGGTTGCGGCTACGGCTACACATGGCGCCGCTCCGATACAGGCGTCACGATCAACTTTGATGCTGGCAATTGCTTTGTCCATAAAGGTAATATTTTAGTTGAAATAGGTGGCTCAGACACGCTTTTTTCGAACTATCCGCCCTTCAATAATCATGTCTTCGCGTGGGTTAAGTAATGACGTTAGCGCTGAAATTATAACATTTTTTAGTTAATAATATTTTGAAGTTATTTCTTGGTTTGATTAGCCTTTTTTAGTGCTTCTTCAGTGCGGCGATTTAAAATTTCAATAGCTGCATCGGGACAAATCTGTTCGCACATTTCACAGCCAATACATTTATTCATGTCAATTACAATGGCTGGCTCACCCAGCACGCCCAACTCTTCCTCATCCCAAGAGATAGCGTCAACCGGGCATTTGTCGATGCACTGACCACAGCTTTTGCATAAACCGAAAAACCGCGTGGCTTTGACGTTTTGGGATTCACTTACCGCCGGCCTAAACCGGGCAAGATCCTTATCACTTTCTACTTTTTTGCTCATAGGCGCTTAGGGCAACAGAAATAAAACGAATTATGGCCTGATAATCCACAGACCCAACAAACCGCCTAGATTATACCATCGCTCGGAATAAAAAACCCGAAGACAAATGCTACGGGTATTAATCTAACCTGTAGACGCGTCCCGGTGTTGTTTGAGTTTAATGCGTGGTGAGCTTCGGGCACACAACGGACAGGCCTCCAGCTTCATTACGTTTATCTTATATTTCACTGGGCTAAGGATGGGCGAGCCTTCAAGGTGTATCTCGCCCTAACAATTCACTACTCCTTTTTATGAACTGCGGCTATCTTACCCCCATCACAAAAAAACGCCCACCTAATTCGGTAAACGTTTTTAAAACCAAGAACGGACTGCCTGAATGATTCTTTTAACTCGCCACGGACGCAATATGGCCACGGTACCAAGTGCAACCGAATCAGCACCGGCTTCAAACATGGCTTGCGCATGGTCTACGGAAAGAATTCCTCCCCCGGCGTTAATCGGCTTAGTCATACCGATGGCGCGAGCCCGTAAGACCCAATCAATTACGATGGGCAGCAGTGGTGCACCAGACAACGCTCCGCCTCCGAATTTATGCAGAGGAGAATGATTCTGGCCAAACAAACGGTGCCAGGCTATGCGTTGCGGCAATGCACCCCAACGGACGGCATTGCTAATGCAAACGGCATGACAATTTGCCGCACAAGCGATTGGCAATATGAACTCGGGTTCCAGTTCGGCACTGAACTTAGGCATCAACGGAATACCAGGCAAATAGTGCTCCGTGGCGTCCAACAAATCAATCGCCTCATCGGCGAGTTGAAGGGTGTCCAATCCGGTATTAGCGCATGATAAGTTAATCTGCAAGCCGAATGGAGCACCAAAACTAGCCCGTTCGTTTGCCAGCATCCGTGCCATTTCAATAATTTCCTGCAATCGCTCATTCGGTGTATCACCAATCGGCATAATCGAAATGAAAAACGGCTCCGACAACGTTTGCCAAGCTCGCCCTGTTAGCAAATGAAACAGCCCGGGATTGCCTAAACCAATCGCATTTAGCACAACACCTTTCTGCCACTTAACAATAACGCAATCCGGCCACAACTTGTCCGGTGTGATACCGTCCTCGCGATATATCAACCAACCATGGCGAGGTTTCAGCGTTGCGGTCTTGCTGACAAACGAGGAGCCAGCAAAATTTAGACCAAACGGCTTCAGCGGTCGATGATGCGGATAACACTCACCGAAAAAACCGCGCACGCCCGAAGCATCCGTGACCGGCCCAAAATCAACACCAAGCAGTTCCACGATCCACCTCTATGCAAAGAACGGTCTTACCATAATAAATATCCACAGGTAAAAACAGGTTCGATCTGTGGATAAAAAATTGACCACGCGATGTGGTCTGAAAAGAATTAGTCGGCTTTTGGAAAGTCGGGCCATTCATCCATCGGGGTCGTGGATTTGACTAGGTGCATGCCGGCCTGCTCAAATCCGGCCAACGCCTCTTCAGCAACGTCTGTGAAGTCTGCTCCGGGCACCGCGACTGGAGACATGCAGTCAGTCAACAAGTAAATTTTGTCGAGACTGCCTCTGTCTCCGCAGAGATGGGTGATGATATCTTCGACCGATGCCTTGACGCAATGGCTCGACGCCTGGCCACCGATGATGATAGCGTCGTAATCCTTCATCATCTGGCTAATCAGTGACGTGTTGTTCGTGCCCACCCGGTAATCGTATGAGGGGCTTTCCGGATTAGGAGCAAACTCGACCTCAGACCGAAAAACTGAATAGCTCTCCGTGAGCCAGTCATCGCCTTTCTGAATCAGCCACGGCGATGTGTTTCGCATAAAGCCGTGGTACAGCATGGCCTCGTGAATCACGTTAGACAGTCGGTGACCGTCATGACCCAGCAGAGCATGATGAGGCCACAGCAACAGGGAATACTTCCCCTCCCGCTTCAGCTCATCAACATAGTGCTTGGCATAATGCTTGAGCCAGGCATAGTCGTACCCATCAATAAACTGGAGGACGTTTGGGTTGGGAATTAAGGGTCCGTACTCGGTGCCGTCCATGCCACGGTTCACCAGACGATTCCCGTCGGACACTACGAGGGTTCCAGTCCCTGGAATCTCTAGTCTTGGAAGCAACCAGAACTCCGGGAAGAAAATCTGGAACGGGTAATGCGTATCCATGGTCGCGGCGATACGCGTCAGCTGCGGCAAATTGCGATAGATGAACTGGGCGGTGCGCATGCAATCTTTCACTGCACCCTCGCCACCGACCACATACAGATTTCCGTTTGGATGACAGAAATCTAACTGCGGATCGATGAGCAACAGCAGGATGCGGCGCTGGTCCAAGCTCGAAACCCGAACATCAGGCACATCCGACGAATTTGCCTCAGCTCGTAGCATGGCGACATCCGGACGGTAGCTCTGCATGCGGGCATTATGTGGCTTATAAAAATCGGGCAACGCCAATTCGCGCAAAGTCATTTTTGACTCCCTTCTGCTAAAGAACGCTTCATGCAGTGTATTAAAAAATCAACCCCATGTCAAGGTTGATGCTTATAAAACCCGCTAATTTAGGCGATAAATCATGTAGTTCAAAATAATGGCGAACATCAGCCAGCCGGCATACGGTATGAGCAAGACGGCTGCCGACTTTCGAACTACCCACAATGTAGAGATAAGTTCAATTACTGACAGCCACATGGCAATCGCCACTACTACCGCGAACCCAATCATGTTCTGAACAAAAAACACATAACTCCAACCGAGATGTATGATGGCATTTAGAATAAAGGCGGCGATAATATGCCTAAACTGCCTATTGTGAGCGCCACGATTCCATACCAACAATAGCGATATGGCAGCAAGAGCATAGATTATGGTCCAAACCGCCCCGATTACGCTACCGCGAGGTGTCCAATCGGGCTTAACGATTCCGCTGTACCAGCCGCTGTCAATGCCGATGCTGGTAAACGAGCTGCCTAACACTGCTATCCCCAAAACTAACAAGGGTATTACGATATAGTTCAATCTCATATATATACATAATATCAAAAAAATCGCCTTTAGACAGCCGTGTATTTTTTAGCCGATTTTATTGACGTAAAAACTTCATCAGGCGATTAAGTGCATTTCGTATAACGACTTACCGACATACTAGGAAATATGTTCATGACCAGTTAGCTAACGCTGAATCTCTAGGCAACAGACACCGCACGACTACAGCCAATTTGCTCGATTAAGTCGCTTCTAAATTAGCATGGGGCTCCAACGCATCCAATGCCTGCTCTTCCTCGGTAAAATGCCATAACCAGGTCGATTCGTTTTCTGGGCGTAATACAACCGGCATGCGTGCACCCGCCTGTTCGAATCCATCTACGATGGGTCCGGTTATCAATCTAAAAGCCCGCACCGGACGACCGCGCCAATGCCCGTCCACATCCCAAACCGCCGCCAACGCCAAAGGCTGACGATCGCGACTGAAGATGCGATGAGTCTTGCCGTCTGATCTGATTTGAAAGGACTCAACCGGAACCACCAGGCGTCGTTCCAGTAAGTGCCGACCCTGCTCAGTGAGCATATTTTCAATTTTGGTCGCAAATACCAGACGGTCATTAGCCCCCATCCTTGCTTCGGATATGCCCCAACGGAACATCTCGGCCTTACGCGACACGGAATCACGCAATACCGGCATCCAACCTCCGGGCAGCAAATCGTCTTTGGGTGATTTGATGTCGTTGCGAATCCTAAACCTAATTTTTAGTGCCGTAACTGACGGCGCCTGAAGCGATAGTTTCAATTTTTTGCCGTTTTCTTAGGAATCGTGAAGCTGAACGTTGATCCGTGACCCAAACCCTCGCTTTCAATCCAAACGTTCCCACCCATCCGCTCGACTATCTGTTTGCAAATATATAAACCTAAACCTGTACTTTTTACATCATCTGAAATTACAGTGTCCAAACAAGAAAATTTCTTGAACAGTTTGCTTGTATCCTCAGACTTGATGCCGATGCCAGTATCAATAATGTCAAATTGCAAATCACCTTCCCGATCAATCAATCTCAATTCAACTTTACCGCCATCAACATTATATTTTATTGCATTTGATAAAAAGTTAATCAGCACCTCCTTAAGTCGCCTGGGATCTGTCTTAATTATTATTGAGTCAATAGGGCAGTCGAAATTGACGGTCAAATCACGCTGCTTAGATAATGGCTTAATGGAGGCGACCGCGTCACTGCATATTTCGCATACATCTACCTTCTCATTCTGTAACTTGAAAGTGCCGTATTCCATGCGTGAGGCATCCAAAATATCATCCACCAACTTCACCAGATACTCATTATTTCGCTTGATATCGCTAATCATTTCCGCCATCTCTGAATCACAGGTTTTCAACACCTTTTCTTCCCTGTCGTAAATCATTTCTAGATTCCACTTCATTGCAGTTATTGGGGCGCGCAATTCATGTGCCGCAACGAACAAAAATTGATCTTTCAGCTTAAGCAGTTCTTTATCTTTTTTAATGGTTTCCCGGTGCTGTTTCTCAAGCTTTTCAGTGCGCATCTTAACGATATTATCTAGATATTTAATTATCCGATAGAAAAAAAATGATGATACTGATACGAATACGGAACCAAAAAACATAACCGAAACCAACACGGCATCGTTCATGTAATGATTCGACGGCCTAATAAAATCAATCACCACGAACAGATAACCGCCCAAGAAAAAAGCTACGAATACTAATAACAACTTCCAATGCAGAAAAAACAGCGGGTCCATTGTTAGGCGCAGTAGGCGTTTATAGACAATAATTGGATAAATAAAAATCAGCGCTCCAACGAGTACTATGACCGCATATATATAATCCATGTTCATAACCAGAAATGATGTCTTTTCATAATAATTTTATTATAGCATCGTCATGTTAATTGTTGCAGTCAGTAGGCCACTGCCGCATTAGAGTGACCGTCATTCCGGAGCCGTCCTACCGGAGTGGCTACGGATACGGAATTTCCTTCATGTGTAAGCCTCGGCTTGGCCGGAGGTTTATCAGACAAATAAAAAAGTCGACTCTTGCCGACATTAGTGAACTGCCACGAACCTTAGTTCGCATGCAATCAAGAGTGACTGTCGCTTCTTCGGTGAAGGCTATATTCAGTGACAGAGCGAATGCGCCTACCGCTTTCTGCCCCTGCCATAATGCGCACCGCTTCGCGGTCGAGCCGACTTAACCGCCCCCTAACTAAAACTACCGACACTTCAGCACCGGCGCTTTCAGTGCCCTCTCGGATATGAGTGAAACCGATAAAGCCCTTGGGCGCTTCCTCGGGTGGGGGGGTAGGCAGTGGAGTACCCTTCGACGCTTGGTCAACCTGCCAATCAATGAACGGAATAGTATCTTTGCCGTCCTGTAAACTCAATATAAACCTCCCAGATAACAAAGAGCCTGATACCTTAACTTGATATCAGGCCGATGTCAATTCAGCGCTGGAAATTCAGAAGATTATTCCAGATACGAAACAGCTCTCGTGTGGAATATAAATCACCCAGATTGTAGCGTGCGATTTCCAAATACTGACCGGCCGCGAATAGCTCGCCAACCTGCGAACCGTCGATGCCGCTCACTTTGGGGCTTTCAATTCCGAAGGCACGACACCACATATGCAAATTTAAATGACTACTAGATACAGCGCCGTAATATTTTAGCTGATCGAGCAAATCGATGTGCTGCACGTACCCGCGTTGAGAATTAAGATAGCGGTTAGACATTAAATCCACGCTGGGTCGAATGCCGTGAATCGCCGAGCGAATATTAAGAAAGAACGCATCGAACGAACGGCTGTTAAAGCCCACCAACCGACGGCAACTTTTTGCCACCAGCCAGAAACGAAGCAGCATCTCTTTTTCGCTTAGCGGTACCAACTTGATGCCGTCTTCCAAGACTTCGGACAGGCCTGAGTCGGGTGCCTGATAATAAACCGCGCCTTGTTCGCTGTCGCCATCGAGCACACCGATGGCGAGAATTTCACCGGTCAACGGCGACAGGGCTGTTCGCTCGCGAACGGCCTGAACAGCCGCATCGAGTGCCGCTTCGCTTTTCGAACTTTCACGTACTCGACGCGTCAACACGCCTTGTGTTGTCTCATCCATTGCATCAAAATCCTCACCGAGCGTTTCGATGTCATAAATGAGCGTCTTATTTCTGGCCATGTCCATACCCTTCGTTACTCACTAGTCGTTTTCGTTCTGTTAACAGATTATGATGCCTGCTTGCAAGTCGCAACTTGTGAATAATATAATGCTTCAGTTGAGGTTATTGGCAAATACAGCCCGCTCCGCCTATAGCCTACTCGCTCCCCTCTCTATATAATAGTGACGAAATCAATAATTAATTAGGCTCTAGACCATCACCCATAGGGTATAATGGTCATATGAGAGCTTTGCTCAG
>CAZAOV010000004.1:31610-79679 GCA_964486995.1 uncultured Gammaproteobacteria bacterium | reverse complement strand
ATCAATATGCAGATCACTTATCCCCGTGGATGGGCGGGGTCTGATGAAGCGGCGGTACCGTAAAATAAATTGTGTCTCTGAATAACAAAAGCCCCCTGTGGTAATATCGAGGTGTTAACCAATCGAATAACCACAAAGAGGCTTATGCCGAAGACAACCATACCACACCACGCCCTTCTCACAAAGACCGTCAGCGACTGGATCAGGGAATCGAAGGACGTCGACATAACGCAAAGCATCCTGCGCACCACGCTGGAGGCGCTCATGGAGAGCGAGCGGAACGCCTTCTTCGAGGCAAGCGACGACGCCGGCAACAAGAGGAACGGGTACTACGCCCGGCTCGCGAAGACCATGAACGGCGTCTTCGAGATCAGCGTGCCGAGGGACCGCACGGGCATGTTCAGCCCGCTCGTCCTTTCCTGCATGAGACAGAACACCGAACGGCTGAACAGGCTGGCCTTTCAGATGTACGTCAGGGGCATGACGACGCGGGACATCAATGCCGTGCTGAAGGACATCTACGGGTGCGCCACCAGCCCGCAGTACGTGTCGAACGTCACCAAGTCGATGGAGTCGGTTCGCCGACGGTGGATGCGGCGAGCGCTCCCATCCCGGTACTACGCGGCATACGTCGATGCGACATACGTGCCGATACGGAGAGGCACCGTCGAAAACGAAGCGATCTATATTGTGATGGGGCTAACGACTGACCTAAAACGCGAAATATTGGGCATCTACAGCATTCCCCAGGAATCCGCGTCCGGGTGGAAAGACGTGCTGGAGGACCTGAGATCGAGAGGTGTGAGGGACGTGCTGCTCTTCGTCGCGGACGGCCTCGCCGGACTGGAGTCAAGCGTTCACCTGACCTTCCCGCGGAGCCGCTTCCAGAAATGCGTCGTGCACTTCAAGCGGAACGTGCTCAAGAGGGCTCGAAACAAAGACAGGAAGGAAATTGCCGAGGACTTGTTGCATGTATTCAATATGGACGCGGCGGACGATACGCCCGGCCAGGCGCTGAAGCGCATGGAGCTGTTCAGCAAGAAATGGAAAACCAAATATCCCGGCATCGGACGATCGTGCGACTCGTCGCTCATGCCCTACTACTTCACGTACCTCGATTTTCCGCATGCGGTGCGGAGGATGGTCTACAGCACGAACTGGATTGAGCGCCTGAACAAGCACCTCAAGAAGACGCTGAAGAACAGGAACAGCATGCCGAACGAGGACAGCGTGCTGAACCTGCTGTGGGCGTCGGTCATGACGTTCGAGGAGGAGACTTACCGCTATCCGGTCACGGCGTTCAGGCCGAGCGTCGACGAGCTCGACGAAATGTTCACTGCAGGGGGGGGGCGAGACACAAGAAATTTGACAGTACCTGACGGACGTGGCCGCGCACCCCACCGCCCCCTACTTTTCTACTTACATAATCTTATGCGCTGTCTTACGAGTAAAGATATACCCCTTGCATAATCAATACATATTATATATACTGCTTTCGCTAACAAATCTTGGCCTGACTGCGTAACAGGCTAAGGCTACGATAAATCGTGGCTAATACAACGCATTTATGGTGGAAAATATGATTCTCACCAAAGACGATTCAAAAACCCGGCCTTCTGGTCCGGATTTTGCTACTTTCATGGCTGATCGCACTTTCCTGAACATCCCGAAGGTCGGTGATGTAATTAAGGGTAAGGTGGTAGCTATCGGAAAAAATGAGGTTCGTATCGACATCGATAACTACCGAACTGGCGTGGTGCGCGGTCGTGAAATACTAGACCCGTCGCGCGAATACTCGGATGTCGAGATAGGCGATGAGATTGAAGCAACTGTTCTTGATTTAGAAAATGAGAACGGTGATGTGGAACTGTCGTTCCGTTTCGCTGGTCATCGCAAGGCCTGGGACAAACTCAAAGAAATGTTCCAAAGCGGCGAGCCGGTCGAGATAAAAATCGCCGAAGCCAGCAAAGGCGGCCTGTTGGTGCGTCTGAACCACATTTCTGGATTCCTGCCAGTTTCACAGCTCGCACCGGAAAACTACCCGCGTGTGGCTGGTGGCGACAAAGGCAAAATTTTAGACAAGCTGAAGAAGTTTATCGGTAAATCCATGGAAGTGCGCGTGCTGGACGTCAACGAGACCGAAGAGAAGCTAATCGTTTCCGAAAAGGCTGTCTGGGAAGAAAAGCAGCGTTCCGTGATTTCCAAGTTTAATGTTGGTGATATTGTCGAAGGTGAAGTAAGTGCCCTAGCTGAGTTTGGTGCGTTTGTGAAGTTCGACATTTTGGAGGGTCTGGTGCACATCTCCGAGATTGCCTGGCAGCGTATCGATCACCCGAAGAATATCCTGAAGGTGGGCGAAACCGTACGTGCCGAAATTATCGGTATCGAGGGCTCTAAGATTTTCCTGTCGATGAAGAAACTGATCAACGACCCGTGGCAATCCGTTGGCGAACGCTATCGCATCGGCCAAAAGGTGAAAGGTGAGATTTTGAAAGTAAATCCCTTCGGTTTCTTTGTGGAGCTGGATCCTGAAATCCACGGCCTGGCACATATTTCCGAACTGTCGCACAAGCCGGTAGATGATCCGCACCAGCTGGCCAAGGCCGGTGATATAGTCGAGTTCATGGTTGTATCAATTGAGCCTGACCAGCATCGCCTGGGCTTATCGCTGAAGGCACTGCAAGACGAGCCAGAGCCAGAAGCAAAGAAGCCGGAATCCGAAGTGGCAGATAAAGAAGCCTCAACTGAAGATGATAAAACTGCACCTCCTGCCTCCGCAGAAGACAAGGAAGAAACTTCCTCCGATGAGGCTGTAGCGGATGAATCAGCCGAAGAAAATAAGGCTGAAGAAAACGTGCCGACAAAAGAAGCCGAAGACGAAGAAGAATCTAAATAAACCTAAATTTAGCTAAAAAAGAGCTCCGAAAGGGGTTCTTTTTGATTACAGCCCGTTAGGGGGTTGACGAGGATGATTATTTGTGGTAATATTTCGTGTTCCCAATAAGGGGAACATTAACCATCGCAAGTATGACCGAAAGAGCATATGTTGCTGTTCCTGCGCGAGGCAACCTCGGGCAGCGAATCGCAGCCGGTAATCGGTCTAACATCTCGGTCAGCGGTGTCCGCAGGGACATGCTAAAAGACAAGATCCATGATGTGATTCATGGTCAAATCCTGGATTTTGTCCGAGCTGAGCGTGAGTACGGAGCGAACGCGCGTTACGATTATTTCATCGTGCGTTACGACTTACGTCATCGCTTCCCGTACAAAGCTGACCTCTCCGGAGGCACCCCGGTTGCCCGCGTCCCGGCCAGAGCCGAAAGCGTGGAGCAAGCGCTAAACGAGATGGAGATCATTGCCAACGCGTAAGAGCGTGAACCAAAGCTCTCTAAAGACGATTCTATATGGAATCGTCTTTTAGATTCCGAATAACTCAGGCCCGACACAGATGCATACGGCGAAACTTTCTGAAAAAATCCCCGCAGCGGAAATTTGTCATTTGCCCACGGATAGTTGCCCACATCGATGCCGCGCTTTTCGAACTCGTCACGAACGAGCGCGCTCCGCGAATCCTGTCGATAAATTTATAAGATTTCTGTATTGACAAGGCCGCGTCAAGACTATATGATGACTCGCTGTTCTTTAGGAGGTCGCATGCATGCTCATTATACGGTTTCTCTTTTTTGTAAATTACGAGAAGTTCGCTGCGAATTGTCGCGCTTGAACGCTCGCGGCGCGAAACTAATATTCCGCGAAACTCTGGAATCTATTCCGGCGGATACGCCATCCAGGGCGATCGAGAGCGTCATTGCCCATATGGCGTTTAGACTCAGCACAAACTACGTACTCAAAGAAATCAACCGACTGCCGGACAGTCGGTTGCGAAACAGTTTGCTCCGCGCGCTGATTGATGTCGATACCTGTCACGGTCAAGCCTTCGCATCTTTTTCTGGCCACCGAGCGGCCAAGGACCTAATTTTTTCGGAATTCGTCACGGTTGATGCGTTGAATAATTTGCTTAGCACTTGCTGCGATTGGTCCAATCTAATCGCCGAGCGTGCTCTGCTGATGATGCTAGACGAACCAGTGGGTCTGGCTGACCTGTTGCATCGACTGCTTATCTTCCACAAAAAACAACTGAAGCCCGTGATACGCGAACGAATCATCGCTGCGCTCATCGGTATGGACACCTCTCACTCTGCATATCTGATGACTATCATCAGACAGTACCCCGAACATCGCCGAGCAGCAGCCGCTGTCGCCCTGCATCGCGGCGGCCTGACCAAGACCGATCTGGCACTACTAATATCCTATCCCAGCATCAGGGACATCGTGGATGTGGCACTGTGATTTTATGGGCTAAATCTAACACGAGCTTATCAAGCTCGTGTTTATTTCTGGGCGACCTCAAAATAAGTCAGACTTGTTTTTAGGGATAATCGAAATCTAGTACCTGTCCCCTGTTTCCTCATGCACTGCCACCCCTTCCCTTGACTGAACTAGCCCTATATACTATGGATTACTAGCTAGAAAAAGATATTTATGAAGAACGCAACCAAATACATCACAAAGAACTTAATCATATCAATAGTCGTGTTCGTGGTGATTGCGGCGATTCTAAGCGCTTACAGCATCACCGACGAAAAGCCGGAGGAGATTCAGGTCAGCCAGCTAATTTCGCAAATTAACGAGGGTGCGGTTAAAACCGTAATCGTCAAGGGCGATGTGCTGGAGATTGAGTTGAACGATGGGAACGAACAGATAACCAAAAAGGAAGGCGGGGAATCGTTTTCCGCATTGCTGTCCAATTACGAAGTGGATGCGGATAAAATGTCCGAAATAGAAGTTGATATTCAGGGTGAGTCCGGCTTCGGCTACTGGCTCGGTGTGTTACTGCCGTTTTTGTTGCCGTTCGCGCTAATCGCTTTCTTTATCTGGATTATGCTGCGTCAGGTGCAGGGGGCGAATAATCGCGCAATGACTTTCGGGTCGTCTTCGGCGCGCGAAATTCCCAAAAATGCCAAGGACAAAGTTACTTTCAAGGATGTGGCCGGCGCCAGGGAGGCCAAAGAAGAGCTGATGGAAGTGGTGGAGTTTCTGAAATCGCCGAAAAAATTCATTAATCTCGGTGCTAAGATTCCGAAGGGTGTCCTGCTGATGGGCTCGCCGGGAACCGGTAAAACTCTGCTGGCACGCGCCGTAGCTGGCGAGGCCAACGTACCGTTCTTCCATATTTCCGGTTCGGAGTTCGTAGAGATGTTCGTGGGTGTTGGTGCGTCGCGCGTGCGCGATTTATTTAACAAGGCCAAGAAGAACGCGCCCTGTATCGTGTTTGTCGATGAGATTGATGCGGTTGGTCGTCAGCGTGGGGCCGGTCTGGGTGGTTCGCACGACGAGCGCGAGCAAACATTGAATCAGATTCTGGTGGAGATGGATGGTTTTGACCCGAACGCCGGTGTGATAGTGCTGGCCGCGACCAACCGACCGGATGTGCTGGACCCAGCACTGCTACGCCCGGGGCGCTTCGATCGCCGTGTGGTAATCGACCTGCCCGACATTAACGGCCGCGAAGCCATTCTTAAAATCCATGCCACGGGGAAGCCGCTGTCCGAAGATGTAAATCTGCGTCGCGTCGCCGAACGCACTCCCGGCTTCTCCGGTGCCGATCTCGCCAACTTAATGAATGAAGGCGCCATCTTAGCGGCGCGCCGCAACAAAAAAATGATTGGCGTGGACGAACTTATGGAAAGCATCGAAAAAGTCTTGCTTGGGCCGGAACGAAAAAGCCACATACTGTCTGAGGGCGAACGTGAAGTCACTGCATATCATGAAGCTGGCCACGCGATTATCGCGAATGAACTGCCAGACGCTGATCCGGTTCACAAAATTTCCATTATCTCACGCGGTCGTGCCGCAGGATTTACGCTGAAGTTGCCGACCGAAGATCGCTCCATGCGTCGCCGCGCCGAAATGATGGCTGACCTGGCCACCGCACTGGGCGGTTATGCGGTCGAAGTTGAATTCTTCGGCTGGGATAAGCTTTCCACTGGTCCGTCCCAAGACCTAAAAAATGTCACCGACGTGGCAAGACGCATGGTGATGGACTACGGCATGTCTGAAAAGCTGGCCCCACGTTCGTACGGCCAAGGTGAAGAGATGGTATTCCTCGGTAAAGAGATGCATCGACAGAAGGACTTCAGTGAAAATACCGCGCAGATTATCGATGCGGAAATCTCCAAGATAGTCGAAGAGGCCAAAGCTACGGCAGTCGAAATCATCAAGAAACGCCGCAAAGACCTAGAAAAAGTTGTTGAGATATTGCTAGAGAAGGAAACCATCGAGCGGGAAGAATTCGAAAAAATGACAGGAGGAAAAAAGACGCACGACAATAAATAGCGCAAACGCACGCCAGCCCCTTTCCCTCCGCGGGAGAGGGGCTTTTGTTTTGGGTACATGTAATCCGCCTTGGAAAATTATGAGGTTCAAAAGGATAGCTACGCTTCCTGCTTAGATCCCAAACCCCCAACCCCCACGGGGAAAGGGGCAGGAGCCTGAAATCCGAGAGCAAACTCCAACTCCACAGGAGCGACCGAAGTGCCTCCACTTTGAACGCACACCACAACACCCTATACAGGAACATCATTTTTTACAGCTAAAAATGCGACCAAATGCGGTCGCATTTTCGATCCGCCTAGCACCAGACAGCGGCAAAATCATTAGAAGTGAAAACCTCATTCAGTTTCTGCCGACCGACTGCCCAACGCAGCCGCATCGACGTCAGATACAAAATGCAGGCTTCGCCGGTTTGGGTTTCGTAAATCGTGTCCCAGAAAAAAATCTTGCGCCCGTTCTTTCGCCAACTAACCGGAATCTGATGTGTATTCTTAAGCAGCCACCGCAGCAAGTTGGCGTTGAACAATCTCCGTGAGCGCAGTTCTTTCTTGAGCCTGATGCCGAGTACCCCCTGCCCTGCTTGTTTTGGATGACGAAATAACCTGACCTTACTCGGATTCCAGTAAAACTTGCCATCCGGTCGATGCCGGCGCACTTGCAGATTGGGCGGCCATGTTGGCATGGAGTCCAAATCAACGAGTAGATGCGGGTTCCCGTTACGGGTTTGTCGATGCGCCTGCGCTTGTGCCGATGCCGCACTGCCACCCGAGTGCGAATTCGCCTGCGACTGCTTTGGTGCGCTCTGTCCGCTGTGGCTATTGTTTTGCGTCCCGCTTCCGCTCGAACCCGACGAAGACTGCGACCGCGTCGGTTCAATTTCCGGAGTAAGATCCTGATCTCTGAGCGTCGGCATCTCGACCGTTTTTTCTGACTGGCGACCCTGCTCGGCCACATCCCCAACCGGGCCCTGCTCGGCCACCTGATTACGTTTAGCCTCGGCGATTATCTTTTCTAGCGCATCAGGTTGCGGCGGACAAAAGACATATCGCCCGCCCTCAAGAAAAACAAACTGCATCTCTTCCGGCAGACGAACCCCCAAAGCCTCAGCCCACGCCGGAACATAACGCGGCACTCGCTTATTGTAGCGAATCACTTCGGCCTCCTTATAACGAACGTCGCCCAAACGTTAGCAATGCCGCCTCAAAATGTCCAAACAAATGGCTTACTTCACTAAAATATGATAAATTATCTGTGATATTAACCTAGGAGGAATATGCCAACAAAGCGAACTGCGCTGCCACTTTACCGCCAGGTGCTACACGATGCCTGGAGGCTCAGCCTAACTCACAAACATCTTTGGATATTTGGTTTCTTTGCGACCTTTATCGGTTTCGGCGGGGCGTCCGAAGTGTTGCTCGGCGCATACGACCGATTGACCAGCGCATTGCCGGTCGCGGTTAGTTTTCAGCAAACCCCATTAATGATGTTCCCGGGCTTTGCTACGATGCGCGCCATGGTTAATTTGTCACCGTATCCAGCAATATCCATCGCATTCTTTACGGTTACGGCGATATTACTGCTGGCGGTATTCGCCTATATCATTTCGTTGTCCATTGGGGCGATGATTTATAGCGTTCGTAAAATTGAACGCGGCGGAGAGCCAACGTTTTCCGAAGGTCTCAAGACCGGCAGTATCACCGTAGGTCGAGTATTGACACTTAATATCGGCGCCAAGATGGCGATGTGGTTGTCGTTTGCGATAACCGGAGCGAATCTGGCTCATCTGTTGGTCAATCGGGATTTCCTCAGCATGTTCTTCTTCCTGTGTTCGTTCGTGCTGTTCACGATACTGGCAGTGCTGATTTCCATTCTGTCGGTTTATTCCACAAACTCAGTGGTTAACAATAATCTACCAATTGTTCCGTCGCTGGCTGAGGGTTTGAAGATTCTGAGAAACAACTGGCTGATAAGCATCGAGATGGCAATCATCCTGATGGTCGTAAATGTGGGAATTACGGTTCTGACGATTGCCGCAGCCATGATTCTGAGCGTACCTCTCGTATTTATCTTTTTTGTGGCGGCGATTATTAAATCCGGCGCACTGATGACTTTGGTGATGACTGTGACGGTAATTGTTTTGGTGGCGTTGTTGTTTGTCGCGGTGTCGTTCCTGACCACTCTGCAGGCATCGGCTTGGACACTGCTCTGGATTCGCTTGGGCGGACGCAAGAAACACCATCCGAAAATCGTACGGATAGTTGAATGGTTTCAAGCGAAACTGCTTGGGTAGAAGTATATAAAAACTCGGGACAGACTCGAGTTTTTTGATTGCAAAATCTTGACTGGGCACACTGCTCATGACATCTGGTCATTGGTTCTGGAATACTATCCAGAAGCTTTCTATGCCAGCCTGGGCCAATGCTAACACCAAGCGAGCTGTTGATGTGCTGATTTGCCGCGGCTTCCTGTACCATTCACGATTCTGACACTCAACACCCCGATTAGGGGTTTTTATTGACGCAGCGGGCGTTATGCAGTAAGGTCGTCAGCTGAATGCGATTCTTGCGAAGAATGCTTCAAATGCTCTGGTGGGCAGTTTCGACTATGGTGATGCCCCTAATTAAAAACTTCGTGCTTATCGGCAACACCGGCCAATACTTCTGGCCGAAAAAGATACGCGGTGCTAATCTCGGAGCGACTGCGGAAGATGCCTCTGGTGGTTCAAGCGCCCTGAAACTGAAGCCGTGCGACCCGTTCATCATTCGCCGTCGTTAACGCATCAGCCATGAAGCCTATCGTGGCACCGAACAATAAGTCGAGGCAGCCAGCTTCCATACCGGATACTAAAATCTTTTCGATGGCATCAAAAACAAGTTGTGGTTCTTGACTTGGCAGTGCGATAAATTACGGAGGTCAATAATGAATCGCTGGCGAAGTTCTTGGAGTGGCATTAGACTGCCCATTAGGTCGATCCTTTCATCTATCATCGGCATCGTAGTGGCCGGCCTGGTGTTCGGCTGGGCTGTATTCTGCGCGCTCTCAATCGTCGTCATGGTCGGCCTGGCCATCTACCTACTGGTAGATTACCTGCGAAACCGCCTCGGCCGCTAAATGCGGCCAAATCCCAAACCCAGCCCTTGAGCCGGGTTTTTTATATTTTTAAATCATAGACCGTCAATAATGACCCTAATCATAGACAGTCTAGGACTTTATCCCCCTTATTTAAGGCAAAAATATGCTATAATATATATGTATGGCTAGTATCGAAGACTTGTTGGGGAAGAAGGACTCCGATTCCGCAAATCTCACCCCGCAAGAAAAATTTGAGGAAAAAATGAACGAAATTCGCCTCAAGGAAAAAGAGGCGCAGACCAAGGCCCGTGCGGCCTCGCTTGGTTTTGAGCATATAAATTTAGAGGGGTTCCCGATTTCACCGGAGGCACTGACGCTAATCCCGCGTGAACAGGCTAATGACCAAAAGGTGGTTGCGTTTCTTTACTCTGGTGAAGAGGTTCGGGTTGGTGCGGTGAATCCAACCAATCCAGAAATTGACGAAATAAAATTCCAAGTTGCCGAACGGGTACATGCGAACGTAAAGGTGTACATGATTTCCGAGCACAGTTTTGAACTGGCGGAAAAAATGTACGACTCGTTGCCGGATGTCAAAAAAATTACCAAAGGCGTTGAAATTACGGCTGATGACCTGAAAAAATTCCAAGAGCAGATAACCTCCCTATCCGAACTGAACGACCTGGTACAAAAAGTAAATATCACCGATTTTGTCACGCTAATTATTGCTGCTTCGCTCGATGAAACCTCTGATATTCACATTGAAGCCGGTGAAAAAGAGGTGGTGGTGCGTTTTCGTATCGATGGCATCCTGCAGCGCGTAGCGTCGGTTGATAATCGGATGTGGCCGCGCATCGTAAATCGTTTCAAGCTGATTTCTGCGTTGAAGCTGAACATCACGACCGTGCCGCAAGATGGTCGGTTTACGATTTTTCTGGGCGACGGCTCCAAAGTTGACGTTCGTGTCAGCACTCTGCCGACTGCGTATGGTGAATCCATCGTGATGCGCCTGCTTAAACCGTCGGCCATCAATCTGGCGTTCGAAGACCTGGGTCTGCGCGGCAAGGCGTACGAGGATTTGAAGCGCGAAGTCGAGCGTCCGAACGGCATGATCATCACCACCGGTCCGACCGGTTCTGGTAAGACGACCACGCTGTATGCGATTCTGAAAAAACTAAACGACGAAGCCACGAAGATTATCACGTTGGAGGATCCGATCGAGTACAAACTCGCCGGTATCAGCCAGTCCGGCATGGACAAGAGTAAAGACTACACGTTCGCCAAAGGGTTGCATTCCATTTTGCGTCAGGATCCGGACATAATCATGGTTGGTGAGTTACGCGATTTAGAAACTGCGGAAGTTGCGATTCAAGCCGCACTGACTGGTCACTTGGTGGTTTCGACGATTCATACTAATTCGGCTGCCGGCGCGGTGCCGCGCTTTCTGTCCATGGGTATTAAGCCGTTTCTGTTGGCGCCGGCGCTAAACGCAATTATCGGTCAGCGCTTGGTGCGGCGCGTCTGCGAAAAATGCAAACAAGAAACTCAGCTGGACGAGGCGGCGCTGCAAAAAGTAAAGGACACCCTGTCAACGCTCACGCCAGAATCCGGCTACGAAGTTGATTTCGACAACATGAAATTCTGGAAGGGAGGCGGCTGCGAAGTGTGTCATGGCACCGGCTACAAGGGCCGCATGGGTATCTACGAAATTTTCGCCATGTCTCCGGAAATCGAAAAACTTATTCTGTCGGGCAAGGTCTCGGAATACGACATGCAAAACATCGCCATCAAGCAGGGCATGATCACAATGGCGCAGGATGGTCTGCTAAAGGCACTGGATGGAATCACTTCGGTGGAAGAGGTATTTAGTAAGGCTGAGTAGAGGCATACATTCGATAAAACCGTCAGACTTGTTTTAAGGGGTGAGGCGAAGCCTCCGCCTTAAAACAAGTCTGATTGTTTTTGAGGGTAAGCGCCAAAAAAACACGCCCCGGAATCGGGGCGTTTTTGATTACTTCTTGCGCTTATCGAACAACTCCCGCTCCAACCTAAGCAGCTCCTCAAAACAAGAGTCAGCTGCACCAGCCGGACCAATATCATCATCCGAATCAAAGCCTAATATCTCAATTCCCTCATCGTCGCAGAAAATAATCGGCCGCACTATGTTCGGTCTAATCTCCTCCGACTTTCCGACCGCAACAACCGGATTGCCGTCTAAATCATAGTTGCGTTGCAGCGCACTCATGAGCAAACGTAGGATATCATCCTCGGCTGCCTCCACGAACACGCGGTTGTAATCATCAACTCCGGTGCGAACATGCCGACTTTCGTGAATCAGGCAGCGCAGCAAGCACATCGGAGAACGCAATTCATGCGATGACAATGCCGAAATCCAAATCTCATTCATGATGTCATCGCCCATTCCGGCCACTCCGTTGATGCGCTGGCGTACACGTTCATCATCGAACAGGAAGAAGACGATCGGAATCGCAGTCCGATCAGGAAACCCAAACGCGAATGCCCGAAACGCCAACATGAAATTCGCCTGACTGCGCCTGTCCAAATCCTCGAACCGCAACAACGAATACTTGGGCTGCGGTACGGCAATCTTATCGGCCGACGGCAATCCCAACACGCCCTTCAGGAAAGATTTAAGACTGAAGCTGCCACCCAACACGGTGTAGCCGTAAATCTGATTTGCGTCCTGGTCGGTGATTCGATTTCCGCTCGCCACGCATAGCAGCTCAGTACCGTACATGTTGATTAACGCCCGTAGCCACACGGCGCGTATCTTGTCATGCATTCTGTAGATGTATACGAGCGCTGAATCCTCGATTTTGGCGCCCTCAACGGCGAACATCGCACGCAACATCTTGGTAATGATTTCCTCATCCGCAATCTCGGCAAGCAGAGCACCGAGTTTCATCTTGTAGTCATAGATGTTCTTAACCGTTCGATCTTCAGAAATCAAATCCTTGTCGTCGAGGTCGTAGTCGTACAACGTACTGTTCCAACTGTCGTTGGTACAGCTGATTAGAACGCCGCGCACGAATAGTCGCGAGACATCTTCCTCGCTCTTCGGATAGATGCAGCCCACATCCGGCACTTCCAGCAACGGTTCGAGATCGCTTGCGAGAAATTTGAAGTATCTTTCAATACCATCAAAAGCGAGCTGCACGTCATCAGTCTGACGAATGAAAACATGCGTCATGCCCTCGGGCGCGAAATCGATTTCGTCATCCTCAACCCAGTCAATCCGAAATTCCGGGTCTTCATCAAACGCGTTGCAGATAAATTCGCGCAACACCTTGAACGCCTCAGCGCCGTCGCTGCCAATAGGCTGATCCCAGTCCTTGAACGCGTCGAGCGTCATGTCCCAAAACTCTTCGTAATGTCCTTCGTTGCCGTCCTCATCGCATGTGCGATACAGGAAACGAATCTGCTTGGTGGTCTCTCCCCCACCCAGATTTACCTCCTGCCAGTCAAACGACAGTCTATACGAGCTGAGGTGGTCATGGGAAGTAATGACCAAACCGTAGCCGAGGCGTAGCGCGGCCACCGCCGCTGCCTTGGTGCCGGAACCAAACACACCAATGGTCCGATTATCGCCCGGCAGGTCGCGTTTGGTAGTGAAGCCCATTAACTTTAGAAAATTACGGTTAAGCCTGCCACAATTCGAGATTTTAAGGAACATGATGTCCTCCTGGGGTGCTTTTTGGCTAACTTCAGCTATTTAGGCACCTCAAAGATTACCGTAGCATCATGCCTCTTTAGATTAAAGTGTGAAAGTTATGATGCGCGAAAAAAAGACGACCAAAAGTCGTCTTGTGATTCCTAATCGCAGTAACCCGGCAAAGAGCACCAATTCTGCGCATACCTATACACCTTGCGCTGATAATGACGGGCATCACGATGACCTAGATACATGCGAACTGCATAACGCCAAGAGTTCTTCTCGGTGGCTCTCATCTCGATGAACGATTCATAATCATTGCGCAGATGCATGGCTGAAGAAGCCATTGCGTCGGTCAGACTATGCGGATCATACACGCCATCATTGTCGTAATCCCTGACATGCGAACCCCACTCCCCTTCGGCTGGTGACCATCGAGTGGAGAGGTGCTGTGTCGGACCGAGCGCATTTGCTCGCGAACAACGAACTTTGTTGGGGTCACATATCGGGCGGCCATCGCGTTTTTGTGCGCAGATTCTCTGCACCGCGCGCCAACGCTGCCGACATTTGACGATGCGATAACGCCGCGCACACTCGGAGCCGTATCTAGGCAGATGTCTGGCCAACAACCAGTCTGGGTGCCAACCGCTTTTGACGCGATGCGATTCAGCTGACCAAATACCATACAGCAATTCAGCCGGGACATCATAATCAGCGCCAGCTGACATCACCACATCACGTTCCCAATCCGAAACGCCGCTCTTTTTACTGCGCGACGGTAAGTGCGACCAACTGTGAACGCCTTTGACCGAATCCGGAACCGGCTGGTCCCGCGCGAACCGATACGACATTAGCAGTGACGTGTCGGCGGTTTCTACGAAATCAGCATTGATGACGTCCGCTTCCGGTGAGCAGAACGGCAATGCCAGCGTTACCGCAGTCAGCACGAACAAAGCCCGCATCCGACCCCCTTTTCATGAAAAAGAACGCATTTAGTGCATCATTACATCATTATCGCTTTTAAGTCACGTAGCGGCCGGGCTTGTCTCTGCCCAAAGAAGCATGTGCTCTCCGGACCGGGTAGGGGCAAGCTCTCTGCCGCTACGTTTTTTTTTGGACAAATTTAAGGCCGGATCTCGAATGAAATCCGGCCTTAAGAAATTTTCAGGGCGTGTTTTCGTGGCAGTAGCCCTCGACCGAACACCACTGTGCACGGTAGTTCCGTCGCAGCTTGGCGTAATGGTCGTGCGGGGTGTTGCCCGCGTAGGCTTGCACTGCGTCGCTGAGCGAACCGTAACGAGCCACTCCGTGCCAGAGGCATGTTGTTGTTGACGCAAGCGCGTCTGGAAGGCTATGCGGATCGATCACGCCGTCGCCGTCGTAATCGACCATGTAGTCTTTCCAGTTACCGTCGCGGTTCAGGATGAACGGCCGCGGCATCATCTGAGTTGCGCCCATTGCACCAGTCCAGGAAACCCAGACCTCGTTAGGATTGCAGACAGCGGAGCCGTCGCTTCGCCTTTGGGCGCAAATCTGACGAAGCGCGTCCCAAGCCTCGAAGCACTTGTTGCCGCGAGCTTGTCGACACCTGCTGCCATCTTCGATGATGCTTCGCGCCGGAACCCATGGCCGATCTTCGTACCAACCGCCGTTCAGACGATCAGACTCGTTCGACCAGATTCCGACCACAGCCCAAGCCGGCACCACTCCCCCGGTTTCCTGTTCGAGGTCCATCAGGATGTCTCGAGCTTCATCGGAAATACCGAGGTCGGTGCGTGACGGCAAGTGCGACCAGTCATGAGCCAGACCGGTTGGTACGCCGGCGTGCGACTTGTGGGCACGGCGGACGCGCTTCACGGGTACGCTCGGCGAACCGAGCTTCACCCACGTCTCCAGCAACGAGTCGTCGTTGAACTGCGGATTATGCTCGCGATGCCACGGCTCAACGGCTGCGACTCCGATAAGAACGATAACAGCCGCCCCGATCATCAAAAGCTGCATTCCCCTCCTCCTTGAGAATGTTGCAGGTTATGTCCTAGTTATCTAGAACGGTTAAACATATCATATTTTAGCAATTTTGTCAAGAGTTATACGAAATATTTAGGCTTAATATAGCAAAAAATCGGCATAAAACCGATTATCTTACTTTTCTGCCTGGTCTATGCTCGAAAAAGTACCGACAGGCAGAATCTACCACCCCACGCTTGTCTGCTCTGGCAGAAAGGATAGGTAGATGCTAACTGTAGTCGATATATCTTTTTTCTCCCTCCTCAAAGCTGAATTTTAGCTCTTTGTAAGTCGAATAATCATGCAATGACGGCACGCGATCCGCCCACTCGACAAATACCACCGACTGCGGATCGTCCGCCATGTCATCGAAACCAATCGCCCACAACTCGTCCTCGTTATCCAGCCGATACGCATCCGCATGAATCATCTTGCGTATATTGCGCGCGGCTGCATTTTTGCCGGTCGAATACTCCCGCACCAGAATAAAAGTCGGGCTCTTGACCTCTTTCTGCACGCCAAGCTCATGCGCCACATGCTGCGTGAACGTAGTCTTGCCCGCACCCAAGTCACCAACCAAACCAACCACATCACCGCCCTTAAGCTGGCTCGTGAACCCTTTGGCGAACTTTTCTAGCTGGTCAAATTCTGTGATTTCCACTTTCATATTTATCGTCCTAATTCCCAGTTTGGATCAGCTTCTATCGCGGACCATTCGTCCGGATCGCGGTGCTTGGTGTTCCAGTAGCCAGCCATGGCAATCATGGCGGCGTTGTCGGTGCAGTAAGTGAGTTCTGGTTCTACAAAGTGAACTTCCGGCACATCCTTGGCGAGCCATCCGCGCAGCGTATTGCGAAGATGTGCGTTCGCGGCCACACCGCCGGCAAGCAGTACGGTTTTTACTTTTTGTTCGCGTGCGGCACGAACGGTTTTGGAGACCAGCACATCCACGATTGCCTGCTCGCTGGACGCGGCCAAATCAGCGATAAACTCCGGATTTTCCATCCGGTTACGATTCTTGTCGATGAAGTATCGTACGGCGGTCTTCAGGCCGGAAAAAGAAAAATCAAAATTATTTTTATTCATCATTGGGCGCGGGAAGTCGAAAGCCTGTCGGTCGCCGTCCGCGGCAGCCGCAGAAATCTTGGGGCCACCCGGATAACCGAAACCCATCAGCTTGGCAATTTTGTCGAATGCTTCGCCAGACGCGTCATCTAGTGTCGCACCGAGCAACTCATACTTGCCGTGGTCTTTTACTAATAACAACTCGGTATGGCCACCCGATACTACCAGTGCGAGCGCCGGGAAAATATCCGCACCCTCCAACGGAGACGGATCAATCAGTGACGGCAGCCAATTCGAATAAATATGCGCTTCGATATGATTAATCGCGTACAGCGGCTTATCCCAAGCCGCCGCCAGCGCACGTCCAGAATCCAGCCCCACACGCAGCGAGGTCGCCAGCCCCGGGCCAGACGTGACTGCAATCGCATCAATCACCTCGCCCAACATCGGGCCACTCAACTGACCGACCACCCGCGAAGCCAGCTCGTTCAACAGCAAGGGCATCTTCTCCGAATGCTCCCGTGCCGCCACTTCCGGCACCACACCACCAAACTTGGCATGAATGATCTGCGAAGAGACCACATGCTCGAGCTGGACAACCCTGTCGCCCTTCACCTCCAGATAGGCGACAGCCGAGTCGTCACAAGATGATTCAATGCCGATTATTCTCATAGCACGGGCAGTTTATAGCATTTTTCTCTCTATGTCTAGCCTTAAAAACTGTCAGACTTGTTTTAAACACTATTTACCGAGCCAAGAGAGACGTAATCCCTGAATCAGCTTACGAAAAAATGCGCGGTTTGCCGCGCACGGTTTTAAAGCTGGTTTTATTTTGGTACCCCCGCAACGCGCTTTTTGGCTCTCCACCCGACACTGTACAGCTTGAGGCTGACGCGACGAGCCCGGTCCTCGTTGCGCTGTTTCCACGCCGCAATCTTTACTTGATTGCGGATGCCGCAGACCAGCAGCAGCGTTAGACTAACCAGAGTTAGGTTAGAGAAGGACTGCAGTTTGAAAGTAATATCTGGGCTGGAAACCGCCTTCGACGACAGCAGCGCGGCTGCAACGAAGAAGAGGAACCACGTTCGTAGGTCTATACCTTCAGACCGCCGAGTCTTCAGGAGCGAGACTATTTGCGGGAGGTAGGCGGTGATGGCGAGCAGTGCGCCAACGATGCCTATTGCCTCTTTCACACTAGTGCTGGGTCCCCGTGGGGTCCCTACGTTGATTAGTGGCAGGAATCCTGAGTTCCTGTTGATTAAATTCTCTCACTAAATATTCCAAGTTGTCAACAGTCGGTAATAAAGTTATCCATAGGATATATCTGCTAGGCTAAGTAAATATTCCCAAAATGACCCTGAACAAAAAACACCTACAAATCACAGCTTGAATCTCATCATAGACTGTCTGTACTTGGAGGGTAAAAGCACCGGCATTTCTTTCCACAAAAACAGTTAGCGATGACAGGCATAACACGATGATATATCATTAAAAAGTATGAATAGCATAACTTGGCTTCCGCTGGCACTGCTGTCCGCATTGTTCGCGGCACTGGTGGCGGTGTTTGGAAAAATGGGTTTGCGCGGCATGGACTCTACTCTCGCCACCACATTACGCGCGGCAATCATGTTTGTGTTTTTGGTGGCGGTCACCAGCGTGAGCGGCAAATTTTCCGGAGTGACGGGAACCAGCAGTAAGGATTGGCTGCTTTTAGCGCTGGCCGGAGTGGCCGGAGCATTGTCGTGGCTGTTTTATTTCTGGGCGCTGAAGTTGGGAAAGGTCTCGCAGGTGGCACCGATAGATCGCCTGTCGCTCGTATTCGCGGTGATAGTTGCAGTTATTTTCCTCGGCGAATCAATTAGCTGGAAAACCGGCGTCGGAGCACTGCTAATGAGCATCGGAGCAGTTTTAATCGCTTTAGCCTAACCGCCGTTGACAGTGCCGTCATTTTGCGCTAATATCCTATTCGCAACCTAGTCACGGCCCGTTCGTCTAGTGGTTAGGACGCCAGGTTTTCATCCTGGAAACACGGGTTCGATTCCCGTACGGGCTACCACGCCATAACAACCGCCCACCGGCGGTTATTTAGTTTATGAGCGACTAGACTAGAGATTAGCGCCCTGACCACAAAAAACAGAATATTTTTAAGCAACATTGACAATTTACCTATACTCGTCTACGTTCAAATCTAATGTTCCTTCCAACCGCCTACATAAGGAGTGGATGATGACGAAAAAGACCTGGCTGAGCATCGCTTTGTTTATTCTGGTCGCCACGATGATTGCCTACCTTGCCCTTTCTTGCAACGGCGATTCAGAGGAAACAATCGAAGTCATCGTGCATGGCGACTTCGACACCTCAATCGCCGAATTGCACGAGGAGGTTCGCCAGCGCAACGGAACCGTGCTCAGAGAACTCCCGCTCATCAATGCTGTAGTGGCGGAAATCCCCGTTAGCGCACGCAGTGACATCTCTTCGGACGAGGACATCTCCCACACGGAGGAGAACGCGGTTGTCCGACTTTTCGAGCCGAAGGTCGAAACATACAGCGAGTCCGAGTCGCAAATCGTTCCGTGGGGAGCGCAAAAAATCAACGCTTCCCCACCGCTCGGCGGCAGGGGTGTGACTGTCGTTGTTTGCGATACCGGCATCAATCCCGAGCACCGTGACATCCGTGTCGAGGGCGGCAGGGGTTTTGTCCGCGGGGATACGTCATGGAATGACGGTCACGGCCACGGTACGCATGTGGCCGGCACCATCGCGGCGCTCGACAACGATTTCGATGTCGTCGGTATCGTGCCCGACGTGACGCTTTTTGCCGGCAGGGTTTTGAACGATAACGGCTCCGGTTCCACGGGTGGAATCATCGCCTGCCTCGACTGGGCAGTGTCGATCAACGCCGACGTGGTGAACTTTTCCCTCGGCGGACCGATTCCCAGCAAGTCCTTCCAGACGGCCGTTACCAATGCCGCGCGGGCCGGAACCGTTGTCGTGGCCGCCGCCGGAAATTCCGGGCCGCGTAAAAACACTATCGGTTACCCCGCGGCCTATGAAGGTACGGTTGCCGTCGCGGCGACAGACGATACCGACCGAGTGGCGGTGTTCTCGAGCCGCGGGAGGCAGCTGCATGTCGCAGCCCCGGGCGTGGACATCCCATCACTCAATCACAGGGGCGGAGTCGTAAGCTTCAGCGGCACCTCGATGGCCTGCCCGCATGTGGTCGGCGTCGTGGCCGCAATGCGCATGGCGAACCCGTCCTCAAGTGTCGAATGTATCGCCGACGTTCTCGCCGAAACGGCCATCGACCTGAGCGAGCAAGGTCATGATGAGAATTATGGCCACGGCCGCATTGACGCCGCCGCGGCAGTGCGTAAAATCAGGGAAGTCTGTCCGTAAAGGACTCCGATTCCCCTTTCCTGAACCGCCCACCATATTGGAGGGCGGTTTTTTTATTGAAAAGAGCGTGCTTGCCGTTTTTGTGTCTGCAGAAGCTCCTTCTCAGTCTCCTTTTTAACCGGGAAAAAGGTAGCGAACCTTAATCTTCATATGCTGTAAATTATCCGCGACCGTCCCCTTGGGCAAATCCACGACCTCGAACGTGGCCGCGGCCGCAGACGTGACAAGGCGTACGACCTGCGCTGGTTCGCCCTGTCCTGAAAAACCCACGCCAGCTCGAGGCCGCATCACCTCATAACATCTCGAAATCTAGACTAACGAAGACAAGCGGCAGCTAAAATAGCTACCGGTAAGCCATATAAAGAACAGACGACTCGGACTGAATGTATATTGACAATATATGTTACATAATGTAACATCAAATTAAGAAATATTGTTACATATTGTAACTATTTAAGCTTATGAAAAAGCAATTTTACTCTGTGAACGAAGCTGCCGAGTTATGCGGTGTTTCCCGGATGACGATAAGTCGCTGGCTCAAATCCGGCAAAATCAGCGCCGAGACGGTCGGACGCACCAAACTCATTCCGGTCTCTGAACTGTCTAAATGCTCAAAAATAATCCCAGATGATAAGCGCCAAGAAATTGAAGCGGCAGTGAGGCGAGTAGTGGAAGAATACGGCGAAACCCTGAAACTATTAGCCAAGGAATAGTATGGACAGACTTCTAACTATGGAAGATGTCGAGCATCTAGCGCATTCACTGGCCAAAGAACTGATGGAGTGGAACGAACCGATTCCGCCGTTCAATACTCGCTACCCAGAAAAACTGGAATCGTGTCTTAGCACGGTGTCGCAATCTTTTGGTGGAAAGCCTTTTTATTTGTCACTCGAAGACAAGGCGGCGGCGCTGTTCTATCTGCTGGTGAAGAACCATCCGTTCCAAAACGGAAACAAACGAATCGCCGTCACCTCGCTGCTCGTGTTTCTGCGGCTGAACGACAGGTGGCTCACCGTAGATGCCCAACGGTTGTACAACTTTGCCAAATGGGTCGCAGAAAGTGATCCGTCACTGAATGCCGAAACAATCGCCGCCACTGCGGCCTTCATCAAGAAACATATTACTTTTACCCTATAAAATTTCTCGCCAATGTAAAAAGTACCGAGTACTGCCTGTCTATGCTTGAGAAAGTACAGACAGGTAATACCTCGCGTATAATGAAAGCATATGAGACAACGACATATTATTTTTACTGTCATTTTAGGCGTGATTCTGCTCTGTGTGCCGGCTCAGGCCGCACCGAGAGAGGGAGCGCTGGTTAAGCTATCCTGCCCAGCCGGAGCGAGCATAAACGACCCGTGCCGGGCGGTTTATTATGTCGGGCACGACAGCAAACGCCATGCGTTTCCAAATCAGCAGGTTTATTTCAGCTGGTATGACGATTGGAGCGGTGTAATTGAGATTACGCCGGCGGAAATGTCGGCGCTATCGCTCGGCCGCAACGTCACTTATCGTCCGGGGCTGAAATTGGTCAAGTTCCCGACCGTACCGCAAACCTATGCGGTTGATTCGGGTGGGGTGTTGCGTTGGATAAAGACCGAAGCTGCGGCGCAGGCATTGTACGGCACGAACTGGGCGCACACCACGGACGACATCTCGGAAACTTTCTATACCGACTACACGTTCGGCGCGGACATCAATACCGCGGCGGACTTTGATGCGGTGGCGGTGCTGGACGCGCACCCGACCATCGATTCTAGCGGCGGAGCGTCTTATGCTTTGCGGTCGGTCGTGACCGCAGTCGGAACGTTCGACATCCACGTGATGAAACTCGACCGCGAGCGTTATCAAATGGAAACACTGGTCGATGAAGACACAGACTGCGATAACAACTGCGCAGTAAAAAATTTGGCGGCCTACGCTGCGGACGTGGGCGCACAGTACGGAATCCACGGTACTTATTTTTGTCCGGCTGACTACACCTCGTGCGCCAGTGAAATCAACACTTTCAACGGTCCGCTGTACGATTCAGAGACCGGCTACATGCATAATCCAGAAGATATCTTTTTCCACCTGGCGCCGATGATTGCCGAATCCGAAGATGGTCAACTCAGGTATTATTCGCAAGCACCGCAATTCGGTTCAGCTACGTCGTTCGCGTTCGCGCATAACTCTTCCCTGCACGCGGCGATCGCCAACTATCCCGGACTCGTCAACAACGGCACGGTCATCGTAGAATCCGAAGACCGGCTCGAAGAAATCATGCGCACCACCCGCCGGCCGCGCGGCGCGATTGGCTGGAACAACGAAGAATATATTTTAGTAATCGCTACCGACGCCACCGTAGTCGATCTCGCCTACATCATGCACGCGCTCGATGCCCAATACGCCATGAACTTGGACGGTGGCGGGAGTTCGGCACTCTATTACAACGGGCAATATAAAGTCGGTCCGGGACGACCATTGCCGAATGCCATAGTGTTTACCGAAAGATAGGCCGTATAGAAAACCGAATCGTGAGGCTCGGTATTCTATCAATCTTGAAACGCGCAACTAAAAACCCGGCTTAAAACAGAAAGACACCCTCGGAAGGGTGTCTTTCTGGAATCCAAGCAATTACGCTTTCTGCACGTTGATTGCGCGCGGACCCTTGTCTGACTGCTCGATCTCGAAGGTGACGTTGTCACCCATGGCGAGCTGGTCGAATTCGACATCAACCAAGGCGCTGGAGTGGAAGAAGATGTCCTCTTCACCCTCCGTGGCAATAAAGCCAAAGCCGCGGTCAGTCAAAGTCTTAATAGTACCGTTCATAACTCTCTTTAAAGTGAACTATTCGAATGTGTTGGTTTGCGTGAGCAAACCGCTGCCTCTCTGATGAATTCGACTAGATTCACTTCGGGGCCTCTTCGAATTGTGTAGTATGACATAAAACATGCCATTTGTCAATCCCGTTCCAAGTCTTTGCCATGAGCCACACGGGGCGGGGCGGACAATCGCTCGCCAACCCTATCCTGCGTATCAATGTCAAAAACTCGGAACGGGATTCGACCAGCCCATGATGCGCTATTATTCCCGTTTCGTCAAGTCCTATTTAAAATAGCTAGAAAAGGCTAGATCTTACGCATTTGCGGGAAGTTAATTCTTGCGACATTCTAGGCCGGTTGCGCCACACAAGCTGTTTAAAATAATCACAAATAATGGCGCTATCGCGGGAAGCGCAAGCCCCCACCTTCAGCGGCAGGTGCATATTCGGCTGATCAGACAGGAGCAAACCCTTTCCTTGCGGCGCGTCGCCGCTACACCAAATAGGAACCGAGCGACGCAACCAAGCTTTGAACTTCGAACTAAGCTATATATTTAATTTAAGGAGAAAATTAATTTTAAAGATGCGCCGCAATTTTTTCTAAAAAAATTAAAAAACCCGACTCGTGGGTTTCATGTGCACTTTTTGAACCTAAACAAGTCAGGCGTTTTTAGCCGAAATATGGACCGATGATGTCTTTCTGTGCCACCACGTACTCCATGGTTTTCTTGATGCCGTTTTCTAGTGTCACCACTGGAGCCCAGCCGGTACTGAAAATCTTATCCAGGCTGGGCAAAGCTTTGGCTGCTCGATGCTCCGACGGAATGCGATAATCAATTTTTGAATTAGGATTACCGACCATGTCGATAATCATCTGGCCAATGTCTTTTATCTTTACAACATGATTGCTGCCGATATTCACCGGCACGCTGACGTCGGATTCCATCAAATTAATGATGGCGCTCACCGCATCGGTCACATACAGCAACGCGACTGATGTTTCCTCATCGCCGTATATCGTGAGATCCGCCCCGTCTAGAGCCTTGATAATAAAGTCTTGCACTAAATGTCCATCACGCAGAGTCTGTCGTGGACCGTACACCCAGAACAAGCGCCCGACCCTTACGTTGAGGCCGAACACGTCACGATAGGTCGCACACATGGTTTCGGCAAAGCGCTTTCCCTCATCATAACAGCCGCGCGGACCAATATGGTCAATATGATACATTTGCTCCTCTCGCAACTCTTTGGTCCCCTCTGGGTAATGCCCGTACACGATGGACGACGAAGCCTGAAAAAATTTAGCCTGATATTTCACCGCCAGATCAAGCATATTCTTAACGCCGAATGAATTGGCGAGCAGAGTCTTATGGCGCAGGCGACTGAAATCGTCATGTGTGTTCGGGCAAGCCAGGTTATATATTTCCTGAATGCCGAATGTGTCAACTTTAAACCGAGCCAAGTCCGGCATTTTTTCCAGCTCTAGCGGCTCAGTAGTATCCGCATTTACAAACTCAAAGTTGGGATTCTTGAACAAGTGATTGATGTTAGACTGCGGCGAAGTATCGAAGTTATCTACGCAAATCACCCGCGAGTCCTTCAATAAACGCTCACACAAAAATGAACCCAAAAAACCGGCTCCTCCGGTCACTAAAACTGTTTTCTTGTTATCTAGCATGATTTTGGGTTTATTAAGCCGAAAATCGGCTGTCGCCTGCTTATATTATAGCATATTTTTTATCTCGCTGCCACTCACTAAAAAACAGCCTGACTTGTTTTAAGACGGAGGATTTACCTTCCCCATAAAACAAGTCTGACTGTTTTTTACCCATCACTTACTTAATGGAAATCACATGGAACGACCGCTCGGTTGAGCCGATTTTTCCGATACGGACTTCTCCGGCGACTGCCTTTAGAAGCAGCTTGGCGATGGGTGAGGTATATGAAATCTCGCCAGCGTCGCCGCAGAGGCACATATAACTTCCAATGATATAGCTGATCTGTTCGCCGGTTTCGGCATCTTCTACCAAAACTTTCGAGCCGATTTTTACCCGTTCATTGCCCAGTTCCGGCTCTATAACCTTGGCGCCGGCCTTAACTGCAGACAATCGCTGCATTTCCTCTATCAGCATCGCTACTTGTCGCATTCCCTCTTCGTAACCGTAGTTGTCGTGATAGGTTTCCGAGCTCTGCTCGGTAGCCTCATGAATAACCTCGTAGGTATCACGAATACACCGCTTGATTCCATCAATCTTAGCGGTCAAGGCATCATAATCTTTTTGTAGAAATAAAAACGACACACTTGCGGTGCTTATTTCCTAATAATCGCTAATACTAGCTATCTTTTTACTTCGTGTCAAGACCTCGCGAACCAACGCTTCCTAAAAAACAGAAAAAATTAGCTCCCACTGTATAACAAAAGCAATAAAACCATCAAAGTACAGCCACTAAACAAAGCCTGGTGGCCAAAACCCAGCAATTAAGTTGGGATTGACTCCAGGATTTTATTTTTGCTTCAGCATAAACTAGCGTCGGCGTCGGCGAGTTGGTTTCCGACCGCCGCGCGGTGCAGGTTGACCGCGACGAGATGACAGTTTAGGTTTGCGGCGATTAGCCGAAGGGTCAGGTCGGTCGTAAGATTCACTTGGTTCAATCGGCAGTTTCTTTGGTGACAGCTGGATTTGGGTGATGTATTCAATGTTAGTGACCAACAAACCCTGGTCCGGTTCGGCGAACGATGTTGCCTTGCCGGTCATTTCGGCGCGACCGGTACGGCCAATGCGATGCACATAGTCTTCTGCGGCCTCGGGCAAGTCATAATTAACCACTAGAGAGATATTTTTCACATCGATTCCACGCGCCGCGATATCGGTCGCCACCAGCACGCGATGCTTACCGCTCTTGAAGCCATCCAATGCTTTGCGGCGCTGCGCCAATGTGAGGTTGCTGTGAATGTCGGCGGCTTTAATGCCCTGACGCTCCAAATCGCGGGCGATTCGCTTTGCGGCATATTTGGTTCGCGTAAAAACCAACACTGTACCGCCTTCTTTCTTCAGCAAATACTTGAGCAGACGAATCTTGTCTTTTTTCGATACGACATACAGCGACTGCTCGACTAAATCCGATGCCCGTCCGGCGCGCGCCACCTCGATTCGTTTCGGTTCGCGCATGAACTGCTTGGCCAGCCTTGCGATCTCTGTCGGCATGGTGGCAGAAAAAAGCATGGTCTGCCGATCGTCCGGAACATTTTTCAAAACACGCTTAATCTGCGGCATGAAGCCCATATCCAACATCCGGTCGGCTTCGTCCAGCACCAGCGTACGAACCTGATCAAGCTTCACCCACTTGCGTTCCATCACGTCGATTAAGCGACCTGGCGTGGCTACAATCACATGCGGCTTACGTTTAATCTGATTCCGCTGCACGTTCATCGATGCCCCGCCAATCAAAATCGCAGTCCGTAAACCGAACTGCTTAGCTAATTTCTTGTATTCTTCGTCCACCTGCAGTGCCAATTCACGCGTCGGCAACAACACCAACCCCTGCCCCCCATCACGTCCAATGCGTTGCAACATCGGAATCGCAAACGCCAACGTCTTACCGGTTCCGGTCTGCGCCAAACCAACCAAGTCACCGCCTTCAATACCAACTGGAATCGCTTCTTGCTGAATCGGCGTCGGTTTTTTAAATCCAGCCTTTTTTAAAACCTCTAGTAATTTCGAATTGATTCCCAACTCGTCGAAGCCAGCTGGCTCCGTGTTCTTATTATCATTAGTCATATGAAATGAGTGACCCGACGACTGCTGTGTCACTCCTTACATGACCGCTTGAGTTCGAGTCTGTTCCGCATTCGGTGCGAAACCTTTGCCCTTAGCTGGGCTTACTTCCTTCAACGAAGCATTTAACCACGTTTAAAGATTTTCGTCAATTTTCCTACCTCTCTATGAACCTGGGCAACAGCCTGATTCCGTTCGAGCAGGCCCCCTGATAATCCACGTCCGCGGTGAAATCCCCCACGCAGGCTCCCTCGCAATCCTCGTCCTTGTTGCACAGTGCCATCCCGTCCGGCGTTGTGAAGATATCCATGCCGGAAACGCAGTCCAGCATAATACCATCAAATGTTTTACTAATCGCCAACTCTCCTTTCAGCAGCACACAAATCTGTTCGTACTTATCCTGGCTCTGCATTGCCTCGCGCGTGAGCGCTATTTTAACCACCGTTGCAATAACTATCAGCACGACCACCACGACTACCATTATTAAAAAATACATCTTGAACACCGCATTGGTGCTGCGCTCGCCTTTGGTCTTGGGAGTCACTTCTTTTTCTTGCTCGGTTGCGACCGACTGCTCAGGCGTGGCGTCCTGCTTTTCTTGTTTTTCTTCTTTATTATCTTCTGCCATATGTTTTGTGATTACAAATATCATTGTAGCAAAAAGAGTAAGAATGTTGACTATGAGCTTAAATCGAAGTAGAACCCCGAGGCGAGACTACAGCGTGTGGATTTTTCTGAATCAAAAAACCGTCGATGTTCGACGGTTTTTAATTACCACATTTTATTCTTGGACTTGCGGCGGAGCCATGCCGCCACGCATGAAACCTCCAGCCATATCTTCCGGCCGAACCTGCAACATCGTGGCAACTAGGGCGCCAGACTCGTCGGATTCGGCGGTAACGAAAATGTTCTCACCCACTACCAAATCTTCGGGGGTAAGCTGCGACATTTCTGAAATCACGGTCTTCGAAGTCAGCACGACGGTCTTTGAAGTTTCATCTTCCATCCCAATGGTGATGGTGTTGTCATCAACCGACGTGATTTCTCCGCTGACCATGCTCATGCCGTCGGCAAAACGCCCGCCTGGAACGGTCTCCCCATCGACCTGTTCCCGCATACCAGGACGAAAGCCAGCGCCACCGCCTTCACGCATTCGATCAAACATGGCCTGTCGGTCTGCATTATCACCACCCAGCGTCGGAGTGGCCGTAGAATTTTTGCCGATGGCATAACCACCGCCAGCACCAATGACGAGCGCGACCACGGCGATGCCGACTGCCGCACCAATAGGAAGCGTCTTTTCTTTTTTGCTCATATATCAAAAGGGTTAATTTTACTCGTGTCTTAAGGCTTCGATTGGATTAAAGCCGGCAGCGCGTCGCGCCGGATAGTAACCAAAAATTATTCCGATACCGGCCGAAACTGCGAATGCTAACAATACGACTTGCGGTTCGATGGCGGCTTCCGAGCCAATATATTGGTCCGCCCAACCGGCCACCAACCAACCCAACAACACGCCTAGCCCGCCGCCGATTACAGTGAGCAGAACCGACTCGATCAAAAACTGCAATGTAATTTCGCCGCGTTTGGCGCCGAGTGCTTTGCGCAAACCAATCTCGCGCGTGCGCTCGGTGACTGCGGTAAGCATCATGTTCATGATGCCGATGCCGCCGACCACCAGAGAAATCGCGGCGATGGCCGCCAATAGCGCCGTCATGGTGCCGGTCACCGACGATGCAGTCTCCACCACATCGGCCTGATTTTGAATATAGAAGTCTGCTTCGTCTTCGGTCTTGCCGTGCAGCTGCAACAGCAACGCCTCGGTCTGCGCCTGTACCGTATCCATAACCGACTCGTCCGCGGCTTCGATATAGATATTCGATAAATACTCACTGCCGGACAAGAATTGCATGGCTGTGGTAATCGGTATGTAGGCGATGTCATCCTGATTCATGAAGCCGCTGCCACCCTTGGATTCGGTCATGCCAATAACAGTGTATTCGGTGCCGCTTATTTTTACGCCCTGTCCAGTTGGGTCCACGCCTTCGCCGAACAGGTCCTCGGCCGTGGTCGGTCCAAGCACCACCACCTTCGGCCAACCACGCTCGTGCTGGGCGGTCAGAA
This sequence comes from uncultured Gammaproteobacteria bacterium, assembly GCA_964486995.1. Classification (GTDB taxonomy): domain Bacteria; phylum Patescibacteriota; class Patescibacteriia; order SG8-24; family SG8-24; genus JAHJAU01. The sequence continues at coordinate 51,373 of CAZAOV010000004.1, read as the reverse complement.
AGGAGCCGGACTGCACGCTGATACTACGCACCGACGCATACCCAGAAGTGGTACCAACCACCTGCACGTTGGTGTTAGCGCCACGCGTCACTAGCTGCGCGTTGGAATTCACGGTTGGGGCGACCGAGTTAATCCCCGAAATCTGCTCGGCTATCGCGTCCGAATCATCGATGGTCAGACTCTGTGCGCCGCCGCGCATCCCCTGCGGACCACCACCGAACGAACGCGCCGCACCCGGATTCACTACCAACATATTGGAACCGATGGATTGAATACTTTCTTCGACAGCGTTAGCCGCACCTTGGCCGAGCGCCAACAATATCACTACCGAACTGATGCCGATAACGATTCCAAGAATGGTCAGCCCAGAACGCGCCTTATTCGACGACAACGCAACATAGGACTCAGAAAATGTATCGCTAATTCTCATAGGCGTTCGTCCTGGCCGATTTGGCCGTCTCTAATGTGAATTATCCGCTTGGCGCGCTCAGCGATTTCTTGTTCGTGCGTGATAACGATTACCGTTCTCCCCTGCTTGTTCAGTTCGCTGATCGTGTCCATCACCAGGTCGCCGGTTTTGGTGTCGAGATTTCCGGTCGGCTCGTCGGCGAGCAGAATTTTCGGGTCATTAACAAGTGCGCGCGCAATCGCCACGCGCTGCATCTGCCCGCCGGACAGCTGGCCGGGCGTATGCTCGTAACGATCTGGGTCGAGATTAACCGACTCGCAAGCCTTTTTCGCCATATCGTGTCGCGTCGCCGGTTTGAATCGCCGATCATACAACAGCGGCAGCATGACATTCCGCAACACCGTAGCGCGCGGCAACAAATTAAACGACTGAAACACGAACCCCACCACCAACTGACGAAAATCCGCCAACTCGTCCTCTGAATACCGCGCGATATCGCGCGTCTCGAACAAATACTGTCCGCTGGTCGGCACATCGAGCGCACCAATAATGTTCATCAGTGTAGATTTACCCGACCCAGACGGCCCCATGATGGCGATATACTCACCCTCTTCGATGGTCAGATTGATATTCTTGAGCGCTTCAGTCTTGGCCTCGCCGCGTTGGTAGATTTTACCGATGTCTTTCAGCTCAATCATACGCTAGCGCATCATTCCGCCCATGCCCGGAACCATGAATCCGCCACCGCGAATGCTAGACGAGTCTGTGCCCGAGGTCGAAGAAGAAACGTATTCCTCCCCCTCCTCCAAACCGTCGACCACCTCAGTCTTCAAGTCGTTACTTACTCCGAGCGTAACCGTTCGAACTTCGGCCGTGCCATTATTCATCACTTCCACGTACGGCGTGTTGCCCTGATACTTGATGGCCGAATTGCTCACCGTCAGCACGTCCTCACGCACATCGGTTACGATACTCACAGACAAACTCATGCCCGGTTTCACCCGCTCGTCCTCGGTGTCGAATGCCACGGTCACGTCGAACGTCACCACACCCTGATTGGCGCTGCCGAGCAAATCGACCGCGGCCACCTCACCGGTCAGTGAATAATCGTCGATAGCGTCGAATTCGATATCCGCTTTCTGTCCGACCTCGATACCGGTCACATCCACCTCATTGAAAGATATCTCGGCGATATGCTGATCGGTTACCAGCGTGATAGCTGTGGTGCCGCTGCCTGCATCCTCGCCCACGGTCACTCCAACCTCAGCGACAATACCGTCAAACGGCGCAAAAATTACGTAGTCCGCGTACTTGGCGCGCGCATCGGCCAAATCTTCCTCGCGCAATTCAATCACCCGCTGCTGATCTTCGATGTCGTCCTCCTCTGGCCCGGCAAAAAACTCCTCGGTCTCCAATTCTTTTTCCTGCAATGACCGTTCGGCCGAAACAATCTTGTCACGTGCGGTCTGTAGAGCCTCGATTCGATTCTTCACCGAAGAGGTCATGCTGGTAGTCGAGCTAATCAAATTCCCCAGCGTGTTCTGGTGGGTGTTCATTACTGACGGGAGTTCCCGATTGTACTCAGTTAGCACACCCTCAACGTAATCAATGAAATTACTAATCGCCCGCACGGCCTCGGATAACTCCAGCACCGTAGTGTAGGTCTGATTCATCAGAGCTTCGACATCTTCGCGTTCATCAAACCGACTCGACAATTTATAATCCTGGAAATTTTCTTCGTACAACTCTAACGCACTTTCATATTTGTCTAGCGCGTCTTCTTTATATAGGTATGGACTATCCCCCACCCGAGCCGCTAAATCGAAATACGCATCCACGTTGGACTGACCGTCCGTGACGTCAGTGCCGTAGAGCAGGTCATCCAAATCAGACATGATATCCGGCAAATCCAAAAAGACGCTGGTAACTTCGTCGTAGCCGTCTTCGTAACCCGACTCCAAATCCTCGATGGCGTCCTCGACTGATTCCTGGGCGCCGGTTAGCGTATTCTGTTTTTGCAGTGTCTCCAGTTCGGTGAGTGGATCATATAATTCCTCGAGCTTTTCCCGTGCGTCTTCGAGGTCGTTCTCCGCATCGCGCACGTCGCGCGCCACGTCGGTGGCGTCGAGCCGCACTAACAAATCGCCCTTTTTGACCTCGTCGCCCTCATTTACATAAATTGCGGTCACTGTAGATGAGGCGCCTGGCTTCAAATCCACGCTATCCGAAACCTGCACCTGCCCAGTACCGGACACACTTGAAACTAACAAGCCGCGCTCGACGGTCGCAGTTTGGCGAATCTCAACCACCTCTTCGGTTTGATTGCCGCTTAAAAAGTAATATGCGCCAGCCGCCACTACGACAATTACCAGCACTGAAAACCATTTTTTCTTTTTAGACATACCTAGATTAAGGGTAAAAACGCGCCAATGCGCGCCATCTAATCTGTTATACGCTAAACAGAGCAAAAAACTTCCATCGAACAGCTGCCACCATGATTGACAAATTAACTAAAATCTGCCCGAGGTCGGCGAGTATCGCGAGGAGCATGGCTCAGCCGACTACGGCTAGATTAACGAGGCACAAGCCGAGGCATATTCCGAGGAGATCTCCGCCGAAGACGCGGCCGCTACAGCGGTCGCTGCCGAGGCCATGGACGACGCGGGTGCAGCGCTCGACGATGATGATGACTACGCCGACGATTGAGACATGGTCGACGAGTAGTAACTTCAACACCGCCGAACATTTGTTCGGCGGTTTTTTTAATTAAAACACCGCCATTTCTGACGGTGTTTTGCCTATGTCTGAATTGAATCTAGAAAACGAAGAAACTCTTCTTGTGGTATGCGATAGCCCTTGCCAAGTTTGTAGGCTCTGAGTTTACCCGACTCGATGTAACGATAGATGGTCATCGGACTGACTCTAAGTTTTGCTGCCAATTCGGCCACTAGATAAAACTCGGTCTGCCGGCTGATATCTTGTGTTGGCATAGGCATCAGGCTAGAGAGAACAAGTCACCAAACAGTTTGGTGAGTTTCCATTTTTTAGTGGTATCAACCGCGCGATGCAAAGCAATGAACCGTTCAGTTTTATAATTTTCGAGCGCTTCGATGGTGTCATCGTGCAACGCCACGTCCAAGCAGATGAGTGTGGTCTTGTGGCCGTCGGTTACTTTTAACACCTGGTTTTGCTTGAATTCATCGAGCTGTTCGGCGGTGAAGTTCAACTCAAAACCGTCTTTGAGTAAGATTTCGTGCAAAAGCTCCTGCTGATCGAACTCGAACATCATAGATTGCTCGGCTTTGGCAACATGCTCTTGAAGCGCGGCTAGATTTTCTTCTTCGGTGCGGTCGGCATCAAAAACAAAATCGTTTTCCGAAAAGTAGCTCTTGGTTAGTTCGAAGACCTTGAAGCCGGTGTCAATGTTTGGGTTGTCTTGTTTTATTTTTTCGCCAGCACGTTTGACGCGTTCAATGGTTATGTCTGAGATTTTTTTGTAGCCGGCGGCAAAAGCTTCATCACTTTCGGCGATAATTTCTGGCAGCTGAACTAAAACAAATCTTCTATTTCCCTCATCTTCTTCATTCCTTGCTATAACAGCGTGCGCGGTTGTCCCTGAACCAGCAAAAAAATCTAATACGATATCATCTTTATCACATCCAATTTCGATAATTCTCCTTATCAATCTAGTACTCTTTGGTGAGTCAAAAACTCCCCCGCCAATCAAAGACTGCAACTCTTGTGTTGCTGATTGAGTGTGGCCCACATCCTTATATTGCCAGATAGACCTAGGCACCACGTCTTTGGCTTCCGACAAAAATGTTTTTAGTCTTGGACTCTTTGACTTCCCATCCGTACCCCAATATATTCTATCCTCTTCTACATGCTTTTGATGTAATTTCTTTGAATAAGCCCAAACAGCTGTCTCTCTCGGCCAAATCTCCTCATCTGTATTTGGATTTTTGATTGGATAGTAAAGTTGTGGCCTTTCTGTTTTTGATTTGTTGCAAGTATAAGTTGCTGAGTTCCAAGACCCTCTCGAATCTTCATCTGGATTCTTATAATAGTCTGTCTGTTCTTCGGTCCTTTGCAATCTATTAGGTCGCCAATTCTCCTTATTCTTGGCGTAAACGATTATATAATCATGATCACGGCTAAACCATTTTGCATCATTGGCGGGTGATACTCTCTTATGCCAGACTACTTCGCTGACAAAATTCTCCTCCCCAAAAATCTGATCCATCAACTGTCGCAAATGATGAACTTCGTTATCGTCGATGCTAATAAAAATCACACCGTCATCCCGCAACAATCGATGTGCCAGCAACAACCGCGATTGCATCATGTTCAGCCAATTGCTGTGGTAGCGGCCAGCGTTTTCGGAGTTGGTGTCTATCTTCACCCCCTCCAAATACGAACCGTTCTGTTCCCAATAAGCTTTCTTGCCTTCGGAATAGTCGTCCGAATAAACAAAATCATGCCCAGTGTTGTACGGCGGATCAATATAGATACATTTCACTTTGCCGAAATAGGCCTTCTGCAACAGTTTCAGCACCTCTAGGTTCTCGCCCTCGATAATTACGTTCTGAGTCTTTTCAAAATCGACGCTCCGCTCCGGGTCGGGTTTCAATCGTGCTCGACTCGGCGTAAATGCGGCGCGCTTCGACGCCATCTTGCCAGCCCAGCGAAATTCAAACTTAGGCGAATCCGGCACATCAAAATCTTTTACAAGCGCTTCCAGCTCCTTCTGATTCAACAACCCTTCATCCGAAAACAGCGCCGGATACACTTCGCGCATCTTCGCTAACATCTTAGCCCGCACGTCCGGGCTGGTTCGCGGTGTTTTTTTTGGTTCGACTTGTTTCTTGGTCATAAATCTAGGTTCGATATTTTTTGATAGAAATATATCTATCGCCTGCGCTAGGGGGCACCCCCTCATGCTTGTCCCTACAACCTATCTACTAATTAGGCGTAGAACGGCGATGTGGCTTAACGCGTTTGTTACCGCGTTTGTAGCCGCGAACAGGGACAATCTTCTGTTCCTGCTTGCCGTACGTGGAAGTCTTAGTTTTCGCCATATGCTCAAACCTTTCTCCGTATGCTTAGACAAAGTTGACCACACCCTGCCGACTACTTAATGCAGTCTGCTGTAACCTGCAGTAATCGACGGACGGGAGAGGGGGTACCCACCAGCGCGGGCGAATGCTGTTTCGTTTAATCTTTGCTCTTTGTTTTAGGCCCGGGCTTTAACTGGACACGCTTAGGCAATTGCCCAACCTTCCGTTTGGCTAACGATTGAATATGCTCCTCTGGTGGCAATTCTTCCGGCATTGTTCCGCCAAGATCTTTGATTGCTTTGCGCACCGATCGTCCAACCTCGAAATGGGTCATGCTTGCCTCGTCCTCGCCACTAACCGCATCACGCTGCAATTTATCGTCCGTCTGAGTGATTCGGAACAAATTAGCAGCCAGCTCACTAGTGCCGGCACGATCCAATATTGCATCTTTCCCGATTCCCTTCTTTTCCTGAATCTGCTTAGCGGTCAGACCACCGTATAAACCTTGATAACCTGCATTGTTAAACCGACCAAAATTCTCGACACCAACCTGTTGAGCAGTTTCGGCCAGCTGGTTATTATGGGAAGTCACTTGCTGGCGAGTAAATAGGCGCTTACCGTCATCATCCATTGACTCAAGCAATTCCTGCTTGCGAGTCTGCACTGCGAAGTAGGTTTGAGCAAAAGCCACTTCTGACTTGCGAGGGTCACCATTCTGGGCAATGAGGTAACACGCTAGCCGTGAGAGACGATAATCCTGCTGTGAACGAAGTGTCTCTTTTGCTGTATTTTTAGCTATTTTTATCATTTTACTGGCGCTAGTAAAATGATCTTCAAGCACCTGATCTGAGCTATCACATGCTACCATCGCGCGCTTAATGGCTGCGTGGGCATTCTGCCATTTCTGGTAGCCTAGAAGCGGCATTAATTCACGCGCTTCCCAGAATTCATAACCGTTTTCGTCGGTTTTCTTGATGGATTCGAAATCGCGGTGCAAAGCTTTTGGGGTGAGTTCTTGATTTTCCATAGGCTTAAAATGAAATGGTCGTTTTCTGGTTAGCTAAATTACGGAGGGCCGAAAGAGAATCGACCGGGGCAAAATATTCCTCTAGGCCGATTGACTTGAAGTGCTCGACCGCACACTGAATCTTGGCGAGCTCATCGGAGCGCAGTTCGCTGGGGTCGTTAGTGCCCTTAGTTTCCACCACGAAGTAAAAACCAATCCCCTCATCGTCGCCAATATTGCGCTTTTCAATAGCCAGCGCCCAGTCCGGCGTATATTTACCGATAGGTGTGTCAATGGTGTACCACTTAGGCAGCTTGATAAAAAACCGCATTCGCCCCTCGCTGTTGCAATCGATGGCGAAGCGCTCCTCGATATCGCTGTCGATTAGAATGTGATCGTAAATACTTTTGTCGGTTTTAAGCGTGCGGTCGAAAGTTTCAAACATTTCTTTGAAATCGGTTTTCTCCCAGGAATCGCTGAGTGCTTCATACCGAACTATCCGCACCATTTCTTCCTGCATGATGTGGCGAATTTTCTTGCCAGCCTCGGCTAAGAATACCAGCGGATTCTTTAATAGCTCCTGCTGAGAATTCAGACCGGATACGATTTTGGTAGTCGCACCCAGCGACAAGCTGGTGTCTTCGGACAAACTCCGCACGATATTCAGCGCGACTGAAGGAACTGACGCTTCAACTGTTTCCGAGCCGCCATACTCGGATTCAACTGACACCTGCTGTTCCGCCTGGTCGAGTCGAGTGACGCGATACAAATCAACTGATATTTCGTGCTGTGGAACGACGATACTGTTTAGTACTTCGATGCACCGATTAATGATCGTTTCCTCATCAAAATGCACGACATATTTGGTCTTGTGTGCAATGCGACGCCAGAGTTCGTCAAAATCCGAGCTGTCAAAAAATTGGCGGTTTAGCTGGACCTTGGTGGGCTTACGGCGCGCATCACGCGGTTTGTGTGCGCGTCCGGCAGCACCGTATTCTTCAGCCAACTCGTCCTGATAGTTGGTGACAAAAGCGTGATAACTCTGATTCGGCACGACGGTCAGAACGTTAATTTCTTCCTCTCCCTCACCCTCCGGGTCACGCACGCGATTACCGTCCTGGTTCACGCAGATGCGTAAGCCACGGCCGATTTCCTGCCGTTTTTTGATGACGCTCTCGGTTTCGTTGAGCGTGCAAATCTGGAAAACATTAGGATTATCCCAACCCACGCCGAGTGCTGAATGCGAAAACACGAACTGCAACGGCTCATCAAATGACAACAAGCGCTCTTTGTTTTTCATGATAAGTTCGAACACTTCTGAGTTTTTGCTCATCGATGCGATGCTGTCGGTATAGTCCCCCTTGCCGGTTTTGGCGAAATATCCTTTGTGCACCAAGTCGGTATCGGTCGGTTTCTTGCCGTAGTGTTTTTTATGTTCGGCTTCATACTGTTCGATGAACAGTCGCCGAATCAATCCTTCCTCCTCGACGTAATTCGCTACTCGATCGATGAAGAATAAAGACAACACCTTAACCTCCTGCTCTTTCAGCTTGTCGCGCTTGGCAAAATGCTGACCGATAGCCAAGCGTATCTGCTCACGAAAAATAGTTTCTTTGTCCCAACCGTGACGTTCACCTTCGGCAAGCTCGATGCCGTTGCCGAACTTGATTTTAGCCACCTTGCTAGCCAGGTCTTTCCAAATACGGTCCACGTTCCAATCGTGATAAGCCGGATTCTTAGTCTTTTCCTCAAGGTTGTCACCGGCACCAACTTTAACTATCCCCTCACTAAACTCACCTTTGGAATTTAGTTTCATTAAATGCAATTTAGCTTTGGGTGGCTTCTTGCCAGACTTGTCGAACTCCACCGCCGACAAATCAATCACTACATTGCTCTGTCGATTGTCTTCGTGCACTGACAACACCTCGATAGTCTTTACCAGCTTCTGATTATACGCATCGAAAGGAGTCAGCTGATGGATTAGGTTTTTTATTTCTCGATGGGTGGCCGAGTATCGCAGCTTGAACAGTGGATTAAGCGCGGTAATACGCTCGACGCGATTTTCGGTGTCCATACCCATTTGCGGCTCGTCCATTATTACGATTGGGCAGGTTTTCTTGAGCGTATCAATAAGTGGTTCGCCGTTATTGGTATCGCGCTCTTGATTGATGATGCGGTCATCGGTATCGAACGCCTGAATGTTCATCACCATGATTTCGAGCGCGCTGGACTGAGCGAAATTTCGGATGGCAGTAGGTTTACGACTGTCATATGCGAAAAAACGACAATTGACGTTGTAGAGAGACTTGAAATGCTCTTGCGTCATCTCCAACGTCTTAATGACACCCTCGCGCACCGCGATAGATGGAACGACAATCACGAATTTCGACAGGCCGTAGTTCTTGTGCAGCTCAAACGCAGTGCGCAGATATACGTAGGTCTTGCCGGTTCCGGTTTCCATTTCGATGGTGAAATCAAGGTCATCGGTCAATCCAGGCTCAGCTATTTCTGAATGCTCAATTATTTTATTGCGGTTGGCGATTATTTGTTCTGGCGTCAGGAGCAACCGATTTTCGATTACTTCAGAAAAAATCCGATCCTCTGCCCGGACATACGGCGCACCATCAAACAAATCAACGACAGCGGAAATCGCCTGGAGCTGATAATTTAGGTTGGGCTCAAAATTTATTTTCATAGCGCAATTAAGTGATGGTAGGTGCAGAATAGCTTTTTTAACAATGATTAACAATGAAAACTGTCCACAAATCAAGTTCTTATCGATTCTTTAACACAAAATGTCACAAAAACCCTGGTTCACGTTAAGATACAGTGTAGGCACCTACAGAATCCATGACTATGAATCCTAACTTAAGACAATTCAAACGACAGTACTCCAGCCTGTACAAATATGTGTACCGGTACGTGGCGTATCGAGTACCGCACCGAGAAGACGCCGAGGATTTGGTGTCCGAGGTTTTTTTGACTGCGCTCGACAAACTCGACCAGTACGATCCGGAGCGCGGCAACTTGCGTCAGTGGCTTACCGGCATCGCTCGGTTTAAAATCTTGAACTACTGGCGGACCAAACGGCCGACCGTGTCGCTCGACGAGGTGTTCGAACTGCCGGACAAGTCTGCGGCCACTCAAACGCTCGGTCGCGTCAGCGTACAACTGGAAGTAGAGATCATAATGAAAAAAGTAAAGCCAGAAATGAAAGCGTTGTTGGCTATGAAATACGTGGACGGGATGACTTATCGAGAGATGGCTGAGGCGCTCGGCGAGGAACCGGACGCATTACGACAACGCTTCTCGCGACTGCATCGGCAGTTGCGTGTGGAATTAACGGAAGAGAACGTATGAACATGCAAAAAATATTCAAGCGAATCTACAGAAGCGAGCTGCGTTGGGTACGGCCGAACCTCCGACACCGCCGCAAGCTTAAGAAACAGCTTGGTTTCGGCTTCAGCTGGCGCAATGCGCTGGTGGGATTTGTCCGAGGCTTAGTGCGCCCGCGCGTATTGGCGCCGGCAGGTGTAATGGTGATGGTCGCGTTGCTGGCGGTCGGCATCATGTCACCGCAAATCGTGCAGAAAACCGGACTGCGTGTTGCCAGCATCGTGGACCTAGGCAAAGACGACTGGCAATTTAAAGTTGAATATGCGGCGGTCAATAAAGCATCCCCCCCGCCACCTGCACCGAGCCACTCCGGCAGTTACGGTAGCGGCAGCGGTGGATTTAATTTGGGCCTGGGATCTAGCGGCGCTATCGGCTTTGATGCCGCACCGTCAGCACCGGCTGCCTCGTTATCAAAAATTAAAATGGGCTTTGCGGTCGGCGGCGCCAAGGATACCGTGACGTTTCGTGAGAACATCCAAAGCGGCTTTCTACCGAAAACTACCGCCATCACTCCGGAGGGTTTGTTCTACGATTATTTCTTTGACACCACAGCAGACCAGGGGTGCACCGAACTGTTCTGCCCGACTTACCTGCGCGCCATATCCGCCGACCCCATTTCCGGCGAAGAAAATACGTATCTGGCGGTCGGCCTGAACTCTGGTTTGGACGTATCCGACTTTGAACGCAAACCGCTCGACCTAATCGTGGTGCTCGACATCAGCGGCTCCATGTCTGCGAACATGGCCGGCTACTACTACGACGATGAGCCTCCGGCGCTGGAAAAAATGGAGCTAGCCAAAAATAAAATGCAGGCGGCCAACGAAGCGGTGGTTGCACTGACTGAACATCTCGAAAAAGACGATCGCTTCGGCATAGTGCTGTTCAATGATCAAGCGCACCTAGCCAAACCGCTATCGCGCGTCGGCGACACGGATATGGCCGCCATTAAGTCGCACGTCTTGGAGATTCGCCCGCAAGGTGGCACCAACATGGAAGCTGGCATGAGACTGGCGGACCAGATGTACAGCGAAATCGAACTCAGTTCGAACCGCGAGCAACGCATGATTGTTTTGACCGACGCCATGCCCAACCGCGGACGCTACGGAACCGATGATTTTATTCAGATAAGTGAAGCCAATGCCGAGCGCGGAGTTTACACCACGTTTATTGGCGTCGGCCTGGACTTCCAGACCGACCTGGTGGAGGACATCACCAAAGTTCGCGGTGGCAACTACTACTCGGTGTTCACGGTCAAAGAATTCGTGGACCGCATGGACAAAGGCTTCGACCACATGGTGTCACCGCTGGTATTCGACCTCAAGCTGAACGTCGATGCTCCGGGATACAAAATAGAAGAAGTGTACGGTTCGCCGGACGCCGACCTGTCGACCGGTGAAATCATACACGTACGCACGCTGTTCCCGACCGAAACCACGGCCGAGGGTGCGCGCGGTGGTATCATCGTGCTGCGACTCGAGAAGACCGGCGATGACCCGAACATCACGCTGACTGCTGAGTATCTGGATCTCGACCTGAACGCATTCAGCAATTCGGCGCAAGCATCTTTTGCCGATGTCGCACCCGGCGACCACGACAACACCGGCGTGCGCAAAGGCGTCCTGCTCGCACGCTACGCCGACCTGCTGCGCTCTTGGGTCATCGACGAGCACCGCCAAGCGCGCACCCCGCGCGACATTGAACCGCTCTCGAACGAAACCGACGGTATCCGTTCGTTCCAAGACATCGGCACTATCACCGAAACCCTGAGCGAATGGGAGCGCGGCTCGACCAAACTCACGGTCTCGCCAGAATATATCGCGCTGTTCACAAAATTCCGCAATCACCTACAAAAAGAAATGGCCGTAGTCGGCGACCAAGAACTGCAACAAGAAATCGAACTGCTGAACACGCTGATCAAGTAACGAACCAAAATCAAAAATCCCCCTCAATCCGAGGGGGATTTTGATTATTGTCTAGTCGAGCTAGCGATTTTGCAATGCTTCGAACACCGGACCCAAGTCGAGTCGTGAACCGGTCGAAAGCGAACGCGCGTTCTGCCAGCCAGTAATACCCCATTCTGGCACGGACAGGTTGTTGCGCTCAGCTACCGCACGGGCGAGCTCGCCAACATCGGCATCAACACCCAAATCATCGGCGGTCTTTTCGACTACGCTCCAGAGTGTGTCGCCAGACTCCAGCGAGACCTCCGCGGAAAGCGTACCGTCATCGTTCAGCGGCTCACCGATGGTGTATAACACGAAGAACTGCGGCGGAATGTCATCGACATAGGTCTTCCAGGACGGACCGTATAGCATGAACGCTACGGCCTCGGACGGAACCAGGTGCAGCACGCTATTCTCACCCACCACATACACCTCATCGATGTTCGGATGGGTTAGCATTCGTGAACCCGGCTTATACGTCACGATACCGCCAGCTGGAATCTTCTCGATATCCTCGTCGGGCATCTCGACAACGCGAGAGAAATCATCGCCGTACCAACTTTCGTATGTCTTGCGATTCGGGAACATGTAGCGCTTCAGGTCGCGACCACAATAGTAAACCGTCTCCGCCGAACCAATCATCAGCATGCCCGGAGTGCAGTGCCAGACACCGTCTTCGGTCGGAATATTCTGGTTATCGTCGATGCTCAGCACACCTGCCCCGACACCCTGCGGGTCAAACTGCTCACCCGGCTCCTGCGGTTCTTCTGGCGGGATGATTGTGAAATTGGAATCGCTCTCGTCGCTCAGCAACACGCTACCCGGACCGTCAGTGACTTCCAAACGAACACGCGCCTCGGTGGTGTCCACGTCAACCGGAACAGTCCAGTTATAGTAGCCGTTACCAACGCTCAGTCCGGCAGCGATGGTGGTCGGATATGTACTACCACCATCGGTCGAAAGCAATAAATTCACACCCTGCGCGTCAGTGCCGGAAGCGCCCCAGAAAATCATATAGCTGTCGCCGCCATGCAGCTCCTCACCACCGTTCGGCAGGTCAAGCACACCGCTCGGTCGCTGATAATTACCAGCGTCGGCACCAACTGGCGGACCTTCTGCAGCCGGAGTAAGAGCGATAGTCATGGTGGCCCAGTCATCGTTAATGCCGTGGTTAGAGCTGTAATCATCAGTCTCACCAGCATCAGGCCATTCTAGCTCAAAACAAACCGAACCAGGACCGCCGTTGCCGTGCTTGGTATCGAAACGTTCTGTTAGACCGGCCGGTGTGGAGTAATTTTTCGAGCTATCAATCGCACCAAACATTACCACAACGGTATCGTCGATAGTGGTGGTGACTTCATCAAAATGCGAATTATTGCTCTTACCGTCGTCTGATTCCCAAGCGTGAATCGGGTCATCGGTATCAACGCCGCTATAGCGCAAAATGCCACCAGCGGCCGCTTCGCTTGAGCTGATGCCCCAGGTATATGAACCCGGCTCAGAATCGCCAGCAATCTTGTAATAGGCTACCACACCAACTTGATTGCCTTTATTTTCGTCCTCAATTTCCACCCAGCCGGCTGGCGGCGTGATGGTTTCGTTGTTGCCGCCATCGTACGCGATTCCGGCAATTAAGAAATCGCCCTCCTCGATGCCAGCTGGAGCGTCAATCTCGATTGTGGTATTACCACCTGAGCCGCCGCCATTTTGATCAGATTCAACTGATTCAAAGTTAATCGCTGCGTTCGCTGACGCAGGAACGGCTAGAATTCCCAGTACCGCGACCAGCATCGCGCCTCCGAGAATTCCCACCTTTTTTGATATTGCTTCACTCATATGAGTCCCGGTTATGGGAATTAAGTGGGGTTTTTATATTGATATACATATCCGACCAACAAAAAACCGCTCGCAAAAAAAGCAAGCAGCTTACGTACGGTTTTGCCGTGGATTGGACATAATTTTTGTTTATTTTGGGGTTTTTGGTCTTTTTATGACCTATACATATTATATCACGTTTTTTTGAAACTTACGATATTTGGGCTTAGATAGGACAAATATTTAACATCTTGAGCTTGAGCGCTTGAAAACACCGCTTTTCGGCTTTTTTACTTATGCAAAGCAAAATATTTGAGAGCGGATCCTCGAACTGATGTCCGTGAATCGGGCATTCGGTGAGCTGCTTCATCTGCGACCGACCGACCGACCGACCTCCTTCTGACCGGTGAGCGCATTGATGCTCTGCGCGTTGATGATGGCGGCGAGATGATGAGCGGTACTTTGGGCCGCGTCGCGGAAGTCGAACCACATCATGCGGCCGACCATCGCTTCCACGAACCAGCTGGTCATGTTGCGCTCTGGGCTGCTGACGGCCAGCGCTCGAGCGCGGCCGGGTAGTCGTCCACCCGATGCACCAGCACCGGATTGGTTGGAGCGAGACCGCTCACCACTTCGTGACTAGCCGAATCGCGACGAGACTTGGTCGCGCGTGGCATATGCACCATGACGCTCAGCCGACCATTGGTCATATACCGATGACCACTCGGAAGACGACGCTCTCTGCGGGTATCACCAAAACGCTGCATTTACCATCTCCTTGCAAGGAACACTGAAAAACCCGGGGCTACCACAGCCTAGCGGGACTGAACAAGTCACTACAGTCGCGCGAACACGTCAAGCCCATAGGGTTAATTCTTGACTTATTTAAGCTAATATTGTAAGATCGGGGCGGAGGTATTTGATATGAGTGACAACTCATCCGAGCACCGTCTTGAAGAAGCACTTCAGAAAACATTGCCACGTTTCCGAGCGGCCTGGTGCCCAGACACCGCATCCCCCGGCGACATGAAGCGTTGGACGCCGAACAACCCTACGGTCGGCCAGTGCGCGGTGACCGCTCTGCTGGTGCAGGACTTATTCGGCGGCAAGTTGCTGCGCAGCGTGGTCGAAGGATTCGGTTCGCACTACTACAACCTACTGCCGTCCGGAGAAACCCTGGATTTGACGCACGACCAATTCCCCGAAGGAACCGTGGTTCCTGGGGGAGAAGAACGCGACCGCGAGTACGTGCTCGACTCTCCCGGTGCAATAAACGCTCGCACCCGAGAACGCTATGAATTACTCAAAGAGCGCTATATAGTATGCCGTCCGCGACGCTAAAAAGATCAACCAAATACCGGACCGTCGTCCGGTATTTTTTAGAGTGCAGCCCACTCATAATGAAAAACACGGCCAGGCAGCATCAGAGTTGGACATCCCCTTCCTTGCAGGACCAACCAACCCGATACGACGGAGCTACGGCACTCAAGCTGGATAAAAACAGCAAAAATCGGTTATCATAAAGAGGTAATCGATTTTATATTAGAACAATGAAAGGATATTTATACGCTATCGGTTTTGTCGCGCTGGCAATCGCGGCGCTAATTATAACCGTTAAGTTTGGCTTGTTCAGTAAGCCGGAAGAAAAAACAATTACTTCACGGGCGATCCTAGAGCGCATCGCGGACAATTATTTCGTGGTGACCAAATCCGCCATCATTTACGAAGAGGTGGAGATATCAGTCGATAAGGGCTCGGCCTGGTCTAATATGCTCTGGGGTCAGACCGTGAAGGCCCGAGGAACGGTCCGTATCGATATCGGCGTTAATCTCGCCGGACTGGACGAGAATAGTATCGTCGTAAACCACAGGGATAAAACCGTTGCTATCGCAGTGCCGCGCGCAGAAATCTTAGACGCCAGCCAGTATGGCGCCATCGAAGTGGATTCCCAGCAGGGCGTACTGAAATGGCTCACCGACAACGATCCGAATGAAGACCATAACCGTGCACTAGAACAACTGCTTGAAGAAGCGCACACTTCTATCTCG
This sequence comes from uncultured Gammaproteobacteria bacterium, assembly GCA_964486995.1. GTDB lineage: Bacteria > Patescibacteriota > Patescibacteriia > SG8-24 > SG8-24 > JAHJAU01. The sequence continues at coordinate 35,699 of CAZAOV010000004.1, read as the reverse complement.
ACCGACGAGCGCCTGTTCACCGAAGCGCGCCGCGACTCGACCAAACTGCTCGAGCTGATTGTCGAGAGTTTCGACTACACGTTGGTCGCAACCCTAACGGAAACTGAAGAAGCTTGATATAGAACTCGATAAAATCCGCCTGCTGTCCGCAGTATTTGCCGACGCACTTTAAGCCGCCATCTTAAAACAAGTCTGACAGTTTTTCGCCTACAGCCGTGATAAAAAGGGCGACCGTAATGATCGTCCTTTTTTATTGACTAATCGCCGCTCAAATATCTTCAAGGATGTTTGGAGTTCGCCGAGTAGCCGCTCAGAAAGCCGCTAAACAACCCCGAGCAATTTCGCAGCGGCAGAGTTCTCATTTCTGCCCACAACAGCAAGCGCATCCTCGGCTTTCCGCGGGCAGAGGCAAGCTATACCGCTTCACTTTGTGATTATTCCGTCACCGTTACGCCGATTTCAAAATTCGGCAGGAAGCTTCGTGCGCGTTCAGAATGCGGCGTACCCGACCCCATCGGACGAGTCTCAAACAGCTCGGTCGCATCTGTGCCGTAGCCTTCGTAAACCGCGTTGCCACCCGGATGCTGAGCGTCATATCCGGTTACGTCATATACTTTGTCGTCAATCGCCAGCCAACAATCGTCTGGATTGTCGTGCGTGGCAACTTCATCCAAGGTGTAGCTGTCAGCTGGCAATGCACCCCCAAGCTCTTCGGTGGCCGACTCTTCCGGCTCCTCATCAGCCTCGGTCGCCGGCGGAGTTGGCGGCTGAGTTGGTGCCCCCACTTCGTTGCCCAAACCACAACCGCTGAACAACAACAACGCCGCAGCCATAAACATAACGATGAAAAAAATTCTGGTGTTTCTCATAATAGAAAGCGGTTATCGATTAGAATATAGCATGAGGCCCTCCGTATTTAAAGAACGCGGATCATCGATATTAAGCGGGGATAAGGAGCGAGGAGATTAGACTAATGTGTCCTTTCATGGACGCGCTTGCACAATAACCGTCAGACTTTATAAAGCGACGGCAGTACCGACCCCGCTAAAACAAGTCTGACAGTTTTTATGCTCCCGTCGGACACCGCTTTTTTGAAACTCCTAGCTCCTCACTCCTGCTCCCCACCCTCAACCTCGCTTACATAATTTTCTAAACCAAAAAGACGAACATCTCAGTTCGCCTTTAGGTTATTCTCTATTTTGCTCGTCCGCGTCGACGGGCGACCGATGTCCAGCCTAATCCGACAATGAACACGAACATCAGCACCAACAGCAGCGCATACTGTCGCAAGTTGTTCAGGAAGGCGTCGAATGGAATTATGTCGTCGCTCACACCTTCATACAGCCCTTCGCCTAGATACACTTTTTCATCTACCGCCCTGCCTTCCCGCACGAAGAATGGATCGGGTTCGCTCTTCTTCACGACGTTGCCTTCCTGGTCGGTGGTTACCACCTGCGCCAAGTGACGACCGTCGGCTACTGCGTCACCTAGGTCAGCGACATACTCGCCGTTTTCATCAGTGGAGATCGCAGTCACGACCGGAACGTACGAATACAGAAACAAATAGCATACGTTATCTGGTTCGCAATAACCGCTAAAATTCAGCCCGCCCGGGGCATCTTCACCTTGCAGGACGGCGCGCGCACTGAAAGCACCCTCAACCTTTCCGCCGGCGCGCGGTTGGCCGATCTGTTCGGGCGGCGCCCAGTTGTCCAATTTCTGTTCTGCCGACGGCGCGATGAACATTACAAACGGCGACGTCTTTGCTTCGTCCGACTGAATGGATTGCAACATCATGACGTTAGACTTATCAGCATAGCCCTCGCTGATGGCCGTGACACCCGGAATCTCCATAATGTTTCCAGTGCGAGCCATCTCGTTCACGGCTTCATCTACGCCTTCTATGGCGTCGCGGGTCAAGTAGCCAGCCAGCGACACGCGCTGCAGATGCTCGCAATCTTCTGGACTCAAAGTTTCGCAACCCGGAAAAACACCGTCGTTTTGCTCCCGCAAATGCTCAACGCAGTCCTCTTTGACAATGATGCCCAGCGCTTCGCATTCATGATTCTGTAAATAGACCTCGGCATAACGTAGCTTGGCCTGATCGCTCATGGCTTGCAGGTCGAAGTTAACTTGCGGACCAAAATCGCGCATACCAGCCAAAGCTTCTTCTGGAGTCAGAACCTGATTTCGCATTAATTTATCGTGGATGGTATCCGCACCACCGTCATCGTTCCCATCTTCTTCGCCTACTTGCGGCTGATGCTCTGGTTCGATTTGGTTCGAAACCCCAGTTCTAAAGCTGTTATCTTCGGTTTCCCCACCTGGCTCAACGACATCCGGTTCTACAAAAGCATCTTGCTCGTTGGTCGGTACTGCTTCTACAGGCTCTGGCTCAGGCTCGGCCAGCGGCAGTTCGCAGGCCCGCCATTCGTCCGGCTTGACCTCATCAGCGCCCTCACACTCGACCACAAGCTCGCAAATGCGCTGCTGAATTTGTGTTGGCTCGCACTCGCCCCAAGCACCGCAATTCCAATCGTCCTCGATACAGACCGGCAACACCACGCAAATCTCGCTCTCGACAGGAGCCTCACTTTCAACACCCGGACAATCCAGTGCTAATTGGCAGGTTCGTGTTCGCTCGCCATCCTCGCACTCGCCCCAATCACTGCAATGCCATTCGTCTTCGGTGCACTCCTCGATATCCAGCTCCGGCTCAGGGTTGCCGATGCAAAAATCTGCCTCGCTTGCATCGCTGGCCACCACCTCGGAACTGTCCATCAGCTGAACCGTGATGCGTGCATAAAGAGAATCAACATCGCTCGGTACGGTCCACTTGTAATATCCAGACGAAGCCTGCACGCCGGACACTATATCGGTGTCGTATGACAAGCCGCTGTTGGTCGATAAATCAATATTGACGTTGGCGCCGTCACAGCCAGATGCGCCCCACAAAACAGTAAACTCCTGACCAGCCTGCAACAACTCTCCGCCGTTCGGATCATTCAACAAAATTTTGGGTAAGGAACACTCATGAGCCTGCTGCGGCGTGGCGCCGCCGTCTCTGCCTCCGCCAGAGTCACCGACCACAGTAAACGTTGACGATTCCTCGGTTGTCGCGCCGCTCATGTCTTCGGCAACGACAAATAATTCGTGCTGGCCGGCTGCCAGCTGCCCAACTACAATATCCCAAGTCTGCGGTGAACCGCCAGCCGGCGCACAGCCCCCTCGCAAGTTGCCGGGGTCGGTCGAGCCAAGATACAAATCTATCGCGTCTATACCGTCCGCATCCGATGCGGTGGCAGACAACGTTACATCATCGATCCAGTTCGGCGTGGCTGGAATCGCGACTAATTCTTCAATCACCGGCGACAACTCATCAAACACCCAAAAAGTGGCGCTAGCGACCGACGACTCAAAATTTGAGTCCTCGGCCTCGACATAAATAATATGCTCGCCTGGGTCTAGCGTTCCGACAACCAAATCACAGGTCGCCGTATCAACACCGCCCGGCGTGCAGGTATTCTGCGGTGCGGCCAGATCCGTCGAATCCAAATATATGGTAATCGACGAAAGATTATTCATGTCGTACGCGGTCGTGCTGATGGTCACGCTATCCGCTGAAAATGGCGATGCGGGACTAGATGAAATATCAATGAAATCAGGACCTCTGTCACTTTCGTAAACCGTTCCTGCGCTGCCGTTGCCGCCGCCGGCCGAACTGGCGCGAACCCCCCCGTTAACGTTGTATGAATAGGTTCCAGTAAACACGTCGGCCACAATCGCGATACGACCGCCGCCTCCACCGCCGCCTTCATAGTTCATCCAACCGTTGGCGCCGCGCGCACCGAAATAGCCGGTTCCGCTGGCTGTCCCTGCCGTAACGTAAACCGAACCTCCAGAGGCACCAGCTGAATGATTTACCTGCACACCATGAGCTGCAATGGCGCCGTCATTGTTCATGGTTTCAATCACGTCCAAACGCACAACTCCGCCAGCCGTACCGCCAGCATAACGCCCGCAACCCGTAGAACCAAAATCGGTCGGAGCAGTTGCACTACCGTAAGTTGAGCCGCCAACACCGCCGTA
>CAZAOV010000004.1:0-31510 GCA_964486995.1 uncultured Gammaproteobacteria bacterium | reverse complement strand
CCGCCAACACCGCCGTAACTACCACCACCATAACTAGCACCACAGGTGCCACCGCCCGGACCTGCGCTAGAGGGACCGCCGGTCCGAACCCATCCCTCGCCAGTAGCGCTAACCACGCCCCCGCTCTGCACATCTAAATTTAACAACTGCAGCGCTGCATATTCTCCGGCTGGGGCATTACCGTCCAAAGTTAACGTCACCCCGCTCGTAACGACCAACGACACCCCTGAACAATCATATGCCGTAGCTGCGGCTGACAACGTATAGTTTGAACTGAGCGTATAGTCTCCCCCGGCCCACGGACAGGTCGCTGCACTAACTGATGCGCCAAAAAACGAAAAATAAATAAAAACCACCCCAAACAATAAGGAGGTGTGCGATAAAAGCTTTTTAGACAAAAAGCGACCGAGCGGACTGACATATAAATTTTTTATTTTTAATGTTTGTTTACCTATACTATATCACATTTCTTGAATAATTCTAGCGACGGATTGCCTTCCCTGAACAAATATACTGAACGAGACAACATAAAAAATCGGCACCATAAAGCCCGATTTTTTACTAAAATTACTTTTTATTTCCAATCAGTTTATTCTCCTGACCCTCAACCGGAATACTGAATCCAAAAGTTGAACCCTTATCCTTACCCGCTGACTTAACGATCATCTTGCCGCCATGCGCATCGATAAACTGCTTGGCAATAAACACGCCCAAGCCCTCACCCTTGGATTCAAGCTTAACCGCAGACATGCCACGCTCAAAAATACGGAAAACGGAATCTAAGTCGGTTTCGGTCATGCCCATGCCGGTGTCCACCACCAACACTTTGGCCCAGCCGTCTTTTGCTGAAACTTTTAGCGAGATTCCACCTTTGGACGTGTATTTAATCGCGTTATCAATCATGTTAGCCAACACATGAAAAATCGCGCCGGCATCACATACCACTGGAGGAATATCAGACATGACTTCGCATTTGATGGTCAGGCCGCTATTTTTTGCCATTGGCTCCATCTCGGTCTTCAGGCGCTGTACCAACGCGCCCAAATCAGTTTCAGCTTCGAATAATTCGATTCGCCCCATTTCGATTCGCGCCACATCCAGGAAGGTCTTAGATGTTTTAATCAATCGCTCCAGCACATCCATATTCTGTTTCAGAATGTCATCCAGTTTATTAGGAACTTTGCCGAACTCCTCGTTTCGCGCCATGTTCAGATATATATGCATTGACGTAAGCGGCGAGCGCATCTGATGTGCGACCAGCGAAACGAACTTGGTCTTAAGTCGGTCTGCTTCAATCAAACGACCGTTCATGCGAATTATCTGCTCCTGCATCGCCTCGCTGCGCTGTAACTGCTTTATCTCTTTTACAAATACGCGCGTGGTCATGGCGCCATAAAAAATCAACAGCACCAATACCGCCAATCGAAACATGAAATCGAAAGGGGTTTCTGCCGATGCCACGATATCCGTGATGAATACAAACAGCGCAATCAGTATCAATACTTCTGCGCCCACCAAACGAAGGTCAACCAACAACCGACGCTGAATAATAAACGGCACGATAATTATGATGCCGCCGATCAGCGACACCACGGTCATCAGATAACTTACGTTCTGCGCCATGACGGAACTGAAAAGCACCCCAAACACCGAGTGGAAAGCGATAATCGCACCGGCAATCACGGGAAACAATTCCTTTGGGTCAATATCCTTTCGAATTCGCGACGAATAGAACAGCACCAACAGTGACGCCATCACGAACAGCGCAAAATGGACGGCGAATAACGTACGACCGCCGCCTAGAAGTGAATACGTAAACCGAGCTGCATTAGCTATATAGCCACTTGAATAGGCGAACCAACCGATTATCACGTTAGGCAATAAAACTACCGGCCAAATCAGTTTCGGCAGTCGGTGCCTAAACAGATACGATAGGCTAAACAGGTAATAAAATGCCGGAATCAGTGACCCAAAAAAATATAGCGACCTAAGCCAGAAAATATCTTGGTCAGACAGCGTGGGCAGGCGCCACATGGCAAAGGCCAACAGCCACAACGCCACAGAAATAATTACCCCGGCAAATGTCAGATGCTTATCTTCACTCCGCCCTTCAATCGCCACCCAAACCCCGAACGAAAGCAACAGCAGAACAACAGCCAGTGAGCCGTAGGCTAACGAATTTTGCACGATAAGAGCGTCCATGATCTTAGCTAATCACCAAGTAAATTATTTAGTTCGGCTACGACTTCGTCCGGCAGTGACGTAGTTTTGGTCAGATAAACGGCGGCACCTTCTGCCAAACCCATCTCTTGATCTTCCCGCTGGCTGAGCGTGGTCAGCATCATCACCGGAATATTCTTGGTGATTTTGTCGTCTTTGAGTTCTCTAAGTACCTGAAAACCGTCCATGCCTGGCATGAGAATATCTAAAATAACGGCGTCGGGTTTCTGCTTCCGCGCCGCTCGGAGTCCGGACGGTCCATCTTTCTCCAGCACTATTTCAAACCCAGCTTTTTCCAAAGTCATGATGTAGATACCCGCCAAAAACTCGTCATCGTCGATGACCAATATTTTTGCTTTTGATTCCTTCTTTTTCGCCATACAATCGATTCCGTTCTACATTCATTATATCATATTTGGGGTGTACGTAGCGAGTTTGTGGCTCGATTTATTTGCTATAAATAAAGAAAAATAAGCTGGAAACGCATAATTATACGCTCTATGCACATTGGATATTACAGAAAAGTATTGGCGCACTAAATCAAAAATCAAAAAAATGGCGGCGCAAGCAGGGTCGGCAAGCGGCTGCCGCAAAAACTAAGCCCGAAAAACAGCCGGTTGATTGGCTTGCAAAGTGCGTCCCGCCTGGATTCTCGCAAATCACCTGACCATAGCCACAGCGCCGACAGGTACTCATGAGACAGCGGGCAGAGCAGTCAGAAAATTAAAAAGACCGGCCGTATCGGACCGGTTTTTTGATTACTCCCACTCAAACTCCAGTTCAGCGCCCCAATGGACAGAATATGGCGAGGCCATGCCGGCGGCCAACACCAGAACGGGAATATGACCGAGCCGAGGTGGTTCTGAAAAATAGCTTTCGAACGCCGGCAGCATATCGATGATGTGCTGAATCTCTGAACGTCGCACGATACCGAAAAATGCTCGTTTCACGGTGCCGAGTGGATTGGGCGGACCGGGCGGAGAAACATGCGGACCCATATCAATATGCGCGCGCCAAATGCGGTCGTCCAAATCCATGATTAGACCAAATAGCTGGCCGGATGAAATGCCCTCGAGAATTTTTTTGCGAGCCATTTCGGTCAGTCGCTGATTAAATTGCTCGTACATTTTTTTATGCAGCGCTGTCACAATCAATTTCGAGTTTCCAGGGACTCCGTTGCTGGTGTCAGTCATGTCTTCCCCTATAAAAAGAGCGCACATTAAGCGTGCTTGTAAAAAAATTTACGGTCAAGCTCTGCCCCTGGTCGCGGGACGGCACACCGCCCTCCCTCTGGCCGGTAACGTGATATCAATCCTGCATATCGAACAGTCGTGTTGCGTTCGATAGCCGATTCCACCAAAAGCATTTGGTTCGGATTCGAATCAAAAAGCCCGATCAACTCCAATTCTCCGATGTTCTCGCCGTGAACTGCATGCGACTGACGGGCATGCTTCCCACAGCCTAAAATCGCATAACGAACGATTTGACTAGCCTTGCCTTTTACCTCTTTTTTTTCGCTAAAATAAAAGATAATATAAATATTTATCAACAATTTACACACATATCAATATATGCCGCTAAAAAACAGCCCTGTGGATATGTGCTATAATGTAGGCGATGAAGAAATGAATCCCTATGAAACGATTACTAATTATTTTCGCAACTGTGGCCATACTCGGTGTGGGATGCGGAAAAAAAACCGAAGCACCAACGACAACCAGCGAAGATCAGGCGGCCGGAATTTCTGAGACCGAAATGGTCAGCGAAGACGGTGAAAACGACAGTGCCGCCACGGAACCAGAAACGATGCGCAATCCAGACTATCCAATAACTTACGATTTGGGTGAGATTGGCGCAGTGACCGAACGCGGACTGCTGTTGGTTCGAGAATTATTCACGTCAGAAACGTTAGCGAATACGTCTGCACAATGCGGCACGAACCTAACCAGCGAACATTTCACCGAACGGCTGGAGCAATTCAAATACCAACGCGGTCATCGCTACAGCTTCTTGCATAGAGACACATCTAGGGAACCAACGATCTATACCGTAACAGTGATTGCGAATGGCCCAGGATACGAATCACTAGAGGAATTCAAAAACGATTTCGACGTATGCATAGCCGACGGAAACCTGTACCCGCTTGATTTAAACAATAATTGGCTGGTATTCGAAAGTGGTTGTGGCGCAAGCGAGGATAGCGGCTGTAACGATATTCGCACACAAATCGTAAATACTTTAACTATCAATTAAATTCCGCAGGAACCGGCAGGCCGACTTGACAGCGCCAGACTCTACACAAGTAGAAGCCTCACGCACCCAGTATTTCCGCACTCCCAACTTACAACCTTTCTAGACTGTCCGCGTTAAATGGAGAGGGGCGCGCACAGTCGCGGAGAAAACCCTCCGTCGGACGGTTTCGGAAGGACCGCTGAAACCGCGGCAAACAAAAATAAAAACAAAAATAGAGGGCCGCCTGAATAAAAACAGGCGGCCCTTTAAATTGGACACGCCTACGAATTGAACGGCAGTCTCTGAGCGAAAAACACGGGCAAAAGCCAACTAAACAGTTTTATCGGCCAAAAAAATTATAAAGTATAAATGCGGGAGGATGGCAGAGTTCATGGTTGCATTGGCACGCCCTGCTGTCCTTCTCTTTCCGGGCTCTTCCAACTTTTTGCCTCCCTCACTGCACCGTCTTCTCACGCACCAAATCTCGCCAGTTATTCCGATAGTGCTCAAACTTTCGATTGAACTCCTCGCGAGGCGTCGGCGCAATATCCAACTCGCCCAACAAATCGCGTAAATCGCATAGAATCTCGTCCTGCGTTTCCTCCGTGCCCAGGCGCTCAATTTCGATTATCTTTCCGTAGCCCTCGGTCTGATCCAGCGTCACCTTAGTGCCGCGCCACAGATACCGCCGGCGTTTCCGAAACCACTTTATCTCTACGTTGTAGCCGAGAGAGGTTATCAACCGCTCCAGCGTGGCAAAATCTCCCCGCATGAATTTCACCTCTATCTCCTCGCGCGCATCGTCATGCATGGTACCCATCTTTAGCCACAGCTTGGCCTCATCATTACTCATCTGAATCCGTAAATCCTGCTCGCAATCAAAATAATATGTGACCTGATTCTCCTCCCCCGCAAACTCAGCCTCACGCTCAAAAAATTCCAGCAGTTCTTTATACTTCTGGTCACTCAGAAAACTTCGGATTTCGCATTCAATGCTGCTCATGCAATTTTCGCAAAAATAACCACGTAATTCTTGCCGTAGGTCTTGGCGCACTTCGGACAGGTCGTGTACCAAAAATACATCTTCTCGATATCTTGTCCCCTCCCTTCCATATAGTGCCCCATTTCACCGAGCCATTTTTTTAGATCCTTATACGGCCCCTCAAAAACCTTGGACACAAAAGCGCCAGATAGATGCACCATGTCCTCACCCGGAATGTTTTTGGCGGTCTCAATCATTATATCCGAACCCCACATGGACTTTTCTTCGGACAGAACAATTGGGTTTTCCGGTTGGCCATTGACCGTTTCCAGTTTTTTCCAGACTCCGGTAATGACCCTGCCAAAATTAATCGGCATGTGAAATATTGCTCTCACCGGCCGACGTAAAAAAATCCTATCTTCCCAATGGTGCTCCTTTTCGTTCCACCGATCGAGATCAAATATCGAGCAGCAGCCAGTTTCCTTAATCGCATTGTTTTGTTCGGGCATATATCCTAATCAGGATGATTGAATATAATATACCATTTTTTTAAAGATGATTTGACAGTAGATAATTATGGGTATATATTCATAACATAATAATGACCGCCATTATATGGTAAGACCGAGGCGTGGCCGACGTATTAACTTCGAGCCCAACACAACCTACTTTAAACCGCAAGGTATTCCACTTCGCCAACTTGAAGATGTATACTTGACGCTGGAAGAGCTGGAGGCGCTCAGACTGTGTGACCATGAAGGCATGGATCAAACCACGGCGGCCGGAAAGATGAAGGTGTCGCAAAGCACCTTGCAACGCTCGCTGAACTCCGCCCGCTCTAAGGTGGCCGAAGCGCTCACCCAGGGAAAGGCCATAAAAATTAAGTAGATTAATTCGATTTGTCGTTATGAAGTACCTGTTTTCAGTAATGCTCGCCTTAGCTAGTGCGTCCTGTTTCTTGCTATTTGCGCCCACGGTGTATGCCGCGGAAAATGTCGATGTGGTGATGTTCTACGGCAATACCTGCCCACATTGTCATCGAGCCATCGACTATTTGAACCAGCTGAAGAGTAACGGTTACCCGAATCTGCGCCTGCATAAATTTGAGGTATATGCAGACCGCGAAAATATTCCGTTATTTTTTGAGTATGCAAATCAATACGGAATCGAGGCAGGTGCGGTTCCGACCATTTTTATTGGTGACGAGTCAATCAGGGGCTTTGACCAGGCTCGACTGACGGAAAAAATTGAGCAGTGTTCGTCTTCTAGTTGTGATTTGTTGTACCGAGAGGGTTTGGCAATCGCCGCCCCAACAAAGCCACCCGCAAATCCTGAAATGGAAACAGTGCCGGAACCCGTTCCAGCGGAAACAGTGCCGGAACCCGAGCCAAGTGTTGAGCCAAACACAGAACCGCAGAATCCGTCCGATTCAAGCAATCCGGATACGCCACCTCAACATGCCGCCCCACAAGCGGAAAAAATGGAATCATCGAGCAGCGGGATGAATAAAATCACCTTACCGGCCGTAATTGCTGGAGCGGCAGTGGATGCGATAAATCCATGCGCGTTCGCGGTTCTCATTATTTTAATTACAACCATCTTAGGTTCCAGCAATCGCCGGCGGGCATTTTTTGCCGGCTTGGCGTTCGCGATTTCTATATATATCTCGTATTACCTGATGGGGCTGGGTCTGTATTCGGCTGTAGCGGCGTCCGGGCTGTCGCGTATCTTCTATATAGTAGTGGCTATATTGGCTATCATCATCGGCCTATTCAATCTTAAAGACTGGCTCTGGTACGGTAGATGGTTCGTAATGGAAGTGCCCCTGTCTTGGCGACCAAAACTACAGAAGCTAATTCGCAGCGTAACTTCAGTGCCAGGGGCATTCTTTATTGGTTTCCTGGTGAGCCTGTTTCTGTTGCCCTGCACTTCCGGTCCTTATGTAGTTATCCTCGGTTTGCTGTCCACATCCTCTTCACACAGTGCCGCACTCTGGTACTTGGCGTTGTATAACGCAGTGTTCATTCTGCCGATGATAATTATCACGTTAGCCGTAACGCTCGGATTGACCACGGCCGACAAGGCAGAGTCTTGGCGGCAGAGCAAGCTGCGCTACCTGCACCTGATTGCCGGCATTATTATTCTCGGGCTCGGACTCATCATGCTTGGCTCAATTTTGACCGGGCATCTATAGATGGAATATTTGCACGCGCTACTGACTGTTGTCCTGTTGGTCACGTTGGGAACGGCCATGTATATCGCCCTGACCGGCGGAGCACCGACTGTTCCCACGCGGAAAAAGGAACGCAAAGCCATTCTTGATCTGGCACAATTAGAAGACGGCGGCAAAAAATTTTGTGACCTGGGAAGCGGTACCGGAAAGTTGCTGTTTGAACTGGCCGAACGATACCCGAATGCTAATTTGGCAGGCGTAGAATTATTTATTTTGCCGTTCGCGTATTCGCGAGCCAAGAAATATGCCGCTCGGAAAAAATATCGCAATGTGTCGTTGGTGTGTCGTGACATGTTCAAGTTCAACATTTCGCAAATGGATGTTGTATTCACCTTCCAGATACCAGGCTGTTACGAAAAGTTACGACGCAAATTCGCCGCTGAGTTACGAGATGACGCGCTGCTAATAATAGAAGCCTGGGGTTTTCCCGGTATTGAACCGCTGAAAAAATATAGGGAAAAAGGCAGTCTGCCATTATATCTCTACCGCGGAAAACAATTTCGCCAATAACAAAACTCCCTCGCTGATGAGGGAGTTTGTGCTTTAGGTAGTTAAGATGTTGGGGCAGGCTCAGAGTCTTAACCCCTTTTATGCTTCAATAGTAGGTTCGAGTACGGGGGGGAAGGCTATTTTGAGGTATTTGTCTACGGTCATAACTGAAGGCGGTGACAATGACTGTCTGACTCCACTTCGCTCCGCATAGACAGTCTTTGCACGGGTTACGTATTGAAGCGCACGCCCACTATTAGAGCGCCCGAAGGTTAAATAATGGTACACTGACTTGAGGATAATGGCTATTAGAGATGGTCAGAGACATTTTGCCGCTCCGCGACAGATGTTTCGGTGTTCTGAGCCTTCGCCAAAAAAACTCGACATCTCAATATCTTTGATCATCTTCAAACATCTCTACACCCCATATGGAATACCTTTCTATTGTTTTAGCTCAACTTTTATATACCGCGTCTGACACGTGGAAGAAAATGGTCTTCAACGATCAGGGCTTCAGCGCGGCGACTTTCGCCAAGCCGGCGTTTATTGCGGCACTGCTAATCGCGGGCGTAGGTTTTGTGCTGCAGATGTATGCACTGTCGAAAATTGACCTGTCGCGGACGATTATAATGATGGGTATGATGGCGGTAATTTTTTCGGCGGCGGCTGGCGCGATTTTCTTTAAAGAGCAATTCAACTACTGGAACGTGACGGGGATTCTGCTTGCGCTTACGGCGATTGTATTGGTAAATATTAGATAAAGTTTTTACTCCCTGATGTTGAATGGAAGGTTTAAATTTCATGGGTGGGTGCGCATTAATCCCCGCCTCGCCACCGCCCTGCGGGGGGGGGTACGACTGTGATGTGTTTGTGAGCGCCCCCCTATAGACCCCAACAACCACACAAAAAAACGGCTCAAAGGCCGTTTTTAAATCACTTCTGATCAAACACTGCGTTCAGCTCGTGTCCAACGATGGCATATACTCTCTGCAATTCACCCGGCGCCAATCGCAGTGCCGTCTCGGCGGTGATACCTACGGATTCGAGCATCAGCCCTACCATCATCTCGCGCTCCCGGCAGAACTCCTCATCACGCCGGCGAATCACGCCATGGCCGATAAGCGCCTCAAAAACCATTAACTCATCTGGTCGGTCATACGTCGCCAGCAAATCTTCGGCCGTGCCGACCAGCGGCCTGGCAATGTAGCCGCGCTCTCTGAAAGTTTCGTCAATCAAGTGCTTGCAGTCCGCTTGATTGTCGCCGTTTTCGAGTTCACCCAGTGCCTGTTCGACGCTCGGACCAAACACACCGCGCAACGCACGCAGTTCGCTGACCATCACCCGCACTGCTTCAACGGTAATGCCACGCTCCCAAACCACATACGAATTGCCGTCCGCACCGAATCGGCGCACATAGCTGATGTGCATGTTCACGATGCCCGGGCGATTGCTGATCATCAGCGCACTGTGCGGAGTGAGCGCAACCGATACACTAACTCGTTGCGGCTCTTCGATCCGATACCGCCGCACCGACACCTGCGGGTCATCAACGCCGAACGCCCGCACTAACCGATTGAGCTCCTGCACCAGCTCCAGGGAAAAATCCTCCAGCCACTCCGGCAATTCCTGAAAACCGATTTCTTCGCGATTCATTAGGACTCCTTGTAAGAACTGCGAGAATCTTAGCAGAAACAACTAGTAAGAAAAAGGTAGCGGCAGAGCTTGTTTCCGCCCGGCTCGGCGAGCGTCTGCTGCCATGGACAGGGACAACCCCTGCCGTTGCGGATATTTTGATGAGCATGCAGCCAAAATGCGTTGCGACACAAAAAACCGCCCACAAACGTGAGCGGTATTGTATTTACCTCCACCGCCTCCGCGACCGTGTCCGTCGATTCGATGATGCCCAACGTCTGATGCACGACTCCACGACAGTCTCCACTTCGTCTGGAGGCAGTTTGCTGCCATTTATGCGCGGCGAACCACCTCGGTTAGAGCCACCGCCCCAACGTTCGATAGAACGAGCGCTAATATCTTCTGCCTTATTAAGGCACTCCATGATTTCGCGCACAGGAAAAGGCACCACCGGATTCAGCCGACCCAGGGAATAGCGATATCGCCCACCGTATTCCCCCAGGAACGACACGTATGCCCGCACGCCATTTCTGACCATGCCGGTCTTAGCTTCGGAACCAATCTCGCGTATCATACACCAAACGTCATTCTCGACCATGGTTTCGTATTTGGTATCCAGCTTTTCTTTCTGCTCGCTATGACCGAACAAGTACAGCCGAATGCGTTCGTGAACCCCCTCGATAATCTCGAGCATGGCATCACCGCTCAGCGTCGGAAGCATCCCGGCAATTCGAATATCCGTGTAGGGTTCGAATATCCAGGCTTGCGTGCGCATGAGCGTACGCATCTCGTCATTGTCCGGCGAGTAAAGACCGCCGGTGGAATCCAAGTGATCCTCGATGGATACCAGCTGACGCAGCAGCGGACGCCCAACTTGGTGCGGATTCTTCAGCACGTACGTCGCCAGGCACACATCCTGGTCACAGTCATTGGCATAAAGAGTGGCTCGCGGACCATCTTCGCCGCGAAACTCGTCGTAGATTTTCTGCTTTACCAATGTCCGAGCCTGGCCACAGGTCGCACGAACCGCGACATCGCTCACGCCCTCGTGGTGATTAAGATTAATCCGACGACCGTCTTTGCTGAACCTCGTCGGTCCGTAGCAAAAACCGTCTAGTGCGATGCTGAATAGCGGATAATTGCGAAATTTTGCCCATCGCACCACTGCGCCGGGTCGCACCACCACCTTTACGTCGATGTTCGGACGATTGTCCTCTTTGACACCGGTTTTCCTCATGCGGTGCCCCCTTTCGACAACCAACTAAGGAACGAGCCTGAAATCTCAAGATAAAGCTCATGAAGCCGGTTGTCAAGCGAACGTTAAAATCTATTTTTTAACCTTGAACATAAGCAAAAACGAGTGCTATACTAACGTCACCAGATTCGTAGCGGCAGAGCTTGCCCCTGCCCATCCGAAATCTATAAATTATTGATGGGCAGGGGCAAGCTCTGCCGCTACGCAATTGAACAACTTATGGCGATAAACATTTCACTGAAAAAGAAAACCGACGCACATGACGACGTGCTGTTTCCGGAAAGCGGACACCACGATCATGGGTCTTTAGTAACGGAATACGAAGAGGGCCAACTAGCAGTCGATGTTTTTGAAACCGAAGATGAAATCGTGCTTCGCTCAGCGATTGCTGGGGTGACGCAGGATGACTTGGATGTCTATTTGCAGAACGACATGCTCACTGTTAGGGGCATGCGGCAGCCGGATTCCGAAGAAGAAGCGCGCTATCTAGTGTGTGAATGCCATTGGGGACCCTTTTCTCGTTCAATTATTTTACCGTCTGATATCGATCCGGATAAAATTAACGCGGTGCTAAAAGACGGAGTACTGCGCGTTAGCCTGCAGAAAGTCGAGCGGTCCAAGAGAATCAACGTTAAAGAAATTAGGTAAGAGCAGAAGAAATGGAGGAAGCAGAATATCTACCAATTAAATTTACCGTGAAGAGCAGCAGCCGCAGCGGAGTCACTGCCCAAACGCCGTCTGGTCACGAGTTTCAGCTGTCCCGGCAAGCCGCACCGTCGGATACGGAATTTGCGCTGGCTGACTTGCAGGCCGACAGTATCGAGGAGCATGAACGGCCGACCATGGCGCATGCCATACTAAATGAAATCATCGGAGTATCAGCCCCGAAAAAAGCCACAGCCAATGCCCAGGAAGGAAGCCAAACGAACTAAGGGCGTCAAAAAGTTGAACGCCGCCAGCGCAAGCAAAAAGAAACGCGCGCATAAATCTCCCGCCACAGTCAAATGGGTGGCGCTTTTTATGTTCGTGGTGGTGATTCTGGCGGTGGCGAACTATGACCTGTTCGGCAGCGGGGACAGCACGCAGATTCGTCAGGGCGTATCGATTGGACCGATGGATGCGGCTGGCCTGACTCCGGCAGAAGCAATGATTGACTTGGAAAAATATCTGTCGGGATATCGCGTTACTTATGTCACTCCGCAGGGCACTGAATCGGTTGGGCCATTCAACGAAACCAATCAGGATATTGTTCAATTTCACACTCGCACTGCGGTGGATACGGCATTTAGGATTGGCCGGCATGAAAATGGTTTAATCGCGGTGGCGCAACGAGCCGGTGCAGCCATGCTGGGCGCGACAGTGCCAGTGCCGTTCGAGCTGGATGAGGAGCGTCTGCTGGGCGAGCTGGCCAACCGCTTCGGCGGTCTGGTAAATCCAGCCAAAGACGCACGGCTGAACGTGGCAGTGGATGCGCGCGGCGATTACGAAGTGCATATCGTGCCAGAAAAAGCCGGCATGGCGTTCGACGAGGAGAGACTACTGCAGCAGACGCGCACGCGATTGCGCAATTTATCTTCCGCATCCATAAACGTGGAAGTGACAGTAGACGAGCCGGAACTGACCGAACAGGAACTTAAGCCGCTGGTCGAGCAGGTGGATGAAATCATCAAACGCGCACCGCAAGAGGTCACCGCAAAAACTTTGTCTTGGACGATTTCTCGCAGTCAATTGGCTGATTGGATTGTGCCGATTCCGGATGAAGATGGCGGCTGGAAAGTGGCGTTGGATTACGACCGCATGGCAAGGCACCTAGAGACTTATGCATCTTCGATTGGGGTCGAACCTCAAGATGCCGTGTTTGAATACGATGAAGAAACCGGCAAAGTGAAAGCGTTTGAGCCCAGCATAAACGGTGAAAAGCTAGACGTAGCCACCTCGATAGAAATATTGGAGCAAGAATTTTTGTCCGGCAAAGAGCCGGGCGGCTTGGTGAACTTACCTGTTGCCGTAGCCCATCCGGAGCTGACTACCGAATCATCCAATTCTTATGGAATCAAGGAGCTTATAGGCATTGGTGAAACAAATTTTCGCGGCAGCCCGCCTAATCGACGTCATAATATTGCCACTGGAGCAAATACTTTGCATGGAATTTTGATTCCGCCTGGCGATGAATTCTCACTAATCGCGGCGCTGGGCGAAATAGACGGTGAGCACGGTTATTTGCAGGAGCTGGTCATAAAACAGAACGAAACCAAACCTGAGTATGGTGGAGGCTTATGCCAGATTGGCACGACTACGTTTCGTGCGGTGTTGGCATCTGGATTGCCGGTCACTGAGCGCCGCAATCATTCGTATCGCGTATCATATTACGAACGAGACGGTGACGGAAACTACATAGGTCCAGGCAAAGACGCGACGATTTATGATCCTTGGCCTGATTTCAAATTTTTGAATGACACGCCGGCGCATATTCTGATACAAACTAATATTGATGGTGACCGTTTGTCGTTCTTCTTTTGGGGTACAGACGACGGACGCACGGCCGAGGAAGGTGAAGTAAGCATTTGGAACGTTGAGGATCCACCACCGAAGAAGGAAATTTTTACGACAGACCTGGAGCCAGGCACCTGGCAATGCACCGAACATCCGCACCCAAGCGCGAGTACGGTGTTTACTTACACGGTCACGTATCAGGATGGCGAGGTAAAGGAAGATAAAATCTATAGCTATTACAAACCGTGGCAGGAAGTATGTGCGGTCGGCGTAACTGAAGAAGAGCTGGCTCAGAAGGAGGCCGAGAGCGCGGCAACGGAAGCTGGTGCAGACAACGAAACGACCGAGGTGCCGCCGGGCGGTTCTGGAATGGAAGAGGCTGAAGGATAGTTTGACGATAATTTTTCTGCCTGCATTGAAATGAGCAGTCCTCCCCTAGGGGAGGACTTATTATTTATGGTGATTCACATTGCACAGCTCTCCGCTTCGGGGGCTGCTTATGTGGTTAACGGTGACGCCCGCTTCTTAGACTACAACCCTCGGCCTCTCCCCCTGTAGGGAGATGGAGAATCTCAACTTCGGGCGTGCACTCCGACTTGCAATAAGGAGGACGCAGTTAGATGTTTCAAGACGCATAAAAAGCGCGACACAACATGTCGCACTTTATTTTTAACCAAAAAAATCCACCTTTCGCGTCTCCAGAAGATCAGCCGCACTGCTATAGATATTGTGACGCTCAAATGTGCTGTGAAGTGAGGCACACCCACACGACCGTACGTTGAGCGAGCATGTCACCCCAAACGGAAGCAATGCACCCGTCAAATTGCCATAAAGAAACACTCCAGTGGTTCGCGCTCAAGAAGTACACACGTAGCTGCAACCGAGCCGGAGCCCGATATACCCTACACTAGTACTCCATGCTTGTCGTGAGCGCGAAACGCTGGAGTGTTTCGTCTGAATCCTTTTTACGGACTCGATTTTCTTTTTACACTGTCGGCCACCAACGGCTGACATATGAATTTATCACGATATTAGAAACCTGTCAAGGGCATAGGTTATTTTTGGCTGTTTGAAATCAAATGGAATAGGGGTCAGGCCGTGAGTGTTCACAAACAGCTAACCAACTGCTCCATTTACTTTCTAACAGCCTCGGGTAGTCATTCTTGACAAAAAAACCGATTTCTGTTATATTACTAAGTCACCGGGCTCGACAAAAAGAATGCTGGTGCATGCCCTTAACGGCAGTCGGGCTGAAATAAGAGGTTCGATTCCTCCCGGTGGCTCCAATGCCACATGTTCCTTACTGTCATCATAAACGAGACTAGACCTGAAGCTAGGCTGAGAAGTAACAACTGAACAGAGCTGGAAGCTGCACATCTAAATCTCGCCAATTGACACCGCGAACAAATCCATCCAAAAATCCCCTCACCTAAATCCCACGTCGTGCACGATGTGGGATTTCCTTTTCTGAATGCGAAAACATGACTTATATAATAGAGCGTTTATTGGTCACTACTTGGCCTTTTACACTTCTGCCCCCCCACCCCCACATTGACAATCCCCAACCGAAGCCGTTAAATTGCATTGCTGATCTTTCTATAGAGGAGGCCTGAATGTCCGCCCATCATCATGATCCGGTAGGGGTACATCAGTGCCATCACCATCACGGTGGAGGTACTGCGCGAGCCGTCGCAATCAGCCTGACCGTAAACATCGGACTGACCGTCCTGAAGTGGATTGCGTTTATCTTCACCTGGTCCCCATCATTGTTTGGCGAGGCTGCGCATTCGACAGCCGATACCTTCAACCCGCTATTGCTGTGGTTTGGTTATCGACGCAGCAAACGCCCCAAATGCGAACAACATCCGCTTGGGCATAGTCGCGAGGCGTTCTTCTGGTCACTGATGGCGGCGCAAATGATGTTCGTAGTCGGATGTGTGGCGACCGCATACCACGGAATTCGTTCTATCGTAACCGGTCATGTACCGGAATTATCCTGGTGGGCCGGTGGCATCATGCTTATTGCACTCATCGCTGAGGGCTACTCATTTATCGTGGCGTGGCGAAACATTAAAAGCGCTGGTGACGGCAACGCCAGCGCGGGTGATGCAATGCGCTCCAAAAACCCCATCGTGCTAGCGCTGGTGCTGGAAAACGGCGCCGACATGCTGGGTGTGCTGTTCGCGGTGTGCGGCTACGGCATGTACTTGCTCACCGGCAATCCGATTTGGGATGGAGTATTTGCCTTGGCTATTGCGGGGCTACTTGCGACGTCAAGCATGTTCTTAATTCGTCGTAACATGTCGCTCATAACTGGCGAAGCCGCAGATCTGGAAATGCACGAACGCATAACCGAGGTGCTCAAGGAAATCCCGACCGTGCTCAGCATCGAAGAGGTTGTAGCTACTATGATTGGACCGGAAGAGGTAAAGTGCCGCGTGCACGTGCACCTTAACCGCCAAGCGCTGGTGGACGACTACTACGCCACCTGCCAAAAGAACAAGCCAATTCATGACGGTGATGTTGTGCTCTGGACAGTGGGTCGCATGAAGCAAGAGCAGCGTCTGCTCGCTCGCGAGCTCAAAGAAAAGATCGAGGAGGTTCTATCCGTGGATGTCGAATGCCACTAATCAAAATCGCTCCGTATTGGGGCGGTTTTCTGTTTGAAACCAAGTTTGTACGGATAAAAAACACGGCCCCATCAGGAACCGCAATTTATTACTCCAGATGGAGCCGCTCGCGAACGGTGTCTCGAATGCGCTCGTGCCACGGAGGCGGGGGTCGGCAATAGGAAATATTATGCGCATCGAGGAAGGCTCGAACAGCACGCAGCGGAACGACGATCTCGTTCGTGCGCAGGTGCAGAATATTGGAGCCGCTCCACATGTTCATGCTCATCAGACCGACCAGCCGACCGTGCCGGACCGAGAAAATACCGGCACCGGACGTGCCCGGCTCTTGTCGCTGCCGCAGCATGGTACCATCACGTGCCAACGGTGGAGCATCCGGCGCATTCGTTACAAACGTAGTCTGCCGAATATAGCCACGCGATACGGCCAAACCCATATCATGCGGGTAGCCGAGCGAGTAGGTCTGGTCCCCACCGTTCAGCGACTGACCGTTGATCTCCACGATCGCCGAATGCTGAAACGCATAGTCGATGCGGATAATGGCGATATCATAATCGATGTCACTGGCGATAACTTGCGCCTCGAACGGCTCGGTCATTCCCTGAACGAATACTCTAATCGGCGTAGATTCATTCGCCTCATCAACAATATGCTCATTGGTCAGAATATGACCGCAGTGTGACACAGCGATACCCGTGCCATGCGCATCGCCGATGCGAATCAATACGGTCGAGCTGATGTTTTCGCTGAGCCGAGGAAGCTCGGGCTCGGAATCGTCACCGCAACCTAGCGGAGACAAAAATGCAAACGCTGCCATCAGCATGACAATACGCAAAGGTAGGCTAAGACCAGCGCGCAACATGATAAACCTCCTGATAAAGGACTATATTCAGCATAGCACTAGTGCCCGCTTCACGAAACACAACAAAATCGCTATGCTATCAAGTGCATTATAAAGAGTTATTTATTTGCTTAGTCGTTGAGTTGCTGAGCCTGTTTCTGAGCCAGCGCTCAACAACTCAACAACTCAAAAAAACAACAATTTCTTTATGGATAATCCCTACTCAGTTTCTTCGCAGATTCTTATCCCAACCGTTATCGAGAAATCAACGCACGGCGAGCGAGCGTACGATATTTATTCTCGACTGCTAAAAGATCGCATTATTTTTCTCGGCGATGCGGTATCGGATGTTTCGGCGAATATCATTATCGCGCAACTGCTTTTTCTAGAAAGCCAGGACAAAACCAAAGATATTAAGCTGTACGTGAATTCTCCGGGCGGTTCGGTGACCGCAGGCCTGGCGATTTACGACACCATGCAGTACATCAAGCCGGACGTAGCCACGATTTGCGTTGGCATGGCCGCTTCAATGGGGGCACTGTTGCTGGCGGCCGGTGCCAAAGGCAAACGTTATTCCCTGCCGAATGCCGAGGTAATGATTCATCAGGTCATGGGAGGCGCTGAAGGTCAGGCGACCGACATCAAGATTCGCGCCGAGAGAATCCTGAAGATTAAGGACTCGCTGAACAAAATTCTGGCGAAGCATACTGGACAGAAATTTGACAAGGTGGAAAAAGATGCGGACCGTGACTATTTCATGACTGCGGAAGAAGCGGTCAAGTACGGACTGGTAGATAAGATTATCAAGTAGAGAGCGTGAACCAAAAACAGCCCGAGAGGGCTGTTTTTTAATGCTGTCCGATTACGCCTGGGACGTCTCGCCCCGCATGGGGCTAAGAGCTCTAAAGCAGGCCCAAAATCTTAACCCCCTATCCCTCAACACGCCAACCGGCCGCGTCTTCTATTATCTTGCCAGGTACGGCGAAGCCAGCGGCTTTTTTATGGCCGCCACCGCCCATTAGCTTGGCAATTTGTGATACGTCCACGTTTTCGGCCGAGCGTAGCGAGCCGCGGACATTGCCGTCGGGCAATTCGCGCAAGACCATAATCACCTTGGCGTCTAAGAACTGGTTTAAGAAATTGGACACGCCCTCGACATGTTCCTCGGTCACGCCCTCTCCCAGGTCATCGGAAAAAATCACCGTGGAAGCCACGCCCAAATCATCGTTGTATTTCAGCCGCGACAGCACCGAACCCCACAACCGTAACGCATCTACGGATTTGTTGCGCTGTAAGTTACGACTAACGTCATGAACTTTGGCGCCACGCTTCAATAACCGTGAGGCCGCCTCTAGCACCGAGCGCGAAGTAGCCGGATTGCTGAAGTGCCCGGTGTCGGTCAGGATTCCGGTCAACAAACAAGTCGCCATATCCTGCGTAATTTCCACGTCCAGATGCTCAAAAAAACGATGCGTCAATTCGCACGCAGACGAAGCGTTTGCGTCAACAACATTTAAATCGCCGTACATTTCGTTAGTGACGTGGTGATCTAAATTAATCAGCACCGGGCGACGTCGGCCGTCTGCAACAGTCATGTGTGGCACATGCTCATGTACACCGGCATATCGTAAGTCACTGCAGTCCATCACCACCAACACATCATAATCGCCGTCGAACACCGCCGGGTTAGTGGTGTATCGCTCGGTGCCACGCATATAGAGGTACTGCGGTGGCACCTCGTCTTTGCAAAAATTCGTCACCGCAACCCCCTCACCCCGACACCACCGTCGCAACGCCGCGGTCGCGCCAATCGTATCGCCATCAGGATTTTTGTGTGCCAC
This sequence comes from uncultured Gammaproteobacteria bacterium, assembly GCA_964486995.1. Classification (GTDB taxonomy): domain Bacteria; phylum Patescibacteriota; class Patescibacteriia; order SG8-24; family SG8-24; genus JAHJAU01. The sequence continues at coordinate 12,662 of CAZAOV010000004.1, read as the reverse complement.
AATGAGTACGCTCTCGGCGCGCTTCAGAATGTCATATGTTGATTTAAATAAGACGTCAAAATGCATAGCGACAACTGGTATGTTCATCGGGGCGCTTAAAGATTCAACACCCGCACAATCAAAAAGCACATTACCGTATCGCGATTACTTGTACGCGTCAAGCCTATATAAAGCAATATTGTCATTATTTTTTGACAATATAATCATATAAAAGGTTTTTGCTCAGTTGATAACTGAATTAAACAAATCGTCAGTTTGTCAGAACCCACTACACAAACATTGACGGCCAAAAAAATAATTGCTACATTTTTTGCTCATGGAGGAGTGACGTGCGGGTTTTCAGCAAGGTCGTAAAGTACCCAATTCTCAGTTTCAACACCCAGAAAATTATGCACCTGCAGGGCGTCATCAATGGCGGCCTGAACATGTACATACTGGACGGGGCGGAAATTAAAATATCGCATGAGAGAAAAATTTTCATCACCGTAACGATGAAAGAAAAAGAGCCGGAAACATTCGGCGAAAAAATCCGGCACTTTTTTACCAGACAGAACCTAGGTTTCGAGATTCGTCTGCTGCTGCAGAAAGATGGCGAGCCCAGACGCGTCTTCAGAAAACGAGTGCCGGATACTGACCACAGCTACAGGCTCATTCACTTCCGCGCTCGTGGCAAATTGGCTGACATGATTGAGCTGTCTATCCCAGCGCCAAACGCAGAACATGAACTGCAGCTCGCAGTGCTCTTGTTCCAACGCCGACTCGAGGCCAAGCACACAACCAATCGCCGCTCTCTGATACAGACAATTGAATCGATGACCGAGAAAAAGTATTAGCACCACGACATAGCTTTACTCTGGTGCTTTTTTTATATTGAAATCCGACAGTAAAAACCTCCTTATGAATTAACTATTCGGAATCTTTTGATACAGCACCTCGGTTTCATCACACGAGACAAAAATTGTCCGCAGGACCAATCGGTGGCTTGATGAATACCGACGTGACGATAGGCGTGGCCGACACAAAGCAACAGCAGCCCACAAGCCCAAAGACACGCGAAAAGTTTGGTCTAAAACCATAAAAACATTAATTCGTTCAATCACCTTGAGCTCACCTAAAAAATTGACCCTCTCGCACGACTGTGGGGGTTGAGCAATCCCTTCCCCCTGCTCGTGGGGCGCTATTTGGCAAGAAGTTCAGCGAAACAAACACCAGCCTTGTCAAAACCGCCTAAAACTGGCACGATTCGTTCGTATAAAAGCCGTATTTCAATCTATGATACTGCAAAAATTAGACATGCATGGCTTCAAGTCTTTCGCGGAAAAGAAGCAGCTGGAGTTCATCCAGCCCACCACGAAGACGCGAGGCATCACCGCGATTGTTGGTCCGAACGGTTCCGGCAAGTCGAACGTGGCGGACGCAATCCGCTGGGTTCTGGGTGAGCAGAGCACCAAGCTGCTGCGCGGCAAAAAAGCCGAAGACGTAATTTTTTCCGGTTCGGAAAAACGCGCCCGGTCGAGCTACGCCGAAGTGGTTCTGCACTTCAACAACGAGTCCGGGCAGATGCCGCTTGATTTCAGCGAGGTGACTATCGCCCGCCGGATTTATCGCGACGGCGATTCCGAATACCTGATAAATAAAAAGAAGGTGCGTCTGACCGACATTCAAATGCTGTTAGCCCAGGCGAACTTCGGCGCGCGAACGTATTCGGTAATCGGTCAGGGCATGATTGACAATATTTTGGTGGCATCGCCGCAGGAGCGAAAGGAATTTTTCGACGAAGCCGCGGGCGTGAAGCAGTTCCAGCTGAAGCGACATCAGTCGGTCATCAAGATGCAGAACGCCAAAGATAACCTGGGGCAAGCCGAAATGCTGCTGAACGAAATCGAGCCGCGGGTACGGTCGTTGTCGCGTCAGGTGAAACGACTGGAACAGCGCGAGGCTTTGGAAGAGGAACTGCATGCTCTGCATCATCAGTACTACGGCACTCTCTGGACCGAGCTGCAGCGAACCATCGACACCAAGGCCGGCGAACTGGCGGAATTTGACAAACAATGGAAGGCCAAAGAATCAACTTTGGACGAAGCCAAGAAAGAGTTGGCCAATCTGGAGATGGAAGAAACCGGCAGCGACGAATTCACCGAGCTGCAAAACAAGTACCAAAAGATGATGACCGAGCGATCGTCATTGCGCGAACGTGAGTTGCGCGCCAAGTCCAAGATGGAAATCGCTGTTCAGGTAAAGAAACAAACCGCGACTGCGATGCCGCTGTCGAAAATTATTGAAAACGTGCGCGGTTTAGGTGAGCGTCAGGGCAAAGCGGTGAAGACCTTAAAGGCGGCGAAAGATTTGGCGGCCGTGAAGAAAGTTGCACCTGAATTCGAGAGTATCGCTGGTGACACAACCAAGCTAGCCGATCACCTGGAGCGCCCAGCACCGGAAGTCGAAGAGAAAAAACCGGAAGTGGATTCGATGATTGTCGCCGAGCTGGAGAGAGTGAGGAAAGAAATGGCCGCGCTCGACGAAAAAATCAAAACCACCCAGCGCTCGATGAACGAATACAACGACGTGGAGCGCGAGAAGAAGCAGAAATTCTTCAAGTTGCAGCGTGGTTTGCAGGATAAGATTTCCGCGGCGCACGCATTGGAGCGCCGGCTGGGTGACATGCGGGTGGAACTGGCTCGATTGGAAACGCGACGTGATTCTCTGGAAGCCGAAATGGAACAAGAGCTGGGCGAGCGCGCCGAGCGCATCAGGAAAGGCATCGAGGAAGGAGAAAAATCTAACGAACGCCCCGAGTCTCTGCGACCGCGCATCGAGAAACTGAAATACAACCTGCAGTTGATCGGCGGTATCGATCCGGAAGTAATGAATGAGTATCGGGAAACCAACGAGCGCTATGAATTTTTATCTCGACAGGTGACTGATCTCAATAGCGCTATCGATGACTTGGAAAAAATAATCTCCGAACTTGACCAAACCATCAAGGGCAAAAGCGAAACCGCGTTCCGTAAACTGAATAAAGAGTTCAATCGATATTTCCAGATTCTGTTCGAGGGTGGTAAGGCAGAATTAATTCAGCTTACGGCAGCAAAAAATGCAGCTACAGAGCTTGAATCTGCCGATGAGGACGCGGAAGAAACGGATTCTTCCGCCAGCAGCAGTAAACAAAATGAAACTTACATCGTCGGCGTGGACATCACCGCTACTCCCCCGGGCAAGAAAATCAAGCACATCAATATGCTGTCCGGCGGTGAGCGTGCGCTTACTTCCATCGCGTTAATCTGCGCCATCATGACGTCGAATCCGTCACCGTTCGTGGTCTTAGACGAGGTGGACGCCGCGCTCGACGAGTCGAACGCCGACAAATTCGCCAGCATCCTGAAACAGCTGGCCGAGCGCACCCAGTTCATCGTCATCACGCACAACCGTTACACCATGACCAAGTCGGACATGCTGTATGGAGTCACCATGCGCGAAGACGGAACCTCGACCCTGCTGTCAATCAACATGGAAGACGCCAAGTCGCTCAAGAATGACGAGGGTGCGCTGGTGAAGACCAAGGCGACCGCCAAGGCGATGAAAGCTCGCGCCAAGGCGGCGGCATAACAATAACCAAAGCGACAAAGACCGCGCGCAAGCGTGGTCTTTTGATTGACAAATGCGGCTTTTTTATAAAAAACTGTCAGGCTTGTTTTAAGGAGGTGGCTTTGTCGCTACCTTAAAACAAGCCTGACAGTTTTAGCGCGTCAAACTTGACTTGCTCTAAATAATCAGGCAAAATGCCGAACAGCTGCTAGGGCGGCGGGAAGATATGCTCACTTCCCTACCCGGCCGACGCTAATAGTTAAAAACTCAACGACAATGTTAGTTATCAGACTGTCACGCGGCGGCAAGAAGAAACAGCCGACCTACCGCGTGGTTGTGCAGGAGAAGCACCGTGACCCGTGGGGCACTTCCGTGGAAATCGTGGGCAACTACAATCCGCGCACCTCTCCGAGCACACTTAACCTGAAGGAAGACCGCGTTAAGTACTGGCTCGAGCAAGGCGCTCAGCCGTCCGCGACTATGCATAACCTGCTGGTGAACGCCGGTTTGATTAAGGGCGATAAGGTCCGCGCGACCACGCACGACAAGAAGGAACCGGCTCCGGTTGAAGAGAAAGCCGAGGAAGCTCCTGCCGCCGAGGGCGGCGAAAACAAGCCAGCCGAAGAAAAGCCTGCCGAGGAACCCAAGGCTGAAGAACCCAAAGAAGAAGTAAAGGAAGAACCGAAAGAAGAAGAAACCCCTGCCGATGCAGAGGGCGAGGAAAAGAAAGAAGAAGCCGCAGCTTAATCAAGCACAAAAAAGAAGCGCGAATCAGCGCTTCTTTTGATTCCCTGCCAAAATGCCTGTACTTTCGACCCCTTTGTACAGACAGTCTGTACTTGGGTGGTTTTGGGACAGGCGTTGATTGACGGTTGGCTTTTTCTCTGCTACGGTTCAATCAGTTCCCAACCTAAGGGGAACGGGTGTTCACTTAATTAAGAGCATCAGTTTAACAGTTTATCAGGTGAGGTTGCCGAGGTCGGCTACCAAACCGCGTCAAAGATATGGACGAGACATTCGATCGCGAATTTGTCGAATTCGTAGTTAAGGCCATAGTAAATCACCCAGATGATGTAAGGGCAGAACGCACCATCGACGAGCGTGGCGTTCTCATTACCCTGCACGTCAACCCCGAAGACATGGGTTATGTCATCGGTAAGTCCGGTCAGACCGCACGATCCATCCGCACTCTGCTGAAAATTGTGGGCGCGAAGAACGATGCGCGCGTGAATCTGAAGATTTTCGAACCGGAAGGCGGTCGCAAGTTCAACAACGACAAGCCAGCCGAGAAAGCCGAGGACGAGGACATCGACACCTCGGCTGTTGACCTCGAAATCTAGTCGACAACCAGGAACATAAAAGATCCCGCGCAAGCGGGGTCTTTTGATTGACGCTAAATACTGCACATGCTATGATTTAGCGTCGCTCCTTTTGGAGCCTGACATCGGAGGAACCATGCCATGCTGCAGAAAGAGCAAGCCGGCACCAAAGCCAAGTCGGCGTCCGAAATCTGTCGATACGAACGCCAACAAGGAAATCGACCTGACGCTCGCCCGCCGCATCCAAAGCGGCGACCGGCGGGCACTGGGCGAACTGGTCCTGAAGTACGAGGCGTTCGCCTGCAAGATGGCACTTAAGGCGCAGGCCCGTTCCGGTCTGGAGCTGGAGGATCTGTGCCAAGAGGCTCGGATGGGCCTGACGAAGGCGGCCGAGCGCTATGATCCGGAACGCGAGCTGGCATTCACCACCTACGCCAGCTGGTGGGTCCGGCATAAGCTGAACCGCTATATAGCAGATCACGTCCATCTTCTGCGCATTCCAGTAAACGCTCAAATCAAGCACCGTAAGCTTGTGAATCATGACGGGGCGGAAGATGCGTGCGGGCTGGAGGCGGACATAATCGCGGCCATGCGGGCTAAGGCTGTACCCATCGACACGAACAGCGATTTCGAGAATACAGTTCCGGACATCGGCGACTTCAGCACCGGGTACGATGCCGAAAATGCGCTGCTCGACAAAATCGAGCAGCACCGCGAGGCCGAATGGCTGCGCCTGGCGCTGTGGGAGCTGACGGAACGCGAACGCACCGTCCTGGAATGCCGCCTGTTACATCACGAGACACTTATTGGGACTGCAATCTTTTTGCATAAGTGCGGCATCGACCAAAAAAGATTGTCGCGCGAACGAATCCGACAAATACAAAACGACGCGCTTGCGCGGCTGGCTGACATGCTGTCCCGAGACAATGCCATCTGACTCCGTGATCCGAACTGTCGTTCGGATCGTTTTTTTTTAGGGCGTTGACGCAAACTCAGCCTTCCGATAATCTGCTATGATTCTAATATGACTTAGTGGCAAAGCTTGCCTCTGCCGCTACGTAATGACTATGACCTTCAAGAAAAGAAAAATACGCTGCGACATCATCTCTATTTTTCCGAAAATGTTTGAGGGCTATTTTGATAACTCGATTTTGGCGCGGGCGCAAAAGAAAAAGCTGCTCGACATCCGCCTGCACGACCTTCGCCGCTGGACCAAAGACAGGCACCGTACCGTGGACGATAGGCCGTTTGGCGGCGGTCCCGGAATGGTGATGATGGTAGAGCCTTTTTTCCGAGCCATAAGGGCGTTACGGCGCAACAGTAAGGGCAAAAACCGAATTATTCTGACATCTGCCAAGGGAAAGCCGTTCACACACAAAGACGCGGTGAGGCTGGCGAAATATGACCGCATAATCATCCTTTGCGGGCGTTACGAGGGTGTAGACGAACGGGTAGCCAAAAAAATCGCGGATGAGGAGATGTCCATCGGCAATTACGTTCTGACTGGCGGCGAGCTGGCCGCCATGGTCATAGTTGACGCAGTAGCGCGCCACATTCCCGGTGTACTCGGAAAAGCCGAATCGCTCTCGCAGGAATCACACACTGAGGAGGGCGTCACCGAATACCCGCAATACACCCGTCCAGAAAAATTCGAACACGATAAGGGCAAGCACTGGGTCGTTCCGAAAATACTCCTCTCCGGCGACCATAAAAAAATAGCCGACTGGCGCCGCAAACAATCAGGCAAAAATTAAAGCCGACCCCACTGGTCGGCTTTAAGGTTTCAAGTACTGCCTGTCTGTACTTGAGAAAGTACAGACAGGCAGTACTTGAAACTTATTTTCTCTCTCGACAACCCCTCAACGTATCGCTACATTTAATATCGGCATATTGCCAGATTGGGAGGCATTAATGTCCAAACGAGACGATCCGATCTATCAGCTCAAGCACCTTGTGTACAATACGCGTTTTCTGCCTGATGTTCGCCGGTGGCAAAAAAGCACAGCCGGAATGCTCGAACCTATCATGCGAAAAGTCGAGCGACCGGACGACACTTACGGCCTGATGAGCGAAAAATCACTGAATGAAGCCGAAGTGAGGCGCGTTATTCGCGAATTTACCGGTCAAAACTGTTTTTCCATCCTAGCAGTGAACCCAGTCGAAGCTGGGGGTCGTCCGGATTGGGCGCGCAGCTCCGCCATCGCACCGCACTTCCACAGCATCATATTTGGTCGGGACGGCAATGATGCCAAAGACGCTATGGACGGCTGGCGAAAAGAAATGACCGTGCGTGAAAACAAAGAGTACGGAGAGCTGCGCATGCTGCTACGCGGCGAAGTCCGCAACCTGGCTCGCAACCTATCGAACGACGTGGGTGCATTCCCCTGGATTACCCGCTCGCAAGGCCGCAATGACGGACCGCTCTATGTCTGCAAGATGTCGCTCTTTCCAATAATGGTGTTCTTCGCCACCGCGGTGATGATGAATGACCGCGAATGGACGCGGAAATCCATGGACGTACTGAACGTCCTGCGCTTCCACATGATTATCGGCGCAAAACGAGTCGATCCGTCGGCGTGGTACGTGCTGACCGCCTGACCTAAGCCCCTCTTGATGAGGGGTTTTGTGATGTCCGCCATGCGACAGACTATTTCTTCTCGAAAGTCTCGATTCCCCTCCCGGGTAAACGACCGTCGGACTGTGATTCTGTGGCTTTTTTCGCCGGCTGTGCGCGGGCAGGTCGCGCTTGCCGCCCTAAGCAGACACAGGCTCTGCCGCCTTACGTTCCTGTTAAAGTGGCGCGAACCAAAAACCGCCCAAATTAATGGACGGTTTTTCTTCTATGTATTATGTCTTAGAAAGTACTCGTGGCGATGAAGGTCAGAACATCTTGGTAGTCGTCGTGAGCCTCGGTGAGGACGTCTATCGACGCCGAGCCGGACATGGTGGTGCGGGACTGGTAGGTCGGGCCGTCCACGGTGAAAATCAGCTTGTCCGCGGTGGTGAGCTCCTCCACGTCGTTGCCGTCCGCCTGGTCGGCGCAGGTGCCGGTGGAGTAGTCTCCGTCCGCGTAGATGGCCTCGCCGAGCTCGGTCGCGGCCGCCTGCACGCAGAAGCCGTAGTTCTCGCTGCCGCTCGCCATCGCGGCCGCGGCGTTGGCTATCGAGTCGGTCGGGGTCGAGGCCGAGACCAGCCCGGCCGTGCCGTTGGCGTTCCTCACCGTGATTATCGCCCCGTGCGTGGCGTTGGTGTCCAGGTCGAGCATGATGTAGTTGATGCCGGCCTCGCCCGAGACGTTGGTCTCGGACGCGTCCAGCGTGCCGAAGTCCACGCCGTACGGCGCCGCGGTCTCCACGGTCGTGGCGTTGTTGGTGGAGGTGTCGATGTCGAAATGCAGAATCGGGTCCACGTCGGAGAGCACGGTCACCTGGTCGTCGTCCATGATGTACACCGCGCCCGAGCCGTTGTCGTTGGACCACTCGATGACGTAGGCGCCCACCGCGTCGGGCAGGTCCACGTATATGCCCTCGACCTCCACGGTGCCGACGCAGTTCGACTTGTCCGCCCAGGCGTTCAGCCCGTCGGTCTGCCAGTTCGATATCGTCCCGCCGCCGCTGCAGGTCGCGCTCGCGCTGCCCGCGTCCAGATTCGCGAACCCGGCTGGGAACACGATCGACAGCTGGTCGCTCGGGCCGGAGGCGCCGGCCAGCTCGAAGCTCAGCGTGAAGTGCACCCGGTCCTCCCCCACCTGCAGCCGGTCGAGGTGCGGGCGGTTCATGGTGGTGTAAACAGTGTCTAAGGTAGCTTCGGTGATTCCCGGAGGACCTGGAGGGCCACCACCAGAAAGTTCGGCCTCCGGATAGTTGGTGAAGTTGAAATCGGCCATGCTGCCGGCGTCCGACAGGCGGAAGCAGTACTCACCGCCATCAATTGCGTCAGGCGTTGCCTCGAGAGAAAACTCCAACTCAGTAAATCGTTCTTCGCCCCAAGTAATCTCCGTGGCCTGCGAAGTCGCATCCAATATTTCACCGCCGGTAAACGTGGTGCTGCCGTCGGTCACACCGTTGCTGACATTAGTGGTCGGATCACCGCTGGTAAAATTGCTAGAAGTAGACATCTCCCAGTGCTCGCCGCCGCTCGCGGAAGCCGGAACCTGGGTCCAGCTGGAAATCGCGGCACAGGTAGTGGACTTAACGCCATATTCAAGTCGCGGAGCCGGTGTCCAATCCGGAATCAGATCGGCGCGCCAGAACTCACCCGAGCCAGAATACGCCAAGCTGGCCGCGTAAATCTTTTCGCCTGCATCATCGACATAAATATGAGAGGCATTACCAAGCGAGCTACCCAATTCCATATCCCCATACACCTCAAAAGCATCCAAATTTACAGCGAATAAGCTGAGCGTGCCGTTCAACCGATCTTCTATAAAATATAGAACATCATTAGTGTCATCGATGTCCATCGGTAGCGAGTAGCCGGAACTGCCAATGCCCGTGGGCATGGTGAGCGTATCAACTAGCGCCATATCAGAAGTTCGGACTTTGTTTACGAAGTTCTCGTTTTCATCAATTACGTAGTACAGGTAATCACCCGCCGATTCCACTACCAGTGACTCGCGCGGGTAATAGTCATCATTTCCATCTAGCACATCCACCGCAACGGGAAGGCCGAAAGTGCCAAGCGGAATCTTAATATTGTAGTAATCTAAATCACCAGCAGAGGTACGCTCCTGAGTAGCGTAATATAGATAGTCACCCGCATCCGAAATGTCGCCGGTCCAGAACGCATTACCGTAAGTGCCATAAGCAGTAGAAATCGAATCTACGGTGGTCAGTGTGGTTGTGTCGACCTTGTACACTGTGCCGTTCACATATCCGTAAGTGTTGCTAACACTCAAGTACACATAACTGCCGCCTGGATCAATATCAACAGTTCGAACAACATTGTTCAATCGGAAGCCGCTATTCGTCTGTGTACCATAAGTCTGGGTTGAATATGAGTTGAAGGTCGAAAGATCAAACTTAATCAGTACGTTAACATTGGTAGAGAGAATCTCCGCAGCTATATAGATGTATTCATGTCCCTGAACATAAGCCACGTCGCTAGGCAAACCAATGGTAGTCGGGAAATCGTATTGGTCCACCTCGGTCATGTTGCTCTTCTGCACCTTGGTGATGGAGATGGCCTCACTGCCGGACAAATTAGTCCAGACATAATATAAGTAGGTGCCGTCGTCAACGATACCGGCCGCACGACGCTGGTCCGATTCGGCGACATAGCTATCCAAACCGGTCCACTCACCCTCATTCGATACGCCCAAGCGCAAGCGGGTTGTAGTTTCCTTGTTCAGGCCGGTAATGGGGTTATTCTCACCAGCCAACCAATCAGCGGTCACCTCGGTGCCATTGTCGTCGCGCCAGCGATAGGCGTTGCCAACCGTGTCCTCGGTGCCGCCATAAAGCGAAGCTTCGGCGTAGTTGTTGAAAGTGAAGCCTGTGGAGTTGCCGCCGTCAGTGATGCGGAAACAGTAATCGCCTCCGGCTGTCGCATCGTCAGTCGCGGCGATTGAATACTCCACTTCGGTGAACTCACCCGTGGTCATAGTAATCGCCGGAGTAATCGCGGCGGTATCCATAATATAGCCGGCAACAAACGACGCGGCGCCGTCAGTAACGCCACCGGCCACGTTCGTGGTGGCCGAACCGTTGGTGATATTGCCCGAAGCGTTCATGGCCCAGTGCTCACTGCCCGAATCATCGGCTGCCACCGCAGACCAGCTGCTGATGGCTCCGCAAGTCGAGGACTTGGCACCGTATTCAATCTGATAGGTGAAACTGGTGTCTACTCCGCTGCCCAAATTCATCTTACCGAACCAGCCTTCGCCCATCTGAATATCGCCACCAGTAATATACAAATCATTGTTGGTCACATCGACATAACCAGCTGAACTGCCCTTCTCTGGCGGAAAACCACCGTCGTCGAATTCTGCACTCTCCTTTAGGGTGAATGTAGTTCCATCCAACTTGGAGACAATCGTTCCATTCACACCGAAAGCATCGTCATTAACTGCAATGATGTCGCCGTTTCCCAAAACACCAACAAAGTTTGGATCGATGTTACCGTCAGTTAACGAATACACAGAACCGACTAGAGTCATCGTTGAGGTAGCAACCTTTCCAACTAAACCAGTTGCCGGCCATCCACCGTCATTGGATGTGTAATACAAGTTGGAGCCAGCGGAATCAATCGCGATATAGTCGCTAGCCGGTTGGCTGCCATTTAGGGTAATTGAACCGGTTGGTGCAGAGCCAAAGCTCGATAAGTCCAATTTGTTGATGTAGTACGAACCTCCGCCGTTGGTTCGTAAATAAAGATAGCTGCCGGTAGAATCAATTACACCATCTTTAAAATTATATCCGTAGGTTCCACTGGCCCAGGTCATGGTGCCCACATCGGTCCAAGAACTCAGGTTTATTTTATGAATCACAGGGGTGCTAGTCATTGAGTCGTACTCGGTGACATAGGCAAACGCATCGCTTGGATCAATGTCCACCGTCTGCGGAGACCAATTCCCGCCTGAACCCATTGAAATCTGAGATGCTGTAGAGAAGTCCGACAAAAGTAAACGAACTACTGCGCTATTTGAGCCAGAAGCATCGGATGCCGTGAAATAAAGATAATTCCCACCGGAGTCGATCGCCAAACCGCCCGGACTGTTATAGACGGCTGTACCTGGGGTATACGTATCCACGACCGCTAAGTCGCTCTTACGTATCTTGTCAATGTTTATTGAATAGGCCCCCCAAGGAGAATCGCTCCATAAATTGTAAATATACGTACCGTCCTCAACCGCCCCCACGCTAATAATCTTATCAAAATCACCTGTGAAAAACGTGTCGGTTCTGGACATGGCGCCTGGACGTGTACCGGTGTCATAAGCGACACCAAATCGCAACCGCCGACCTTCACCCTTGGTTAAGGCAATCGGGGTATTCTCTGCTGCCTGCCAGGTAGCTGATACTTCAGTCCCGTTATCGCTTCTCCAACGATAACCACTGAGCGTTTCAGCCTGTGCCAACTGTGGCAGGAGAAACAAAAAACTATTGCAAAGCAAAGCAATAGTCATCACTATACTGGTAGTTTTTCGAAGATACGTGACCTTTTTTTGGCCAAGGAGATATACGCCCATAATGAGCAAACTTAGTTTTGTATTTATTTCTGTATTCATTATACCACAGATTTGGCTGGTTTTGAAGTTTAATTCGGTAGGCGAGTCAAGCGATAATTTGAAACTTAATTCAAGCCCAGCAGCTCTGAGAGCGGCTCTAATTCTTCAGAGGTAGTTATCCACAGTTTTTTTAAAACGTGAAAACAACAAAAAACTTTCTCGCAAATCCCACAAAAAACGCCCCTCAAAAAACGGCTAAAATAAAGGCTTTTTTCTCGCATTTCAAAATACCGGCCAAAACCCTTGACAAGTTTCTAAAAATCACTATAATTACCCACGGAATTCAAAAATGGAACTTCAAGTGAAAAAAACGCTTGTAACCGAGTCGTTTTTTCTTTCTACGTTCCGCAAATGAATTTCAGAACTTTGACAATGTAAATGAGACAAGGAAACTTAGCCCCTCGGGGCTAAGGACAACTAACTCTATTCCAAATAGTTGAGTACCTGGCGATGTTCGCATCACAGGAACTTTATCTGAGAGTTTGATCCTGGCTCAGGATGAACGCTGGCGGCGTGTCTAAGGCATGCAA
>CAZAOV010000003.1:0-81529 GCA_964486995.1 uncultured Gammaproteobacteria bacterium | reverse complement strand
CTTCCGCGAAGCGGAATCTTTATCGACCCGAACTACTTCATCTGGGGCGGGAGTGACGCGGCGATTACGTTCATTCTTGGTTTCATGTTTATCATAGTATCGTCAGATTAGAAGCGGCCACAGGTAATTGAAGAAATATCCCATGCCGATGATGCCGACGGCGGTAGAGACGACGAACGCCAGCAGTAGTTTCCAGCTGATTGCCTTCTTGAGTATCAGCAGACCCGGCACGGACAGGGTGACGGTCGCGGTCATGAAGGCTAGGGCAGTACCGAGATCTACGCCCTTACCGACCAACGCCTCCAGAACGGGAACCACGCCGACCGAATTGGCGTAAAGCGGCATGCCTAAGATGACCGCTACCGGAACCGCCCACAGGCGTCCGCCGTTCAGGGTCGATTCGACGAACTCACGCGGCACGAAACCGTGAATGAGCGCGCCGAGCCCGACGCCCAGGAGGACATACGGAAAAACCTCTTTCGTCACCGTCATGCCGTCGCGCCACCAGGTGATTGCCCTCCGGCGGAACGGTATCGGCTTGCCGCCGTTCCGCTCGATATCGGCCTTGGCCGTCTGGTATTTGAGAAAGGCCGGATTGACGTTCCCCTTCAGCTTGAGCCGCTGGATAACCAGACCCACCGCCACGCTGACCGCGATGCCCAAGGCGATGTACATGGCCGTCATCCGGAATCCGAAGACCGCCGGAAAGATGAACAGCGAGGCCTCGTTGACGAGGGGTGAAGACACCAGGAAGGTGAAGGTCACGCCGAGCGGGATGCCGGCGCCCACGAAGCCGACGAAGAGCGGAATGGAGGAGCAGGAACAGAACGGCGTGACCACGCCGAGCAGGGCGGCCATCAGGTAATCGAGGCCGTACCATTTGCGTCCGCCGATTATTCTCCGGGCCCGCTCGGTCGGGATGTAGTATCGAACGACGGCCATGACGTAATTGATGAGCACCAACAGCAGGCCGATCTTGATGGTATCGTAGACAAAGAAATGCACGGCTGCGCCCCAATACCGGTCGGAGATGCCCAACAGGCCGTAAGTCACCCAGTCGGCAAAAAGTTCTATCGGATAGAAGATATCCATGGGTATCGTCAGCAGTTACCACCGCAGCTGCAGCAGGACGGGTCGCCGCCTGCGGCTTCTCCGGCGTCGGTGCCGGTGTCTTCGGCGTCGGAACCCTTGACGGCTTCCTCGATCGCTTCCCGAACCTGGTCGGCATCTGGAATGAACCCGGAAAGCACCACCTTACCGTCCACGGTCAGAGCCGGGCTCTGCATGATTCCGAGCTCTATGAGCTTGGTGACGTCGGTCACGTATTCGACCTCGCCGTCGAGCCCCATGTCCTTGGCGGCCTGCTCGGCCAGACCGTGCAGCTTCTTGCATCCCGAACAGCCGGAGCCGAGAACCTGAATCTTGTGTGTTGCATTATCCATACTTTATGACGTTAGTTTGTTCAAACTGTTTAAATTTTGGTTGAGTGCGTTAGCCGATCCGGTTCAGTCGGTCTCCCCCGCATACCGTGCCAAGCGCTTGGCGTAGCCTGACAGGGCCTTCCGGTTGAGGGAGTAGATTACCCTAAGCCCGTCCCTGCGTGACGAGATGAGCCCGGCATCCTTGAGCACCTTCAGGTGATGTGAAGCCAAGTTCTGAGACAGTCCGAGCAGATTCCAAATGTCGCAGACACAACGCTCGCCGTCCTTCAGCATGCAGACGATCCGCAGGCGATTGCCGTCGGACAGGGCGGAACTGACGTTGGTCATCCGAGACATCGTTGGACTAAGCGCTTTCCCCTGACAACAGCGTTGGCTTCTGGCCATATGAAAAACTATATCAATAATTACTGATATAGTTTAGCATCGATTTATTTTTTTGCAACGTTTTCGGCGAACCGGTCAGAATTGGGCTCGGCAGTGGTGTTTTGGGATTATATCTTTCCTCTTAGACTATCCCGCGTAAAAGCCAAAAGCCTTGCGTGGCGAACCGAAAACCGATCGGCGCTTCGGCCGGTCGGTTTTGGAATTAAGCGCCAGTGCTTACCAAACGGCGAGAAAAAAGGCGAGAAAAGTCTAAAGGCAAAGATGTAACCCCGAAATTATAGCAATAGCCACCGCTCAGATGTGATGGTTGACTATCTTATGATTGCCTGATATAAATGCGACATATTCGCATTTATACTTTGATATGAAGATAGCATTTGTCGGCAAGGGCGGTAGTGGCAAGACCACGCTGGCCGCTCTATTTAGCCACTACCTTACCAGAATCCAATCAAATCGACCTGTGCTGGCCGTCGATGCTGATATCAATTCGCATCTTGCGGGAGCTCTCGGATTTGACGCCGATGAATTGCCGCAACCGCTCGCCGGTGGTGCTGCGGCAGAGTTTATCAAGAATCACATCTGGAACGACAGCCCCCGAATCACCAAGCTAGGCGAAATCAAAAAGACTACGCCGCCGACCGCAGAGTCTGGCTTTTTTTGGCTGGCCGATGAACAAAATCCCCTGTACCGAAAATACTCCAGCCGACGAGGCTCGCTGTATTTCGCCCGTGTAGGTACTTACGAGAGCGACGGCATCGGCCGCAGCTGCTATCACAACAGTTTGGCCATTCTCGAGAACGTATTGTCGCATTCGATTAGCGACGGCAGTTTCGTGGTCGTGGATATGGTCGCCGGCACTGACGCTTTTGCCAGTTCGATGCATGTGCAGTTTGACCTGCTGATATTTGCCGTAGAGCCGACCGCAAAGTCTTTGGCGGTTTTCGCGAACTATCTGCAGCTGGCCAAATCGGCCGGTATGGCCGACCGGCTGTTCGCCGTCGGCAACAAGGCCATCGACGAAGACGATCACGCTTTCCTCAGAATGAACATTCCGGCTGACAAACTTCTGGGCGTGCTGAACTATTCCCGGCATTTGCGAGCCGTGGAACGAGGCGAGGACGAATTCCATTTTGATCGGATGGAAACAGGAACTAAGGACACGATGCCGATTCTGCTGGCTGAACTGGAACGAAACGTATCGAACCACAACGAACGACTCGAGCAGCTACACCGACTGCACCGAACCTACGTGGCCCAAGACTATGTCCGCGAGCGCTTCGGGGATTTATCCAAACAAATAGACGAATCTTTCGACTTCGACCGATTTGTGCGTGAAAATATCAAAGGATATGGCCGAACCGACTAACACTTTTTCAGGCAAGGACGCCCTGGTAAATTACCTGAATCCTGAAAAACATCCCGACACTCCATTGGTGGAATTACCGGAGAACCTTAACGCATTCCGACACAAAAAGGTGCGAATATTCGCCAAGCTGATGAGCGCCACTCCGCTAATGAACGTTAAGTCTCTGCCGGCTTATAGCATGTTGGCGACGGCACGGGCCGACGGAAGCCTACAGGACAAAACATCCATTATCGAAAACTCATCCGGCAACACCGTCTTGTCCCTGTCCATAATCGGCCGAGTAATGGCTGGCTTGAACACCAGCGCCTACGTCTCAAACGAAATCACTGACGGTAAGCTAAAGATGCTGCGTTTTTTCGGAGTGAGCCCGATAGTTAACAAAGAACCGATCTGTCCGGACCCTGCGGACAGATCCAGCGGAATCTACAAGGCCAAACGCCGGGCGGAAGAAGACCGGAGCTGGCTCAATCCGGGTCAGTACGACAATCCCGCCAATCCACAGGCTCATAGCCTGATAACCGGCGAGCAAATCTGGCGACAGAGCGAAAGGCAGCTCGGGTTGTTTTGCGCCGGCTTAGGAACAACCGGCACCATGGTTGGAACGGCCGAAACGCTCAAAAGGCGCAATCCGGACATAAGGACACTTGGCGTTATCAGGGCGCCCAACAACAGCGTACCCGGTCCGCGCACCAGAAATTTACTGACTCAAATCGCCTTTGGCTGGAAGGAGGTGGTGGACGACACAGTTGAAATTGGCACGGTAGAGTCTTATGCCGCCAGCCTGGAGCTGTGCCGCCACGGGCTGCTGGTCGGACCAAGTTCGGGGTTTGCTCTAGCCGGACTGCTTGATTACCTGAAGCAGAATTTGGAGCGGCTACCGGACTCGATTCGAAATAGCGACGGCGAATTGATATGCGTGTTCATCTGTTGTGACACGCCATTCCCCTATTTTGACGAATATTTTTCTGTCCTGGGGGAATCTTACTTTCCGAACGTCGAAAATTCGGAACTGCTGTCGGAGAAGAATCAACCACCTGTTTCTGATGAAGACGGCGCCAAAGAACTTTCGCCACTGACAACATGGAAACAGGCTTATGACGTCGACGCTGATGTTGCTTGGAAGCGACTCGAGAAAAGCGAGCCGGTTGGCCCGAAGGAAGATTGGCTGGTTATTGATATGCGTGCGTCCGAACAGTTTGCCCACGTGAGCCTGCCGGGGAGCATCAACATGCCGTATGAGGAATTCGATTTGGACAAACTGCCTACCGACTACGAAAACAGAAATATTTTGCTGGTCTGCTCCTGGGGCTTGAAGTCACGCCAAATATGTGCCAACCTACGAAACCAAAACTTGAAGGCATATTCTTTGGGGGGTGGCTTGACTGGCTGGTCGAAAGAAAACCTGCCGCGGCACCGCCCAAAAATCTGCAATATCAACCACCCTGTAGCTAATTAATATGTGCCTGATATGCGCCGCGGGAGGAGGAATGTTGCCGCCAATCATTTTTGTCGTATTATTGTTTTTCAGGAAGATTGGACTGGTCATAATCAGAAAACTAAGAAGAAATTTCGCTGTTGCACAAAAAAGATATGAGCGAAGCTGATTCCACCAATATAATTAGAGAGGCTGGACTAAAGGCGACCCGATCTAGGGTGGCAGTCTTGCGAGCGTTGGAGCGGGCGCAAAATCCGATTGGAATCGTTAAGCTGGAAAACGCCTTACCGCAAATCAATCGGGCTACGCTATATCGCATTCTCCAGACTTTTGTACAGCATGGACTGGCCGAAACATGTGATATTGGACATAAGCATGTTGATTACCGACTCTCGGGCAAGCAACACGTGCATTATGTGGTGTGTGATAAATGCGGCAAAACGCTAACCATTGCGGCCGACTGCTACAGAAACCATTTGAACAACTTAATCAAGTCTCAGGCGCCGGGTTTTAGCGTCATCACGCGACACTCCACCACATTTTTTGGCTACTGCAATAAGTGCGCTGGAACTTAGTCATGTTTTAGGGTTACATCTTTGCTTTTAGACTTTTCCGACCGGAAACGGTGTTGCTGATGTGAGTATAGTGGAGGCCCAGAAAATCTGCCTCCTCTTTTTTTGGCTGTATCCGTGACGTGCATGGTTGGGGTCAGGGCTCGAATCTATGCCTGACACGCCACCACCCCACCAAAAAAACGACTTTGAGCCGGATTTTTGTATATAAGTTAAAGCCTTGGCTCCGTATTGCGGTGTAGGCGCCGGCGCGGGGACCAGGCCACCAAAATACCGCACGGTTATGTGCGGTATTTTCGTTGGCTGCCCGTCTTGGGCGGATTTCCAACTAGAAACGAAGATCCTGCAACCTTAGCTCCAGCAGAAAAATTGTGTCTGACTTGAGTTTCTCTCTGACCCAGGCTTTCTGTTTCTCGTCAATCAGCTCACCCAGTCCGGGCGAAACGCTGCGCCCGGAAATACCGTCGATAAACTTGATGCATTCCGTGAGGTGTTCGGCGAGGGTGCGGCCGGTTCTCTTTTCGATAATATCGCCGTTGATGGCCCAATTCTGATTCAGAAAATAATGAATGTCGAACAGGTCGCGGTTGGCGGTGCGACCGCGCTCGGTCAGGGCGACCAGCTTGTGCGCGAACATGTCCTCCTGTCGCATCACCAGCATGGGGATGCCGAGGTAATTCCTTAGCTCGTAGCGTGAACCGAAATTGCGCTTGCTGATTTCTATTTTTACGTTCTGGTCGTCCGTGGAGTAAGACAGAAGAATGAACAGCGTATTTTTCTTGTTGGATTTATCCTTAATCGCACCATACTTACCGACGACATCGGCGACCTTGTCGAACACCTCCTCGGCATGGCTCTCGTCCAGCAGGTCAAAATCCAAATCGACCGAAAAACGCGGCAGGTCGTGAAACAGATAGGCCGCGGTCCCACCCTTGAAGCCCAAAAGAGGGCCGAGCTCGGTGTCGGTATAGATGCCCTTTAGAATCTTGAGCAAGGCGCTCCTGTATGCGGCAATGTCTAGGGTCATACTATTGACTGGATAGAATAGACTTATGAAGTTCGTCGACCGTTTTGTTGAGGCGCCTGTTCCTATAGATGGGCAAAATCTCGCGCACCTTTTCCCAGTCGAGCGGGCCGAGGTTATCAAAATGGTAATCCGGATGCAAATAGAGAGTGTCGAGGAAGGCGCGCTCCGGCGAAGCGACGGCGTAGGCACGGCGATGATCGATTCCCGCACTATCCGCAAGAACGACACCCTTGAGCTTGTGGAAGGTATAGCGCTGACCGTCAGCGACGATTTCCCTGGTCAGGTACGAGGCGACGTGAATCTGGCCATGGTACTGAAAAGTGATGCCGGCGCGGCCGAGCACTGTCTCGAAGCTGACGTAGGACGGGGTGTAGATTTTGGTGGCCAGCTCCAGACGGTCGTAATCGGCGTCTTTGGCGTATAGACCGCGGCGTATATGGTAGAGGGCGCCCGTTTTCAGGTAGTAGTTCAGCCTGACGCGAACCGCATTGCCGGAGTCACCCCAAAGCAGCGCCAATTCCTTGGTGGTAAAGACGGTCTGCTTGGAGCGAAGAATAGCGGCTAAATACTCCCCTTTTTTCATATCTGTAGTCTGTAAGTTAGTTTTATACTTACTTATAGTTTAAATTATTGTTGATAACCTGTCAAGAAAAGCAACGTGCTAAATTTGCATATTCCTGCTGAAGAAGCCGCAGGCAAAATCAACTTCTGCAGAATTTGCAACGGTTCAAAAACAGGCCTTCCGTGGCCTATTTTTGAGTGGCTGCCCGTCTTGGACGTGTTTCGAACTTAACCATCGCGTTCTGCATAGATAACCGAAACTAAAGAGCCGCCCGAACAACCGCCACTGCCAAATTATTTTAGCTCAAACAATCTAGGACTGCTGCTCCCCGGCGTTTCTTGCGATTGCTGCGCGGATTGCTTGGATAAGGTCCTGTGCCGTAGCGTCCTGCCCGTACTCCGCATCCACGTCCTCGGCGATGAACTTTAGCTTTTCGAGCCCTTTTGGCCCGTCATCGTTCGCCAGCCCGGCCAGAAACTCAAAATCCGGCTGACCATGCTCATTAAGCCAATCGTCAGACACAATCTCTTCGCCTTCGTTTGATTCGTTGGGTGTGTTCATAAAAGTAGGTTCGATTCTTTACACTCAAATTATATGTTGAGTGGACTCTATAATCAAAGACCTGCTCCCGATGCGAGTAGCATGGAATCGGAGTCGGGGTATCAATCTTTATC
The DNA here is from genome assembly GCA_964486995.1 of uncultured Gammaproteobacteria bacterium. Taxonomy (GTDB): domain Bacteria; phylum Patescibacteriota; class Patescibacteriia; order SG8-24; family SG8-24; genus JAHJAU01. Next base: position 74,067 of record CAZAOV010000003.1, on the reverse strand, counting down.
ATTAACAACAAAACCCGAGCGTTTCCGCTCGGGTTTTCGTGGCTGCCCGTCTTGGACGTATTTCGAACTACGACCGGCCTTTTAACAACAGAAGCACCAAACCAATGACCCGCTCTTTTTCCTTGGGCTTGCTCTCCGCGACCAGCAAAGTGAGCGCGGTCAGAGCCTCGGGCGAGATGCGAGAGGTGTCGAGTAGTTTGGCGCGCTGTAGGAACCAGACGAACGAAAATGCGCCGGATCGTTTGTTACCGTCGGTGAATGGGTGGTTCTTGACCATGAAATACAGCAGATGCGCCGCCTTTTCCTCGGTGGTAGCATAGAGCGGCTTACCGCCGAAGGTCTGGAAGACACTGCCGACTATACCGCCGACGCTTTCGGCAGAACGCTCCTGACCGAACAGGTCGGTCGCTTCTCCCCTCTCAATTAGTTCGGTTTTCATTTCTGACAGAGCGGACTGCAGTTGCTCGGCGGTGAATTTGACCTGCTTCCTGGTCACCCCCTTCTTCGGCAGTTCGGCGCTGTCGTAGGCCGAGAGCGACAACCAGGTCGAGGCGAAGAGTTTGGTCAGCTCCAAGGCATCACCGGTCTTTATCGCACCCCCTTCGGGCAAAAGTTTCTTGACCTCATCGACCGCCTTGATAAAGGCGTCATAGTTACTTGCAAGACGCTTGCGATTGATGGTGAAACCCTGTGTGACATAAGCGCGAAGAACGTCGGTTGCCCACTGGCGGAACTTGATGGCCTTAGCCGAATTCGTGCGGTATCCGACTGCTAAAATAACATCTAAAGAATACAGTTTTACGGGTTTATCCGAATTTGCAATATGCATATTTTGCATATTGCTTTTCATGCCGACTTCCTTGTCCTTAAATATTTTATTTATATGCCTTGAAACAACTGACTGATCGATGTCGAAAAGTTGGACAATCTGCGCCTGTGTAGCCCAAATGGTATCGGTCTGAAGATCCTCGCGCAGTTCAATGGCGCCGGACTTGGTTTGATAGATGATAATGTCAGGCTGTTTTTTCATTGCGGTCATAAACACAGTTAGTCGAGTTAGCACGCCCTGTTTACTGTGTCGGAAATTATATGTCAAATTAGATAATATTCATACCAATTTATCACTCCTCATACAAAAAACCACGCTGATAACGCGGTTTTTTATCATGGCTGCGGGACTAGGATTCGAACCTAGACATACTGCTCCAGAGGCAGCCGTCCTACCATTAGACGATCCCGCAATGTGATGTATTGGTCATGTTATTGTGCGGTGGCAGAATTTGTTGTTTGCAGCCGAATAATTCCTGGCTAACTTGCTACGTGGATTCCAGCCTTCGCGGGAATGACACGGAGGGCGGGGTGCCGCCTAGGTATCACCTTTGAGGTTGCTCCCGGCTAGCTTAGCACCTCTCCACCGAAGTTGGCGGCGATTTTTGCTACTCTGTCAGCTTGCTCTGGAGTTAGGTCTGCGACTTCCTGTTCGGGCACTAACCTTTCGGCGACGTCATTATGCACCATCTGTTCAGATTTTTCAAGAGTTACGCCTTCTACCAGTACTTGTTTGCCTAATACGTTGGATAGGGCCTCTTCTAGAGCCGCACGGGTCTTGTCGTCGTTTATTTTATCTTTATAGAAAGCGAAACTTGCGCCGATGCGGACCTTTCGACCGACGACTTCGGTTGGTTTGACCGAATTTAATAACATTACCAGAGACTGGCTGACGCCGGATACTTTTGAGACTAAATCTTGCCAGACTTTTTTTACTTCCTCGATAGTGGTTACTGGATCTTCCGGTTGGGCGGTTTGCTTGCTGTCACGAGATTGCGGCGCTGCGCTCGCAATGACAACATTAGAGTCAGCAGAAGCGGCTTGTTGGGCCGCTTCTTTGTTCTCTTCCGGTTCGGAATGATTGTTGGTTGTGGAACTGGAGCTGGTGGGAGGTGAAGTCGGAGGAGGTGGCGAATCTTCGTCATTCTTGCTGTCACGGGGTCCTGACGCTTCACTCAGGATGACATTTTTTTTGGTGACTTCGCCCGCAGTGACAGGTTTAGGGGGCGGAGTGTTCATTGATGGCTGCTCGCATATAAGCACCGCGGCGAGTTCCAACGGCAACTGCACCGGATGGCTCCCCTTTAGCTCACGGCGCTTGACTAGCATGGTTTCTAGCGCGCGCACTAAGAATGCCAGGTCAGCGGACTTGGCCCAGCCGGCGATGCGCTCTAGGCGTGATTCGTCTAAGTCGATTTTGAACGCGTCAGTGCTGCCGGATAACTTAACCAGCATCGCCTTGCGCAATAATTCGGTTACCTCGCCAGCGAATTGCTCAACGTCCGCACCAGAATCCAAGCATTCACCGATAATCGTCAGGGCGGTCGCCGTCTCCCCCGCCACTAATGAATCGACAAAATTCGCCGCCGCTTCCCAGTCGGACCGCGGCAAAACAGACGCCACTTCCTTGTCGGTAATCTTCTTGCCGTCAGTAACCGCCAGCAGCTTGCCGAACAGACTCTCGGCGTCACGCAAGCACCCCTCAGACAGCCGAGCTATCTCGGCCAACACGCTGTCGTCAACTTTAATCTTCTCGCTCGCTGCGATCATTTTCAGCCGTTCCACCACATCCATCACTGAAATCTTGCGGAAATCGAATCGCTGACAGCGCGAAATCACCGTTGCCGGAATCTTATGCAGCTCAGTAGTCGCCAGCATGAACATCACGTTGGGCGGCGGCTCTTCCAAAGTCTTCAGCAACGCATTGAACGCCGAAGTCGACAGCATGTGCACCTCGTCGATGATGAACACTTTATTCTTGAGACGTGACGGTGCAAACCGCGAATTCTCGACAATGTTCTCCCGTACCGAATCCACACCGGTATGCGACGCGGCATCTATCTCGATGATGTCGAGTGAGCCGCCTTCGGTCACCGCCAAACAGCTTTCGCATTTATTGCACGGCTCGCCGGAATCTTTTTTGCGATTCGTGCAGTTAACCGCCTTAGCAAAAATCCGCGCCGTGGTGGTTTTACCCACGCCGCGCGGACCGGCCAGCAGATACGCATGCGCCAGCTGACCACTTGCCACCTCGAACGCCAAAGTGTCCTTGATGTGCGCCTGACCCGCAATGTCGAACCAGGTTTGAGGTCGGTATTTTCTGTACAGTGTTTGTGACATTCAATTGATGAAACGGCTTTCAGGTGGGATGAGATGTGCCTGCCTGAAGTGATTTGTGCAACGAGTCGTACTAAACCGTACGTCGAGCGAACAAATCACGAAGGCGGGTACAGCTCGCCCAGCTGGAAGCCGCGCCGCTTAGCAAACTAACCCAAAGGGTTCTTCTTGATGATATTCTCAACCGCAGCCCACTTAGACGGGGCGTTCTTCGGCACCAACAGCACCACTTCATCACCCGACTCGCCCTTGAAGTAAGTGACGCTCGCTTTCAGCACATTCCAGCGACGATTCTCGGAAGTGGCGTAAAACTCGCCGATGGTTTGATCGTAACCCAACTCACCAATCAGACGCGAACGCTCAATCGGACCGATTTGCTTGTAGATAAACGAACCCTTCGGAGTGATGGTGAGTTTCAGCATGTCGCCTTCTATCAACTTGGACTTCGAAGCGTAGTTCGGTGGAACCAAATAATTCTTGCCGTCACTGCCAACCATGCCGCGACCGTCAAACACGCCCTCTACCACCCGACCGTCAATCGGTTTCAAAATAGACAAATCTTCGCGCGGTGCAATTGCCGCACCTGCGGCCGAAGCCGAGCCATCCGTACCAATCGACTTCAATTCCTCCTGCGCCTCAGCTGTTGAACCGCCTTCGAGCAGTTGAATCACGGTCGTAATTTGTTGTTCCATCTGACGCAGTGCCTTCAGCGCTACGTTCAGCTTGTTAGTATTAAATCCGGACAAAGCCTCGTTTCTGTTACCTTCAGACTCTTCCTCGGACTGCGCATACGATTCTGCTTTTGGTTCATCGAACGAACTGCCACCATCCTCACTGCCGCTAATCGATGAATCGTCGGACAGGATGTCGCCGAACTGCGGTATATAATCTTCGCCGGACGCGTCGTCAGCGTCGTCAGACTCATCCATCTTCGCTGCGGTATCCGTATCCGCCAAAGTTTTCTGCCAACTCGGCGAGTCTTTTTCCTCGTCTTCTGATCTTTCCTCGGTACGTACTGTCTGCTGCGCCTGCAAGAATGAGGTCAACGGACGATCCTGATCCGAATTTCCTCCGTCATTCGGATAATTATTTTGGTTATCCATATGTTTCACCTTTGTTTGGTGGGGTTTTATTATAAATTCATTTTCCGCGGCTGAGTTTGATTTTCTCACCGCTCGTCTCACCTTAGCAGTTATCGAGGCGGGCGGTCAATACATAATGCCAAACCAAAAACGACGAACTTAAACCGTCATTTTATCGCTAAATTGTGGACAATGTTAACTGCGAGAACTAGGCCTGCGAACCGATTCCGGATTGATCTGTTTTGGCGGCCGCTTTCACTTGCGTTCGGCTTAAAATTTCCTGTTCAACAATCGCGCGGTCACGACCATATTTTAGCCGAGCCAGCTGCTTAATTGCCGCCGCCAACTTAGCGTTGCCCTGCACCGGCAACGGAGACTTGATGGTGAAAGGCCGTGAGAGAGCATTGTCAATCAAGACGCGCGTATTCCAATGGAACTTATCGACGTTTATCAAATCGAGCGCCGTAAACACCGGTGAAAAATCTTTTTCCAGCACATCAGCGTCATCAATACCCAAACGGCCAACCAACTTCGTGCCAACGTTACCGATTACTGCGTCGCGTATTTCGGTATCACCCTTAGGCGCCAGCTGAGCCATGTACTGATGCGCGATAATCAGCGAGAGCCGATACTTGCGGGCCTCGGACAGAATGGTGGCGATCGAAGGCGTAATGAAATTCTGAAACTCGTCGATATACAGATAGAAATCCTTGCGCTCAGATTCCGGCATTTCGGCTCGACCCATAGCGGCCATCTGCAGTTTTGTCACCATGATGAGACCGAGCAGGTTGGCATTCACGTCGCCGATTTTACCCTTGGACAAATTCACCAACAGAATTTTCTTGTTGTCCATCACGTCGCGGAAATCGAACGACGACCTCTGCTGGCCGATGATATTGCGCATCATGGCGTTCTCCACAAACCGACCAACCTTCGAGGTCAGATAACCGAACATCTCCGACTTATGAAAGTCCGAAGTGTTGGCGACCTCGTTTTCCCAGTATGAGCGCACCACCGGATCTTTCACTTTGGCAATCCATTTTTTCTGAAACTTGTCGTCGGTAATCAGGCGCGGTACTTCGGCAATCGTACCGGGGCTCTCGCTATCTGACATCAGCGTGAGCATCATGTTGCGCATCGTATGTTCAAACATCGGACCAATCATCTCCGGCGGGAACAGCTTATAAAAAATCGAGATCATTTCGCCTACCACAAAGTCGTCCATTTCTTCGTTCGGAGATTCCAGCATGTTCAAGCCCATCGGCCGGTCATAATCGGACGGGTCAAACAACACCACGTCTTCAGCGCGTTCTTTTGGTACGGTCGCCAAAACGGTTTCGACCAAGTCACCATGCGGATCAATAATGCCGATACCAGCGCCGTTAGCTATATCCTGCGCCGCCATATTGGCTATATACTCGGATTTACCGGAGCCGGAACCACCAATCAGATAGATATGCCGGAAGCGGTCTTTTTGTTTGATAAACACATCCTGCTTAACGCCACGGTATTCGACCGTGCCTAACAACAGGCCTTCCCTGGGGATGTTCGCCGGCGGAGCTGCCTTGCGCGCCAGCAGCCAACGAATGTTCGGCGTCTCGGTGGAGGGTAGCGGCATGTGGTACAGGCTGGCGAGCTCATCTCCAGCCAACACAAAACGCATACGCTCGTCAAAATGCCGAAAAATAAAATTCTCAATTACCTTCTGCGGCTTCTTCTTGGTTTGCACCAATTCGTTACCGAACTGCGGGATGTTGTACTGAGCAAACGCGCCGATAATATTATCCAGATACATCCTGGCTTTGGCCTCGTGGTCGGCTGACGTTACCACACGAATATTTACGTCAAGGCCGAACTGACCGACTTTCTCTTCAATCGATTTGACCATCTCACGTTCACGCTCGGAAAGCTGGTAATCTTTTTTGGGTTCGGCGCCTGGCTTCTTGGGCTTCATATACTCGCCAAAAAAATTCCAGAATGACTGACCTTTGAGCGCCTCGCTCATCTTCTTGCCCTGGTTCATTTCGCGCGCCACCTTGGAACCCTGCGCACGCCAACCTTTTTTCGCCGACCGAACCACCATCTGTATGGCTGCGCCATGTCCTTTTTCTACTTTGGACAATGCGTTCGTGACTGCATTCAACGGATCGCTTTCTGATGTTCTATAAGTTTTTATGGGCAAAAAATTCTGCCGACGAAGCCTGAACGACGCGGCCGCCACCTTGCCGGTTGCGGTAAAAATATTGTAGTCCTCGACGATTTCTATATGGGCGTGATTGTACTGCGCCTGCACCTGCTGTTCGACAAAGTTTTGTTGACCGGCATCGCAAACGATGTAAAAAGAAATCAATCCGTCGGACGACACTATCTCAAACGAAAAACTGTCGTCGCGACCCACCAGCGCGGTCTTGCCGCCACGCTGAGCCCGCAACCCACCAACTGACGCGAAAATGCCGGTCATTACCGCTATGTCTTCCTGAATTTCCGCTAGCGTTTTTTCGCGCTGACCAGAATCACCTTTCTCGGCCGATTCCTTTGGCACGGTGACCAGCAAAACCACCTTCTTAAGCGCCGTACCGGTCTGGTACTTATTTTTTATGCGAGCCCGAATTATGGATACGATTGCGGTCAATGCTACCGCAAGCACCAATCCGACTATAAAGAGATAAAAAAGCGTGCTCCCAACGAAGCCGGACACGTATGACTGATCAATAGCTGGATTAACGGTTAGCTGTAAGAGCGACATACTACTTTTCCTGCTGTTCCTTATGCATGCGTATCAGCGCATCGGTCTTGATTTTGGCCTGCTGACGCAAGAACCACTTATTTACTCCGGGAATCATCTTGAGCCAATCGGTAATCATGGTGATGATGTTGCGGGCCGTTATTTTTCCGGTCGCAAAACCTTCGCGCACCACTTGGGCGACGCGCTCTCCCTCGGTCTTAAACTTAACGCGCAGGCCGTCCGGCATTTCACGATACACATCCCATAGCCCGTCCTCAAGCTCGCGCTCCACCTGTATCAAAACCGAATCGCGGTTGGCAACCCCGGGCGAAACTACAGCTGTTGCGGCCGGTGCGGGTGCGCCGGGCTTCTCGGTTTGCTTAGCCTTCTCAACCCGAGTCGGCTGTTCAGCTACGGTTTCCGGTGTTTTTTCAATTTCCGGCTTAGGCTCTACTTCTGCCCCCGGTCGAACTGGCGACCGCTCAACTTGCGATTTTAATTCTGGACTCATCGGCTGTTTGATAAATATGCATATTTGTCTTAATTATACCATTTAAAGCGAAAATTAGCTTTATAAAGCGGTGCATAAAGCACTTCAGTCGATATCACGTGTAGTAAACGATTTAATTATTTAGCTAAGATAAGGTTTATTATATAGTTGACCTTTTGACATCTTAATCCTGAACTGATAACATAAATCGTTCTTTCGATGATTGTAACTGTTTAATCAGCAACACGTACGGGAGGAAAAATGAACGAGATTAACCGCTGGCTTCTGAGTGTGCCCGCGTTTATGGTCATGCTGTATTGCATCTGCTCCATGATTAGCTGCGGCGGCGAGAATCTGGCTTGCGCCAATATTGAAGAGGTGCAGGTGTGCCGACCAACAGATGAAGCGCAAGAATGCGACTGTAGCGAAGAAGCGCTACTTTACGGCGATAAGGGATTCATCGCCCTGATGACCGCAGTCGAGGATTCATACGATACCATAGATACCTGGCCTATCATTTGCGAGATGCTGGGCGTGGAGTACGGCTGGTCAGACGAACAGATGGACGGCCCGACATGGACGGTCAATCTGTTTCTGGTCGATGATGTCGAGAATCCTTACTATGCGTTTTACGGCTGGCGGGTTATCTGCCGCTTTGAGGACGACATCTGCACGACCACTGAACACGTCATGTTCTGGGGTCTCTGGACCGACACCGAAGACGACCAGATGCGCCAATTGATTTCAAGATATGTGGAATCTATTGAGCTGATTTAATTCAGACCAGCCAAATTTGGCCTGGTCTTTTTTTATCTGGTGTTAAGCGTGTGATATAATATTCTGGTATGGCAAAAGTCAAGACGAAAATAGAGCGCATGTCTAAAAATTTTTGCGTGGTGAAGTCTGGCGGCATGACCTGGATTAACATATCCAAACCCACGCGCGCCTATCTTAACAAGCTGAGAGGAGAATATCCTTTTTTGTTGGATATTGACCTTAAGGATTGCCTCCCCCCTTTTCAGCGCCCGAAACTGCTGGAGCGGGGGGATTATATTTTTATGGTTCTGCTCTATCCGATTTACGACCCCAAAACAAAAACGGTTCGACCGGTGGAGGTGGATTTCTTTGTCGGCAAGAACTTTATAGTGACTAGTCATGCCGGACAGGTCGAACCCCTGCTTGAGTTGGCACGAGATTGCGCCGGAAATAGTCACGCCTGCAGTAAGCGCTTGGGTGACGACGCGCCGACCATGATGTACAACATCCTGCACGAGCTGTTGATTTCCGTTTTTCCGATTCTGACCAAACTCACCAACGACATTCTGATTTCCGAACAGCGAATTTTTGACGAGTCTGGCCATGACACGGTGCGGCAAATTCTGCGCATCAAATCTAATATCGTCCAGTGCCGTCAGGCCATGCAGGGACACCGGATGGTGATTAAAAAATTCGTCGAACGCTCAAGCAGTCTCTTCAGGATGGGCAAGATGACAATCTACTATGATGATCTGATTGGTCATACCAAAGAAATCTGGGATTACTTAAAAAATGACAGGGATACGATCGATGCGGTGTATGATTCGCACACATCCTTGGTTACTCACAGCACTAGTCAGGCTTCGCAACGCTTGGCGGCGTTGGCTTTAATTATATTCCCCACCACGCTAGCGGCGACTGTATTCACCATGGCAGCTGACAACGTTCCAATTCAGGGACATCCGTATGATTTTTGGATTATGTTGGCATTAGTGCTGATGGTGATGTTTGGTACTATCGCTTATCTAAAGTGGAAACGTTGGTTGTAGTATTTGGATGCAAAAACCGGCTGAGGTGAGCCGGTTTTTTAATACTTTGCGAGCGAAGCGTCAGGACAAAAACAGTCAGACTTGTTTTAATTAAGCTCTGCCTTAAAACAAGTCTGACTGTTTTTAAAGCAAGACTCTATTTTCTCTTAATAACCGGCCCGTCGGAAGTATCCTCCACTTCGAACCCTTTTTCCAACAACTCACCGCGTATGCGATCGGCTTCTTTGAAACTCTTATTCTTGCGCGCCTGCTCGCGACGCTCGACCATTTCTCGAATGCTATGCGGGATATCGGTGTCGTCCAAGGACCGACCAAAAGTGAAGCCTAGAATCTTTCCGATGGTCTCGAGCAACTCTTCTGCGCCCTCTTTCTCTGCTTCGGTCATTTCCTCTTTGTTCATGCGGTCATTGGCTGACTTCACGAAATCGAACAAAGCGGCCAAAGCTTCGGCAATATTCATGTCATCGTCAAGCGCCGCGGTAAACTGCTTCAGCACATCTACAGCTTGCCCCTTCCCCCTCCCCTTCTTCTTGTGGGCATAACGCGACAAAGCGTCAGCGAAAGCATCTAGCCGCTCAAGCGCCGACCGAGAAGACTCTAAACCATGTTCAGTAAAATTCAACGTCTGACGATAATGCGAAGACAACAGCAGATATCTAATCTCGCGAGCGCCATAACCTTTATCAATCAAGCTATCTAGAGTATGCACGTTGCCAAGCGACTTGGACATTTTCTTGCCTTCGAACATCAGGTGCGTAACGTGCAGCCAATAGCGCGCAAACTCTACGCCGCTCGAGCACTCGGACTGAGCGATTTCGCATTCATGGTGCGGGAATTTATTATCCTCGCCGCCGGTATGAATGTCGATGGTCTTGCCCAGATATTTCATGGCCATAGCCGAACATTCGATATGCCACCCAGGATATCCAGCTCCCCAAGGCGCTTCCCATTGCATCACATGTTTAGGATTGTAAATCCACAACGCAAAATCGGCCGGACTTCTCTTGTCGTCACGCACCTCAATACGCGCGCCCGGATTTAACTTTTCCACCTTGTTGCCGGAAAGCTTGCCGTAATCCGCAAAGGTCGAAACGTCAAAATAAACGCTGAATCCCCCATCATGATTCACCTTATAAGCATGACCTTTCTCGAGCAGTTTAGAAATAATATCTATCATCTCATCGACATGCTCCGACGCTTTGGGGTACACCTGTGCGCGACGAATATTCAGCCGATCAATATCGTGAAAAAAAGATTTCGTGTAATGCTCCGCCACTTCTTGCGGAGTTTTACCTTCCTTCTCGGCCGCTACTTCCAACTTGTCCTCGCCTTCGTCCGCGTCCTGCAACATGTGCCCCACATCGGTAATGTTCATTACCTGCGTCACCTCATAGCCAGAGTGTTCCAAGTACCGCCGCAAGATATCTGCGAACAAAAAAGCACGAAGGTTGCCAATATGGATATTGCCGTAAACCGTCGGCCCGCAGTTATATATCGCAACCTGCCCCTTCTTTAGTGGCTTAAAGGTCCGCTTCTTTTTGGTATATGAGTCGTAGAGTTTTAGCATACAAAAGAATGCTAACACGGCACTTTTAGCCCTGCAATGTTATCGCCCCTTGGACTGATTACGTTATCCACAGAATAGGTGCCAGGCACCTATTCTGTGGATAATAATTCAAAAAGCCCGCCGGTTTCCCGACGGGTCTTCTATATATTATGCAGCTAAATCCTAGTTGCTCAACATCTGCCATTCAAGCTGCTGTAATCGCTGTTCCAATTCTTCGGTCTTAGCTTTTAACTCTACATTTTCTTCCTCCAACTTCCGCACCGCCGCTTCCACCTCAACCATACGACCATCGGTGTCAATCTTGAAAGAGGCCAACTCGGCATTCTCATCATCAATCAGCGCCTTCAAATCCTTGATAGCATTCAAATTTATGAAAGGCAGGGAACTGGGATTAACATAATATACGTCACTTTCTTCTTCATCTTCCGGATGAAGCTTTATCGAGTTGCTTTCCACCATCCACGGAGTCACATCCATGATATCTTGTGCGATGAACCCTATGCCTTCCAATCCCTCCGGTGTTTCGGCCAAGCCGTTATATGTGTAATTGACGGGATTAAGCTGATCGACAAGATCTAGCCCCCCGTTAAAAGAACTGATATCCTTCTTGGTTCGCCTATCAGAGGTAGATGTCCAGCTGCCGCCACCTGGTTTTGCGGCACTACCTGTCGAAACATATACCCCATAACCACCGTAAGCCAGATAAGTTCTTGACGTTCCGCCCTCGTCATAAAACCATCCGCCCATAGTAGAACCCTGCGCCTTTAGCCCATAGCTGGTGCTGGCTGTCGCTCCGCCGAAGGCGGCGTTGCCAGGCGAGAAGAAATCGTCGCCTTCCACGGTTCCCGAAAACGAGGCGCTGTTGCCATATACAAAATTTCCGAACAGACTGCCGCTTACGTTCGCGTCACCGATGACCTGGAAATCACCGACTGGAGACGAGGTATTGATTCCGACTGGACCTCCAAAATACGCTCCGCCGGGCGTGTAGATTCCACTGGTGCCGTAACCGATATACACATAAGTACCGTCCGTATCGTTAAAGTAACCGCCCATCGTTGAACCCTGCGCGCGGATACCGTAAGAGGAAGAGACGCTCGCACCTCCGGTCGAGACTGTTCCGGTAAAACGTCCGGTGCCGGAGACGTCCAGATTATACGACGGCGCGGACGTGCCTATGCCGACATTACCGGAAGATCGATAGACATTGCTGCCGCTGGTGGTCCAGGGGCTGGATGCAGACGGCCAGGTAGTGCGACAAGAACTATTGATACAAAACGTGCCATTGACGTCCACCCGGCCACTTGAATCGGTGACCAGGAATAATGATTCGGTACCGGCTGACAAGCCAGTGGTGAATGAACCGTAGTTTCCGTAGATGCTGCTAGTTGAACGGATGATGCCATTGACGTCGAGCGGATAGCTCGGTGAAGAGTCCAGTATTCCGACCATGCCAGAACTACGATATACATTTGAACCGCTGACCGACCACGGACTACTGATTGTAGAGCTAATAATCGGACTGGAGCCTTCGCCGCCGCTGCCGCTGATGCTGATGCCGGAGCCGGCCTGCAGACCTTTAACATAGTCTCCGGTAGTGTTTCCGCCTAAGTCCACAGCATTGGAATTGATGGTCAATGTACCCACATAGTTGATGCTCGCGTCCCCGCCCACGGTTCTCCAATCACCGTATCCGCTATTGTCGGCAATCAGCACCTGACCGCTGGCACCTCCGTAGATATTTGAGTCCACGTGGTAGTGGGAATTATTATTAACTTGTGGGTTAGGATAACTGCCACTCAAATCACCGCCAGCGCTACCGGACGGCGGGGCACCAGTGGCAGTAATGACCGGAAGCGAACCCTCACCACCGCTTCCAGTAATGCTAATTCCGGAGCCGGCAACCAAGCCCTCGACATAATCACCGGTGGTGTATGACCCCAATGTATGGACGTGTGAGTTGTTACTCACGGTTACACTCCCAGCGGAATTCATCGAAGCGTCACCACTCATACTTACCCATGTAGGAACATTTGATGAATTTGAAACCATAAACTGCCCAGCCGCAGAGCCGGTAATATTGCTGGAAATGTGCGTATGTGAATTGTTATCAACCTGCGGATTAGGATAGTTGCCGTTTAAGTCTCCGCCGGCCGGTCCGCTTGGCACTGCGCCACCGCTCACGCTGATGGTGGGGGTGGAACCTTCACCCGTCCCGCCAGTTATGGTTACCCCACTACCGGCAATCAGTGACGCAACGTAGTCTCCACTGGTCTTAGTTCCCAATGACAGCGAGCCGCCGATGTTACCGAGGGTTAATGCACCCTCGTCCACCGCAAGGGTCGGACTCCAGCCTTCGCCGGCCACTCCACTGACCGTAATTCCGGTGCCAGCGGTTATATCGTTAACGTAATTGCCGGTCGTATGCGTGCCAAGGGTGATGAGATTGCTCAGGGTGCTGCTGCCGGTTCCACCGCGGGCTACCGCCAATATTCCTGATGTGATATTAGCGGCACTATGCGTATGTGAACCGTTTGCAACAGTCACTACACCGGTCGAAGAAATGGTCGCATCACCGCTCATCGTGACAAATTCTGGATATGCGGAAGCCCCTTTGGAAATATACAGCTGTCCGGGCTGTCCGGTGCCAACCGAAGTCAAGGTGCTGCCGCCCGACCAAACCGTCGTGCCATACTGCACACCAGATCCGCTCGTCGCACCGGCACCGGGCCAAACGCTACGACAGTCACCGGCGATACACAGCTCGGTACCGTTTACCTGACCATTAACATCTAACTTATACGCCGAGGGATAAGTACCAATACCAACATTTCCAGCGCCAGGCTGAATAGTGGTGCCACTCTTGCCGTATGCGCTACCTCCGTCTAAAACCAGGCCCGTGGACCACTTCATGTACAGTTGCCGATAGTCAGGGCTCGACCAAGCACCGGCACCGCGATAGATGCCGTAATCAGAACCGCTGTACCAATAAATACCGGCGGTCGAATCCAAGGTCACGTTGTTACCGAAAGTTATTTGGCCAGAACTGCTTAAGTCAAGCGCCCTGGCAGGAGCAGCTGTCCCGATACCAATTCGTCCGGCAGCCAAATCACCATACAAAGTGTCGCCAATGTTCAAATAATCGCTGACGGCAGTGGTGCGTGGCTGAATTCCGTAGCCAATCAAGATTAGGTTATTCCCGGTACTGGAATCGCCGCTCGTTTGCGCCCCGGCATCCCCGCCGATAATGATGTTCTGACTCCCCTGGTGATACAGGCCGGCTTGATAACCAAGATAGGTATTTAGGTTACCGACGGTATTGTAGTACCCGGCATGCTTACCCAGGCCAACATTATAGCTGCCGGTGGAGTTGCGATTTCCAGCAAAAATACCGACAAAGGTATTCTCTGAGCCAGAATTCTCTCCGCCAACATAATCGCAACAACTTCCTGCGTTATATCCGGCTCCAGCTTCGGTACCGATTAGAGTATTTTCTGATCCCGTAAGCCATCGACCAGCGCGAAAACCCATGACCACGTTCGAAGTTGCATTTCCCACACCCGACACCGATTCGCCGGACTGATAACCAACGAATGTGTTGGCATAAGCGGTCGTGTGTTCGGCACCGGCGTATTCACCAATCAATGTAACACCCCAGCCAGTAGTGATGTTCTGACCGGCATTATAGCCAAGCATGGTGTTCTTGGTGTCGTCTGGGTCGGTAATGGCGTTACTGCCGTCGATTATCAGCGAGTCAGTAACACGAACGGTCCCATTGACATCTAGGGTGTACGCCGGGGTGATGGTGCCGATCCCCCAATTGCCACCGAAACCATTATTGATTACCCAATCGTCGCCAAACAACTGATTGTCACGTACACGAACGTACTGACCGGTAGTAGAACCAAGAAAGATATTGGGAGAATAAATGTAAGTAGCCGGAGTAGTTGAGCGTACATAGAGTGATCTGCCGCCAATCGGGCTGAAATATGTCCCATCATCAAACCAGCCGTTTACGCCAATCTGAATTCGACCGGTACTGCCGTCACCTACCTGGATGCCCGGATTTGCCGAATCTGCTGATGCTACATGCAATGGTGCGCTAGGAGTCGTAGTTCCCACGCCGACATTATCGTCAAAATAACCGGAGCCGACTGTATGTAAGTTTCCAGAAGCGGCGTTAATGGACAGCTTGACGCTCGGCTGTGTGGCGTTGTTTGTGCCGGATTCGAACACCCAGCCGAAGTTCGCCTGATTTTCGATGTTAAATCGACGCGCCCAATGAGTGACGCCGTTATCTGAATCGGCCGGTGCCGGCGTGCCATTTGGTGCGTTGACCGTACCAGGTGCGGCCATGTAGTCAATCCAAGTCACGTAACTCGGTTGATACCAGCTGATGCCGTGTGCTGCGTTTGACGAGCCAAGCTGAGTATATTGATAGAGTCGGCCGCGATTAACGATGTCTCCATTAACGTCCAATTTATACTCGGGGGTGGCTGTACCGATACCAACATTTGAGCCGTTATCATAAACTTGGGAATCAGCTAATGTGGTCGCCGCCGAAAACTTCGGCAAGTAATTCTGTGTACCTCCGCCGCCAATTCCACTCAACGCCTGCCAAGTAGCGTTACCGCTGGCGTCTGACACTAGGGCATGACCGGCCACCGCACCGGTCGGCAGACGCAAGCCATTATTGATGGTGGTGACACCGGTAGCATTATCGATGACCAAATCATCCCGAATGCTCCCAGCACTTAAAATTACGTTACCGGTATAGGAGCCGTAACGACCGCCGATAACATCTATCGGCTTATTAAAAATGAATTTAGGTCTATCAGTGTAAAAATGCGCATAGCTAGTATTTTGCGGGGTAATGCTCACGTATCCCGAGGGGTTCCCGACACGGAGACTAGCGCCATACTCAGTTATGTATTGGTTGCTGCCAACCGCGATATCTCCAGCAACCGACAGGGTTCGAGTCGGCGTAGTGGTATTGACTCCAACATATTGCGTATCATTGTCCAGATACAACATCGTACTGCCGGTCACAGCGTCACGGAAATTGTGATCGTTATATATGTAACTATTAGCACTTCGCCAAAAAACGGTATCAGTGGCTGCGTCGCCTAAGTATGTATGTCCATACGAATAGATATTGGCAGTGGTGTAGATGTGGCTATTGCTTAAAATCCCGTAACTTTGCCGCATCAATTCGATATAGTTTGGTCCGTATGCACCGCTACCGAACAAAACGGCGGCACCAGCATCTTCTTGCGGACTCCGGCCAGCCATGCTAAACGGCCTCCCGCCTAAAACATATCCCGGGGACAGACCACCAAAACCTATTCCATCACTGGCCTGTATATCACCCGTGACCTGAAGTTTGAGCACGGGACTAGATGTGCCGATACCAACGTTACCGTTGTCCGCAATCACCATCTTTTCAGTGCCGGGTGTGCCATTGTACTGAGTATAGAAACGATGATTCCCCTGAGAGAAATAATCTAAATCACCACCACTCACACCGAAACCCATATAGTTATTGGCTCCGCCATACCACAGTGCGATTTTATTTGGAACTGTTCCGGGATCTCCATAGGTATTATTCAAATCCAGGATGGTGGCTGGGGATACGTCTCCGATACCAACGTTTCCGCCAGATTCTGTAATGGCAGAATTACCAATTATCGAACCGGCGGTAAATTTGGGTATGGTATTAGCCGTGCCACTGCCGCCAATTACGCCGCCACCTTCAACTATCAACTGCCCCGTGATACGTACGTCTCCGTCAATGTCGACATCATATGCCGGACTGCTGGTATTAACGCCGAGACTGCCGTTTACATATAGTTTGGCTGTACCGGCATTTGCCGCACCAACCGCAACACCATAGGAAGATGACGGCATCAGCATAATGTGTCCGACTTCCGGATTCCAGCGATGCATGCCAGGGGACAGCGTAAATCTGGCGTTGCCCAGCCGATCTCTAAACACGAAATTGCTGTTGTCGCCCCCCGTGGTGCTAATGCGACCGACGTATACTGTCTTGCCGGTAGTATCGACCACCAAGTCGCCAGCAGTTTGCGCACCTCCAGGATGAACATCCAACGCGCCCGCCGGGGTATCCGTGCCTATGCCAACCCGCGTACCCGTATTTGTCAGATTGGAACTCGCAATCCAATCGGTGCCGTTCCAGCGCAACGTATCACCGCTAGAGCTGCCTGGCGTAAAACCATCCATCCAATCGGTGATACAATCGCCGCGCAGGCACAGCGCATCACCCACTCCAATATCTCCCTCCGCATCGATGTTTCCTGAGGTGTCCAACGTCACTACCGGGGAATTGGCAGCATCATTTAAATAAAAATTCGAATAGGTCCTATTTTCCTTGTATTTTGTAAAAAGCGACGGAGCAGCGCCAGCTGGACGCGTCTGAAAGTATTCAATCTCGGTTATCCAGCCGTTATGCTGCGGATTGGGTGGACTGGGTGCAGTGGGGAGTGCTTCGATGGTAAATTCAAATTTTTTGACGTAATTCACAACTGCCGGAACAGTCATCCTCCACTGTTGTAACTGACTGGCTGCACTAACATCTTCTGCGGACAGAGTTACCCAACCAGACGTGCCATTAGACGGGTGCGACCAAAACATCCGACCGCTAACACTCTGAATGCCAAATGTATAATTTATGTTGAAGTAAATATAGCCTTGAGGATAGACAATACCTGAAGTCGGTGAAAACTCAGTTTTTGCCGTCAAATCAATAGTAACTACGGCAGGTCCACCGCCAGTGCCGATGATGCACCCACTTTCATAATTGTTATCAAAAAGATAATTGGTCGAGCAGAAATGATCGAATCCAGTATGATTTACGGCAAATCTAGATTCACCACGAAAGAATCCGTTATTAATTTCCGGGATGAAAAATTTTCCTTTGGGGCTGAAGGGGTTGTTGCTCTGCACGTAACTGTCATACGCCAAATACTTGTTCGATAGTGGCGCACCGGCTTCGACAAAATCACCGCTGCAGCTGTAGTCTCCAGCGGTGGTAACCGTACATCCGCTAGAAGATGCGCCGCCTCCAAGATTTAGAGTGCCGGTCGTAGAATCAATGTTGCCGGTGTCAGTCGTGATATCGTCGGCCTTGAGTGAGCCAAAGGCCTCGAACGAAAAGCCGCCGCCGCCCCAGTTGCCGATATTCAGAGTGGTGGAACCGGTTCCGTCCACGCGCAATGCCTTGCCGTTGGACATGTAGATATCACCCTCTCCGGCATCGTCACCAAACACGGTGAAATTACCTTCGATTTCTGGGTTGGCCGGCTGTGGCGAAACCTCTGGGGTTGGATTGGTCAAAACGTAGTACGTTGAGCAAGTGTCACTACAAACGTCCCAAGTCATACCCGGCGGACAGGTGCGGTTGGGTACACATACCCCGGGGGCCGGAGAATTACACAGAGTCGTACCTGCAGGGCAAGTCCATGCTCCGCACTGGCTAGTGTATTCAGAGCTGTCGGCACAATCGCCAGCGTCGGTCGAACGGTGATCGCAAATCGCGCCCACTGTGGTCTGAGCCGCGGTACAGCCGGAACACGGATAATCGGGCGTGTTACAGACGCAACTGCCGGTATCGCAATTCATGCGCTGATTCGAAGCGCACGGCCGGACATCGTTGTAGCAAGAACCCTGGGCGTAGAGCTGCGGCTCAATACAGGTCACCCCAGGACCGGACGTGGGACATTCGCAGGTCGCTTGTGTGCTGTCATAGGGGCAATACGTTACTGCGCGAACCAAATCGACTGAGGTAAAAAATGAAACAAATACAAAAACAACCGTCAGCACAATAAGCATCGCCCAATGTGTTCGGGTGGATACAGCGTACTTCATGGTTGCGGGGGTTAAACTGTGCTAAATGCCGGTCACATCTAGCAACTTATCTACCTTTATATTATATCAAATTATCCACAGGTTTCCTAGCCTTAATTATATTGAAAAAATGCTGTCTTAACACGTGAATAACTATTTTGTTTCAAAACTTAAAATGAACCGCAGGGATTTCTGACGGTTTATCTTTCATTTTTAGGTAAAAATCTATATTCTGACATGCCAAATGCTCGCTCAAATCTATGAGTTGTGAACCTTTATCAATCACATAACCTAAAATAAATTCAGCGCCGCTAAGACGGAGCTGTTTTTATTTTGTTTTTGGTTTGGTGACTAGTAACAGCAGGCGAACTGGAGTCCGTTTACGGTATTACAAGAAACCCCTGTTCCGCGCCCGCCGGTAATCGTGTCAAAAATCCAATAGCGAGCATAGCTGTCCGCGGACGAACTGGACCAGCCTTCACAATCGTTGTAATTAGAAATATGTCCTGGGGGACCGCCGTTTACCCAAGCTCGAGTCCCATCAAGTACGCTACGAAATGCGTCACCGGGTTCGGAACACTTGATGCTTTCGAGCAGCTCTGAAATCTGACAAACATGTGTGCCTTCGTAATCGGGATAATCAACTTGGCAACGATTGTTGCCCCCGTAATACCCAGCTACATCTTGAGGACGAAACACGCCACCGCCCTGTCCGCCGGTGACGGTTAGACCGATAAAACTTGGACCGAAGCAGCCGTCGGCTTTGATGTCTTCGCTGGCCCAAACGTCTCCGGTTACATCTACGGTAAATCGGTCAGTATAACCCACATCCGGACTACCGGTATAGTCATACGACTTCATCCACAAAAAATAGTCTAAGTCCGGGTCGGCATAATAGTCTCCGCCGGGACTTGTCTCATCAAATCTGGCTAGGCCTTGATAGATATAAGTCGAAGAACCGTTTTCAAGCATTTGTTTGTTGGAGCTACCAACCACAAAATAACTACCGATGGAACCGCCGCCGGCACCATATAGCGTCCCGCCACGGTTGACGTAAAAACGTGAGTAGTTGCTAGTGTCTCCAGCCCCAGGATAATTAGTATGAGTCGCATCCATCTTGATAAAATAATCTTCCGAGCCCATGTAAGTAATGCCGGTCAAACCATCGTAGTAATGAATCTGTCCATACAGTCCGTATTGAGGCACCCCATCATTGGCCAGCTGAAGCGATACATCGCCAAAATATATTTGTCCGTCGATGTTAATAGAAGTGTCCTGTTGCTTCTCTGGCCAAATACCACCCTCACTGCCAATGACCGTAGCGTCACGATTCCAAACCGTAACCGGAATATTGCCTTCAGACGGACCGCCTGGCGGTTCTGCGAATTCCGCGGCGGTTACTATCCGAGCCGTATAGCCAATCAACAAAATTGCGCTGAGCGTCAAAATAAACGCCAGCGCATACTCGTATCGAGGTTTATGTTTAACCGGTACAGTAGCGGTCTTCACCTCAGCAGTTTTCTTGGTGATTTTTTTCGTGGTTGTATTCTTGGCCGTCTTCTGGGCCGCGGTTTTTCTTGTCTTGGCTTTACTCGTCATTTTCTTCTTTGAGGCACCAGAAGAAGGCGTCGCCCGTTTCTTGGGCGCGACTTTGGCGGAACGAGCTGTAATCGATTTCTTGACGGCTCGCTTCGTGGCTGGCTTACTCGATGCCTTTTTCTTTGCTGGCATAATCGAATGAATCTGTCTCGATTTTACCACATTTTGTCTTCTTATATTATTCCTTATCCACAACGACCAATGACTAACCATACGATAAGGGATTATAATGTAATAGAATCAACTAAAACATTCTTTAAAAAATTATATGAATGGAGACACAACAAGCCCGCCACGCGGTAAGATGACGCTGGTGTTGGCGATATTAATTGGGGTAATACTGATTGCCGCATCGTTCCTGATTGGCTATACGGTCGGTAGCGGAAAGGGCGTACTCCCTGGAAAAAACATTATTTCTGGGGGCGCGGACTGTTCAGACTCCGAGGTCTTACAGCGCCTACTGAATTCCGGATACCTGCCGCCGGAGTTCGATCCTAATTCAACTGTTTATTACGTTGAGGGCGAGATTACGGAAGTCGGATCTGGCTATATCGAAATCAGCGCCGCCTTGTCACCGATTGAGGACGCCAGAACTTTTCGTGTCAGTATCCCGTCTGATGTCACGATTGTTCAACAGACACCGAAGGATCCGGAAGAGTTAAACGCAGCTTTTCGAGCATTCGATGAAGCTATTTCGAACTTCGATCCGGAAAGTGACGGCACGCCACCGGAGCCACCTGAAATCTTCGAGGAAGAAGAGCTGTCATTATCAGACCTGAAAATAGGCTCGACTGTGAATGTCACAACGGATGTCAATATCCGAGAAAACAGCTCGTTTGACGCAACCGAAATATCGCTGTCAGCTGAAATAGGGATAGAGGACGCGCCATTTAATCCTCCGACGCCACCAGGTGACATTCCGCTGCCAGAGCCACCGCCGGATGATATTCAACCGGTAGATGAGATTCCGGAACCGGATACTGCGGAATAGCATTGGATAAAAAATCACCTCGGCAACGAGGTGATTTTTGTTTAGTGATTTTCGTACATGCTTACCTGTCATCTTTTGTTAATCAACAAAATTTACAACCCCCGGGCTAACGCCGCAAGATTTGAATACAAACAAAAAGAGCCTGACGCTCTTGTAAAATTATTACACTAAATTTAATGCGATCAGCTCAATCACCCTTCAAAAAAATCATGCCGGTTATCGGCGCTACCACCCACACGAACTTTGCGATATCCGAGGCGAACAAGTTTCGAGTGATGGGAGCCAACTGCCCAACCGCCTCGGCCGGCAAAAAAGACAGCGTGATGCTAATCAATAAACCAACATGAAAAATCGAAAACGCCAGAACTTGCCACCATTTTCCGGCCGCCATGTTGCCAAAAGTTTTCATTAGTGCGGAGCGTGACAACAGAAAGAACAGCAGAATAAACAGTCCTAGGAAGGCTGATACTTTCATGGCGAAAATATTGCCGAACTGCACGTCATGATTGGGATTGGCGCCGCCGATTATGGGTGCGTTCGACACCACAGCCATGGCCATATAGATAGAAACCAAAATCACAATGATACGATCGCGACCGAGTGACATGCCGTATAGGAAAACGGTCAGTATGAAGAACATCACGATGAATAAGTCCCAAGTTGGCGAGGCCCAATTAACAGACATGAACTGAGCTTGTACATAACCAATAAGACTGCCGGCGGCCTTTGCTAGACCGCTGCCAGCTGAATCGGCTGATACTGTTGCAACTAATAGTATGGGCATCGCCCAATTAGCGACAATGTCGCATTATTCCTCCTTAATCGTTGTTAGTATAGCATGGGATGCGGGTAGTGTCGTGCGGATATCCACAATAAGGATTTTTTGGTTCCTTCTAAAAAACCGTCAGACTTGTTTTAAGGCATCGGCTACGCCTCTCCCATAAAACAAGTCTGACGGTTTTTTCTCGAGCGCGTGATTGTTAATCCCATTCCTCGAGAATCTTCTTTTGCTTGCGCGAGAGTTTGGCGGGGACTTTCACTTTGATAGTAACGTAGTGATCACCGCGGCCAGACCCCTTGAGGAACGGCACACCTTTACCCTTGAGTCTGAGCACGGTTTCCGGTTGGACGCCGGCTGGGATTTTTAAATCTACCTTGCCATCTAGAGTGTCGGTTTCTACTTTGTCGCCAAGAGCGGCTTGGGCAAAAGAAATTTCTTCTTCTGCGTACACGTTAAAACCGTCGCGTTCGAATTTATTGTGTGGCTTTAGGTGCATGGTGAGATACAGGTCACCGGCACGCCCGCCTTTGACCGCTTCGCCTTCACCGCCCACGCGCAACACCTCGCCGTCGTTGATGCCAGCTGGAATTTTTACTTCGATTTCTTTGGCTTTCTTGATGACGCCGGCACCGCCGCAGGTTGAGCAGAGTTTTTCTGGGGTCTTGCCCTCACCGCTGCAGCGGGTGCAGGGCCGAACGGCTTGAAAGCTCCCAAGAATGGTGTTCTGTACTGTTTTGACTTGGCCGGCTCCGTCGCAGTTGGTGCAGGTATTCATTTTGGTGCCTTTCTCGGCCCCGGTTCCTTCGCAATCGTCGCAGGTGACGGTTTTGTATGGATTGATTTTTTTCTCCACGCCGAACGCGGCTTCTTCGAACGTGAGCGGGATGTCCATTTCGATATGACGTCCGCGTTTGGGGCCGCGCGATCGACCGCCGCCGCCGAACGCCCCGCCGAACGCGGAACCAAACAGGTCACCCAAGTCTTCCATGTTGATGTTGAAGCCTTGCGCGCCGCCGAAACCGCCGCCGAACGGATTACCTTGCGGGCCTCCGCCCATGCCGCCCATCTGTTCGTAGGCGGAATGACCAAACTGGTCGTATTGAGCGCGCTTCTTTTCGTCGCCCAGTGTCTGATAGGCCGTGTTGATTTCCTTGAACTTCTTCTCGTCTCCGCCACGATCCGGATGATATTCCTTGGCGAGTTTACGAAAAGCACGCTTCACTTCGTCTTGTGAGGCGTTTTTTTGGATTCCTAGTAGGTCGTAGTAGTCTCCTGCCATCTATCACTAATTAGTTCCTTGCTTTTTATGTATTGCCCTCTCTGTTACACCTGCCTTCCCCGTATCATTCTTGCCTTCGCAGAAATGACACGGGAGATTAATTACGGTCACGACTTACCTTTTGGTCACAGAAATGTCAAACAACTACGCAGTCTTGAAACCCATCTCGTTCTCCGGGGCGTTGGCCGCTTCGATGACGCCATGGGTTTCTTCGTAGCGCTTGACGTTCTCGGCAAGCGCGGCGAGCATGCGCTTCATGTGTCCGGGCGACACGATGACCCGCGCGTTCAGCGTCGCCACCGGCGGGAACATGTTCATGAAGTCAACGATGAACTCCTCCTTGGTGTGTGCAACCTGCATGTTGTTGGTGTACACGCCTTTGAGGGTTGCGTCGTCGGCTTTTAGTTGGAGTTGTTTTTGGTTCTGTTGTTGAGATTGCATGATCTTCTCAATTAAAGTTTAATCTTTCTTCTCCTCAAACTCCGCATCAATCGGGCCGTCGTCTTTTTTGGCTTCACCGTCGGCGGGTTGTTCTTGTTTGGCGTCGGCGCCACCGGCGGCGGCCGCGGCTTCCTGCTCCTTCTGGTACATCTCAGTACCGATAACTTGGGCGGCCTCGCCGAGTTCGTCGGCGGCTTTCTTGATGGCTTCGGCGTCTTCGCTGTCTTTGACGGCCTTCAGCGCTTCGAGCTTTTCCTTCACTGGCTTCAGCTTCTCTTCATCAACCTTGTCGGCATAATCCTTGAGCATCTTCTCGGTGGTATACACCATGCTCTCGGCGTTGTTCTTGAGCTCGACCATTTCTTTCTTCTTCTTGTCCTCTTCGGCGTGCGCTTCGGCGTCTTTCTTCATCTTTTCAATTTCTTCCTCGGACAGGCCGGTCGAGGCGGTAATGGTAATCTTCTGCTCCTTGCCGGAAGCCTTGTCCTTGGCGCTCACCGACAGAATGCCATTGGCGTCAATATCAAACGCTACCTCGATCTGCGGAATGCCGCGCGGTGACGGCGGAATGCCATCCAAGATGAATCGCCCTAAAGTCTTGTTGTCCTTAGAGAACTCGCGCTCTCCCTGCAAAACATGAATCTCGACCGACGCCTGATTGTCGGCGGCAGTGGAGAAAGTCTGGGTCTTAGAGGTCGGGATGGTAGTGTTGCGGTCAATAAGTTTCGTCATCACGCCGCCCAGAGTTTCGATACCGAGTGACAGCGGAGTGACGTCCAGCAACAGCACGTCCTTCACGTCGCCCTGCAGCACACCGGCCTGAACCGCCGCACCCATGGCGACCACCTCGTCCGGATTCACGGAAACGTTCGGCTTCTTGCCGAAAAACTCCTCGACGATCTTCAGCACTAGAGGCATGCGGGTCATACCACCGACCATGACCACCTCGTTGATGGCGCCCTTGTCGATACCGGCATCGGCCAACGCCTTCTTGCACGGCTCTAGGGTCTTGGTCACCAAATCCCCCACCAGCTCCTCGAGCTTGGCGCGGGTCATATTGAGTACCAGGTGCTTCGGGCCGTTCTCGTCGGAAGTGATGAACGGCTGGTTGATTTCGGTCTGCTGTGCGGTCGACAGCTCAATCTTCGCTTTCTCGGCCGACTCCTTGATGCGCTGTAACGCCAGAGTGTCCTTGGAGAGATCGATTCCCTCGGCTTTCTTGAACTCACCGATAATCCAGGCAATCAGTTTCTGATCGAAATCGTCGCCGCCCAAATGGGTATCGCCGTTGGTGGCCATCACCTCCACGGTGTCCTCGGCAACGTCCAGCACGGATACGTCGAACGTGCCGCCACCCAAGTCGTACACCACAATCTTGCCCTGCTTTTTATCGAAACCGTAAGCGAGCGCGGCGGCCGTAGGTTCGTTGATGATACGCTTCACGGTCAGGCCCGCAATCTCACCCGCGTTCTTGGTGGCTTGACGCTGAGCGTCATCGAAATACGCCGGAACGGTGATGACCGCTTCGGTGATTGTCTCGCCGAGTTTCTCCTCGGCATCAGCCTTCATCTTCTGCAGAACCATGGCGGAAATCTCCTGCGGAGTGTATTCCTTGTCCGCCATCTTCACCTTTATGCCGTCACCGGCTTTGACCAGCTCGAACGGCAACATGCCGTTTTCCTCCTGCACTTCACTATCCTCCCAACGACGACCAATGAACCGCTTCACCGAATACAGGGTGTTATGCGGATTAACGACCGCCTGTCGCTTGGCCATCTGGCCCACTAGACGCTCACCGGTTTTGGTCACCGCGACCACTGACGGGGTGGTGCGATTACCCTCTTTATTTTCAACGACCTTGGGCTGGCCACCTTCGATGACGGCCATGCATGAGTTGGTTGTTCCTAGGTCGATTCCTAATATCTTTGGCATATCATTAATTGTTCGTTCATTTCTATATGTCATCGCGAGCGTAGCTGACGATCCCGTGACAGCAAGATGAACGCTCACCTTGAATCAACGGGATCCTGGCGCTTCGCTCAGGACGACAGCATTGATGATTATTCTATTCCGCCACTATTACCTTGGCGGGTCTTAATGTTTTATCGTGCATTTTGTAGCCGGGTTCGATGACCTGGACTACGGTGTCTGATTTGATGCCCTCACGTTCCTCACGCATGAGCGCCTCGTGAATGACGGGATCGAACTCCTCGCCTTCCGCGCCAAGCGGTTGAACGCCTGCTGCCTCCATCACTTTCTGAAACTGCTCACGAATGAGCTTGATGCCGTCCACCCATCGGGCGCATTCTTCCGGAGCCTGCTCGAGTGCCTTATTCAGATTATCCAGCACCGGCAGCATCTGTTCGACCACCTCACAAGCCGCATACCGCGCATATTCGCTACGCAACCGAGCGGTTTCTTTCTTCAAATTATCGTAGTCGGCCACCGCGCGCGCATGAGCGTCTTTGTAATCGAGGTTCTCCTCCACAATCTTCACCTCGGTCATCTGCTCGCACTGACACCCATCTCCTTCACTCTTTTTCTCCTTCACTCCTTCACTCGATCCATCAGTGCTCGAATCTTTTTTGTTATTCTCCTCGTCCATATATATAAGTAGTTATGTCTCCAAAGCCTCATGCACCTGACGCATGACGCCAACGTTTAATTCATAGTCCATACGAGTCGGACCGATGATGCCAATTAGACCCTCACCCCGATCCCAACTGGTCAGCACCGACGATAGCCGTGGACAGAAAGGGTTTTCCCGACCGATATAAATAGCAATATCGGCGTTCATTCGCGGCCGCACGTCACGCACCAAGTCATCAATCTGGTCGAACATGACCGAGAAGTCCTGCATTAATTCGAGCGTGCGGAACTCCGGCTTGCGGAAGAGGTTGCTGACACCAGTCATAAACACCGCATCGTTATAACTGACGAACGCGGTCTCGCCGGTAAGCTCGGACACATAGCGTGCAAAATGCTGCGCTGCGGCTTTGCGCTGGCGAGCCAGTTCCGCAGCCATGAACTGCACCTGACAAATCACGTCTTCCATAATTCGAATGCCGTCGCCGACGAACTCCTGCACATACAGCCGATACCCAGCTTCGGTCGGCCGACGTCCAGCCGAAGTGTGCGGCTGTTCCAGTAATCCGCGTTCGGTCAGCTCGACCATATCATTACGAACCGTCGCCGGCGAAACTCCCAAGTCGTATTTAGAAACTAAAGCTCCAGAGCTGACTGGTTCGGCCGTCTCCAAATACTCGCGCACCACAGCCTTCAGTATGCGCAGCTTTCTTTTTTCTGGTGAGTCGCTCATGCATTCTTGCCTGTCTGTACTTTCTCAAGTACTGCCTGTCTGTACTCAAGAAAGTACAGACAGGCAGGATATTAATGGATTAGCAGTCTAACCCATGGACTGCTAATGGCATAATAAGGCCACCTCATAAAAACGTCAAGCCCATGCGGTGGCCTGTCTATATAATCCCCAAAATAGCCGGGTTATTTTATCTCCTGATGTTTGACGTCAAAATGCGCTTATATATAATGTAAGTCCGTCCATTAAAACGGAGGAGATATGCGCAAGGACATCGTTGAGGCGTTGGCTGGGATGCATGGGTTGGATTCGGACATTGTGTTGGCTCCGGATGATCCGGATGAGTATGAGAAGATTCCGGATATTCAGTTTCATGGAGTGCTGGATGCGAACGGTGCCCAGCAGATGTATTCGTTGATACAGCAAGCGCGCGAGCAGGCATTGACGATGCATCGCCTGCGTCGCCAAGCGACAAATCCGGAAGATGCGGACGCGATTGGTTTGCGTCGGTGGATGAATATCATGCAGTCGTTCAAGCTTCTGCTCGATGCTGACATGCGATTCACTTATGACATTACGGACTCACGCGAAATCGTGGTGGTGGAAGGTTGGCGAGTATATTCCACTTCCCCGCCCTCGATGTGTGGCAGCTGCTCGGCGGCTTGTCCGGCTGCGGGAAAACAGAATAAGCCGGAGCAATCGTCAGGCACTGACGAAGAAGTAAAGGAGTAAGACATATTTAAATAATGGCGATATCTCGAAAAAGATGTCGCCAGCACCAAAATCGTAGAACCAGAACTGCATCAACGGGTGGATCACCCACGTGTCACTTGATTGGTGCCATCGACGACGACGATCTCAAGCGGCTATATAGCTACTACCACTTTGGCGGGACGGAAATCGCCGAACACCTTTCCATCTGCGACGTCGGCACGGGCGAGTATCAACCACCCGAGGAAGACGTTCGTCGTATCAAGCAGGCCAGTTTCGCCATCGATGCTATCCGCACGACGTTCTACTACGGCCTCCGCCGACGCCGGCCCAAACTTCTCGATGTCCAAGATTCAAATATCTGGACTGTTCAGGGCTGGCAAGTGATTGCGCTCGACCTGACAAAATAGTCAGCACATCACCCGATTTACTCGGGTAATTTTGTCATTATTGACGTTGCCTCATTGCGGGCGTAACCTAAAAACTGTTCATTGAAAGGAGGCTGAATGTCCATGTGGATGCTCACCAAGTCCACCGTTGATCGACTGGCGCAGAATCTGCGCCTTGATGCCGACACGGGGGTAGCGCCGACCAAGACGCCAGAACTCGACGACGAGCCAAATTTTCAGCAGCTCTGCACGATTACCGAACCGGAGATCAAGCGCTTGTATGCGCTGTTCGTCGATGCGCGTGAGCGGGCGGTGGAAATCTCGCGGCAGCCGGACGACCCAAATGCCAACCATCTACCGCGCATGCGCCCGCACGCACTACTCATCAATGCGCTCTTGTTCCTATTCGAGCGCGCCGTACGTACTCGATACAACATCGCGGACCATGTAAACATCGTAATCGATGCGCGCTGGCGGGTCTTCTCCTACTCGGCGCAACAGCATCAATGCGATGGCGATTGCAGCAATTGCGACCAGGCCGACGACTGCGACGAGTCACACGACCACGAATGCTCCGAGAGTCACGACTGCGGACCCAACTGCATCAGCAAGGGAGGCACCGGTTGTGGCCGACCAAACTGCAGTTGCGAGGAGCCGACCGAGCCAGTGGAACGTCTGGACATTCGAGTCGGTTTCGACAAGGATACGTTTACCAACCTCAAGGCGGTGGGTGTCTGCCTGGCCGGCATGCTGCCGACCGAAGAGACGAGCGACGACGAGGACTGCGCCACTCTGGTATGCATCAACGAACCGATGTATCACGCCATGAAGCTGACCATCGATTTCATGACCACCATAACCGGTATGTGCGAGACCGAGAGGGGCTGGAGTCACGAACCTGACGAAAAATGAACTTCAACATTAAAACGACCACCCGCCGGTGGTCTTTTTTATTAATCCTTTTTGATGATTCGCCTGAAGTCGCAGTTCTGGCAGGTGACTTCGACACGGTCCCCGAAAAATTTCACCCGCAACGGATAGCGACATGACTGGTTGGGGCAGGTCACCATGTCGGGCATGGTTTCCTTACCGGCGTTCAGCCGCTCTCGCAAGTCTTTCTCGATGCGTTCGGCCAGCCGGCGTTTTTCCCAATGTAATTCTTTGTTTTCGCGATTGCGTTCTGGATCTGTCATTATTCATTATGTTCGGCTTTGACGAAAATATCGCTGACAATTTCTTCCAGATGCACGTCTTGGAGTCCAATATCTTTCACATCAAACCGTGTGGTCAATTCA
Organism: uncultured Gammaproteobacteria bacterium; assembly: GCA_964486995.1. GTDB lineage: Bacteria > Patescibacteriota > Patescibacteriia > SG8-24 > SG8-24 > JAHJAU01. The sequence continues at coordinate 44,568 of CAZAOV010000003.1, read as the reverse complement.
TTAATTCTTTTTGGGATGTCCGCAGTCGGTACACACAGTTGCACTTCGAGCGGTGAATACTCGACCACATCTCCTAGTGTCTCTAACTTTTCGCGCAGAACCGCATGCCCAAAACGCGCACTAATGTACCTCACCTTACTGTAATCGTGAATGATTTTATCAAGCGATCCATCATAACCAATCTCACCTTCGTTAATGATAATCAACCGCGCGCACAAGTCCTCTACGTCGTCCATATTGTGCGAAGTCAAAATTATGGTCGTCCCTTTTCGCTGGTTGTATTCGGTTAAGAATTTTCGAATACGGCGCTGCGACAATACGTCCAAACCGATAGTCGGTTCATCCAAGAACAACACCTTCGGGTCATGGAGCAGAGACTGAATCAGCTCGCACTTCATGCGCTGTCCCAATGAAAGTTTACGAGTTTGACGATGTAAATATTCTTCGACGTTCAGCAGTTTGGCCAAACGCTTAAGCCGACGTTTGTAATCATCTTTGGATACACCATATATCAACCGATGCAGTTCGAATGATTCGGTTGGCGGCAAAGTAGGATATAGATTTTCTTTGGTGCCGAGCACGATAGAAATCTGCCGACGAAAATCGTTTTCCCGTTTAGCTGGATTAAAACCCAATACCCGAACATCGCCGGAAGTCGCGGTCAATATTCCAGACAGCACCTTCAGCGTGGTAGTCTTACCCGCTCCGTTGGGCCCGATAAAACCGACAAACTCACCGCGACGAATCTTAAACGAAATATTTCGCACCGCATGCTTATTCTTCTTTTTGCGTTTCACCAACGCGACCAAAGACCCGCGCAAGCCTTCGGCTTTCTCGTGATAGCGAAAATCCTTCACGAGATTCTTAACGCTGATAATTGTTCTTTTTTCAGGCATATGGTTTACCCGTGCGAGCTTTCATATCGACGAAGCTGATGAGTGAACAGCCAATCGGAAAATAGATAAAAAGTAGCGGCTACGATTACTGCGGTTATTATTTCTGTCATGGTAGCGGTTCCAAAAAGAGTTCTGACCGGAACGGTGACCATAATTCCAACCGGAACCAGAAATGTCAGGATGTGCTTGGTCAAACCACGATAAATTTGCAGCGGATATTTACCGAGATGCATCAACTCGGACGTCAGATAAAACGGCGATTCAACTGGGTTAGTGATGCTGACTGCCGCAACAATGGTGCGGATCGCAAAATTCATGGCTAGTCCACATAATAACAAGGCCGCAAAGCCAAGCGGATTCAATGACATCTCGGCTTGAATTATGCCGTAAGCAATCAGCAAACAAGATGTTACCAAGGCGGGCAACGACATAGTAACATTTGCAAATCTATAGGAGATATATGTCTTAGTTTTAAGAGGTATCACTAGAAACCTATCAAACTCTCCGTTGCGCACCCAATATGATACCCGATTCAAGCCGCGCAAAAAGGTCATCCATGAAATGTTCTCGACCAACTGCCAAGTACCCAAGAGCACGTACGCTTCGGGCAATGTCCATCCGGCCAAAGTATTAACCTGCCCCCAAATCGCCTGAAACAAAACAACATTCAGCAGAATGCCGGCAATTGAGCCGACAGTAAACGCAACAAAGAATATCCGGTCCTCCATCAGACTCATCAGTTGTAGTCGAACGGTCTGTAGCAGTACCATGCTGTGATGTTTTAATCCCGCTATCATATTAACCGCTGAAAGATTCAAAACGCTTAATACCGCGCCGCCAAATCAAAGTCAAAATCACAATCAGCACCAGAGTCCAAACCACCTGAATTGCCAATCCAGCCAGCACCTCATTCCAAGGTAAACGACCCATAAACGCATCCACGGGAAAACTGGCAACATATTTAAACGGCAGCAGTGCCGCCACAGTCTGCAGCCAATCCGGTAAAAACACCAGTGGAATCATAAACCCTGAGAACAGGTAAACTATAATTTCGATTACCCAAAACACGTTACCGGCGTTCAGCACCCAAAACTCGATCGACAAAACAATGCTGTCTATCAAGAATAGAATGTTGAGAGCGCTAAAGGCAGCCGCAATCAATGCGATATATCCACGCGGATCGGTCGGAATAAAAACGCTATCACTTAATACGATAAACAGTGCGACCACCACCGGTAACCCGACCAGCAGTCTAAAAAGACGATTGCCCAAACCTTCCAAATATGTCAACCACAGGTAATTAACCGGTTCAGCCAAGACCGAAGACAATTGCCCCGTACGAATGTGATTACCGATCGGATTTCCGGCAAAGGACGTATTTATCACATAGGTCACCATGATGTAGTAAGTGATTATTTCGTTGCGAGTATAGCCAAGAATTTTTACACGGTCTGAAAACACCTCACCCCACAAAAAATACATCGAGATTACCCCAAGCGCGGCAATCCCAAAAAAAACCAGCGTGTTCAGCCGATACTCCAGCGCGTCCTGCCACGCCAACTTGAATTGTGTGTTGTATAACTTTAGCCGCATACCACTCAATAATAACACTTAAAAATACCTTGCGCTAAATCGTCTTGCCCGACTATTTTTTGTAGGCGACGTAGATATCAGCATCGAGCATCTCGCCATTCTCGTAGTAATGATGCGTGAAATATAGATTGCCGTCGCGATCGAGAGTTGGTTCGCCGGCGAATTGGGAGACTATTAGTTCAGATTCTTGCCACTGGTCTTGCACGCGTTTGGAGCGAAATATCGCCGGCGAGCCGGAATGCCAGCGAGTGAACCAGAGTTCGCTGCCGTCTGGAGTGATGTACGGCCAACCGTCATTTACATTAGAACTCACTGCTGTGACTAGCACCGAATTCTGCCACTCACCGTCAACGCGCTTCATCTTCCATATATTATAGTCAGCTTGGTTGCCGGGATAGTGCGAGTGGTAATAAAGCTCGTCACCGTGGATATGAAGTTCGCCGACGTCGTATTCTGGATCGAAATCTTCCAGCCGCCAGTTCACCCACCGATTATTCTTACGCTCGGCGGAAAACCAATGTATTCCGGCATAGCCCTCGCGCACAGAGCAAAACAACATGTAGTCACCCTGCACGAACTGGCAACCGTCGAGCGAAGGCTTACCTGGTTTTTGCAGCATGACTCGGGTTGGCTCCTGCCAGGCACCGTCGATGTCCCTGGAGACATAGATTCCGGTGACCTCATCGGTAACCTGCCGTTCGACCGGTACGCGCACGTCGGGTGTAAAAAAGAAATACAACTCATCGCCGCTTTCTGGGATGAACGCTGAATCTTCCCCGCCGGCGGTATTAATTACCGCAAGCGGTACCGGCGTCTCGAATTCATCCGAATGTAAAATCGGCGGAAGCGGATCCAGCTCCGGTGTCATCTTTTCGATGTCGTCTGGAATTTTGCTTTCGCGCGCCGGTGGGACATACGCCTCCTGATTTGAAGCAATCGAAAGCCAAATCACCATAACCGCGACGATAATTAAAACAATAATTTTTGTGCGTGGTTTCATAAAAAAATGACTCGATGACACTGTCATTCCCGCGAAGGCGGGAATCCACGGTGCGGAAACGCTCTAGCTGATGAATCATGGATTCCCGCCTTCGCGGGAATGATAACCATGTAGGGCAAAAAACATTCTATCAAAACAACCTCCTCGCGGAGGCTGTTTTTTAATCTCTAGCTCATTACGCGAAATGCATCTCGCGAGTGGTCTGCGGCACATCATCTTCCTCCTTCTTCTCGTTTTCACCGCTCACATGATTGATTTCTGACAATAGTACGTTCTCCACAAAAATGCCGCGCGGGTAGAAGATTCGCTCCAGTTCATTCTTAGCCTCGACCTCTACCGAGTCACGCCGCATGGAAGCGACATCGTTATGATCGTAGCGCGACGCTATCATGCGCATGCGCGACCGAATGGTAGGCCGCACAATCTTTGAGACAAAATCCTCACCAATGGTCTGCCAAATCATCGGAATCTGATTGATGTCCAAACGCAGCAGCACCGTACCCTCCACAGAAATTCGCTTTCCGTCGCGAGTCTGCGCCACAATCGGCACGTCACCCATGGACTGCAGATTATCGGCGTTGAATGATTTGGTAACCGAGTACTCCAGAGTCTGCGTGTTAAACAGCTTGGCCTTCTGCCAAAACGGAATCTTCAAATGCAATCCTGGTGTATAAACCTTTTTCAACACCCCCCTACCTAAATCGTACACGCAAGCCACATAGCCCGGCGGCACGTACACAAACAAGCCCTTGAGGACATCCTCAACGACAAACGAATACATCATTTTATCCAAACTTTCGGACATATATTACAATCGGGAACTAGCTATGCGTAGCCTGTCGCCGACACATTATACAATCCCCCTGATTTATGCATTAACGTGATAAATCAGCTTAGCCACAGGACGGCCTATTTGTCAAGAGTTTTAGTTGCAAATTTGACTTATGCTTGGCTAATTAGAGCTAATTTTTTACTCAGGTAATTTTACCTTGAACAGCGCCTTTCGCAAACCGAACACTACCATGGTGAATATCATCGTGGTCAGAATAAAAAGTGCCTTGACCATCGGCAGAACGGCCAAAATTACAAATGTGAACAACGGAAATGTGAACAGGTACATGATGTCGGACTTAGTCACCAAATGCACCCGTTGCTTTTGCTCAGTATATATCTTTGTAAACAATAACGCTGCCACTATTGCGGCCCAAAACATGCTGCGTTTACCGATATCAAAACCTAAGAAAAATGTGTTTATCTTTTCCGGTATCTGCACCCAAGAAAACAGCTCTTCGTGCTTGGTGAATTCAATACCGCCAACAAAAACCTGATACAACAAAACCAGCACCAACAGCTGAATGCCGAGCAGACCAACCTTAGACCAATAGTTCACCTTATGTTGCCGTAACAGCTCACGCACCTTCTCTTTCATCTTTATCTGGTCATCCTTGAAGTCCTGCTTGATGGTTTGCACATACCGATCCAACCTCTCAAAACGATACCGATTTCGTTCATCCAGGATAGATAACGGCAGCAGCAACAGACGCAATAAAATGGTCAGCTCGATAATGGCCACACCGAGATTGCCGAACGCCGGACCGTTATACAAAAAAATCAAAAAATTTAACAGGGGTGTATAAAGATAGTCGTGCCAGAGTGCGCCCATATGGATAATTATAAATGTCTTGGAAGCTTCTCGCGTTTCATTCCGATACTCGGATTAACGCCGTCGAAGCCGTCAGAACGATCAATGTCTTTTTTAATGAATAAAAGCGCCACCGGGGCGAGGAACATTAATATGGATGTAATCAGGAACATCACGCCAAAACCAAACCGCTCGGCCAATATTCCACCGACCGCAGCCGCGGCGGCGTATCCCAGACCAACCGCATTGCTGTGTAGCGTCCACTCGAAATTTTCTTTTTGCTGATCAATGTGTCGAGTAAATATGGCTAAGTACGTTGGTACCGCCAAAGCGTAACCAATACCGCGTATCACTTCCATCAGATACACCTGCCAAACCTCGGTGACGAACAGGAAGTAAAAAAACGGCACCAAGGCTGATATGAAGAAGCCTACTACCATCATGGCGAAATCATCTCGCTCACCCTTTTTGTTGTCGGCATACAAAGAAACCGGAATCTGCACTCCCGATTTAACAACCCAAAAAACTGCGGTGGCCAAGCCAGCCAGGGCGATGTTTCCACCTTGGATGTGATCGGCATAGAAAATGGCCACAATCGGAGAAACCAACCCGACCGCGGTATAAAAAATCATATCGGCGTAAACCAATATCAACACGATGCGATTAACTTTTGGTTTTCTGATTCTGAACATTTAACGCAGCCTTAACAACACTAGCTATAAGTATAAGGTAGATGCGGAAAATAAAAAATAGCAGGGATACCCCCGCTAACACAAATCTCTACAACGAACCGACCATAATGTCGGATATAAATACTTCTTTACGGCGTTTGTTCATTTTTCTGATGAGGTCGGCGCGGCGCTCAGCGTCAGCTTCGTTCATGAACTCTTCGTGATGCACCAAAAAAACTGGATAACGGGTACGAGTATAAACCGGTCCGTGACCGGCATTGATGGTCAGCATAGTCGCACTAATATCGTCCGTGACATCAGTGTACAGCGAACCGTCCGCGCACCGGACCATATAGGTGTACCAATGGGTGGATCTTGCTTCTTCCTCCTCGGCAGGCGCATCGGCCTTTTTACTTCGGTTCCAAAACATAGGCAGCTCAAGCTCGTATCATTAAAGACGGTTTGTATGGGTTTGGTCAAGCTCGGCTTTAAATGCATTCGTGCGACAGAACTGTATCTTACGCGCCCCCAAACCATAAACCAGAACCCGAAACATGGCAGCTAAGGCCCGTGCCACAACCCTCCGAGTACGGAATGCCTGTACTTTGCACGCGCTCGAATCCGAGACGCCCTCACCTCAATCCCCTCACCTGGAGCTCATAATTAAATCCTGCACCCAAATCTCCAAGTATAGGCTGTCCATACGAGAAGGTCTTGGGTGCAGGTGTTAGCTACGGCCCGCACTTTTGGCTTTTTGCGGCTGATTGAGGATTTGGGGAGCTTGCGACTTTACTAGGCCTTTCGGATTCTAATTCTAGAACTCTGCATTGAACGCTCGAACTTTTTCTATGCTCTTACATCTCTATTGAAATCTCATTCGAGTACACGCCGCATTTTCCACCAAGGTATTCACAAACTCGCACATAGTAAGTGCCTGGACCGTCGAAAGCCTCGACGAGCGCCGCGACACGAAACGGATCGTCGTAATACAGATACCGGTCGCCGCTGCGGGTCGGGTAGGTGGGGCTGGGGTTCTTGGACCAAACTACCTTAAATCCCATTTCTGAATAGCCGTTCACTGCCCATCTGACATTACCGCCGCTTCCTGAGGTTATTGTTAGCCCGAGCACTTGTCCGTCAACGTCACCACTGTCTGAAACGTCTTTGGTTTTTCCAGCTAAATCAACCGTCACCTGATTCGAATACACGCCGCATCGGCCGCCGAGATATTCGCAAACGCGAACGTAGTAGGTACCGTCACCGGAAAAAGCCCACACCGAACCGGAACGACGCGAGGAATCTGAATAATACTCATAGCGGTCGCCGCTGCGGGTCGGGTAGGCTGGACCTGGATTTTTAGACCAGACCACTTTGTAGCCCTGCGCCGAATAACCGTCAACAATCCAGCTTACCGCACCAGAATCATTTGCGGTTGCGCTGATGGAGGTTACACCGCCGGATTTCGGCTCGTTTTTTTTCTCGTTCGACACTTCATATTTCTCGTCTTCTGGTACAGCTTTAGCCGAACTAAAATCTGTCTCTTCGGTCTCCAATTCTACCGTCACCTCATTCGAATACTCCCCGCACGGACCGTTAAGATATTCGCAGACACGTACGTAATAAGTGCCGGCCCCGTCGAACGGATAAACCTCGCCACTGCTCACGGTCGGGTCATCATAATATATGTATTGATCGGTATCGCGGATCGGATAGGTCGGGCCGGAAGTCTTGGACCAGACCAGCTTGTAGCCGGACACGGATTCGCTCGATGCCCGCCAACTCACCTGACTGCCACCACTATTTTCGAGCGCGATGCTTTCCACTAGCGACTCGTCGCTATCAGCCAGATAGCCGAGATGATCTTTAAACTTGATGTAATCCTCATCCTTGTTCCATTTAATGAAATCGTCTTTCTGCGCCTGCTCCTTATCGATGTCAAACACCTTACCGGCCGAATCCGGTTCATCCGTATGCAATGTGAAATACATCTTGCCTTCGTCTACGATAATTTCGTTGTTTTCGGCGTCTTTGACTTTCACCTTGCTGTGGTACACCTCTACACCTTTGAGTTTTTCTTTATTGTGCGTCAGGTAGGCCGTACCCAGTGATTCGTAAATGATGTCGTCAGCCTGCACCTCGAACACGCGTTCGGACTGCACGACGCGTGAGTAAACCGAACCGCTGTTGTTGGAAACAATCATATGTTCCGGATCCATTGATGATAACGTGAGCCTGGATTCAGAATCCAACCGCAACATACTACCGTCGTCCAAACTTACAATCACCCTCCCGCCGATGAGCGTTTCCACCGAATCGCCCTCACTCAGATTGATGCCGGTGCCGGCACGCAACCATTCGCCACCAGCCCGACGCCATTCGACTGCACCTTCGACGTAAATAATTTGCCCGCCCAAGGTGGTGACTTGTTCCTCGGCTTCGGCTTCTGATGGAGCGGGCTCCGGCGGCGAGAAATCATCCCTAAACAAAAAATATCCAATCAGTGCGATTATCGCCGCAATTAGAATCATGGTCAGTGCGGCATTTTTGCTACCAGGCATATGTTTGATAATTAATATTTGATGAGCCAATTCTATTACGAGCGGTCCGGTTTAGCAAACAAAAAACCGCACATATCGTACGGTCATAAAATTATTGCTAGGCCCAATGATCTTCGGTCCGCAGGCGTATGGGCGCATACAGAGCAGGGTTACGCTGACCGAGAATACGAATCGCGGCGAACGTGGCGTTTTTCGGTTCGAGCACGGTCATGACCGGCACATCGCTCGGCGTGCGCAGGGACGACCAAACGTCGTTCGGAAACTCGCGATACGATGCAGGTACGGTGATTACCGGCACATTGGTATGCGCGGCGATGGTCGGACCGGCGCCGTTACTTCGTCCAATGTGCGCGATCACCACTGAGTCTGGTCGTTCCTGCAGCATGTTGCGCAGTTGTTCCAGTCCGCGTTCTGGATTCTTGTGCATCGAGCAGGCAACAAACTCCAATCGGCACGACCAGTCGTTGACGATGGAGTAAAAAGTCTCTGGATACAAATCCACGTTGTCGGATTCGGAACCGCGCCAGATAATTATCTGCTGCGGCGGGCACTGAAACTGTCCGGTAAGCTGCATCACCTTTTTGTGGCGCGAGGACACCGCCTCTAGCGCACCGCCGTCGCGATACACCTGCTTGTCGATGTACTGACCCTCCTCGAGCACCCGCCACGAGTCATTGTCGATAACGTCGGCGAGCATAATTTTTCCGGACGGCCCGATACCGAATTCGATTTTCATGTCCACCAGCCGCCGCCCCTGCAACTGCCAGGCTTTCTCGAGTGCGAGAAAAACATGGCGTGCAACACCATCAAGCTCGGCGTACTTCGCCGGGTCGGCGTCGAGCGGCGCGTCGCTGATGGTCAAAAACGACTGCGCACCAACGAACGGCTGATCCGGTCGATACAAATGAGCCAAGCCATCTTCGCTCAGCAGCATATACGGATCATCTTTCTGAAGCGGCTGTGCTCGCCACATCCCACCTGCGGTCTTCAGATAAAACTCAACGCGCAATCGTGGAAACAGATGACCCTTGTGCAACTGCGGTTCGCGCTTCAAAAACGACCCGTGAGCCTCGCGCCGCGTTACCACCTCGAGCGGAATCATGTCGCATTTAACGGCCTGAAACGCGGTGTCGCCGAGCTGCTGCAGAAACGCGGACTCTACGCCGCATTTGCTCAAGAACCGAAAGTTATTGCACGTGGTCTGATTGGCCATCACGGCCTTGCCGGCCATCACATCGTGCTTGGCACCGTCACCAGCGGTAAGATCATCCTTGGATTGAATCGTCACTAGGTGCGGATTAAGCGGATCGGCGTAAATAATCTTGGTCTTGCCCCCAGCAATCGGAGCGCCAGTCGTCATTTTAACCTCCTCTATTTTTTTAATGAGCTATGACAAAATATAAACACATATCCACAAGCGAAAACAGGTTCGATATGTGGATATGTGCTTTATTAGACTATCTGACGATTTTTCGTACGCAACTAATCAACAATCACCTGCACCCGACCAACCTCGCCGGTGTCGAGCCGCACTTTTATGCCACGCGGGTGAAACGGTTTGTTGGTGAGGATATCCTTAACAAAACCCTGCGTTAGCTTGTTGGTGCCTTGGTCTTTTTTAAGCGTAATCGCTACCGCCAGACCGGGGTAGATGTCCGCTCGGTTTGTTCCGTCGCGCATAAGTTTGTGGGTACATTGATAGAAACGTAAATACTATAGCACCCAACCAAAGCTGGACAACCATACGAAAACAAAAAACCGCCCCTTACAGACGGCTTCGATTCATAGATTTATTTTAACACACCGACGACTCGGAACGACGATATGCCTATCCCGAAACGGGCGACGCGCGAACAGCACGTTCTGTCTGGCCGCTAACCGCCTAGCCATGTTCCGCGCAACGCGACACACCGCCGGCAAAGAGCTCACATGAAGTCGCGGGCGCTTAGTCCGAAACAGCCAGGTGGCCTGCTTCATGGTTGGATCCCCCGTCCTATGCCCCTCCTCGAGATGCTTGGGCAATCGCCAACGCGTGTACAACATCGGCGGATACGGCATCAGTGGCCACGGCTCGAACGGAAACGCAACATCTTCCTCATCGAAAAATTCCTCATAGTACTCATCTTCACAGCAGTGCTGTGCGTCGACCTCACAGACATCACTCATGTCGTCTCCATTTTTGAAAACACGCCGACCAAAGTCAGCGCGTTAATCTACCATATATTATATCGCGAGTCAAAGCTCCGAGCGGCTCATCATCACCTTAGATCGTTCGTATTCTGCGGCCACATCCTCGCTAAGCGGTCCGGGCAGCCGCTCCTGCAAAATCTTCAGCACCTCGCCGTAAAACCACAACTGCTGTTTAAACGTGGAGTTAAACCTCGACTCAACCACATCATGCCCGTCGCGCGCGATGGCAATCATCGTAGCGCGCAGATTATGCAACTTATCGGCCGCGCAAATCATCAGCGCATCCGTGCTGTCCCGTTGAATCGCCACCAAATACGCGTCCTTACGAGCGCGCCAGCTCGCCCGCTCCTCTTCATCGGACATCCCTGGCCGACTCCCAGTCTCGGTTACTGCCTGCACAATGCCAGTAATCCGCTCACCCCATTCGCGCCGCATATCATCCGCCGAATATCCAACCACATCCTCCAACACATCATGAAATAACGCCGCAATTATCACGTCCTCGTCGTCGGTAAACGGCAACAGCGTCGCCGCTACGGTCATCGGATGAACAATATACGGCAAATCATCGGCCTTGCGTCGCTGGCCATCGTGCAGCTGAGCCGCCTTATCAATCGCCTGTTGGATGCGAGATGTTATGCGCATGGAAAGTTATTTAGAAATAATGAATTAATAATACAGAAATTATTGGTAACAAAAAACGGCCGCATAATGCGACCGCCATAAGATTAGTCGTCCGCTTTCGACGAAAGATGCTCTCGCCGAAGCCCCTCCTCGAGACGTTCCTGCACCTCGCAGGCCATCTCCTTATCGAGCAACAGCTCATGCACCACGTGCTCAGCGGTTTTGGCCGTTTCGAGACGTGCGGCGCGCTCCTCGCGAAGCATCTTCAGCTCCTTGTGGTTGTCGAGCAGCCTGAGCCCAATCCGGGTAAGACCATAGATGACACCCCCGGCCACCACGATATACAGCACCACCAACATGCTACTGCCCCGACTTGGTTGGCGGCTGAATCATAATATTGGGATCAGGTGCCGTAATGACCATGTTGCCCTGTTGGCCGGCCTCACGATAAATACCACTCATCCGCTGCTGCATGTCGTAACGCAGATATTCAGGGTAACGCTGAAGCGCCTTCCCGATGATATCGATACGAGCGGCCTCGGCTTCACCTTCACGAGTGCGCAGCTGCTTGCGCATGCGCGCGGTCTCGGTCTCGGCCTCAACCCGCTCGCGCTCGGCAATGGCTTTTTCGCGCAAAATGTCCTGCTGAGCTCGGTCCACGTTCGCCTGGTCGAGCTTCTCCGGGAAATCCATGTTGGTCAGCGCCAGCGTCGACACCTTAACGAAGCGCCGGTTGCCGTCCTGCATGGACTTGATGAAGCTGCTCTGAATCTCGTTGATGATGGCGTCACGCTCGGAGTTGACCTCGTTGGCCATATGCGGCGCAATAGCCTCACGAACCACCTCACGAATGGACGGCCGCACGTAACGCAAGTAGGCTGACTTGCTGGAAATCACCCCCTGCTCGTTCGGCCGCAGCGTAGTCAGCACCTTGCCAACCACATCATCCGAACAGTCGATGGAATAGGTAATCTCTGCCTCCAGGCCAAACTGGATACCGTCGCGGGTGAGACTGGAGAGACCCTCGTGCTCTACGGACTCTGAACAGTCTACCATGCGGATGCTGTCATAAAGACCGGTGTAATAGGTCCCAGGACCCAGAACGGGACCGGTCAGACCCTGACCACCGGACATCCAGAGCGCAGCCGCGCCCGTAGCGTCGTACATCTGCCCGCGCATGGCCGGTGGAATATCCTGCGAACCGCAGCCAAAGCTGCTGAACGCGATGACTGCCACCACGATAGACATAGCGAAAGACCTAAGCTTCATATCACATCCTCCCTGCTTCCGATGCGACACCATGCCGCCTCTAGAGCACGCGATTGTATCATGACCAGCAAAAAATGTCAACAATCTTACTGCGAAATAATATATTATCTACGGAAGTTCAAGTTTCAGTTGCACCACCTGACAGGTATTGATTAATCGCCTCGTTCGGCGTAAGGTATCCCAGTGACTTTCGAGGGAGGTTGTTCAGCCAGTCCTCGAGCGTCTTCCAGTCCACGGCCGCAAGGTCGTGGGCTTTCGTTTTCCTCGGCACCCAGTGCCGAATCGTGCGGTTCAGGTTCTCGACCTGCGACTTCTGCCAGGGCGAGTACGGCTCGCAGAAGTAGGTCGGTATGCCGTACTCCTCGCCGAGGATTCCGTGACGGGCGGACTCGGAGCCGTTGTCGAAGGCCACGTCCCGCACGAACCGGTGCGGCAGGGTCTCGACCGCGCGCCGCAGCGCGTGCGCCGTCTCCTCCGCCGTCCGGTCCGGGCACCACCGCAGCCGGCAGGCGAGCGTGGCCCGGTCGACCTGGGCCGAGAGCAGCCCCCTCGACCCGTACCAGACCATCGAGTCGGTCTCTAGGTGCCCCGGCAGGCCGTCCGCGGGACGCTCCGAGAGCGGCACTTTTCCCTCAGTCATGGCCATTTTCGGCTTCCTGCCCCTCCTCGCGTACCGCCGTTTCCGTCTCGACCAGAGGTATTTGTACAGCCCGCCGTACCGCCCGTCCCCGTCGTACAGCCAGCGGTAGACCGTCTCGTGGCTCAACGTCCGGCCCTCGAGGCCCTCCGGCGGACTGGCCTTCAGCCTCCCGGCGATCCTCTCCGGCGACCATCCGTCCCGGAGCCTGTCCGTCACCCAGTCCGCCAGCGCCCGGTCCCGGTCGAGCTTGCGCCCCCGGCCGGAGCGGCGCTTCCCGGCCTCGGACCGTCGCTGTGCCTCGGCCGCGCGGTACCTGCCGTCCGGGCAGCGGTTGTTCCTGACCTCCCTCGAGAGGGCCGAGTGATCCCGGCCCATGGCTGTAGCGGTCCGCCGCAGGCTCCACTTGCCGAGCAGCCGGACCTCCAGGAACTGCCGCTCGGGAAGCGAAAGTTCCCTGTGTTGCATGTCGTTCGGTGTCATGTTCTAAGGGGTCATACTGCCACAGGGTGGTGCAACCAGTCTAGAATGTCGCCTACCCTTCCCATATCTTGACTTAGTATGGCAAAATAGGTAACGTAACAAGCCCTTTATAAATCGGATTCGTTTAACTGCGGATAAGGAGGGGTCATGAAGCTCGTGATCGATTACCTTCTGAAGCTAGTTCAGATTGTAATCATGCCTGTGCTTCTCAAAATTTTGGACAACGTCTTCAAGTATTTTCATGAGAAGTACAAAAAGGACGAGGAGTTTAAGAAGCGCGTGGATAGTGTAATGCGTGGAATCGCCGCTAAGGTGGATCCGGTCAAAATCATGCAGATGTTCATGGAGTATAAGACCAAGGCATCTGCTCGCGAGGCTGAGAAGAAGGCTGAAACTAGGCAGAATAAAGCCGGAGCCGTAGAGGACGATGCATTGGACCCTCAGCGAGCCGCGGCGAACAAGACCGCGGCTGAGCAAACAGACGAAGCTGACCTGGCCGGAACCGCAGCGGAAACCGCTCGACTGAGCTATGAAGCGTCAAAGCGAGCTAGCAGGCGGGCTGCAGGATGGGTCAATCGATGGGGTCGTAGGGCCGGCGACTGGCTCAGGGAAGAGACCGGACTAAACGACGATGATGCGAGCCCGGTTCCTGGCAACGGCACGGAAGAAGGCCGAGAAATCGACCGCCTGAAGCGCAAGCTGCAAGAGGACGAAAAGCGCAAGGCGCAGCAGGCGCCGGAACAGCCGCCCGAGAAATCGGACGCCCCTACCCCTCCGCCTGCGCCAATATCAACTCGTCCTGGCGAGAAAAAGCCGAAGCAGCAGTCCGGGCGAACCGAAGACACCAACGAAGGAAGCCCCGCCGACACCGAAAAGGACGGCAGCGAAATCGGATACGCTGATGAGCTTAAAGAGCTCATTCGCAAGGAGCGCGAAAACCGCAATTCGAGCGAGTAACGCATACGCCACCCATGTTTGGGTGGTTTTTTATCCACACAAACCTGGTTTGGTTTCAAAAAAAGAGCGGCGGACTACCGTGCCGCCGCTTTATAACGCTGCCTATCTAATTATTTTGTTCTTCGCCGTGCTTCAAGCGCATATTGCGTCACCTTACCCATGATAATCATGAGCAGCAGAAGCAATACGGAAAAACCGGCCAGCATTAAGGTAAGGTGGGTGATAACCTCCGACCCCACATTGCAGCCGAAATGCTGGTGACACGAAGTGACCAGGAACGATTCCATTGGAACGAACAGCGGATTCTCGGCCGTACGCAATTCATTTTCGATAATGGTGAGCGGGCAACCACCGAGCAACATCTGCGCAAAAATCGTAATGCCACACCAGCCGAAGAACGACCATACGGTTATTGCAGCAATCTTCTTCACTATGGCCGCGGACGGCTTGGCGAACAGGATGATGACCATCACTATTGCGCCCACAAACAGCAGCACCGACGCCGCGCTCCAAATATAATGAAGTACGCTAAACAAATCGGCCAGCAGGTCCATCGTTGACCTCCGTATTTTAATTAGCGAGTTACGATATCAAAACTAAGTGTCCCTGTCAATCCTAAAATGTGTGCGACGAACATTAATCCGCGTGGTTTCGGGAATGCACTCGTATTCGAAACCCTCCACCCCGGCCTCCCCCTGCAGAGGAGGCTTGACTCCGACGAAACGGTCCTTTGTGAGTTATCTGTCAATCCCCAACTCCAGTGCTCGTTTTATTTGAGGTAACTCTTCTGGAACCACATCGGATAAATCGTTACCATCAAATTTTTGAATTTCCTTGATGCCCTCTATATCTAATGCGATGCGATCAGTAGAAGCGAAAATATAATTCGGCTCGCGCACCTCACCCTTACTCGGCCCCTTAGTGATAAAACATTTCCGTCCGTCCATCACGCATAAATCCGGCGAAAATACCGATGCCAACTCCGCAATCTTGAGCTGCAGATTTCGCATATGCAGAGCGATGCGTTCATTTGGCTTCATCAGTCCGACCGATAATTTAATCGCACCGGTAAACTGCGCATAGCAGTGGGTTTTCAAACAACAAACAAAAAACATCTTATCAAAATCCTCTAGCATCTTTGGGACGCGAACGCTCTTCAGTGACTCCCCTCCCTCGATTTTCTTTTTAACCCACTCCCCTTCGTCGAATGAAAGCACCTCGAGCCACGGTCGACCTTCAGTAAGTGCGGTCGCACCGGCTTTCTGCAAATCATAATTCGTGATGTCGTAAAAAGTGGACGACTCCCCCACCGTAACCTGCGCCGCACCATGCTCGCTCAACAAATCAACGAACGCCGCCAAAAATTCCGGATCGGTTGAGGCAGGTGGCGGGTCGGCTGTATTAAAATTCGGCTTCACTAAAACCCGCTCCCCTTCTTGGAGAAACTGCCCCATTCCACCGAGCTGATTTATCACCTCTAGAATCGAGGCTTTGAGATCGGCCTGAGCCGTTGTTTTTGCGACTTTGTTCATATGTCTATATTTTAGCAGACCAGCTACAACAACCAACTTATCCACAAAATAGGTGCCAGGGACCTATTTGGGGATAAAAAACAGCCAGTTCAGGCTGGCTGTATCGGTCTTATTCGACAGTAATTTTGACCTGACACTTAAGCATGATGTTAAGCATATTCTCCAGCCCGGCCAGATCGTCGTTATACGTTCCGCAGACAAAATTCTTCCAAAAGGCTAGCTGAGCCTGATACCCAGCGTCACAATTACGTTCGGCAGACAACACTCCACCGCCCAAACACCGACCCTGCATACCGTATCTCTGCTTATACTTGTCTCGCAGGAGAAAATGATGATACTCCATGGGCCACGAGAAACGAGGTCCGACTACCAGCACTAACTCACCAGTGTCTTCGATAAGCAAAAACTTCCTAAGACGCGGAGTTTTTGATCTCACACCGTCACGCAGCGAAACCTCTTGCAACCACACCGGTCGCAAAAGCCAATCATATGCTACCAACTTTATTGCCATGCTGACTCCAAAGAACAAACTTATCGAAGAAATATTAATCTATATCGTGCTGACAGTCAAGGCGATTGACTGTTTTTTTTTAGAGCAGTACGTTTACTAAAGCTTATTTAAGAGGAAGCATGAGTGATAAAAATAGTCTCGACCTGCCTCCAGCCAACACCGAAAATTGCGAGGGGAAAACCAAGCTCATCGACAGCGATGTGCCGCAAATCCCAGAAGAATTCAAGGAACTGCAGCTGCTGAAGGCCTGTCATCCGACACTATTTCACGACCAGGCGACTCTACTGCGCGCTCGTTTCGATGCGTTTCTGAACGTCGGCTTTAACGAAGATCAGGCCATGCAGCTGCTTCTGCGCTGGGGCCTAAAAGCCAATCTCACGGACACTTAGCGCAGCCACCACCCGTTGAGGGTGGTTTTCTATTGCATTAATCCATTAGCCCGCTATACTTTCGGGTGACTTGCTTTGGAGGTAACATGACTCAATTCAACATTCCGGAACCACCGAAAGAACTTATCGCTTTACTGGTGCGGTATCATAACGACCAATCGCCGGATGATGAAAGCGCGGAAGATATCACTCAGCTGGCAATCGACAAATGGCGCGAATTAACGAGCGATAAAGTCGAGCGAATCGTCTATAACGAACAGGTAGATATCATCACGATATTCGCCCAGTCTTTTTTCTCCAAGCCACTATACCAAATCCATGCCGCGAACCTCCATGACAGGTTTTCGGCATTGATAAAGGCTGGATTCAGTGAAGATCAGGCCATGCAGCTGCTTCTCAAGTATGGCACCAACATTCCGGAAGACCTTAATGAATCCGGAGATTAGCAACAATAAAACCGCTTTCAAAAAGCGGTTTTTCTTTGCGTCAACGTTACTTGAAGGCCTTGCTCTGCGTCATCGCACCTGCTATGGCCGAATAAATCCATATGCAGAACCCCGCCATGAATGAGGCAAAATTCCATTGAAATGTCCAAGCCACCGATTTCAGTAAGAGTTCAGGCAATTCCAAACCAAGCAGTCCGGCGAATTCTTGTTGCGCCAATTGGGCAAACTGCGAACCGGCCATGTACCCGATGCTCGCATAGAACCCGATGGGCGAACCGAACAACAACACCAGACCTATTAGCACCAGCACCGTGGCGACATATTTACGCCAATCGGTCTTGATATGAATGAACGATTTGCGAGGCCAATCCTTCTTGAATACCTTGCTCAGCATCCCCCACACCCAGACCGCAAACACCAACGACAACAGCATAAACACTACCGAAAACATCATATTTTCGTCTTCCGACGGCGCCATCAGGCTCCGCACGGACCGAATAGCCGAAGCGATAAATATGATCATGTTGAACAGGAGAAAGGCGGCTGCTGTAAATCGAACTATTATTCCGGACACCATAATAATGCTTTAATTAATCTGTGGTTATTATATCACCATCGCCAACGGAGTCCGAGTCCTTGCCTAGATTGTTTTCATCAAGTAAACTGCTAACGCACTAATTTGGGGGGTCGTCCCCGCCTCCGCCAAGGCTGCGGAAGGCAGGCAGGTGACAAATAAAGAACTCCTGCGCCGAATAATCGGTAAATTTCCAACTTCATGCATTCGGGGATCGTCCAATGGTAGGACAGCGGCCTTTGAAGCCGTCAATCCAGGTTCGAATCCTGGTCCCCGAACCATCAACTAACCGTCCGCGAAGGGTGGTTTTTTGTCCCAACAACTAAAACCAGGATTCGAACAGGGGGTTTGGGGGAGACATCCTTTAGCGCGAAAAAAAAATGACGCTACTTGAACTGCTCAGCGGTGCCCAGCTAAAACTAAGAAACAAAAAGCACCCAGAAGGTAAGGTCTTCACTTTTCAACATCTCGACGGTTCGTATTCAGTGGGTACGAGAAACGCAGATAAATTTTGTCCAATCTGCCAACGCGTCCTGGGCGAAAGCGGTAAAATCATTCACTTGCATTTCAGAACGCCGATCAGACAAGTGGGCAGCCATTATCCAATTGATGACGCCCCGCATTTGAAGCTCATAAAATAATTGGGTTGAGATTTCGCTGGCCAGCCACCTTACAACCAAAAACAGCACCGATCGGTGCTGTTTTTCTATTTTTTGCTATTCTCCTGGCTCCGGAAACAGACCGTCTCTCGCTGTCATGGCTCTGCTCCAGCTTTCGTTCCAGGCTAACCGATCTCCAGCCCACAGATAGACGTCAACCACGCGATTGCCGTATGAATCGATCGTCTCGGCAAGTAGTTCAGCCACACCATCGTTATCCATATCTTTTATCTCTATAGACGTTTCGCCGAGTACGGTATCCCCCTCCTCAAACAATTCGTACCGACTGATGCCGTCTGCACGTTCAATCTTGAGCTGTTTCAATTGCGTTCCATCAACCATTACATGAGTCAGCACGTCGAGATCGCTGTTCGCCGCGGACCAGCGCAACTCAACCTCTAAATCCTGACTCCAGCCATATTTTTTAACCGACAGCTCTGGCAGTTCAGCCTGATTCATCGTGCCATGCAATACGATTTCCGTTTTTAGAGCATTCTTCCCAGAACGCCGGTCCCACTTCATCAGACCCAACATCTGACGGCCGTTCTGACGATAGGCCAAAACGGTAGCCGGTTCCGCCAATAACTCTATATCCATTCGTCGAGCTGAATCTATAATCCCTTCTGGTAAAGATGAATCATTGTTCATCAACGGCACCGGCGCTTTTTCCTCAACGACAGTTCGTTTGACCGAGCTGATTTCTAAAACTGCAGTGGCTAAAATCAAAGTACCTACCGCCGCGATAAAAATAAAAAGAACCGACGCATCGGACTTTATCTTTTTCCTCCCAGACCAGAACATAGTTATATCTTAAGATATCTCGCCGTCGCCATTTTTGTGGTGACCAGCGTCATGACCGCAACGCCTAAGAACTGCAAGCCTACAACCTGTATGAAATTCACTTGGTAGAACGCAATCAAGTCAATGGATTCAGTATTGAAGAAGCGATGCAAAAACGGTTGAATGACCACCAATAAAGGGTAAAGCAAAGCTAGGGTCGCCCCGACGGAAATCACGGTCCACAGCAACGCTTCAACATAAAACGGCCCACGAATAAACCAGTTAGACGCGCCAACCAGACGCATGATGCTAATTTCTTCCTTGTGCGTATAGATTGAAACGCGAATCGCGTTCATGACGATTAACAGCGCCACCAGACCAAACGCCACACTTAACGCCAACATGACGATTTCCACCCGTGTCGTGATGTAGTTCAATCTGGACACCATGGCTTCGTAGTCCGAAAAATCTTTTTCCTCAATAAGGTTTGTAAACAACGGCTGAGACAGCGCCTGCAGCACAGCCGGATAGTCGGCCACGTCACGAGCTTTCACGATCAATGTTGCACCGAACGGATTCTCATCGATTTCCTCAAGCGCAACCACCAAATCAGAATCATGCCCATTAATTCTCTTGAACTCGGTTAAATTATCCTCGGGCGAAACGTAAGCAACGTCGCGTACTTCCTGCATCCCAAGCAGCGCCACCTTCACTGTCTGCACACGATCCTCCTCAACGTCCGGACGAAAATGGGCGCTCACGTCCACTTTAGATTCGACTGCGGAAACCGCGACCTGACCCAGCACGTTCATCACCAAAATCGCGTTCACCGAAATAACGGTCAGCGTCAAAACACTTACCGTGGCGAATGACAGCCAAATATTTCGAAAGAAATTCTGTAAGCCAAATTTGATTACTCTAAACATTGGTGCCGGTCTCATAGTACATACTTGCCCTCTTCCACGTCTGACACTATCAGGCCATTATCGATAGTGATGACGCGGCGACTGAGGGCGTTAACGACTTCGCGGTCATGCGTTACCAGAACGACCGTGGTACCAAAACCGTTTATTCGTTTCAGCAGATCTATAATCTCCCATGTGTTGAGCGAATCCAAATTTCCGGTAGGCTCATCAGCGACAATAATCTTCGGTCGATGCACCAAAGCGCGCGCAATCACTACGCGTTGCTGTTCGCCACCCGATAATTGACGCGGATAGCGAGATGTCTTATCGGTCAGCCCGACTATCTTGAGCGCCTGCGGAACGATGTTCTTAATCCGCCGAGGGCGCGCACCAGACACTTCGAGCGCAAAGGCTACATTTTCGTAAACGGTCTTCTTGGGTAGCAGCTTAAAATCCTGAAACACTACGCCAATCTGCCGGCGCAGCAACGGAACCTCTGAGGACTTGATGCCAGAAATATCCCACCCGCCAACTACAATCTGACCGCGTGTGGGTTTCTCCTCAGCGATCAACAGCTTTACTAGGGTGGTCTTTCCAGTTCCGCTTTGCCCAACAATAGACACAAATTCACCTGGACGGATATGCAGGTTAACATTTTGGACTCCGACCACCTTTGGCGGATAGTATTTAGAGACGTTTTTGAACCGAATCATGATTTCAACAACACTTGCAATACCTCAAAATAAGTATATAATATGTTGCGTTAGTGGTACAGCGGACTATGTCGAAGTCCACGATATATACTCAATGCGGGGTTAGTACAATGGTAGTACGTCTGCTTCCCAAGCAAATAACGCGGGTTCGATTCCCGTACCCCGCTCCATCCCGTTCCGAGTATCGGGCTTCGGTGCGCGGGACAAGGTGGGCAGGCGTTTATCCACCCTGTGTCCTGCAAGACACAAGCGACAGAAACCCGGAGCGAGATGCGATACAGCCGTTATCATGCCACCTTAGCTCAGTCGGTAGAGCAATGCTTTCGTAAAGCAGAGGTCCGCGGTTCGAATCCGCGAGGTGGCTCCATCCCGTTCCAAGTATCCGGCTTCGGTGCGCGGGACAAGGTGGGCAGGCGTCTGTCTACCTTGTCCCGCGCATCAGGAAGCAGAGACTTGGAGCGGAATGCGACCAAAACACCCCATCAGCAGATGGGGTGTTTTGGTCATTTGTCTAGCAATTATTCAGTAAACGGCAAGTCCAATTCTTCTACCAACTGCCGAGCCAAAGCGGGTGTAGTGGCGACCATGCCATTTACGATTTGAGCGGCACGATTCTTGTTGCCCAATGCCGCATAATACCTTGCCGCAGCGGCGTGCAACTCCGGATGAACGATAAAATTATTCAATGTCGCATCAACATAAGATGTGAACGCAAATGCAGATGCGGCCTGATCCGTCTCCAACAGGTTATCCATGGCCATGACCAGTCTGGCATCTTGAGTGGCCGGATATGCCGCACCCGCCTGACTGCGTGCCAACCACTCCCGAGCCATAGCATAATCACCTTGCTCAACGTACAGCTGAGCTAAGCGATAATAGACCAATTCATCAAAACCGGCCAAATTCCAATAAGAATACTCAATGGCACGCATAAAATGATGCTCGGACTGTCTATAATTCCGCGCAGCTAAACTAATCTCACCCAACTCAAAGTGAGCGTCAAATCGCGTCGGCGCCAACTCAAGAGCCTTTTGCGCGCTGACCTTTGCGGTTTGAATGGTGTCTTCGCCGAACTCTGCCATTAGCCGATTAGCTACCGCATTAGCCAAATGCGATCGATAGTCGTACGGCGCATCACCGACCATATCTTTGGTTTCATGCACTGCCTGACGGACTAGAGTTTCCAGGGGCATACCGCGCATTCCGGCGTGATCGACATATTTTTGGATGGCAAACAGGTGGTTGAGCCTAAAATCATTTCTGTATGGGCCGACACCCTTCAGCGCCACGCTATATTTTTCGAACGATTTCATGCCATCGGTCAAAATTGTTGACTCGGCTTCGCTGAAAGTCTTCATGCTCATGGCCGGAACCACATTTATGAACCTAATTCCCACAACGGCAAAACTGATGGTAATCAACGCCGCACCCAACATAGCCGAATGGAACAATCGATCGTCGCGGCGCGGCGGACTGACCCCAACGCAGAACGCAAACAACATGTAAATTACGATAAGCGCGGCCGGCGTATCAAAATTGAACGCGTAAAACAGCATCAACGCCACAAACACCGACATCAGCATCGATGACTGATAAACATCCAGCACGTCATCACGATACAACGAACGCACCCGCTTAATGGCCAGCGCCCAAATCAATACAAAGGCCAAAAACCCGAAAATTCCATAAGACACCAGTGAATCTAGATACTGATTATGCGCTCGATCCTGCCATCGTTCATTAAACACGTATTTATCCAAACCGGCCGGGTTGTAGTGCTGGCTATAAAGCGTGCTGAACTGTTCGTTACCCCAGCCGAATATGGGCCGCTCCATAAAACCGCGCCAAGCATATGTCCATAAAACTAACCGGTCATCACCAAAATCCTTCAGCACCAGACGGCTGACGGGTCGAGGCAGATTTGCGTCCAACTTACCCACGGCCGACAAATAACGTAGCCCGATGACCGCCCCGATGACCGCACAAAACGCAATAATAATCAGGGCGACAAGAAAGCGCCTGTTATGCGCCTTAAACTTTGTTCTAGCTACCAACACCACCAAGAACGATGCCACCAAAATAAGTGACGCCAGCATGCCCGACCGACTGGCAGAAAAATACATCGCAATCAGATGCAGAATGGTCGAGGTGGTCAATAGAGCTACACGAAAGAACCATTGCTTCTCCCTGAACAGCAAAAACATTGCAATCCCCACATGAGGCAGAAGATAAGCGGCCAAAAATGATTGGTTGCACATGGTAGCCACAACAGGACCTGATCCGGCCACACCTTCGATAATGGCGATTATGCTGATTAGGGTGCTGACAACGACGCTGGCAGTGAGCAGAAAACGCCACTGTCTGATGCCGCGCAGCGAGGAAGACAAGACCAAAAACCAGCCAACAATATGCAGCATATTGATGACACCGGTCATGCGAGTGACTTTTGACCAGGCTGACAGAGATGGATCAACCGCAAAAAACAAAGATGCCATCATAACGACGGCGTAAAATACAACCGCCCCGGTAAGCCAACTTCGACGCGGTCGAAACCTTGGTGTGGCTAAGGCCAGCGGTATCCATGCTGCCAGCATCACCTCCACCGCGATTTGAAAAAAAGTCGCCTCGGAAAAAATACAGGTTGTGTAACTAGTCCAGGCCGGCAATAACGGCACGGCCACAATTATGGCAGCAATACTGACTACGACTGCCAAAAGCATCCAAGAGGCGATTTTATTATTTGCGTAAACCATAGTTGTACTCACTTAACACGCTTCGGCATAACTTCGGCATGTCATCAACAAGTTATTCTTACCACTCAATGTAGCCCAATTCTCTCTTTAGGGCATCATATTGTCCCCGTCCTTCCTCGGAATTGCCCCATTCCACCATGGCCGGAACTTCGAGAACCTGACTAACCATGTCGTTATGACCCAGCACATGATACAGCCGCGCACCAGCGGTCAACACTTCTACATCATGCTGAAAATGAGTCATGGCAAGATCAAGGAACGGTTCAAAACCGCTCAAGTTATCACCTTCTTGCACCACCTCTCCCATTATCAGAATTAAGCGCGCATCTTTATGGCCAGGAAAAACCTTGGCGCTTTTCGAGATAGTCTCGGCCAACGCGGAAAAATTTCGCTGACGAGCGTAGATGCAGGCTTTTCGATACAGAATGAATCCGCCGTATTGCCTTGAAAGTCGAAAATGTCGCTCGTAAGCGGAATCGAACCATTTGTGGGCCTCTTCATAATTGCCGCGTAAGGCATTCAGCTCGGCCATCTGCAGGTGTGCGTCAAATCTATCAGGCGCCATCTCCAGATACCGCTGAACGTAATCATATGATTGCTGCCAGGCGGCATCGTCTACTTTGTATAAATACCGATGTGTCTGCCCAGCCAAGAAGAGTGCTTTGGGGTTAGTCGGATGATCATCCACATTGGCGGTCGTGGCATCAGCCATTGTCTTCAGATACAGGTCAATCCCCTCTTCGTTCTCCTGACCGCCAGAAAAATAATAATCGACGGAATTCCTGGTCGGCTCCATAGCAAAAGTGCGCAGCTCGTATATGTACGGATTGGATGTATTTCCATATGCCTGACCAAATTCATCCGCCGCTTTAGTCCAGTTGCCGCCGCTTACCGCAGCGGCTCCGGCAATCCAATGTTTTTGTGCGACGTAATGCTGGCCGTTAGCAAACCAGCAGAACATCAACATGGGTATCAACAAAACCATGAACAGCGTTACCGAGGGATTACCGACCAGAATATCCTGATCTTCGGTCTGGAGCTGCCCAGTTCGCATAAACACCAGCCAAGCAAACATCATAAACATCAGCATCAGCATCTGTGGTGTATCAAAAATAAACACCGTATATATAAGATAATTAACGAACAGTACCCCGACCAACAGCAAGCTGCGCTTGTCGTTCAGCGATTCCGCACGACGATACGTGCGGATCAACAACACCAGCACACCAATCCACATCGCCAAATACGCCGTAAAACCAACTACACCGTAATGCATCAAATGATCCAAATACTGATTGTGCGAGGAGTCCTGCCAGCTTTCGTTCAGTACCTCTAGGGCACTGCTGTCGATATCCAGATACTTCGAAGATACGTGCAGGAACTGCAGATTGCCCCAACCGAAAATCGGTCGTTCGGCTATACCTTTGAGCGCCATATTCCATAACGCCAGCCGATCGCCGCCAAAATCTCGGTGAGCCATGCGATGAAATGCGCCTGGGACATAACTGGCTTCAGCAACCCAATTTCGACCGGCTTCTGTGCGCAAGCCAAAAAAACCTCCGACCGCGGCTAGCGTAAGGACCGTACTCAAGACCACTATCAGCGCTCGCTTCCCCCGGCTTTTGTCTGAAATCAACGTCAGGCATAGCACGGCTATGAACACCGAAATTATCAACGCCAGAATTCCAGAACGGCTTCCCGTCAATACAATCGCCACCGACGCCACCACAGACAAGGAAAGCCAAAAATATTTTTTATGGGTTTTTTCTCGTAGCCACAGATATAGACCAAGAAACACGTGCGGCATGACATAGGAAATCATGTAGAACGAGTTGCCAAATATTTTTTTCATGGCCGAAGTTTGCGTATTGCCCGACCAGACCACCAAATCAACCGCTAAGATGGCGTAACAAATCAGCCCGCTTATCTTAAACAGCTTAATCCATTCGTCACGGTGATGCAGCGAATTTGCTAGAACAAAAAACCAAGCTGCCATATGCAGCAAAGTCACCACTCCGGTCATGCGATTGCTGATATGCCAAAACGACAGCGATGAATCAATGCTGAAAGGTAAGGAAGCGAGCACCGCGCCCATAAACAGCAGCAACGTTATTGACAAGGCGTTCCGGCGTGGACGATAGCGCTTGTCCGCCACCGCCAAGACGACCCAAGCCACGAACATTATCTCGACCAGTGCCTGAAAAGTGAAAGTTTTAATCTGGGTGTAATTAATCAGCGGCCAGTACGGCGACAGCAGGGGCGTGGCTACAGCGAGCAATGCGCAAATGTAAATCAGCCACGACAGCCAATGCTTATTCGACACTGCTTTTTGTCGTCGTTTCTTCTTGCTCATATTTATTTAGTTAGCTGACTCATCTAAGGATGTGGTTCCAACATCGACTGACGTGCTGGAGCCAGCCTGAATAATCTTTGCCACAGCCTGCATAACCGGCGAAACCTGCGAATAGCGGCTCTGCAATATGTTTAGGTATCCGTCCAAGCCGACGATGTTGTCACCGAATTGAATATTCTTTGACAGAATAATCGCCAACCGAGAATCGAAGAACGCGTTCTGATCCAACTCGCCGGCTTTTTGGGTGCATTCGACCACCCGATCAATCTGCCCCAATCCGGCGTACGCGGTTGCCATCAGCATGTAGATTCTGGATTGTAAATCTCTGCGCCTGGCATAAACGCGTTCTTCGGCTTTCTTGAGCTGTGCAATCGCCTCCTGGAATTCGCCTCGCAAAATATTGATCTCGGCCATTTCGGCATAACCGTCAAACCGGTTCGGCATCAAATCGATAATTTTCTGCGCGTACATCTCGGCGTCATCAAGTTTCTCTGGCTCGTGCATGGCCAGCAGTCGCAGAGCTGTACTGGCACCAATTAGGTATCTTGACGTCAGCGGCCGATCTTCAGCCGAATCGACCGCCTGCTCGACTAGATACTCAAGACCATCGTGCATATCTGCGGAATTCAACTGTGCAAGCTCCATATACTTCTGCACCTCAAATATGGCCGCGTACCGCATGCCGTGAACGTAAGCGTTGGGCCACTTGAACGCCCCGGAAAAAGTCGCGCGCATGTCCTGCCGATCTGAACGAATGGCAATCAGCCCTTCATGCACCGCTGCCGCCCGAACCACCGGCGCCATGTTGAGCCAAATCACATACAGCGATATTGGAATGCAGACAGCTAGAATTGCCAAACGCAATCTGGTGTTTGTTTTTGTCAGCCGCTCATCATGTTTCTCATCAACAGAAAGAGTCGCAATTAAGGCCAGTACCGCAAAAACTACGGTTAACTGTGCCGGCGTGTCAAAAATGGTCAGCACATAAGTCAGGTAGCAAACACTAAATACCGCCAGCATGGCCAACCTCTTTTTTTCCGTACGCTCATCGGTCGCCCGAAACGCCAGCCACAGCTTCCTGCCGACCGCGAACCAAATCAGAATTACCGACAGCATTCCTATGACACCGTACGAAACCAGAATATCCAGATACTGATTATGCGCTCGGTCTTGCCAGCGCTCATTGAAAATCACGATATCTTCCCCGGTATGGTCAAAATAATAGTCGTACAAATAGCCGTACATCTCGTTACCCCATCCGTACACGGGTCGCTCCGTGAATCCGCGCCAAGCGTAAGACCAAAGCAGCTTGCGGTCCTCGCCGATATCGCGATAAACCACACGACTGAAAAAACGCGGTACCCTTATGTTCGAAGTAACCACTTCTTTGGCAACCGGCGTGCGCATTAACAGTACCGCACCGATAGCCAGAACCGGTAACGTAATTATCAGACTGACCAACGCCAACCGCCGCTTTCTCGGCCACTTAGATAAAGCGACGAGCGCCGCTACGGCGAGTGCGACACTAATCACCCAGGCCAACACCGCCCCACGACTGGCAGAAACAATTATCGTGGCCGAACATGCGACCATCACCGTGTAATAAAAATACTTAGACCAAGCACGGTTAGCGATATTCAAATACCAAGCGATAAAAATATGCGGTAACACGTACGCCGCCAGTAATGACTGATTGCCGAGCGTTGAACGCACGCTAGCCGACATCGGACTGGCGAGCCATTGCTTTAATCCGTACAGGCTGGCATATAAGGCAAACGCGCAACTTATCGCCAAAAATATCCGCCAATCCTTGTGACTCTTCATTACCGACGCCAACACAACAAACCAAGCCACGTAATGCAGCATGTTCCAAACACCGGTCATGCGCCACAGCTGCGACCAGAACGACAGATCTCCGTCGGCACTAAACGCCAGCGACACCAAAATCATGACGCCGTAGCCGAGCACTGCGAACGTAAGCAGTCCCCAATGCGGCCGATAGCGCCTATCAGTAATCGCCAACGGAATCCACGCGGCGACCATAACAGCGACCAATGCCTGAAACACTGAGGCCTGTGTCAGAGTGACCGGTATGGACGGCGCTGAAGACGGCAGCAATGGAGCGACCAAAGCCAGCAATCCGCAAAAGAATATCAGCGCCGGCAACATTGACGGTTGCTCGTCGTTCTTCTTGGTCGCAGCTTGATTAGCCAGGTTTTTTTTGTTGCGTTTCTTCTTTCCCATCGCTGTCACTTTATTCCTCCTCGTTAATTAATTCGAGTTCTTCGGCTAGCTGTCTGGCAGAACCTGGGTCTCTCTTATCTAATCTTTCGACCATCTCCACGGCTTTGTCTGGCTGTTCGGAGAGCATATATATGCGCGCGGCGGCCGGCAGAACTCGGGGATGGTCGGGATACACCACCAGCAACTGATCGACATGATCGGCGACCCAGGAAAAATCCCGGTCCGACCGACAGCCGCGATCCAAATCAAGCAAGAACCGCGTGTCTTTATGATGCGGATGGCCGTATTCAGCCGCAATATCAAAGTTCTTCTTTGATTCTTGATGGTCACACTTTAGCGCATATGCGCTCGCGAGTCGGAAATAGATATACCGACTGACATGCCTGTTTTTGATTGGCACCCGCTCTATTGCCTTCATTAGGTATAGAATCGCTGAATCAGCATCATTCTGCGTAATATCGATTTCACCCTGCTCGATATATGCCTCAGGCCTGCCGGGTGCGGTCTGTATAACTGTCTGCGCATATTCCTCGGCTATGGCGTAGGCCGCCGGATTGTAGTCGCCAAAAATCCTAAACATCGCGGCCGCCGCCAACTGGAAACGCATGTTATAGGATCGTTTTGTCGCCGCGTCTTCCATGAGTGGCACCGTATATTCAACCAACTTTTGCAACTGCGACGATTGCAGTGATACGTTCTCTGACCATTTTTTTATTTTGGTGAGCAGGCGCAACCGCAAATCAAGCGCATAAGGATTGTATCCGGTGGTTGCGATTTTATACTGCTCTAGCGCGGCCGTGCGATTGGTGTCGGTGAGTTTCACGGCCTCCTCTGTCTGCCAAATTTTTACGGCTGGCATGACATTCACCAACAGCACCACCACAAACATCATGACCAAAATTGGTGCGGCCAGCGCTAAAGAATTATTGGATATTATCAGCTCGGCTTCCGGCTCAGCAGGCCCGCACACCTTTCGATAATTAGCCGCGATTACTCCATAGGCCAAAAACGACACCATCACTGCCATGGGCGTATCAAACATAATCAGTCCGTAACCGCAGTAAGCGAGCACGGCTGCGGACAGGGCGGAATTTTTTAACAGCGCGATAGAGTTTTCCGATTTCCTGACTGCTGTCCAGGCTGAATGCAATAACAACAACAAGAACGCCAGATAACCGACCAAACCGAAGAATCCAGAAGCAATCAGCACGTCAAGATATTGATTATGCGCGCGATCCGCATACTGCTCGTTCATTATTTCCACATCCTCAGTGAGCGGATCGTAATGCTTATAGAACGACACCTCGTATTGTTCCATACCCCAACCGAATAACGGTCGCTCCAGCACGCCTCGCCAACCGTAGTTCCAAAGCACCCAACGGTCACTGCCGAAATCGCGGGTGATCAGACGATGCGTGGGACCGGACAGATGCTCATCCACCCAGCCGCGCATGCTGTCCGACCGCAGCAGTGCGAATCCGGCAACGGCGGAAATTGCCAAAACCAAAAGCGCAACTATTACGGATATTTTGACTGGTCGATAGGTCTTTGAATACAAAAAATAGATAATTGCCCCAATCACAACAGAAGCGAACAGCGTCAGAACCGCACCGCGACTTCCGGACAGAAACACTGATACCACCGCAACGACAATCGTGACCACCGGTAATATTCGCGACTTAACAGTCTTGGTTCCGGCCAGCAGATACACGCCAATTAGGGCATGAAGCAGCATGTACACGCCGAAAAACGACGGGTTACCCAAATAGGACTGCACCGTACTCCCCGGATTGACCCACCAATCCGCGAAACCTATCAACCCGATCACGATGGATACTATGGACGTTGCAATCAACAGCTTGCGATACTGCTCCGGTTTTTTGAAGGTCGCCAACAGCACAAACAGCCACGCTCCATAGTGCAGGTAGTTAATCACACCGGTCATGCGCGTCGGCCGCGACCAAAAAGAATATGCTGGGTCAACCGCAAACGGCAGCGCCAAGAGCATGGTGCCGATAAACGCCAGCAAGCCCCACAACGCTGGACTTCGCCAATCCGGGCGGAAGCGCCGGTCTTTAATCGCCAGTATCAGCCAGCACGCAAACATCACTTCAATCAAAATCTGCATCACCGTAAACTGCGTGTAGTACGAAGCTAAGTAGGCATGCGGTCGCTTCAGCAGCGGCACGGCCAACGACAATACCGCCAGCCAGCCAATCAGCTTAAACAAAAACGGATAGCGCTCGAACGATGCCTGCACTAACGCGCGTTTTTTTCTGCGCTGTTTTTTTCCCATAGTTATTATCTGCCTTCACCGCGGAAAACCGTGGCCGCGGTCTTAAGTCCAATTTTTATATCCAACAAATGATTACGGCGTTTGATGTAGTAGAGGTCATATGCCAGTTTTCGAGCCGAATCCTCCACCGATGCACCGTAGCGATAATTAATCTGCGCCCAACCGGACACGCCCGGGCGCACCAAGTGACGAATCGAATAGTATGGAATCTGCTCTTCAAGCTGTTCGACAAACACCGGACGTTCCGGACGTGGACCGATAAACGACATGTCGCCGCAGATAATATTCCAAAGTTGCGGTATCTCGTCCAGATGAGTATGCCGCAAAATTTTACCAACTGATGTCACGCGGTTATCGTCTTTGACCGACCACTGCGGCCCGTCTTTTTCCGCGTCTTCGCGCATGGTGCGGAACTTCACCAAAGTGAAATGCCGACCGTCCTTGCCCACGCGAGTCTGGCGGAAAAACACCGGACCCGAACTGCTTAAACGCACGGCAACGGCTACGACGACAATTAATCCCGACAACGCACCGCCAATAGCAAGCGCACCGAGCAGGTCTCGGAACCTTTTGAGAATTTCAAACTCGCGCTTATGCATATCGCCGAAGTTGTTTACCAACCACGGCGTATCGATAACAAAAATCGGAATCTCTCGATTTATCTCCTCCCAAAACGATGCCGCATCCACCACGGTCGAACCGTTCAACGTGAGACGATACAGCTGGCGGTGCAAATCGGTGTACGAGGTGTTGCCGATGACCACGGTCTCCACCCCGAGCTGGTTGGCGATGTGGTGCGTTTTTTGTACGTCAGAATGCACGGGAACAGTATGCGGCACGCCGGACGCGTCACCGCTCGCCCGCACCACGCCTTCGGCGCGATACGGAACTGCCGTGTCGGTCGCCATTTGGTTGATGAGCGTCTCGCCCAGATGATCCGGCTCCAAAAACAGCACCGACTTTCGACTGCGGTCGCTCACCATCATGCCCGACGCGGCGCGGCGCCAAAGCAGGAACAACCCGACAAACAACGCCACCACCAAAAACAAATTGGTCTTCGGCGCGATACCGAGCGACGGCCCAATCAGATAGAAGAACATCACCGCCACGCCCAGATTGACCAATGTCGCATTAAACAACGACCGACCAAAATTCATGTCCACCCGCAACCGTCGTCGTGAATAAAAATCGTTAATGTATAGAATCACCAGCCAAACCAAGAACAAAACCGTGAACGACGACACGTGCGTAAGCACATCCTCGGCCAACGCATCCCAGCGACCACGAATTACCAGCGCAAAAATCAGGGCCGCATACATCGCGACGACATCACCGAAAAATAAAATCAAGTTACGCGCTCTCATCTTTGAGTAATTTAGCGTAGGTAGAATAGTTGCCGTTCACCAGCACTTCTTGCGTGAACATTTGCCGCCCGCGATGATAGGCGTTGTCCGCATATTGAGCGGCGCGGTCCGGATTGTCTCGTACCTCGCGCACCATACGGGCTAGAACTTTCGGGTCGCGTTCGTGAACCAGCCAACCGGTCTCGCCGTCGATAACCACCTCCGGACAGCCGGCCACGTCCATACTGACCATGGGCGTGCAGGCCTGTTCGGCTTCGAGCAGTGTCCACGGAAAACCCTCATAGCGCGAAGTGAGCACGAACACGTCGAAACCGGTCATATAGCGGCGCGCGTCTTTGGCTTGCGCTTTTATGCTTACGATATCGCGCAGGTTCAGGTCGCTGATTTTTTTCTCCAGCTTCTCTAGATCCTCGCCCGCGCCCACCACGCGAAACTTCATGCCGTCATCGCGCAGTTCGTTCGCCATGTCGATAAACAAGTCCACGTCTTTCTGATAATCAAGCCGCGCGACCGTGCCGACCAAAAATTCCGAACAGTCAGTTTTAATTTCCAACCGACGACGCGCCTCTTCACGCAAAAAATAACTTACGTCGTCCGGCAGGCCATTATAGACCACGCTGGAAGTACGCTCGGACGCATAACCGTTCGACACCGCGAAATCGCGATCCCACTGACAGACAAAAATAACGTGGTCGCATCGCGCCCACATCTTCTTGGAAACCAAATTGAAAAGCGCTTTCTTGATCGGATTACCGGTCCAGCCCGGATTCATGATGCTCAAACCGCAAACCGTAGCCATGGTTTTTGGTCGAAAGTCGTCCAAACAACCACGCAAATACGCCGCGAACAGCGTATTCGAACTGTGCATATGCAGAACGTCAGTTGGACGTTCGGTTATTTCCTGCTTAAGCTCGCGCAAAAAAGGCCGTATAGACAGCGGACTCCAAGTGCGCTTGAGATTCTTGAACACCACGGTCGGAATCCCGGCCGCCGCGGCCTGCTCCACTAGCCATCCGCCTTCGCCAGTGCCGATCCGCACCTGGTGGCCGCGTGCCAAACCAGCCTTGGCGAGCGTCAAAACTTTAGTCTGCGCCCCGCCCTGCTCAGCTCGGGTGATTAAGTAGAAAATATTCATAATTAGCTTTATCGCTCTCAATATCGCACACACTCATTATACATATATTTATGCTTTTTTGTTGTGGAATGCTCACGAATTAACCACCCGAAAGGGGTTAAGGCTCTTGGCCTGTCCCAGAGCCATAACCCCGGCAACCAAAAAACCCGACCGTGGCCGGGCTTTTAAATTTTGTTTGCTGATTAGTCGCTGATGTATTTGGTCACGTCCGCCTCTTGCAGTTTGGCTTCGATGAATTCCTCGACAGACATCGTACTGATTAGAATGTGATGGGCGCTCACGCGAACGACCTCACCGTCCTCTTCTTCTGTGTCGTCAACTCTAATCAGATGATAGCCGAAATCCGATAGCACCGGTTCGCTAATTTCGCCCACCTCCAGCGCGAAAGCCGCCTCCTCGAACGCCGGAACCATCACCCCGCGCTCAAACCAACCCAAATCGCCGCGATTCATCTGCACCGAAGGGTCGTCACTGTACTGAGTGGCCAACTCCTCGAAATCGGCGCCGGACTCGAGCTGGGCTTTGATGGTTTCGATCTTTTCGAGCGCTTCGGCATTGAGTTCCATGTCTTCGTTCAGGGCCTCGGCTAACTTAAGCTGCAGCAAATACGGTTCTAGAACTTTTTCCTTGAACTTGGCCGGTTTCCAGCCATACAAAGTTTCCAGCTCGGCTTCCATTACTTCTTTGCCACCGGACTGCATCTCCAGCTGGGTAAATTCCTGGTCAATCTCCTCGTCCGTGACCGTGATACCGCGCTTGGCCGCCTCCTGTTCCAGAACGACAGAAAAAATCAGCCGCTCCATGGCGTTCTCGCGCATCTCATCATCTGTCGGCATCTGATCTTCCGGCACGCCTTCCGCAATTTGATTGTCGAAGAAACGCCGCAACGTATCGTAATCATCCAAGTACTCAGAATATTTAATGGTCACGTCGTTAACCTTGGCGACCGGATACGGAATCGTATCCACGGCCGTTCGGGTAATCGGCCCTTCCCACTCAAGCCAATAAATACCGAAGCCGAAGTACGCAACAACACCGACCAGAACTACCACTGCGCCGGTTGCCACACCCAAAAGCAACATCTTAATGACGCTCTTGCCGTCAGTCTTTCTCTTGCGGGGAATTTTGTTGGGCTCTTTTTCTTCCATAAAATATGGGTTAACTAATTAGTAAGGAAAAAAATAACTTATCCATTTCTTAATGTTAGAGCTTTGATCGGGGGGTTTGACCTCTTCGGTCGCTAGTTCGCGAAATATATTCTGGCTCTCCCCTTCTGTCGTGAGTGCTGGCGAATTTATGTCACGCACGACCACCACTTCTTCGCCCGGTTTTTTTAGGTTCAATTTGAGCCGCGCTTCGCGTTCGAGCATGCCTGAACCGGAATATTTTTGTGCCAGATTGCGCAACTCCACGTTACGACCCTCAAGGGCTTCAGCCTGCAATTCCAGTTGCTCAATCTCTTCTTGCATTGAGCCGTTGCGCATCATTTCACTGGTAAAACCCCAGCCCATCAAAAAAAGCAGCGCTAAATTTACGACTAGGAAACGGCGCATCGCTAGAAGCCTAACTATACCGGTGCATTTCTGTTTCATGAAGTTAACATATTATATCAGATACGGTGCAATAACTTTAATGCTTCAGTTCGTCCATCGGCCCTTCGGTGTCACCCTCCTCTTGGCTCATAATCACTTCGAGCGGTCGCATCTGAAGATGGTGCTCCTCGCCGCCGTGACTGACCGCTTCTTGCAGGGCCACCAGAAAGGCCCGCGCTTCGGAATCAGACAGGTCGGCCGCGGTATCCAACAGGTGCGCAACTTTCTGACTACGGATTCCGCCGTTCGACTCGGCCTGCAGTGCACCCGCAGTTTCGGTAATTAGATGATGCACATCTTGTGGGTGATGCACGTAAATCAGTTCGAGATTAACGTGTGTGCCTGCGGTTTGAACCACAATGGTACCGTATTTGAAAATCGTTCCAAGCACGCCTTCAATGGTGAACGACACGTCCTGCACGCGATCGTACGGGGCTTCGGAAACCGTGCGTTTGAAAAAGCCAACCTGATCGATGTCGATAACGCGCCGCGTCGTAATGACGAACGAGTTCCAATAATATTCTTTATACAGGCGCGCGGCGAACAGCAGACCGACCAGCACTGACACCATGAACGCCGCTAGGCCGTACATGCGCATAGAAAAAAGCGGAACCATAAAGAAGAACGGTGCGCAAATCAGAAACGCAGCCAGTAGCACATGAGGGACGTAAGTCAGGCCAAAGCGGCGGACGATACGCAACACCGACTCCCCCTCTTTCATTGTGACGACTCTATTTACGTTCATGGTTGGTTGGTTAATTTTTTATAGCTTTTTGCCAAGTAAGTAGCGGCAAGCACGTTCTCAACAGACTGGGCGGGGGCAAGCTCCGCAGCTGATTATTTATTTATGAAGTTTGGCTTCGATCGCGGATTGAAGACGTTTTCGGTCATCCCAAGGAATTTTCTTGCCGTTCGCGATGGCAATGGCCTGCTCGCAACCCTTACCGGTCACCAGCAGCAGGTCGTTGGCCTCAGCGAGCGACACCGCGAAATCGATTGCCTCACCTCTGTCTTCTATGGTGTATAGATTTTCCTGATTGCAAAAACCGTGCTGACGCGCACCCTCGGCAACATCCTGAATTATTTCCATCGGGTCGTCATCGTATGGATCTTCGTTTGTGACGATAATAATATCTGCCTTCTCGGCGGCGAGACCGCCCAGCACCGGACGACGGCTGGCATCACGACCGCCGCCACACGAACCCAGCACATGAATCACGCGGTTTTTTTCTAACCGGTCAACCACTTCGTATAATTTTCTAAAAGACTCCGGCTCGGGTGCGTAATCAACGATGGCCGTAAAATCCTGACCCCGGTCGACTCTTTCCAGACGACCGGGAACTACAGGCAAGGTGGCGAGGGCCGCAGAAATTTGCGCGAGTTTCAGCCCCAGAACCTGCCCGACAACGATTGCAGCCATGGCATTCTCTACGTTGAACTGCCCGGGAAGGTTTAGTTTGAACTGCTGGCCATCCACCTCCCAAGTTGAACCAAGGCCGGAACAGGAAACGCCTGTCGCTTTCAGCACGTCGGTTTCCGCCGTGGTCTTGGGCGTATCATCGTTATCGTGCGGCACGACGTAACCGATTTTGTTGTCGGCAGTGAACGACGCGAAATATGGCGCATGCTCGTCCATGGCGTTTACTACGATCGTTTTGGGAACTTCCGAGCCGGCGATTTTCTTGCGCTTGTCTTTTGACAGTTTGGCGAACAATTCACCCTTGGCTTTCTTGTAGTTCTCAAAACCACCGTGCGATTCGATATGCTCTGGAGTAAGATTGGTGAACACCGCGATATCGTAATTGATGCCGCGATGACGATGCTGACGAATCCCCTCGGACGAAGTTTCTATCACCGCGTATTTGCAGCCGGCATCAACCATCTGCCGCAGCAGCCGCTGCAGTTGAAAACGCCCGAGCATGGTCATCTTCTTGTCGTTCAGCCATTCACGCTCCGCTATTTTGAAATTTGCGGTGGTGGTCATGCCAACCTTTTGTCCCCTGCCTTCGAACACGTGTGCAATCATGTTGCAGACCGTTGATTTGCCGTTAGTGCCGGTCACGCCAATCACAATCATCTGATTCGCCGGATAGCCAAAACGCACCGCCGCAACCCGCGCCAGCAATCTATGATAAACGTCCAGCATCGGAGCTGGAATCAGCTTTTTAAGCAAGGATTTCATGGCTTGAGCTTATCACGAACGACCGAGGTTTAAAAACTGTCAGACTTGTTTTAAGGCGGAGGCTTCGTCTCCCTCCTAAAACAAGTCTGACAGTTTTTGGGTCAGGGGTTGAAAACATCGCCTGAATATGCTTAAGTTAAATGTCCTTTCTATATATTAAGAAGGTGGGAGGAAGTAATGGCAGGCGAAAGTCTTCCCGGTAATGCGCGCACGATTCTAATCGGACTTTTGGCCTCGGCGATGATGATCGCGTTCTGTGTCTTGCTGGGTGTCGCCCTTTTGATGGGTGCACCGAATGAACACCGAGCGCTGGTTATCGCCGGTACGCCAGAGATCGGTTCGAACGACGTGGAATGCGAGTCCGAGGGCGATAGCATCTCGATTGCTTTTCAGCCGGAATCTGAGCTGAGCTACGTAAACTCTGGCGGGCGGGCGGTCATGAACCGCACTTGCATGATTTCGACTGACCAAAACACGGGCAGCGGATTTATCTTCACTAAAAATATCTTGGTGACCGCTAATCATGTGGTTGATAACTCACCGGATCAGGTAACGCTGCGATGCTTTACGTCAGGTCCAAGATACCCAACTAAGCACATCGGCACGGTGGTTTACAGGGCGCCGGATTATGACGTGGCCTTTGTCCGTGTGGGGGGTTCGCCGGTTGCTAACGCTCCGATGATGCGGTTCAGCACCAGCGAACCTGAACTGCTGGAAACCCTGCATATGTACGGCTTCGAGGAGAATCGAGAAGCTGACGCTGGGTCATACATCGCCAGGCACCGTCCGACGAGCTGGTTTGCATCCGGAAATCTGCAGCAGTTCGAGGATCTGGCTTGCCCGGTCCTGCAGGTTAGCCTAATTACTGGGCTGGCCAATCGCGGTAACTCCGGCGGACCGGTATTCAACGAGCAAGGACAAATCGTGGGGATGATTATCATCGTCCTGGAGAATCGCAACGTCACGCTGATGGTTCCGCCGTTTGTTCTGGAAGACCTGTTGCAGCTTGAAGGTTTCTTGCCGTTTCCGTCAGAGGACTAGACTCTCAACCCGGCAGTATTTGCCGGGTTTTTGTTTTGTGGTTCTCGTATGGGGCTTTTGTATGTTTGTATGCGCGTAGCGGCAGAGATCACATCTGTCCGGCTTGGGGAGCGCCTGTTCCTACGGGCAGCGGCGAGCTCTGCCGCCTTGGAGCAGGGCGACCATGACCGAACGGTCCTCTGATGTAATGTGTGAGTGCGGCATTCTCTCTCCGGGTTATTGGATCTTGCAAGACCATTTTATCCCAGCGAGGTGCCGCTTTCATTTTGTGTGCCTTATCTTACGTTTCGGGTTCGAATTCAAGCTTTTTACATTGACTCTTTTTTAGCGGTGTTGTATCGTTTCTCATTCGGAGGTCATTACATGACAGAACAAACGGGACAAAGAACGACCGTTTCGACCACTGAAAACACGGGGATGTCGCTGGTGAATCGTGTGGTCCGGTTCAAGGAGCAGGATTGGGTGCGGCGTACGATGTGCGCTCTGCCCATTTGGATTACGCCGAACTGTGTGACCGCATTCCGCGCCGTGCTGATGATTCCGGTGATGATTCTGGTGCTGTCGCAATCGTACTGGTGGGCGCTGGTGCTGTTCGCATTTTCCGTGTTGTTGGATTTCGCGGATGGTGCGCTGGCCGAAGCTCGGGATTTGAAGACCAGATGCGGCGCTTTTCTGGATCCGCTGATGGACAAGATCACCGTATGGATGCTGTTGGGCGTTTTGGCCCCGATGATTCCGTTTGGTTGGTGGCTGTTCGGTGTCGTAGTTGTGACCGGCGGTTTGCTGACCGGTCTGCGAGTAAAGAAAATGCTGCGGCGAGAGGACGTTGATGTTGATACCGACGGACATTCGGACATCAAGGCTCGTCCGGCTGGTAAGATAAAGCTCATTGCGGAAGTTGTTTCTCTGTCAGCGGTACTGTTGGGTTTGGCGCTGAGTTCTCTGACGCTCATGCGGGTTGGCAGCGGGCTGATGCTCGTTGCCGCGGTGCTTGGACTGCTGTCACTGCGTAGCCATCTAGTTAAGGAAGGCTAGGATAAGGCTAAATAAAGCAAAAACCCGCCATGATGGCGAGTTCGCGCTTGAACCTTGACAAATTTTTCGTTAACGTGTAATATCAAACGTTATCGTGAACTGCGATTAATGCAGAAAAGACAGAGAGGTTCGATATGACCAGTAAAGATTGCGGTCCAGCTAACAATGGTAAGGCTGATTATGTCCCTACCTACCAGAGACGATGGAAGCTGCGTCCGGTGGCACATTGCGACAAGGGTGCGTGACAGTACGACTGAAACTACTTAATAACGAAGCTACCGCTTCGTTTTTTTATTCATTAGCTTTACAGCTTCCCAAAGTGCTTGAAACATCATCTTCATGGTATCGGCCACATATTGATTATCAACTAGAAAACCTGTTGGCTTACCAGAGTAAGACAGGAATGCGACCTTATTTCCATAAATCACCACTTCACAAGATATGGGAAACAATTCTACAGGAACAAAACGTCTTTGGCTAATTCCATCTTTTTCCGGATAAATTGCTCCTTTTTTACTATAGTAGAGCGATTTAACACTGACCTTTTCGCGAATAATTTTTCTGGAATCATCGGGTGCTGGCTCTTCTGGAATAAATTTTCGCACATCATCCACCGGCACTAACTCATAAATTGTTTTACTTTTTGAACGAATGACATCCTCACGTAGCGCATTGATGCCCTCCAAACCTTCATAATAGCTAACGTTTGGAGATGAGGCCGAAAAAGCTTTGAGTGCCCTTAAGTCACCCAATATGTTTTTAATTCTCTCTTCCTTTTTTTCTATCTCGCGCCTATTCTCTCTAATTATATTTAAGAAATGATCAGGATTCTCAGCTGTAAAGTATCTTCTCTTGCCTTTTTCAAAAGAGCTCATCAAACCTTTTTCCGTTAAATCTTCAATCATTACGTAACATGTAGGCCTATTGATATCTGCCTTCTTTGCAATTTCCTGCACCGCCGAAGGTCCCAATTCCAAGCTGGCAAGATATACCTTTGCTGCTTTTTCACTAAGGCCAAATTCGATTAATTCTCTCTCTAATTGGGATGTCATATTATTATTTTGTGCTTAGCCAGGCCATTTCAAACATGGTGCGCATTGTTTCTGCGATATTTTTATCTCTAATTAAAACTCCGAAAATTCTATTGCTAAAAGATAGCATTGCCACTCTATCACCATAAACTGTAAGCTCTCCTTTAAAAGAAAATGGGTCATGCTTAATTGTTCGATTCTCCCAATTTTCTTGGCTAGCTGACACTAATTTATTCGTGCCTGTGGTTAACGAGCGAATTCTGACATTAGCCTTTCCTAAATCCTTCCAAAGAGGATCAAGCGATTGCTCCGAGACGAACTTTCTGGCAGCGGGAATTGAAGCGACATTATCAATCCAGCCACATTTTTTAGCCACAGCAACTAAGTCTCGCTGAAGAAATACCAACCCCCCCAAGTCTTCTACCATGGTTATTTTTAATTCATGATCGGATGGAATACCCTCTACTACGGACTTCATAATTGCTGGCAAACGAATCCTTTTTTGCTCAAGGCTTTTAGCTTGCGCATCGATAATGTCTTCAAGGTTTTTAGGGCTGCAGGCAGAAAAAAGCTGTTTTTTTCCTCTGGGTGATGAACTCATCAAACCGCGCCCTTTCAGCGACTCTATCATTATATAAGTATTCGGCCGAGATACCACTGCCTTGGCCGCAATCTGCTGGGCGGTGGCCGGCCCTAATTCTAATGATGCCAAATAAACTTTAGCTTCATTTTCGGACAGGCCGATTTCTTTCAATTCTTTGACTAGATTTTCATCCATAGCGATTGGCAGAGGAGGTGACCTCCGCAGTTACAGCAAATGTGTCAGTCAACTGACACTTATCTCTTGATAGTCTATCCTGCCCTGTTTATTGCGCTTTGTCAAGAAGAATACGCAATTCGCCCCAAGTCAGCTCAGCCGTTTTTGACCACGAATATTGTTGGACTCGTGCCAAGCCGGCCGCCACCATCTGTTCACGTCGGTCAGTATCATTCTCGACCGTTCGCATGGCCACGGCAAAACCGGCAACATTATCCGGCGACACCAGCAGTGCCGCATCGCCAGCCACCTCGGGAATTGAAGTCGCATCGGAAGCGATTACCGGTACACCGCAAGCGAACGCTTCCAATACCGGAATACCGAACCCCTCGTATCGCGATGGAAACACAAATGCCAAAGCGCTCGCATACAACGCCGGCAAATCTTTCGCCGCAACGTACCCCAACTCATCAACGCGCTCCAACACTTCGTCGGATAAGTTATCCAACACTTCGTCCGCACCCAAACCGCGCTTGCCCGCCAACTTTAGCCGAGCAGAACCGCCCGCGCGCACGTATTCAGAAAAAGCTTCGAGCAACACCGGCAAATTCTTCTTCCGCTCCAACCGACCGATGAACAAAAAATATGGCTCGGCATCAGCAGTCGGCACAACACTAGCCCGAAACCTCTTCGCATCATATGAAATCGGCGTCACCGCCACATCACTCTCCTCCACCCCCAACAACCGCACCAACTCACCGCGCGAAAACTCGGACACAGTCAGCAACCGCGCCGCCCGTCGCACCGCAAACCGCGCGGCCAACCGATGATACAACCGCTCGCCCCACGAATACGCATCCGGCACGGTCAAAAAACCAACATCATGCAACGTAGTCACCGCCCGCCGCGGCAACACCACCGGCAACACATGCGCCGGCACAAACAATACATCCGGCGGCCGTCGCAGCATCTCCCATGACAACCGCAACTGCGTCCAAAACCGCCACCGCCACCGCAATACCCGACTCTCCCAACCCGCCGGCAAATCCTCCAGTCCATCCCGCAACCCCTCGCGCGAATACAAAACCACCCGATACGAATCGGGAATTATTTTCTTCAGCTCCTGAATCACGTGGTACGCATACCACTCGGTACCGGTTCGTGACTGCGAGTTGGCCCGCGACGCGTCGATTCCGAGTGTCGGCCGTTTTTTCTGGCTGTTATCGCTCATTCTATGTCCAAATCCATTGACAAATCGATATTTCTAGTGTATCAAGGATGGATTATATGGCTAGTGCCTTATATGAACCTTAAAGGAGGTTAACGTGACCGAAGCTGAAACTATCAGAAATCGGGTTCGCGGTTGTTTGGTTGGGTTGGCCGTCGGTGACGCCTTGGGCGCACCGTACGAAATCCTGACCTGGGAGGAAATCGCATACAGTGTGAACGATCCGGACGGTGTGACCAGTTTTATTCGACACCCCGCTGGGTGTAGCGACCAAATCAAGCGGCGGCTAAGCGGGCGGCCGATTGGTGCAATCACGGATGACACGCAGTTGTCCGAAGCGTCGCTGGTGTCACTGCTGCGCTGCGACGGTTACGACCGCGAAGACCAGGTGCGGCAATTCGTCGAGGAATATCGACGGAGCAGGCACGGGTGGGGCGGCACCACGAAGCTGGCCGCGCAGGCGTATGCTGATTGGCTGTACGGTGAACCGGTTGACGGCGAGCGACCCGGACGAAGACCGCTCACCGACACTCCCCCGCCGACCGAACCCGGCAAGAGTTGTGGCAACGGCGTGGCGATGAAGATCGCGCCAATCGCGTTGTATCACGCGCTTATCTATCCGGATGGTATCGCCGAATTCTTCGAGAACGTCCGGTCCATCGGGCTGATGACGCACGGCGACCACCGCGCCTGGATCGCGGCGATGGGTGTGGCGCTCGCCATTATCGAGCCGTTCGCCAGAGGCACGCTCCGCGATGACGGGTTTGGCCTGGCTGAGCTTACGCGCTCCATCATCTGCAATTCTCATGGCATGGAGATGCGTTCGGGTGTAACCGAAGACACGTTCTCCGAGCGATTCCAAAACGCGCTGATGGCAGCAAACAACGCGGAAACGCTCCGCGAAATCGCGGGTGTGTCCTGCTACTCGCTCGAGTCGGTGCCGTTCTCCATCTGCACGTTCCTGCGTCATCCCAACGACTACCGCACCGCGGTGCTCGAAGCGGTGAACGCCGGCGGCGACACCGACACTAACGCCGCCATGGTCGGCGCCATGGTCGGCGCCAACATGGGCGAGGGCAACATCCCAGCCAGCTGGATTAGGGCCGTACCGCACACCAAGCGTATGGCCGAACTGGCGGACCAGATGTTCCAGAAGTTCTGGCTCGGCCCGCGCACAAATTAGCAATTCAGACCGCCCTCATGGCGGTCTCTTTTTTGTCCTATAAACCCCTAGCGCGGATGGGGTTTATAGGAAAACCAAAAACCGCCCTTGATTAGAGCGGTCTTTTTTATTTGCCATCTATTCCTGCGCCCAAAACCCGTTTCCATGCCGCATGGCGTCGAGCCGGGCGACTATTAATTGCTCGGCGTAGCGAAAATGTGGGAAAGCGATATCGTCAAACGCCAGCCCTTGCTGAACCAAATCAACATTCATATTCACGTCATCGGCATGCAAGAAACGCAGTAACCGCCCCTCATCGTCCTCACTCTTTCCGTCGCGCTCCATGACAATATCTCGATCCAGCAACAAGTCCATCAACCGATATTTGGCCGCCTGCTGCTTGTCCGGATTGTCCGGCACCTCTAGGCTGACCAACCGCACCTCGCGACCATCGCACAGACTAACGGTGGTGGCATCCAGCACTTCGGCCACGGACACACTCTCGAATCGTGGGTCTTCCAGCCCCTCAATCGGTACGCCGGCCAAATCAACCGAAGTTACCGGAATCGCATCCTGCATGATTAACCAGGCGTCATGCGGAGTAGCCAGGCGACGCCGAACCTGCTCGTCCGGATCCACATACCACGCCGCGCCGATGACATCGTTCGGGGCGATGATATTTCCGGCCACTTCGGCTACATATTCTAAATCACCGTCCTCGGCATTACCGTTATCCGGCGCGATGCGCGCGATGTTGAGATAGTT
This sequence comes from uncultured Gammaproteobacteria bacterium, assembly GCA_964486995.1. Lineage (GTDB taxonomy): Bacteria > Patescibacteriota > Patescibacteriia > SG8-24 > SG8-24 > JAHJAU01. Next base: position 601 of record CAZAOV010000003.1, on the reverse strand, counting down.
AACGTAAAACGCGCGAGCCGTGAGCCGCTCCAGCGCTTCCTCCGGGCGCCCGAGATAGACCCGCATGCGCGAGCGCGGGTTGATGTACCAGGCCTCCCCGTCCGAGGATACATCCACCACTACCCGGCCGACCAGATGCTCCGGAAATTCCGCCGCCACCAACCAAGTCGGAACAAGCGACAGAACAAGCAGAGAAAAAAACGCGGTAAATTTTTTCATAACGAAATTCAAAATTAAAACAAAAACACAACATAATTGCAACGTATTTATGTCGCAATCTAGTGAATCATATCAGGTTTCGATATTGCATAAAAATTGCCGGCCACTGATGACGGATGCAACGTAAAATATCGAATCAACACAAAAGTAGAAATTGGATGGGAGTATCAAACGCGGTTGGCTCTGGCGAATAACTCACAAATCTACAGAAGTAGAAATTGGATGGGAGTATCAAACGCGGTTGGCTCTGGCGAATAACTCACAAATCTACAGAAGTAGAAATTGGATGGGAGTATCAAACGCATGGACTCTAATCAGTACCCTATGAATCTACAGAAGTAGAAATTGGATGGGAGTATCAAACGAATCCGCAAAGAGGCAC
>CAZAOV010000002.1:0-99805 GCA_964486995.1 uncultured Gammaproteobacteria bacterium | reverse complement strand
ATAATAATTATCAATAAGCGCATCAATGTCTGAGGAAGGCAATACAATTAATCCAGCTGCCGATATGAATACAGCGAATTCCGCGGGTACGGCAGCCAACATCGCAGATTCAGCTGCTGATGCTCGATTAGATGTGCCAAACTTACTTTCTAAGATAAACACACTTCCGACCGCGCTTAGGCAGTATTACAATTCTGACGACATGACTGCAGCGAGGGCAAAGGCGTTCGATAAGCACAATCTTTCTGACGAAGACGAAGCGGTTTGTTTTGTAACCGAGCTCCAGGTCGCTGCTCAGGAAATTCCGATCGAAGAATTTCCGGACGAGCTGTGGAATCGACTGGATTGGGATGAAAGCAAAGAGAAAGAAGCAGGGCAGTTGGTGGCAGACATGATGGGATATATTTTATTGCCGATGTCCGCTTTCGTGGGCGATGTCATCGGAGTCATGCATGAATACGGCATGCGTCCGGAGAGCTATCCAAATAAATCGATTGAGGCCCGTGTAATTACATACGACAAAGCCACAGAAGAAATCCTGGAAGCCATTGACATTCGAGGATTAAATAAGCCGGACGAAAAGCGCTTGAAACACATAATCGAATCTCGCCTACGTGACGTGCGCGATGAAATGGAAACTCGTCGCATGCTCACTAAACCGCATAAGACGGGTGGTTTGGAGCTGACCGATGCCGAAGCGGTACGTATTTTGGATCATGTGGAGCAAGAGATGCGCATGACCAAATATGTTGAAGAGATGCCAGAAGAGTCCGAGACCTCAGTGACCGTGGGGAGCAAGGAGAGGGAAGTTTTGTATGAACAGCAAGACATCAAGGCAATTCTCGTCGGTCCGGCAGACGAGCAGAAAGAAATAGCCAAGCAAATGCAGGCACTTATCGAAAAAACCGAAGGCAACCCAGAAATGATGCGCGAGGTCTTGAATGGCTATTTATATCCAGAAACTTTAGAAATGCCTGAATCATCGGAGGTGGTAGCGGCTTTGATGTTGTTTGCCCGGCAGGGTGACATTGTGAGTTCACTATTGGATGACAAGCGGTTTCAGGGGGTTATTAAAGCTTATTTTCAGCAGGCGGGTAAATCTATCGACAAAGAAATTTTGAATGAACCAGGCGGACCAAAAGCCATGAATCATTTTCTGCAAATAGTTCTGCGAGGCTTTGCCCAGCTGAGCAAAAAAGATTCGGCTCGATACGGTCTGCGAATCATCAATGCGCTCAATAAGAAAGGGGAAACACAATACGCGGAGCTGGTTGCCTTTGACATGGATCAAGGAAAGTTTGTTTGGAACGAGCCGATTGATCTTTGATCGGCGTATCGGGAATTGAGCTTTATGGCTCCGTTCCTGATATGGCCGATGACAACGACATACTAGATTCCTTTTTGGACGAGGACCTCGACGTGGATATTCCAATCGTGGTCGGAGGTAAAAGGCGCCTGATGCAAGGGGGTCAAATTGTTGATGCTCAGAATGCGTCGACGACATCCAAAAATGACGATAAAGCCGCAACCGCTGACGATTCTAAACCGGTTACTACCGAAGCAGGAGAACAGAAACCCGAACCACCAGCTGGTGATTACGATGTGGCCGCGCAGTACGCCGAGGACGAAAAGGAAATGCAGAAGGGTGCCGAGAATGAGTTACCAGAAAATGTGGCCGCAAAAGATTTCAGCAAGGCGGATCGCAGGATGGATGATCTCACCGACGAGGCCGAAGCGGCGTGTAGTGCGCAATTTTCCGACGACGAGAATATGCGAAGTCGCTTCAAGATGCTCGTCGAAACTTTTTTTAAGGATTTGCGTGATTCTCTAGAGACCAAATCCAAATTAACCATGCCGACTTCAAGTGGGGGCATGGGTTTGACCGAAGAGCAGGCGGATAAGGTCATGAAAACGCTGACCAGCAAACGCAAAGAATTTGTCGGCATGTTCGCTGAACGTACTCAAGAGGAGAAGAAAAAATACGTTGCCGAGGCGGCGGATAAGCAATTGCACGAGCGGGATCGGGCCGACCAGAGGGATAAAGAACAGCTAGACAAGCTTTACAAAAAGCGTGGTGGGGAATCCGTTCAAGCCGAGACCGGCAAGAAGTCATCACCTGCTGTACTGACCAAGGTGGTTAAAGTTGAAGGCGCCAAAAAATCATCCGCATCTGTACCAGCGCCTGAACCCACAGATGAAGCAAACGATAAATCCGACAAGCCTCAGGTTGAAGAAGCTGAGCTGGCGAATGCGCTTAAAGCCTTTTTTGAGCAGGATAAAAAACAGGATCAAGCTAAGGGAGACTCAGCAAAAACAGAAGATGTGCCAGTCAAGACTAATGACAATAAGCAGAAATCGGAAAAATTTAAAGATGCTCTGCCGACTTATTCCGAGTCATCCCGGGCGATGGGTCAGCAGAAGAAACCTGCTGAATTGAAGACTGAGCCAGCGCCCCCTTCGCCCGCCAAACCTAACGATGAGCCGCCGGCAAATCTTCCGGTTGACGAGCCGCCCATATCGTACGACAAACCGTTGACTCCGCCGCCGGTCGAGTCGAAGTTGGAGCCCGCCCGCGACTCGTTGCCCACTTCGCAAAAATCGACCGCGTCGGAGATGCCGACATATTCTGGCCAGAAAGCAGATGATAGGCTTATGCCGTCTGTAACAAGTTCCAAGGCTCCGATTCCGGCACCGTCAGCCACGGAAGACATACCGAAACCAGCCAAACCTAACCAAGCGACACCAGAAGAAAAAAAATCTCAGGATCCAACAAAACCAGAATCGCAGCAAAACATCAACGGGTCTAAAAAACCTCCGACGCCCAAAAGACCAGAAAAATTCGCCTCGCCGGTTACACCAAAAATGCCAATCCGACCGCAGTCACTGAAAGCTCCGGCGCCGACCGCTCCACCTGCGCCGAATAAGCCGTTGATGTCTGACGTGCAGACCGCTCCCAGACTGCTCGGTCCGGTAGAGGAGTTGCGTTCAATCACACTCAAGGATTTTCGGCGCTTCTCCAAAGACCCGAAAGAAGCCACACTCAAGATAAAAGACAAGATTGACCTGCTGGGCGAAGAACAGTCGTTCGAAGCAAAGACCGCCGGAATCAAAGCGTGGCGCGAATCACCGACCCACAAACTTTACCTGGAATTACTGCGCCGCAGCTTAGAGGGCAAACCAATCAATACTGTCATTAAGGAAATGGAAGAAGCTGGCGAGGACACGCTTGATAAAGCTGAATTTGACGCAATCATGAAATTAAATCGAGAAATCAGGTTCGGATAAACGATGCTTTAGCGACCCAGCCTTCGAAAGCTCTGCCAATGGAGTCGCATAAATGCTAGAATAAATTTATTCATGAAATTTACAGTTCCACAATTCATTGATGCTGAGGATAAGATAATTGGGCCGATTACTACGCGGCAGTTCATTATCCTTATTATCACGGCCATCATTATGTTCATCACTTACAGCCTGGCCAGTTTTACGCTGTTTGTGATTCTGGGAATTTTGGAGCTTGTGTTCGGGGGGGTAATCGCCTTCGTTAAAATTAACGGCCAGCCGTTTCACTATTTCTTGCTAAACTTAGTGCAGACTTTTTCCAAACCGCGTATTCGCGTTTGGGACAAGCAGCTGAGCGATTCAGAATTGAAAGCGATTATTAAGGCTCCGCCACCCAAGCCAGCGCCCAAGCGCCTGATTAAAGAGCGGGTCGAAACGAATAAGCTATCCGAGTTGACCCTAGTCGTTAATACCGGCGGCGTCTACAATCCTGATGATTAGTTTTTCAGTAATTGTCCGTCTCAGGGTTCGGCATTAATGGGCGCACTGCCTTACACTTGCGCCAGCACATAAGTCTGCGCCAGTGCGGGCATGCTGTAATGCGTGTGAACAGCAAAGCAATCAGACCCCCGCATAGGCGCGGCTTCAAGTCATGGCCTTCAAGATAAAACACTACCTATGTCGAACGAAATGCAATCAAAGAAGTTGGCTGGCTCCAAAGCCGGTCCATCTACCCAGCGTTATTTGGATTTCGCGGAGATTAAAGGTGACGTGGTGGTGATGAAAGACGGCACTCTACGGGCTGTGCTGATGGTTTCAAGTATCAACTTCGCCCTGAAGTCAGAAGACGAACAACAGGCCATCATCCAGCAATACGTGAGTTTCATGAACGCATTGGATTATCCCGTTCAAATCATAGTGCAGTCACGCCAACTCAACGTCGATAATTATATAGAACGCCTCAAAAAATCCGAGCGCGAGCAGGACAATGATTTGCTTCGGATTCAGATCGCAGACTACCGTGCTTTTGTGGCCGAGTTGGTCGAGATGGGGCAGATTATGCATAAGCAGTTTTTTGTGGTCGTGCCCTATGACCCGCTTTCCGACAGCAGAAAGGGCTTTTTCTCTCGATTCGGGGAAGTGTTGTCGCCGTCTTCGGCAGTCAGGTTGTCCGAGCGGAAGTTCAACATGCGGCGCGATGATTTGCTGATGCGTGTACGCACCGTGCAAAATAACCTGAGCAGCATGGGGCTAAAGGCAATCATGCTCAACACACAGCAGTTGATCGAGCTCTACTACCGCGCCTACAATCCGGAATTGCTGGACACACAAAAACTGGAAGATTCAAATAACATTCGGGTCAGCGAGAATCCGTCCTCACCGTAAAGCTTATGGCATTTGAACAAGGACAATTAGGACGCATCAGCTCCGGTAAAAAGCAGGAAAAAGAGAGAGAGCTTACCGAGAAGGAAAAGCAGGAACAGGTTGAGCGCGAAAAACTAGCCCAAGAAAAAGAAGTTCTTGAGGAGGAGAGAATTTATCGTCGGGGCGTAGTTTCCATCAAGGATATCATCGCACCGGCTGGAATGAAGATTGAGTCTGGACACCTGAAATTAGGCGAAACCTATGTTCGCACCATCTTTGTGGTGGCCTATCCGCGCTACATCTCTCTGGGTTGGTTTGCGCCGATCATCAACATGAACACCACCCTAGACGTATCAATGTTTTTCTACCCGGTGAAGTCGTCTATTATTTTGAAACAGCTGAAGAATAAAGTCGGCACGCTGGAAGCTCAGCTGTCGGCTGACCGCGAGAAGGGCGCGCCGCGCGACCCGATCGCCGAGACTGCATTGCGCGATATCGAGGAGCTGCGCGACTCGTTGTCGCAGGGTACTGAGCATTTTTTTCAGTTCGCTTTGTACGTCACGTTGTACGCCAAGAACATGGATGAGCTGGATAAATATTCCGAGGACATTGAGTCGCTGTTTGGCGGTAAGTTGATTTATACCAAGCGCGTGTTCTATCAGGCCGAGCAGGGATTCAACTCTACATTGCCGCTCGGTAACGACGAGCTGATGACCGCGTTCAACATGAATTCGTCGCCGATTGCATCGTCGTTTCCGTTTATTTCGGCCGACCTAACTTCAGACAACGGCATTTTGTTCGGCATCAACCGCCATAATAATTCGCTGATCTTGTTTGACCGATTTTCCATGCAGAACGCCAACTATGTGGTGTTCGCTACGTCCGGCGCCGGTAAGTCTTACACCGTAAAGTTGGAAATTTTGCGGTCATTGATGCTTGGTACTGAGGTTATCGTTATTGATCCCGAAATGGAGTATAAGCATCTCTCCGATGCGGTTGGCGGCACCTACATCAACGTATCGCTCGCTTCTGACTCTAAGATTAATCCGTTTGATTTGCCGCGTACGGTCGGGGAGGAGGTTTCGACTGAAGACATCATTCGAAGCGCCGTCATTACAGTGAAGGGTCTGTTGCGCATCATGCTCGGGCAGGTGACGCCGCAGGAAGACTCTGTTTTGGACCGTGCACTGCTAGAGACTTATGCAAAGAAAGATATCACCCCAGACGCTGACCTGAACGCGGTCGAGCCGCCCATTATTCAGGATTTTGTGGATGTGCTCGAAGGCATGGAAGGCACAAAGGATCTGGTGGTGAAGCTGAAAAAATACACCGAAGGCACGTTCGCCGGATTGTTTAACTCACCGACTACGGTGCAGATGAACAACATCATGGTCACGTTCTCGGTGCGCGACTTGGAGGACGAGCTGAGGCCGCTAGCCATTTATGCCATCGTGAACTATATCTGGAACGTAGTGCGTTCTGAACGGAAAAAGCGCATTCTGGTGGTTGATGAGGCGTGGTGGTTGATGATGCATGATGACTCGGCCAAGTTTATTTTCGCGTTAGTGAAGCGGTGCCGTAAGTATTATTTGGGAGTGACCACTATCACTCAGGACGTGAATGACTTCTTGCGCAATTCATATGGTCAGGGAATCGTGACCAACTCGGCAATGCAGCTGCTTTTAAGGCAGTCACCAGCGGCCATTGATACCATTCAGAAAACTTTCATCTTGACCGAAGGCGAGAAATTCCTGCTCTTGGAGTGCGGTGTAGGTGAAGGAATTTTCTTCGCCGGTAACCGCCATGCCGCCATCAAGGTTGTGGCGTCATATGCCGAGGATCAGGTCGTGACTACCAACCCACAGCAGTTACTTGAAATTGAACAAGCTAAAAAGGATTTCGAAGCGGATTTGGCCGAGAATGCCGGCGAAGAAGATGTCGGAAAAGCAAATACACCCCAGGATCCGAAAGGGGTCGAGGACATGGAAATATAGTAATTTTAGTTTCTGAGTTTTTTGCAATAGGATATTTGAGACGGTCTCTTGCCGGCGGGCAGAGATAAGAAATTAACGATTTATTTGACACACATGTCAAAACGGACTAAAAGAATCATTGGAGCAATTGTCGTAGTAATAATATTGCTGTTACTGCTGTTGTTGCTGTGGTTGCTGAGCCAGCGTCCTGATGCCGGATCGATTAACGTAGGCAACCAACCAACCAATACTAATCAGCCGCTCGGCTCACTGAATACGTCTTCTGGCGGCGGTACCCAGCCTATCGGCGGAGGCGATACTGAACCGAACGAGCCCGAGCCCGAACCCGAACCGGCCGACTTGCGCGCTAGCCTCCGTAGCTTGGCCGCGGCATTTGCCGAGCGTTACGGAAGTTATTCCAATCAGGGCGATTTTGAGAATTTAGAAGAGCTGCAGGCTCTGATGACTGATTCGCTGACCGCGCGGACTGATGCCTTTATAGCCGATGCACGGGCTGAAAATTCGGGCATGGCGGCATACGCTGGCGTGACCACGCGGGCCATTAATGCCCAGATTAAAGAGTATGATGAGGCGCAGGGTACAGCCACGGTCACGGTAAAAACACAGCGTGAGGAAATCACCGCACAAGAAAGCCGAGTTTACTATCAGGATTTAGTTTTAGATTTTGTCTTAGATGGTGAGATATGGAAAGTAAGTGCCGCAGAGTGGGTGGAAGAAGATGGCTAACAGCTAAGGTGGCGCGTTTGACCTCTGAGGTCGGACGCGTTTTGTTTCCTCATTTCTGCTTACGGTGCGGTGCTGAAGGTGAGTTGATGTGCAATAATTGTGAACTGAAATACGCCTCCCAACGAGGCATTTTATTTTCTCTGGACCGGTCGATCCGTTGTTTTTCCGCCGGTCAATATGCCGATCCGATACTACGTACGCTTTTGCATCTATATAAATATGGAAGGGTGAGTGAGGCGGGTGAGATCATAACTCGATTGTCCGTGGCCTGTGCTGGACGGCAATCCGCAGCGCTGTTAGCCGGTATGGATCAGCCAGTGGTGATGCCGCTGCCGATGAATCCAGTCAATCAGGCGGTCAGGGGATTCAATCAAACCGAAGCGCTTGCTTCTGCGCTGGCAGCTGATTTTGAGCTGGATACGGCTACAAAAGTCGTGAGTCGAAGCTTTTCCTGGAAGCCGCAAGCTAAGATTTCAGATTATAAAATTCGTCGTTCCAACGTACGGAACAGTTTCATTGTTCAATCCGGCGCGCAATTGCCAGAGGAAATTATTTTGGTGGACGACGTGCTTACTACCGGTTCTACTGCCAGCGATTGCGTCAGGGCCCTGCTGCAATCCGGGGTGAAAAAGATATCCATATTTACGGCGTTGAAAGGGTAGGGAAGTGGCATATAATGTACGTATGAACATAGGGGCTTGGGAACGCAAGCAGATGCCCCCCTGTAGTAGGGTTGATTAGCTTGTTTCCTTGCCGAAATCAATTTATTTAATAATCGTTTTCTGTAAATATGGCGGATAAAATTAGCAACCGTGGGCATTTGAATGTGCCGGCATCACTATTGCCGGACCAGGAACAGGAAGAAGATTTCCGCACATCGCCGCATTGGCGCGTTTTGCGTATTCAGGCAGAGTTCGTTGACGGCTGGAACTTCTTGGCTGATATCAAAAAAAGCGTCACATTCTTCGGTTCGGCGCGGTTCACCGAAGATAATCCGTGGTATCAGGAAGCGCGCAAACTCGGAAAGATGCTCGCAGATGACGGTTTTAGCGTCGTAACCGGTGGCGGTCCGGGTATTATGGAAGCCGGGAATCGCGGTGCGCAGGAAGGTGGCGAAGACGGTGATTCCATCGGCTTAGACATTCAGCTGCCGTTTGAGCAGCGGGCCAATCCCTATATTGACCGCGGCATCGGCTTTCATTATTTTTTCACCAGAAAGGTAATGCTCGCATATGCAGCACAAGCGTATTGTTATTTTCCGGGCGGGTTTGGCACCATTGACGAACTTAATGAGTTGGTGACGCTAATCCAGACCAAGAAGGTGTCAGCCGACATTCCGATGATTTTGATCGGTAAAGATTTTTGGGCGCCGTTCTTGGATTGGATTGAAGATACGGTTCTCAAAAAATACGAAGCCATCAGCCCGGAGGACATGAAAATATATCAGCTGGTTGACTCGGCAGAGGAGGCGTTTGAGATAATCAAGCATTCCCCACTGAGAACAGAATTTGGCTAAAATGATTAAAAAACAGCGGTACGTACCGCTGTTTTTTAATGGCGGAGAGGGTGGGATTCGAACCCACGGAACCCGTCAAGGTTCAGCGGTTTTCAAGACCGCCGCCTTCGACCACTCGGCCACCTCTCCTAAATTGTTTGCAACGAAAGATTATAGCTCGTGTTACCGCCTCTAGTGCCACCCTTCCTCACGCAAGTACATTAGCGGAAAAAGTTACATTTTTCAATATCTACGCCTAAATAAAACCACCAAGAAGGTGGTTTTGCTATTTCAGATGTTAGACGGACACCATTCGTTTAGCCGCTGTTCGATTAAGTCGAGCTCCTCGTGGCCAAATTTGTGGTAATCAATCCCACCTAGTCCTCCCGGCACGATGAGCAGCAGCGCCGGCAAATCAGTCGCCTGGAACGCGGACAGTGATACGCCCTCAAGTCGTCGCAGAATTTTTGTCCGCCGTTCGTAAAGTTCATCGTGCCGGAGCGCACCCTGTGGATCCATTTCGCGCCATGAGTGTCCCATTATACCTCCATTGTACGGTCAATTTGACCATGGACATGGTGTTTAGTCAAGCCCTTCACAAATCATCTACTTTCAGCTAATATATCACCGTGCGTGGAGGGTTGCGCCGAATGGTAAGGCACCAGTTTGCTAAACTGTGACCGTGAAAATGGTCTTGTGGGTTCGACTCCCACACCCTCCGCCAGCAGAAAACATGCCTTCAGGCATGTTTTTTGAATAATAGCCAAGCTAGCCACCTAGAATAAATCAGTACAACAAAAAATTCCTCGCGTATGCGAGGAATTAGAATTAAGCCACGAATACGATGCGCGTTTCGTATTCGAATTTCTTGCAGGCGTAAGGCACGACACGATGAATGATGCTCGTCAGCGGCTCCAATTCATCCATGTGTTCGGTATCGTTCATTCGTGCATAGGCGATATAGCACACCAGCACCGATCGAATTGCGCGGTAAGCTTCCTTCCAGGAATCTTCCCACTGCTTTTCGTGCAGTTCTGATGCGCGCATTGCCCTCTTTAGACCAATCCGAATGCGTTCTCCGAACAATTCATGCACGGCCTGCTCGGTCACAAACAGCAGACCCATCTCCTTTAGATATTTGTTGTGCATATTATGCAGGGCGGTCTGAAGGCGTAGGTCCACGTTTTCCTGCAGAAACGCATGCAAGCACTTGCGATAGAAATCCAGGGTCATGAAGCGCGGCTTGGAGAACGGGCCTTCGGACAGGGAGATGCGAGCCACATGTCTAACTGTCTGACCTGTGGCCGCAACCACCGCTCCCCCGATTTCCGCGTCGGTCACGGCATGCCGACCGTCTAGTCGAAACACGTCGGTCTCGGCTTTAGTCAAAAACGGTTCCAATACCGACATCACCCGTTCGGCAATTTCCGGTCTGGATTCGCTTAAAAGGACATGATTCACCTTAGCTCGGTCAATAGACATGGCACCTTCTTTTCTATATTTTCTAATTACGCCTAGTTAGAGCTTCTGTCAAAGTTTTTTAGGTGCGGCGACACTCTGGGTTGGTGGGGCATGACCGCAGAAAGTGTGGCTACAGGGCTTGCCTCTGCCCATAGAATCGAGCGGCGTGTTTCTGCCGCAGGGCAGGGGCAAGTCCTGCAGATGCCCGATAAATGAACGGTTCGTCTCACACGAATGACGCAACCGAACGTCGAACTTCAGGTTTTGCTGGCTTAACAGGCCATTTTACGCTAAAATATGAATAACAAATAATCCCAATTTTTATGCTGGACAATCAAAGCTCCAACGAGTCGGATATCGTGATTACTTGGGAGATTGATGAAAGCGACCGCTATCGTCGTGGGCGGGCTTGGTATGCGATTATGATTTTGATTGGCATAAGTCTCTTGATTTATGCTGTGGCTTCTGCTAACTTTTTATTCGCACTGCTGATACTGATGTTTGCGCTGGTTATTTATCTGACTTCTCTCAAGGGGCCAGAGAATCAGCAGGTGGAAATTTCGCAGGACGGCATCAAGGTGGGAGAGCAGTTTTATCCCTATCGGGACGTTAAGCGCTATTGGTTCGTGTATGATCCGCCGGAGGTCAAGAATATGTATCTTGATTTTAAGGCGGTTTCGCGACCTTTGCTGTCGTTACCGCTCATGGATCAGAATCCGAACCAAATTCGTCGGGTGTTGGGGCAGTACTTACCGGAGGATTTTGAGGAGAATGAAGAGCCCTTTATGGATTTTCTCGGGCGCATCTTGAAACTTTAGAAAGAATCTGCTAATATTGTGAGTCGTATTGGCAGAGCCCAGCTCTGCCTTTATAGATAATCGTCCCTCTGAAGATCGGAGTTCGGCAGTCGCACCAATACATAACCCAGGCGAGGACATTCATTTTGCAGGGCGGTTAGCCAACAAAATATGTATCCGAGCTACCGTTTTTAAAATAAAATACCACCCTGTACCCGTAGCTCAGTGGATAGAGCGCTTCCCTGCGGAGGAAGAGGTCGGACGTTCAAATCGTCCCGGGTACGCCACGTAAAAATCCCAGCTCGTCTGGGATTTTTACGTGGCGACATGGTGAGCGATGCCGAGTGAGCGAACCTTACGAGGCTCAGGAAGCACGGCCGCCGGGATTCACGTGTCACAGCCATGAAATGCCGGCACATTACCGGTGTCGCCTCTTTGCGAGCTTTGCATCTCGCCATCTTTTTATCTATTGTAACCCTGTATGCAGCCAGAACAGCCAATTAGCGCCCTGCCGGGTATTACTAAAAAACAGAAAGAAGCGCTCGCCGCCATGGATATCGTCACGATTCGTGACCTGGTTTATCATTGGCCGTTTCGGTATGAGAATTTTGCTGAGAGCTCTTCCATCATGTCGTTGGATGCGGGGATGGATGTGAGTGTGGTAGCTCAGGTGCAGAGCATCAAGAGTCGGCGGGCGTTTCGGCGGCGGCGGATGACCATTTCTGAAGCTGAAATCACCGATGGTCATGGAACGATTACGGCGATTTGGTTCAATCAGCCGTACCTATCGCGTTACCTCAAGGTGGGGGAGACATACAAGTTCGCAGGCAAAGTGACACGAAGCAAGTATGGCCTGCGGCTTTCAAATCCGATTTACGATATGGCGAGCGGTGCCGAGAATAATGTGCGCGATATGATGCCGGTGTATCCTTTGTCCGCTGGGGTGACGCAGTTTTCTTTACGAAAATTCATAAGTAAATTGTTGCAGTCGTTGGAATCCGTACCTGATCATTTAGATACCGATATTTTGGATAATTTGGGCTTGATGTCATTGCCACAGGCCCTACAGTCGATTCACTTTCCCGAGACGGTAGAGGAGGCTGAAGAGGCCCGTCGACGGTTGGTATTTGATGAATTATTGCGTGTGCAAATTGCCATGGGGCGCACTAAGCTGTATCGCCGGCAGGCCAAAGCTTCGACGATTAAATTCGATAGAGCGGCCGTAACTTCATTTATCGAATCATTGCCGTTTAAATTGACCGACGACCAGCGGCGAACTTCATGGGAGGCAATTCGGGACATGGAGCGTGGCGTGCCCATGAATCGTTTATTGAACGGTGACGTGGGTAGCGGTAAAACCGCAGTGGCGGCGGTGTTGGCAGTTAATCTAGCGGCCTCTGATTACCAGACCGCGATAATGGCGCCGACCGAAATATTGGCACTACAGCATTACCGAACGTTATGTAAGCTAATCGGACCGAAAGGGCCCTCGTTGGTATTGTGGACCAATGCCTATCGTCGTGCGTTTATTGGTGGCAGAGATGAGGAACATAAAGGTAAGGCCAAGCGCGAACAGCTTGGAAACATGGTCGAAGCTGGACAGGCGGATGTGGTGATCGGCACGCATGCGCTAGTTGAGAAGGGGGTGAAATTTGCCGCTCTGGGTTTGGCGGTGGTTGATGAACAGCATCGTTTTGGTGTGCGTACGCGGCAGTCGTTGCGCGGTAAGGGTGCAGGCGGCGGAATGGAACCCCATCTGTTATCAATGACCGCCACGCCGATTCCGCGTTCGCTCGAACTGGCAATGTACGGCGATTTGGATTTGTCGCTGCTGAAGGAAAAGCCCGGCGGCCGCAAACCGATTGTCACTAAAGTGGTGTCTCCGCGCGGTCGTCAGGATGCATACAAAGCGATTCGCGAACAGATTGAGCAGGGGAGACAGGTATTTGTAGTGTGTCCGCTCATCGATCCGTCCGATATGCTGGGCGTCACTTCGGTTGCCGAAGAGTATGAGCGACTGAAGAAAGAAGTATTTCCGAATATCGAAGTGGGTATGTTGCACGGTCGATTAGCCGCGGCTGAAAAGGAAGAAATTATGGCTCGGTTTAAAGATGACGAAATAAAAGTTTTGGTTTCGACATCGGTTATTGAGGTGGGGGTAGATGTGCCCAATGCAACTGCCATGTGCGTTGAGGGAGCGGACAGATTTGGTTTGGCACAGCTTCACCAGTTTCGTGGTCGGGTCGGGCGTAGCGACCATCAGTCTTATTGCTATTTATTTCCGTCGACTTACGGTGTGACGGTGCGCGAACGACTGAGGGCAATGGAAGAAACCAACGATGGTTTCAAGTTGGCGGAAAAAGACTTGGCCATGCGCGGACCGGGTGACATACTCGGCAGTCAGCAATCAGGTCACGTCACTGATTTGAAATTGGCATCTGCTGTAAACATGGAACTAGTGCGTGATGCGCGGAATGTAGCGGCCGAGATGCTTGCTGACGATCCAGAATTAACTAAACGCCCGGCGTTGCGGGCGTTTGTGGGGTCTTCGATTGAGGTAGCGCATTTGGAGTAGGTGGGTTGGTTGTGTAGATGTGTAGAGGTTTAGCAGGAAATATTCAGAAGTTCGCGCGCTCAAACAGCTGAGAGCGACCCGCTATACTTCTATACTTCCATGCTATTAACTACTTCAACAATCCCAACGCATCTCTAACATTCCTAACATCTTTGACCTCAATATCATCACTAAGTTTGATGGCGGTTTTCTTTCTTGGCAGAGAGGCGACCGCTTTTTTGATTCCTAGTTTGGTGGCTTCAGTGATACGGCGGTCGGTTGACGGTACCGGCCGCACCTCTCCGCCCAAGCCGACCTCGCCCCAGACAGCGATGTCGCGGAACGGTTCATCTTTGCGAGCTGAAGTAAGCGCCATCAAAACCGCTAAATCTATTGACGGATCTTTTAGTTTTAATCCGCCGACGATGTTCACGTAAACATCGTGCTGACTAAGGTCGATTCCGCCGCGCGCGGCCAGCACTGCGATTAGCATCTCTAACCGCGATTGATCCATGCCCGAGGCGCGCCGCGTCGGATAGCCGAACGCAGTTTTCGTGACTAGAGCCTGAATGTCGACCAGTACAGGACGCGTCCCTTCCAAAATGCACGAAACAACATTCCCAGATGCCGCGTCGCCGCGCTCATCCAGCATATAAGCAGAAGGATTTTTGATTTCTTTGAGCCCTTCACCGGTCATCTCAAACAGTCCGGTCTCGTCGGTGGAGCCGTAGCGGTTCTTGAGCACGCGCAGCAATCTCAGCTGTCCGGTTCGCTCCCCTTCGAAAGATAACACGGCGTCAACCAGGTGTTCTAAGGTTTTTGGTCCGGCCACATTACCGTCTTTGGTCACGTGTCCGACCAGCAGCAGGGGGGTGTCTGACGACTTGGCATAAGCCACGAGCTTGGCTGTGGCACCGCGGATAGTACTCACTGCACCGGTCTCGGCCGGAATCTCGGCTGAGCGCAGCATCTGCACCGAATCAATCACCGCTAGCAGCGGTTTTTCGCGATGCAAAGTAGCAATAATTGTTTCCACTTCGGTCTTACCGAGAAACAGCAGGTTGTCTGCGGGTGCGCCAATGCGCTGCGCGCGCCCCTTCACCTGCGAACCGGATTCTTCACCCGACGCGTAAACCACCTTGCCCTGAATGGCCACTCGCCCCGCGATCTGCAGGCAAATCGTCGACTTACCAATACCCGGCTCACCACCAATCAGCGTCACCGACCCCGGCACAACTCCACCGCCAAACACCCGATCAATTTCATCAATGCCAATCTCTGAACGTTGAGTGGTTTCTGTCTTGATGGAGCTGAACGCCTCAACTTTTGCGGGGGCAGCCTGAATTGCTCCTCTCTCTGCTCCTGACTCATCGCCCCTCGCCTGTTGTGCCGCTGCCGCTACCGTCCCCCAACCCCCGCACTCCAAACACTGCCCAGTCCATTTCGGCGACTGCGCATCACACTTAGAACAAACGAATATCTGAGTAGCGGTTCTCATATAGGTGTATTTTAGCTGAACGATGTTTAGATGTTCACGGGTATTCAGAGATGTTGGGTTTGTGCCGGGTAAGCGCTCAACATACCACCATCTCCAAACACCTCAATATCTTCTATCCTACCATACCTAAAACCCCTCGCCGTTTTTTGGCAAGGGATTATTAATGACGCACCTGCGAAAAAACCGTCAGACTTGTTCTAAACGAGCGAATACGCCGCCGCCTTAAAACAAGTCTGACGGTTTTGCAGTTAGCCTTCTTTCTCGTCCGGAGATTATTCCGTTGGGGTATTTCCGTAGTCGTCTTCGCAGCGATGTCCGCGGCCTAAGTTGTCGCAGACCGGTTTGTGCACCCAGAGCAGAGGTTTACGTTGATTTCCGCAGGATTCCTTGATGCAATAGCGGCTGTAGCCGGCCAAGCGCTGAGCTGAACCGTCTATAACATGAGCCCAACCACCGGTATCCCAACCCATAAAAATCATGGTGTGCGAACCGGCTGGACTACTATTGCCGTTATAAATAATCATTATGTCACCCGGCTCCAAGATATTGGCCAGCGAATCAGGGTAGTCTTCTGCGCCGGTAATATCGTCCCGAGCTACTTCAGTTGCCTCGGAAGCGGTTCGGTTGCAGCTACGACTGTCGCCGGAGCCGGTACAGGTACGGTAAGTCCGCAGCTGAGGCCAGTTCACGTTAGCTTGCCCGCCAATCGCACCCCAAGTGCCACCACAAGCGTCACTGTCGGCCCAAATGCATGAAGGATCATCGCCCGTATTGTCGGCACCGACCGAAACGCCAGCTAGCGCATAAATAGTACCTCCAGTACGGCCGCAACTACCAAAATATATTTCGCAAGCAACCGTTGCCTCCGCAATCCGCAGAACTTTATCTCGCACATTACTGCCGGCATAAACATCACCAATTTGTTGGGCGAATTCCCTGGATCTTCCGGGTCTGTTGGGTAAAACCGTGGCCGGTTCCGCTTCCAGGTCAAGCGGACAATCGGTAACTCCTCGCGTATATGAGCCGGAGAGCGGCTCCATGCGCCCGCCAAAGCTGCGGTCACCGCCGCCACTAGATGAGTCCGGGTCAGAAGTGTTAGCCGTAGTGGTCATCATGCTGACTCGCAGGGGGTCTTTTTGCACCACCTTCACCCGCAAGGGCTGCATGGAAGTGAGTCCGGGGTTAATGGTGTTGAGCAGAAGATAAGAACCGAGTATCAGCACCAGACCGACGATTGAATCGCGTATCCTAGTCTTCGCTGCGCTGACTCGTGAAGTGTTGCCGCCGGCTGTCAGCCACTGTAGGCCGCCAACCATAAACATTACTGCCGCAAAAACACTGCCAATAAACACCGCATAGCGGTAGATTCCGGCCGTATAGTCCGCTAGCCAAGGAATGTCGATATAGTTATAGCCCTCGCCGGCGGTTACTTGAACATCGGAGAAAGTCACTGTCGGTATATTGATAGCCAACTCGGGTTCTATCGGCGGTCCGGGGGCGGTGCTTTCCGGAATTGCGTCTTGCGTCGTTTCCTCTCCTTCTACCTCTTCGCCTTGGACCGTCAGACATGAAGAGCTGTGTTCACCCACCACTTCGGCATCTCTGTCGTCTCGGGTGATGGAGCATCTGCCCGGAGCTGGAGACACCTCTTCGGGCCCACAATCGGTGCCCGAGCAGCGGTTCTCCTCTTCGCAACAGTCATACGTCGGATTCGGGCAGCATTTACCGTCGGTAGAAAGAATGAATTCCTCGTCCGCCCGGACCGGAAAAACTGATCCAAACACGAAAATCATTGTCGAAAGTAGCGACAGTGACAGGGTGCGTCTAATTGTATTTCGTCGAATCGTCATTAGCGCAAATATGAAACAATACCGATTGGCGGATACCTACGGCACACGCTAGACATGCATACATCGCGACTGGTTGGCGGTGAGCCGACCTGTCCTTCCAATAACTGCGCCATGCCCGTCTCCTCGTTGAAGCCGGCGACAAAAACACGGTGACTTCCGCCAGCAGAAGGGTTCCCGTTGTAGTACGTGACGATGGCACCCGGTCCGATGTTTAGGTTATCTGGATATCCCGGATTTTCCGTTCGAAGAATGTCCAGGATTTCCGCGCTCGTTTTTCCCTCGCGCTCATTCCAGCCGCGGACAGTGGTGTTTTGAGCGCGGCTTCGGTAGGTGTCCATACATCCAATCGGGAAACGTCCTCGGTTTTCCTGCTGTAGACATTCAGCATTGGGGCCAGAAAGAGCTAACTCTGCCAGATCTGAAAGGGTACGACCGCAGGAACCAAGCTTTACTCGGCATTTCCAGGCTGCTTCCATGGCCATGACGTATTTTTGACTGGTGTCACCTTCAAGCATCGGGTAAATTCGCTCGAAAAATACCCGCTCACGGCAAGTGGGGTGAGCAAACGTGTTTCGACCCTCGCAATTAGGCGGAGTGTTAAGCGATTCCGGTAAGTCGAACGGGCAATCGTTAAAATATTGCGCCACGTACGTCCCGCTGTCGCTTCGAACGTCATAAGTGCTGTCGCCGGGAACGCTTGTGGCCACAGTAGTCGAGTGCATCTCCACCTCTAGAGGATCTAGCGGAACAGTTTTTACGCGTAACGGCCTCAGCGAAGTTAATTCAGGATTGACCGTGTTTAGAATTAGAAATGTACCGAGAATCAGCACCAATCCGATGGTGGTATCCACCATACGTTTTTTTGCCGCACCTACTCGGCTGGCGTTGCCGCCCGCGGTTAACCATTGCAGGCCAGCAAGCATGAATAGCACGGCCGCTAAAACGCTCCCAAAAAACACCGCATAGCGATAAACGCCGGTGATATAATCGGCAATCCACGGGATGTCTACTTGATAATATTCCCCGTCTTCGGTCTGTGATGTTTGTGTTCCCGTAATCTGCACCGTGGGGATATTCACGGCAAACGTCGGGCCGATTGGTGTGCTGGGAGCATTTCCGCTGCCACCCCCATCGCCATCTCCGGAAGAGGGCAACATGGCCGGCGTAGTGCCGTTGTTGGTACAGATTTTATTGCCGGCCCGAATCACTACGCCTTCGGAGACGGTGCTGTCTTCGGTTCCTTCGGGTACAACCTGGCAGGTTCCACGTTCGGTTCCGTCGGTGACACAACGGTCACCCACTTCGCAGCTCGCACAAAATATGTCGTTTTCACCGATACTACAGTCTGCCGCCAGCATGGCGCCTGGCCAGAGCGCTACCACGGCCAAAAGCAAGACACCAAAAACTTGTATTCGGCGAATATTATTATTTTTTCGCGTGCGCGATGAATTCATATGTTAATTAATCATTTCAGCTGATTCCGGGTCATATACCAGAACAATCGGGTACCAATTGCCGCACTCGCTTTTCAGGCAGGCTCGATTCAGTCTAACCCTAGTTTCCTGAAGCCGTTCGTTTACCGGTGTATGGTCTCGGCCAAGCCATGAGCGCGGGTTGCCTTCATATATATAAGCCCAGCCCTGCGCCTCGTTTTCCCAACCCAGGAATATGACGCTATGTGAACCGATGGGTGTTGAATTGCCGTTATAGATATACAGCCAGTCACCGGGTTCTAGGTGGTCGGACCAACGGTTTGGATAATTCTGTAAAGACCGACTGATTTGCTCGCTAACGTGTCTTTTGGCTTGCGGTCCGGAATCGAAGCAATTTCTTCGTCGGGAGTCACTTGGAGAGTTGCAGTTTTGCCCGATAATTATCCGCGAAAGATTGCCGCGTAGATACATACCCTCTTCCGTTTCAGGCACTCTCTTTTTTCTGATATCTAGATTGCAGCCATCTTCTGAGAACATACAATTGGATTCTCTTGGTGTGGGTGGCGGGTCATCATCATCCCCGATGCCGGCTAAGGCATAAACGGCGCCGGCCGAGCGTCCGCAGCTGCCAAAAAATACTTTACAGCGAATCGCCAGGTCAGCAACCAGAAGGATCTTTTCACGGACGTCGGAGTCCGCTGGAATTATATTCAGCACTTCACGAACGAAAATCTGCGTGCGCTGGCCGCTAACGCGTGGCGGATGCCTTACCCCAACAGTGATGTTATTTACAGACTCGAAAGGGCAATTATAGTTTTCTGAACCAACGTCAGAAACCAGCGTCGCTAACCTGGCTTCGGCTTCGGCTACGTCAAATTGGGTTGGGTTGGAAGTGGGAACTAGCGGCAACAGCGAGATTACGATAGTAAACACGCCTACGATAATCGCGACTGCTATGGCGTAGAGATTTTTCTTTATAAACTGCATATTATTTATAGCTCTAGCGGGTTGCCGGTGTCTTCGGTGGTCGTCTGCAGTACCTCACGAACGTTGTAGCGTTCCTCGTTTACCACTTTTACCTGTAGTGGATTTAGCATGGTCAGCCTCGGGTTAATGGTATTTAGTACCAAGAACGATCCCAATATGAGCACTAGCCCAACTACGGCATTGTTGATTCGGTTTTTGGCGTTAGTCACTCGGCTGGCGTCGCCGCCGGCTGTAAGCCATTGAATTCCGCCGATCATTATCATTACTACGGACAGAATACTGCCGATGAAAACCGAATAGCGATATACGCCGATAATATAGTCAGCCATCCAGGGTATTTCTATGATGTAGTACATCCCATCATCGGACTTTGTCTTCCTGATTTCAGAAAACTGAACGCCCGGAATGCTCACCGAAAGGTCTGGCAGGGCGTCCTGACCAGCGATTCGTGCCTCTCGCTCTCGTCTTTCTTGTATTGCTTGGTCGGTTGCCTCGGCGGCCGCCTCCGCCACCGCGGCGTCTTCCACCAACTCTGCGGCGTCGCGACAGAACAGATCCGATGTTTCAGTTTCCGCATCAACGGTCATTTCACAACGTCCTGTCGCACTGTCTTCAAAGAACCCGCAATCTTCCGCTTCTTCACATTCAGGGCCGCAGCTGGTGCCTTCGGTTATCAAACAAAACGCGTTTGCGGAGAGAGGCATAAGTAAATAAAAAGCCACCAAAGCGGTCGCTCCAGCGCCGGTCCATTTTTTCGTTTTGTTTTTCTTGTCCGGCATGTGGTCGGCTTGTTTTTTATGGAGTTCCGAGACGATCCAGTTCGGACTCGATTATTGTTCGCAGACGTTCTTCGGGCATACTGCCGGCGTAGGGTTGATTGCCAATAAACACATAAGGTGAGGCGTTGACGCCGATAGCGATAGCTTCATCGATGTCTCGTTGAATCAGTGCGTCTGGTGTGCGGTCTTGCAGGCAAGAGAGGAACTGTTCTGAATCTAATCCAAGTTGCATCGCGAATATCGGATAGTTGGTTTCGGTTAGCGAATCTCGATTAGCCATTAAAATATCATGATACTCCCAGAAAGCGCCCTGTTCTTTGGCGCAGCGTCCGGCGATGGCCGCGTCCCTGGATTCGGCGTAACGACTGGTGTTTGGAATATCCTTCCAGACCAGCCTGACGTTTGGGAAGTCAGATAACACTTTCACCAGTGTGGCATCAAAACCGGCACACGACGGGCACTGATAGTCGCCATATACCACAATGGTCAGGTCAGCGTTACTTGGGCCGAAGCTCGGGTTGCCGAAATCAATAGTGGGTGTCGCTATTTGCGGCTGTTCTGCTTTCGGCTCCTCTTCTTTTACCTCAAACAGCGGTGCGATGGCTGAAATGCCATACACCATGAGCAGCAGGATTGCTGCCAGCGTTAGGATGCCAAGGAACAGGGGGGAACGCTTCATAGTATCGTCGTAGCTGCGGAGCTTGTCTCCGCCCAGCACTTTAAGATTATTGACGGGCGCAGACAAGCTGTGCAGCTACCGAAAAAGTTACGGTCTTAATTTTATCTGATTGAGCTGACCGGTGCCCTTGTCGGTGAAATAGAGATTTTTTCCGTCCGGAGTCAGCATGATGGAGTCGATGGTATGTGAGCCTTCTGGAATTGCCACGGAAGTCTGCAGACCAGTCACCATATCAATTTTCACGATATCGTCCGGAGTGTTGTCTGCAATACGTGGTTGCAGACCGGCGCCGCGCGGTAGTTCGCGCGGTACGGCGCAGTACAGAGTTTCTTGGTCAGCGAACGTACATTTTTCGGCCCAGGTTTCCACACTGATGGAACGACGGTTCAGACCGATGTCATCACCAGACCCGTCAACAATCCAAAGCTGCGGTTTCCAATCCGAGGTGCTGCTTGCTGACGAGTACAGGAGCTGCTCTCCAGACGGTGACCATTTCGGCTGGAAATTCAAACCCTCTACAATCAGGGAGCGGAAGTTTTCGTGGTGCTGACCGATGAAATACACTTCGTGCCGATCGACGCCCAGCTTTCGTCCGGTGGTGGCCGTGGCTACTATCTGATTGTTTGGTGACCAGTCAACGATAACTTCATCTTGGTTCTGGCCCATCTCTTGGACTGGCTTTGCACCCGAGCCGTCTGGATTAGATACGATAACGAACCTGTTCGACGGGTCCAAGCCCACACTCTTGGCGGCAATTTGATTGCCTTGTGGGCTGAAATCGAAATCTTCCCAATGCTGGGGCAGGGTGACTTGGGTATCGGTGGTGAAATCGTAGTAGATGTTAGAGCCGTCTGGATATTCCAGGATAGCGCTATCGCCGCTTGGATTGAAAGTGGCTTCGTTCACGTTATAGAAAACTTCATCCGACAGCGACATAATCGTTCCGTCGTCTTTAACGCGATAGAACTTTCCGTCGTTACGGTTGTAGTAGCTCAACTCTCCGGAATCGTTTAGCATGGCGCTTCTGGTCGAAGCGGGCGTAACTGGCGTAACTTGTGTGATGCCACCATCAGCAATCGGCGAAACTGCCGGCGGCTGGGGCAGGCCCACCTCCTGCTCCTCGGGCGGAAC
The DNA here is from genome assembly GCA_964486995.1 of uncultured Gammaproteobacteria bacterium. Taxonomy (GTDB): domain Bacteria; phylum Patescibacteriota; class Patescibacteriia; order SG8-24; family SG8-24; genus JAHJAU01. The sequence goes on along the minus strand of CAZAOV010000002.1, from coordinate 77,774 downwards.
AGTCGGTTTGGCTGGTTCCGACGGTTCCAAACCGGTTGGTGGAACGTTAACGATTTCCTCCGGCGGAATTTCTGGCTCTGCTTCGGGCAACCCAAAGATCATAAAGTACAGTCCTAAACCGATGGCGAAGGTTACCGCGATAAACAGAACTATAAGACCGATTCTTTTAAACATAGGACGAATTTAAATTGCCAGATTAGAAATTAATGACTCCGCTGGCTGCCTCAACCACGAAAGACGGACATTCTGACGGGGTGGCAAAACATATGGCGGTTACGCTGAGTAGAACAATCGCCACCAATATTACGCCAACCAGCAGTAAAACTATTAAGTCGTAGACTAGCACGGCGAGTAAATCAAAGGGGTCGAATTTGCAGAGGCCGGGTTTACGCCAGATATGTGCGTAGAACAGCCAAGCGTTAAGTGCCGGGCCGGAAAGGAGTAATGAGATTAACGTTCCTTTTATTGTCGGAAGCAATCCCCAGTGCCAAGCAATTAGCTGCTTTAGTACTGGTTTTGTGGCCTGTTCGCTCATGGCACCGAAGAGCTTGATAAGACCTCCCAAAAAACCATGCTGTTGCATCATCTGTTGCGGATTGATCGATGCGGGGAGACCCGTTCCGCCGGAAGATGCACTCTTTGATGCAGTGCCGGCGGCCGCTCCGGGTCCCGGTAGCGCCATGCCGCTGTTTAGGGCGAATTTCATCCGCTTTCGCTCTAGTTCCTGCGCCCAGTTTCGCGAGTTATCTATCGATTCGGCTGAGCCAAAATCCGTCACGGAATCTACCGTCTTTACTGGCGCTCCTATATTTTTTTGGTGCACTAAATTCTTGAGGCGTTCCTGCTCAAGTTGCCGCCCCCAGTCGCTCTCCGGCTGTACTGAATTGCTACTTGGCATTGGCATTTGCTTTCTTCTTTGATTTCGAGGCATTTGGCTCTTTGCCCGATGACGTAGTCTTCCTGGCGGTCTTACTCGCGGTTTTCTTGCTCTTGCTGAAATCAATCTTGCCCTTCTTGACCGTAATCTTTATTTTGTCGCCGGGGCCGTGGTCTTCGGCGAGTAATGACTTAGCTAGCGGGCTCTCAACATGCTCTTGCAGTTGACGTCGTATTGTGCGCGCGCCGAATGACGGATCCCAGCTTTTATCGGCTAGGAATTTAATGGCGCTGTCGTCGGCCTCTAGGATGATGCTGTGGTCGGTGGCCAGGCGGTCAGCCAACTGACTGAAGTGCAGGCCGGCGATAGACTCCAAATCTTTCTTGTTGAGCGAGCGGAACACCACCACCTTGTCGATACGGTTTAGGAATTCCGGCCGGAATGAGGTCTGCAACTCGCTATTGATGGTTGAGCTAATGTCTTCCATGTGTAGATTGGCGTCATGGCCGTCGGCCGAGAAGCCGATTCCAGAGGCTTGAAGCTGCGCGGCACCGACGTTGGAAGTCATTATTACGATAGTATTTTTGAAGTTGATTTTTCTTCCTGTGGCATCGGTGATGTGGCCATCTTCCAAAATCTGCAGAAGCAAATTATGCACATCCGGATGGGCCTTTTCTATTTCGTCAAATAGCACCAACGAGTGAGGTTTGCGTTTCACCAAGTCGGTCAGCTTGGTCTCTTCGCGGTAGCCGACATAGCCTGCCGGAGCACCAACCAGCTTGGACATATTGAATCCTTCAGAGAATTCGGACATGTCGATACGAACCACAGCTTCTGGATCATGGAAGATTTCCGCGCCGAGCACCTTGGCCAGCTCGGTCTTTCCTACACCAGACGGACCAAGGAACATGAACGATGCCAACGGACGTTGCGGATGCGCCATGCCGGCTTTGGCACGACGTACCATTTCGGCTACTTGATTGATGGCCTCGTCTTGGCCATGAATTTTGGCGCCAAGATGTGTTTCCAGATTTAGCAGTCGGACCCTCTCTTCTGACACGAGTTCATTCATTGGAATTCCGGTGGCCTGCGCGATAATTTCTGCGATATGATTGCGTGTGATTGTGGAGGCTCTGCTTCGCTTTCGGTTGCGGTTACCCTCTTTGGTCTTGGATAGTTGTTTAACTAGGCGGCCTTCTTCACCTTTAAGTTCCAATGCCTCGATGAAGTTCTCGCCGTGTACCGCACCTTGTTTGCGGGCGCGTACTTTTTCGATTTCCGATTCCAGACGAGATAACTGCTTGACCTTGGAGTCATCACCGCGGGAAACGCGCGCACGCGCGGACGCCTCGTCAATAAGATCAATCGCCTTATCCGGAAGGAAACGCTCGGTGAGATAGCGGTCAGAAAGTTCGACTGCGGCATGAATTGCGTCATCAGCAATGGTAACCTCGTGATGTTTTTCATAGCCGTCTCGTAAGCCTTTTAGAATTTCTACCGTGGCTTCGAGGCTGGGCTGGTCGACCATTATGGATTGAAATCGACGCTCCAGCGCTCCGTCGGACTCAATGTGTTTTTTAAATTCAGAAATAGTAGTCGCACCTATGCAGTGCATGTAGCCTCGAGCCAGCGCAGGTTTCAGGAGGTTTGCCGCATCCATAGAGCCGTTGGTCGAACCGGCACCCATGATGTTGTGCATTTCGTCAATGAAAACAATCACGTTCGGATTAGCCTTTACCTCATCGGTAATCTGTTTGATGCGACCTTCAAATTCACCGCGATAAATTGTTCCGGCGATCATCATTCCGAGATCCAGCGCCAGGATACGTTTGTCAGCCAGCACTTCCGGCACATCACCCTGCACGATCTTTTTGGCCAGACCTTCCACGATGGCCGTCTTGCCAACGCCTGGTTCACCGAGCAATACGGGATTGTTCTTGGTGCGTCGGGACAGTACCTGAACCAGCCGATTGATTTCCGTGCTCCGGCCGATAACCGGATCTATATCCTCTTGGACCTTGGGGTCGGTTAGGTCCACGGCAAAGAAATCCAATGCTGGGGTTTTGCTGCCGACTTGCGTGGCTTCGCTCGCTTCGAGCGCAATCGCCTGATCTTCCGTGCTGATGTCCTGTCCAGGCACCACACCAGACTCGAACGTTTCGGTGATTTCCGGGAACTTGGAAGTGCTGTTTAAAGTATTGATAATTTGATCACGGAGCCAGACGATATCCACTTCTTGGTCAGTTAGGATTGCATCAACGACCGGCGAGCCGATTTCTAAAATACCGAACAATAAATGTTCGGTACCGACGTAGCGATGCTCGTGCGTATTGGCGACTAAAACCGCCTTCTCGATGGCTCGCTTTGATTCTGCCGATAGTTTGGGGGCACCTTCCTTACCGTCGCCCGGGGTGAACTGATTCACCGCGATGAGCATCTGACGCAGCTCTTCGGCGCTTAAATTGGACTGACGGAGCAATTCGCCACCCATGCTTCCTCGCTGCATAAGGAGCGACAATAGCAGGTGTTCCGGATGGATACCGGTAGAGGACAGTTCTGCCGCTAAAGAATATGATTTCGCCAGCGCATTCTTGAGGTGTGCGGTGAATTTATCGAGGATATCGGTATGCATATAGTTTGACCCCTTATTTTTATTTTTTGTTTTTGAGTGTAGAAGTTTAGAGGTGTAGAAGTGTAGAAGACCCGCTCGCTTACGTTGGGCGTCATTCGTAAGTGGGCTGGTCTTCTACACCCCTACACTCCTACACTTCTATACGTTTTAGTTATATTCCTGTCCCCGCCATTTTTCGCAGGGCTTGAATGCGTTTTTCTACCGGTGGATGCGTTCCGAAGAACGAAGCCATCGATTTTCCGCGGAACGGATTCGCTATGAACAGATGTGCCGTTGCCCCGGAAGCTTTTTTCATCGGTTGATTTTGCGCGCTGATTTTTTCTAGCGCTCGCGCCAGCCCTTCTGGAAACCTGGTCATTAGTGCCCCTGATGCGTCGGCTAGATACTCGCGCTTTCTGGAAACGGCCAGTTTTATGAGTTGCGCCACAATCGGCGCGATTATCATCAGGATCAGCCCAACTATCAGGAGCGCTCCGCCGCCTTCGCGTTTGCGGCGACCACCACCCCAGATGAACGAGCGCAACGCCAAGTCAGCAATAATCGCAATCGTTCCCGCCAATACCATCACCAGAGTCATCACTCGAATGTCGTAGTTTTTTATATGCGACAGCTCATGTGCCAGCACACCCTCCAGTTCTTCGTTTTCCAGGTGCTGTAGCGCCCCGGTCGTCACCGCAATCGACGAGTGCTCCGGGTCGCGTCCAGTGGCAAAAGCGTTTATCGCCGGATCATCCATCACGTGCAGCTTAGGCATCGGCATGCCGACGCTGATGCAAAGATTTTGAACCATTCGATACAAGTACGGGTTGTCGGCTTCGCTGATTTCTTTTGCGCCAGACACTGCCAGTGCGACTTTGTCTCCCGAGTAGAATCCAATCAGCGAACTGAACAGCGAGTAACCAATCGCAATCGCTAGAATAAATCCGCCGCCGCCGTACATACGATCAACTAGCGCACCAACTGCAACGACCAATACCGTGAATACGATTATTAGCAGGACCGACTTCTGCTTGTTCGATGATATGAAGTCGTAAGTTGTCATAGTCAGATTCGTAGCGGCAGGGCTTGCCCCTGCTTTCGGTTGCAAGCGCGAACTCGGCTCAATAAGCAGGAGCAAGCCCTGCCGCTACATGAAATCTAGAACTTTACTTGTACATTCTCGCGCTCCTTTTCGTTCTCAATTTCGAAGAACTCGTATTTTTCGAAATTTAGCTGACCGGCGATAACGTTATTTGGGAAAATCTGTATCTTTGTGTTGAAGTCCCGGACGTTTGCGTTATAGAAACGGCGCGCAGCTTGTATTTTATCCTCGGTATCTTTCAGGTCATCCTGCAGTTGGAGGAAGTTCTGTGACGCCTTCAGGTCCGGGTAGTTCTCAGCTACCGCGAACAAAGATTTCAGAGTTTGGGAAAGCATATTTTCAGCTTCGGCCTTATCGTGTTTGCCTTCCGCACTCATCGCCATATTGCGAGCTTGGGTGACTTTCTCCAGGGTTTCGCGTTCGTGTGAGGCGTAACCCTTAACGGTCTCAACCAGATTTGGAATCAGGTCATAACGGCGTTTGAGCTGAACGTCGATATCGGACCAGGCTTCGTCCGTGCGGTTACGTAGTGTGATTAAACTGTTGTAAACAGCTATTATCCACACTGCCAAGATTAGGATGAGGCCGAGAACGACCGCGGCAGCTATTGTTAGTCCGGTCATATATAATTTCATGATGCGGCGCAACTTCGCTCAATAAACGAAAATTTGCCTAGCCGCAGTTTAGTGATTACACTTATACCTACCTTCATTATAGGTAAAAATAAGGCTAAAGTCAACGAAAAATGGGGATAATTTAGGCGAATTTTGGATTTTGCGTCAAGTCTAGTTACCCCCAGAGATTCAGTCTGGTGGTGAGGGGTGTATAGTTTACAAGTGTCTGGGAGCAGAAGGGCGGCAGAGCGTCTTCATTTATCCGCCAGCTCTACTGTCCTTATATGCTTTATATTTTTTTTGCGCCTCCATCCCTCCAACCAGTTAAATTAGAAAAATCGCAATTAACCACCAACGTATATGCCTTTAGACGGTTCTATCTTTAAAGCCTACGATATCCGAGGTTTATCTCCCGAGCAGCTTGATACTGATGGTGCTTATCGCATTGGCCAAGCAATCGTTAAATTCACCGATGCCAAGGTGATTGCGGTCGGAAAAGACATGCGCTCGACTACGCCGGAGCTGTTCGAAGCACTCGCCAAAGGAATCATGTCGCAGGGAAGCGATGTGGTTGATGTTGGCATGGTTACCACGCCGATGATTTATTTTGCGGCTTGCCAGTATGCGGAGCACGAAGCCGGGGTGATGGTGACAGCCTCGCACAACCCGAGCGAATATAATGGCGTAAAGATTTGTCTCGGTGATGCGTTGCCGATTGGTGGTTCAAATGGCATGGATGACATACGCGATTTGGCGTTGGCCGGTCCATATGAGCCGGTTGAAAATAATGGCTCATTGAGCGAAAAAAATATCCGAGATGATTATTTAAAGAAGCTGTTTTCCGACGCTGACGTGAGCAAAATAAAACCGATGAAAGTGGTGGTAGATACCGGAAATGGCATGGAGGGAATTATTATCGATGACGTGCTGTCAAAGATTGCCGGCTGTGAATACGAGGTGCTTTACCGGGAGCTGGACGGCACGTTTCCGAACCACGAGGCAAATCCGCTCAAGGAGAAGACGTTAGATGCACTAAAGCTGAAAGTGGTTGATTCTGGTGCGGATTTGGGCGTGGCTTTTGATGGTGACGGAGATCGAATCGGATTGGTCGATGAGAAAGGCAAGACCGTGCGCGGCGATTTTATTACGGCTTTGATTGCTAGCGAAGTGTTGCGTGATAATCAGGGTGAAGCTGTTTTGTATGATGTTCGCGAGAGCATGGCCACGGTTGAGGAGATTGAGGCGGCTGGAGGAAAGCCGGTTATGACTCGCGTTGGACATGGCTTGATTAAGCCTCATATGCGCGAAGTTAACGCTGTTTTTGCTGGTGAGCTGTCTAATCATTTTTATTTCCGTGAGTTTTGTGGTGCGGAATCCTCTGATTATGTGATGTTGTTGTTTATGCAGCTTATTTCCGAGACCGGGAAGCCGTTATCTGAACTCGTGGCGCCCCTTCTACGGTATTTTCATTCTGGTGAGATTAACTCCGAAGTCGCAGATAAAGAAGCAGTATTTAAGGCGCTCGAGGAAAAGTATGCAGGTGAGGCCTCAAACGTGATTAGAATCGACGGTGTACGCATGGAATTCATGAATCCAGAACAGCCGGAAGGGGACTGGTGGTTCAGTGTTCGGGCATCGAATACGGAACCTAAAATCCGACTGAATCTGGAAGCCAAGGATGAGGAAAATATGAAAATACATCGCGATGAACTGCTAAAAATCATTCGTGGATAAGGTTGTGGATAACTACTAAATTGGATCAAAAACTCCGTCTTTAAAAAGCGGAGTTTTTGTTTATCTACAGAGCAATAATCAATTATTTACTAGGGGTATTGACCTTTTTTATAAAATATCATCATAGGTTAGATACTTGTGGATATGTGGATAACTTGGTATAATGAAAATAGACATCTAGAAGGAAACAAAATGCGAAAACAAAACTGCTGTGAAGCCGCCCGTCATGTGGCCGCGTCCGCCAGCAAAAAGCCAAAGATTAGCATGGTGAAAACCGGGAAAAGGGTTTTGCACGTTCTGGTGGTACTAGGGGTGGTGGCTTATACTTTCTTTTCCCGTGTACCGGTAGATGCATATTTTCGATAGAATTTAGGTGGTCGAGACAATAAATATCCGTGATTAGCGGGTTTTTTTATCCACAAATCAAAACAGGTTTGAATTGTGGATAATATGTATACTGCGTTGTCAATGACGTGAAAAAATGGTATTGGACTGTACCCCATATACTAGACACGCTTCCCATGGAGAGTGCATCATAAGAAGCGTATGGCAAAACGAGCTATCGGACATTTCGTGTGGGGTTTTTTCTCCTCCCGTCTCGACTCCAGGTACCAGCACACCAGCGCCATGCGCTGGCTTTTTGATATCCCCCGATGCGAGCGCAGCAGCTCCTTGATTCGGCTGTTCAGCCCTCCCTCGACGTGGTTCGAGGTCCTCGGCACCGGAGGGTCGTCGACGTAGCGGAACAGGTCGGGTGCGGCGTTGCGCAGCAGCGACCTGACCGCCCTCAGCTTCCGGTGCGTGTACCACCATCCGTTCTCGCCGTACGTCCTCTCCTTCAGGAACTCGGCGTGCCTGATTTCCCGCGAGCGCAGTGACTCCAGCCATGTGTCCTGATCTTCCGGCGTGCGCACCAGGAGCAGCGCGGAGACGATTGGCCGCAGCTCGCGGCCCGCCGCGGTTTTCGGTTTTCGCATCAGCCAGGCCATGGCCAGGCGGTGCACGTGGACAACGCAACGCTGGACCGCCGCATGTGGAAAGACTTCCCGGGCCGCCTTGAGCAGGCCCTTCTGGCCGTCGCAGACCACGAACCCGGGGTCCGCCCCGCGGCTGCGAAGGCCGAGGAAGAACGACCGCCAGGACTCGTGGCACTCGCGCGCGGCGAACTCCCAGCCGACCGGTTCCGGAGGTCCGGGGTCGCCGGCGAGCAGCGCCACCGCCTCGTGCTTCACGACCGACACCGCGTCGACAACGAGGATGCGTGCAGCGATTCGGCTGCAGGTCCGCGGCGGGGCTTTCCAGAACGGGGCGAACCAGCGGTGCGCGGTTCGTGCGGTCACACCTGCCTTCCTTGCCGTGTCGGCCACGGACTCCTTGCTGCGCACCCAGTTCAGAAACAGGCGTTGCCTATGTCCGGCGGTCACATCGTGCCTGACTCTCGTGCCGGTCTTGGAACAGGGTCTGCATTTCCAGCGCTGCTTTCCGGTCTTGGTTTGACCCCATCGCTGCATGGGTTTGCCGCACTTGTCGCACCTCTTTTTGCTTCCATTTATGGTCATATGACCATAAATGTTCCAGAAACGCGCTAGAACTAGAAGAAAAAGAGACTATTTACCCACACGAAATGTCCGATACCTCGTAGAAGCATGGAAGTGTAGTAGACCCGCTTACGCATGACGTCTAGTGCAAATGAGCGAGTATCCTACACCCCTACACTCCTATACTTCTATACTCTTAAAACACCCCAACTCTTAACCCTTGATTCTTAGCTCCCAAACTGCCATTATTGAAGGGCAATTTCAGCGCAATATGATAGGTATATTTGACTCAGGTCTCGGAGGCCTGACCGTCGCTAAGGAAGTGCTAAGACAACTACCCGGTCGCCGGGTGGTTTATTTTGGCGATACTGCACGCACTCCCTATGGCATCAAGAGCCGCGAGCTGATTCAAAAATATGCGCTGGAGAATGCGGAGTTTTTGCTCGACAAAGGCGCAAAAGTTATCATGGTCGCCTGCAACACCGTGTCCGCGCACGGCGTCGAGACCTTGCGTCGCAACGTTGACGTGCCGGTGTTCGAGGTAGTAATGCCAGCGGTAAAGCGCGCGGCTGCGGTCACCAAAGGGCATGTTGGTGTGGTCGGCACTCGTGGCACGGTCGGTTCCGGCATCTATGAACGCAAGATGAAACGACTCGCTCCGCGGACCAAAGTTTTTTCGACGCCCTGTCCATTGTTTGTACCACTCGTTGAGGAAGGTTGGGCCGCCCGCAAAGAAACCGCGTCGATTGCCAGAGAATACTTGCGCCCGCTACAACTATCACGTATAGATACGCTTATTCTGGGCTGTACGCACTATCCGTTCCTGCGTACCGTTATCGGTCAGGCGATGGGGGAGAGCGTCACCCTGGTTGACCCGGCGCATGATGCAGTGGCTGAACTCGCCGCGTATCTTCAGCAGCATCCAGAACTAGACGCTTCGTTGCGTACCCGTGGCCAACATCAGTTCTATGTCAGCGACCGCACAGAACAATTCGTCGCGCTCGCCCAGGAATGGCTCGGCAGCGAAGTAAACGTGCGCGCTGCTGCGGTCGGGTAAAAAGTATAGAAGTGTAGAAGCAGAGGCGTAGGAGACCCCCTCATTTGCACTAGGCGTTTTTCGTGAGTGTGCGGATCTCCTACACCTCTACACCTCTATACCTCTACACCCCGACAACCCTATATCCCCCACACCATAAATAATTCCCACCCCAACCTATGTTCACCACCATCTTAACCTTCGTTATCGTCCTCTCAGTAATCGTGTTCGCGCATGAATGCGGGCATTTTTTTATGGCTCGTCGCGCAGGTATCAAAGTCGAGGAGTTCGGCTTTGGTTTCCCGCCTCGGCTCTGGGGCAAAAAACATAACGACATGATTTGGTCGATTAACGCCATTCCAATCGGCGGTTTCGTACGCCTCAAAGGTGAAGGAGGGGAAAACGCCAAAGATTCGGATAGTTTCAGCGCTAAGAGCGGCTGGCAGCGCATGCAAGTTATCGTAGCTGGTGTGGTGATGAATTTTATTTTGGCCTGGGTGCTGTTTTCGATTGGCTATATGTTTGGCCTACCGCAGATTGTCGATGACGAATCGCCGGTTCCGTCTTACGCGACAGTGAGCCAAGAGAAGTTGCATGTGGTGAACGTGCTTGAGGGCACTCCGGCTGCCGCAGCAGGGATCGAGATAGGTGATGTCATCTGGCTAGCCGAAGACGAACGCATGACCAATATCGAAGGATTTGCCTTGCTCACCGGCAGTCGCGGTAACGTGCCGATGGATTTGGTGCTGGAAAGGGAGGGGGAGCAGGTAGAGGTTTCGGTTGCGCCGGCGATTTTGGAAATAACCGGTAAACCCGGAATCGGCGTGAGCCTGATGAAGACTGGCATGGTGGCGTATCCGGTATATATGGCGCCGATTCAAGGTCTATGGATGACCGGCTCGTTCACGTATCAGATTTTGATAGCTTTCGGTACGATTCTCGGTGATTTGTTCACCGGTGGAGGTGCTCCGGCCGACATTTCCGGACCGGTCGGCATTGCGGTCGTAGCCGGCGAAGTGGCTCAGCACGGTTGGCGGCACTTGCTGCAGTTCATAGCTTTGCTATCAATCAACTTGGGGATTCTAAATATTTTGCCGTTCCCGGCGCTCGACGGTGGCCGCCTGCTCTTCCTTATTATAGAGAAGATTCGGGGTCGCGCGGTGAGCCGTCAGATTGAGGCCATGATCCATAATGTTGGCTTTGCGTTGCTGATGCTGCTCGTGTTAGTAGTGACTTACGGCGATGTGGTGCGGTTTGGAGACCGTATTATGCAGTCGATAACCAATGTTTTCACTGGCTAGAAACGGTAGCGGCAGAGCTCGCCCCTGCCCAACCGAAATTTAGTAAAAAGATATTAACGATGGCTAGAGACAAGCTCTGCCGATACGATACTAGACTATGAAACAAGAACTGAATGAAATCCGAGACCGAATCCTAAAAGCGGTGTCCGAAGCAACGGACAGCCGTACTTTAGACGAGGTCGAAACTGTCCATCTGGGTCGTAAGAGCGAGTTTAGTCAGGCCATGAAGAAACTGGGCTCGTTGTCTGCTGAGGAACGTAAAGAAGTCGGGCAGTTGGCGAATCAGCACAAAGAAGAAATTCGCGCGGCCGTAGAGAGGCGCCGTCGAGAGTTGCGCCAAGCTGAATATGCGTCGCTCGTTGAGACCGACAGCATCGACGTGACCGTGCCCGGCATCGCACCGGAGGAAGGTCACATGCATCCGGTCACCCAGGCCATGCGCGACATCGTGGATATTTTTAGTCGCATCGGTTTCACGCGCGTGCGCCATCCGGAAGTCGAGTGGGATTGGTATGCGTTTGAGTCTTTGAACATGCCGCCCGACCATCCGGCGCGCGACGAATGGGAAACGTTTTTTATTGATGCGCCGGTGAGTGGCAAATTCGGCAAGATGGTGCTGACGCCGCACACCACTTCGGGTAGCGCACGCGAATTGAAGAAGGGCAAATTGCCGATTCGCATGATGAACATCTCTAAGACTTTCCGGCGGCAGATTGACGTGTCTCACACGCCGATGTTTCACCAGTTCGAGGGTTTGCTCGTGGACCGCAACGTATCTGTGACCCACCTGAAAGGAATTTTGGATCATTTTGCGCGCGAATATTTTGGCGAAGGTCGCCACACGCGACTGCGACCGTTTCATTTCCGCTTTACTGAACCCAGTTTTGAAATCGACATCAGCTGTGGTATCTGCAATGGCTCGGGCAAGAACGAACATGGCGGCAAGTGCCGACTCTGCAAAGAAGGTTGGCTGGAGCTCGGCGGTGCGGGCATACTGCATCCGAACGTTCTGACCGCGGGCGGCGTTGATCCAGAAGAGTACAGCGCGCTAGCGTTCGGCTGGGGCGTGGAGCGAACAATGATGATGCGGTCGGGGATTATGATTGATGATATTCGAGTGCTCTACAAGAGCGATTTTAGGTTCTTAAATCAGTTCTAGTCATCAAACAGTGTAGATGTGTAGTAGTGTAGGGGTGTAGCAGACCCGCGCACTTACGCAAGACGTCTGATGAAATGGGTGGGTCTCCTAAACTTCTACACATCTATACTTCTATACATCTATACTTCTACACTGAAATCCTATGAATATACTCGCATCGTATAACTGGATCAAAGAGTTCGTCGGCGTGAAAGCAACGGCCGAAGATTTTGCGCGCCGTGTTTCGTTGTCCGGACCGGGGGTGGAGCGGTTGTTTCCACAAGCTCCACGGTTCGACAATATGGTGGTCGGCAAGATTTTGGAGATTAAGCATCATCCGAACGCCGACAAGTTGCGTATCGCCGTGACTGATTTGGGCAAGGAAAAGGCCGACATCGTTTGTGGTGGCAGTAACTTGGGGGAGGGCATGAAAGTCGCGGTTGCGCTGCCGGGTGCCGAAGTGCGCTGGCACGGAGAAGGGGAGCCGATAAAGCTGGAGCCGGCCGAGATTCGAGGGGTAAAAAGTGCGGGCATGATTTGTGCCGCGTCTGAAATCGGTCTAGAAGATGGTTTCCCGCATGCAGACAAGGAGATTATGGACATGAGCTGGTGCAAGGCTAAACCCGGTACCGCCCTGGCCAAGGCATTGGATTTGGAGGATACGGTTTTCGATATCGAAATCACCACGAATCGGCCGGATGCGTTCAGTATGGTCGGTCTCGCGCGTGAGACTTCAGCAATTTTAGAAGAGCCGCTCACTTGGAAGGAAGCCATAGCACCGTCCATGCCTAAAGGTACCAAAGCCGTACCGTTCGAGGTCGATAATCAGGATAAGGAACTCTGTTCGCGGTATCAGGCTGTCGTGATGGAGAACATTGAGGTGGGTCCGTCGCCATGGTGGCTGAAGAATCGATTGCTGATGTCGGGTTTTAGGCCGATTAATAACATCGTGGACATTACCAATTACGTAATGCTGGAGTTGGGTCAGCCCATGCACGCGTTTGACTATGAAAGGTTAGCCGGTGGAAAGATTCGTATTCGCAAAGCCAAGAAAGGTGAGAAGATTTTATTGCTCGACGGCGAGACCAAGGAACTGACTGCGGATCAGCTGGTGATTGCGGATGCCGAGAAGCCGGTGGCGGTAGCCGGTGTGATGGGCGGTGAAAACACAGGCGTAACCGAGGGTACAACCACTATCGTGTTCGAGGCTGCGACGTTTGATCCAGTCTCTATACGTCGTACCGGTCGTGCGCTAGATGTGCGGTCTGATTCCTCATTGCGTTTTGAGAAGGGGTTGCCGGAAGAGCAAACTCAGGCCGCGCTCGCGCGTGCAGTGGAACTTTGTCAGCGTGTTGCCTGCGGTACGGTGGCGAGCAAAGTATTTGATGTCCGGTCTGATTCGCATCGCAGGGTGAAATATCAGTTCCGACCCGAACATGCCGAGCGTTTGATTGGCGTGAAGATTCCAGCCGCCAAGATGGTAAAGATTTTGAAAGCCTTGGGTTTCAGCATGAGCAGGCGTTCGACCATCAAAAAAGGTAAGCCGGTGTATGACGTGGAGGTACCGTATTGGCGGGCGCGCGACATAGAAGGGGAGCGGGATTTTGCCGAGGAGATTGCTCGCGTGTATGGTTACGCGAATTTACCGTCCGAGATTCCGACCGGTGAGTTGCCGGTGGCACCGGTCGATTCGGTATTGGCGGCCGAGGATACGGCCAAAGTCTACCTTTCTTCGTCCGGCTTCACTCAGGTGGTGAATTACTCGTTTGGTTCGCGGGACATTATGGAGAAAGCTGGTTTCGAAGCTAAAAATTTAATGCGCATCGCTAATCCTCTGTCCGAAGAGTTTGAATACATGCGACCGTCTTTGGTGCCTGATACATTGGACACCATCGCTCATAACGAAGGTCTGTTTCCGGAGAATGGCCTGTTCGAGGTGAGTAATATTTACATCAAGAACGATGGAGCGAATTTGCCAGAGGAACGATCGACGGTTTTGATAGCGGCCTATGGTTCGCATAAAGACGACACTTTGTTCCGTCAGGTGAAAGGTGCGGCGCAGGGTCTCTTTAATAAATTAAATCGCAAGGTTTCTACTGGCCGCATCGATCCGAAATCTCAGCTGTGGCATCCCGGACGCACTGTTGACTTGTATATCGGCGATACCGCGATTGGAACCATGGGCGAGATACATCCGCTGGTTCTGGAAGCGTTTGGTATTGATGGGCGGGTATGTATTGCTGAGTTTGATCTGGCTGTGTTGGTGGAGTCCGACGAGGTGGGCGGTGGCTATGAGCCGATTCCGCAGTTTCCGCCAGTTCGGCGGGATTTGGCGGTAGTGGTTGGGAAGTCGGTGGAGTATGCGAAGGTTGAGCAGGCGATATTGGCGGCTTCCGATTTACTGAGTGGAGTAGAGTTGTTTGATGTGTATCGAGATTCTAAATTGGGTGATTCAATGAAGAGTTTTGCGATGCACTTGTCGTTTTTGCATCCGGAGAAGACTTTGACTGCCGAGGAGGTTGAGGCAGAGATTGGGAATATTTTGCAGGCATTGGAGAAAGAGGCGGACGCGAAGCTTCGCACCTAGACAACGATTAAAAACGTCCAACTAAATGGTTGGGCGTTTTTTGAATTGGTGAATTGGGGTTACGGATTTTTTTGGGTCGTTTATCTTCCTAGTTGTTTAGTATTGCCCCCAAAACGAACCCTCTTGCCTTAAAAACCGTCAGACTTGTTATAAAATGTATGCTATAATTAACCACATAATAATAGACCTTTATTTTCTATGCTAATTGAATCAAGTAAAGACCTGCTTTTTGTGGTCCTGGCGTTCAGCATTTTATGGATCACCATTTTTATTTCGTGGTTATTGTATTACATCATATCCATCGTGCGCGATGCCGAGGCATTGGTGCGACAGGTGCGCGGAGCAGTAGAAAAAATCGAGGATGTGGCGCAGTCGGCGCACGAGAAAATGGAACGCTCAGCCGCGTCGTTTACGTTGGTGTCGCAGGCGCTTAAAGAACTCATCACTTGGGGAATTCAGGAACGCATAAAAAAGACCACCCGCACGCGCAAAACGACCGCTAAAAAGAAAACCACCAAGAAATAGCCATTCAACAAAAGAGGCCAACGCCTCTTTTTTGGTTAGAGTTTAAGACGCCGTGAAAGGCCCGGAATCTTAAACCCTAAATCCGATATTGACCAGATCGGTTGATTAAGCTAGAATAATCTTTTAAGTACCTTACAGAAAGGAGATAATCATGTCTGCTTCGGAGCATAGATGCGGTACGCTCGTCCCGCAGCGGCGCCAAGAAGATCGCATGATGGGCCATCTTACGGCGATGGCCGATATCGCTGACTTTTTTCAGCCGTTTGTTTTGGGTGTGATTGGTATTAAGCATCCCGAGTACTCGGAGGACGAACTAGAGAAAGCGGCCATTACGGATACTGGGTTCTTGGTTCAATTCTGGTTGGGTATGCTGGAGCCATATCGCTGTGCCGCCGGCGGGGTTTTGCTGCCTGACCTCGACGACAGCCTTCTGCCGCGCAATTGCGAAATCGACTTCGATGAGTTCAGTTCGTTCGAGTGCCTGAATATGCAGGATGTGCTCGATATGCTCGGCGTAGTTGGTGTCGGCAGTAACCGCAATGCAGTCATTACCGCTGCCATCAATTACCTCACAATGTAAAAAACCGATCCATCCTAGCGGATGGATTTTTTCTTCCAAATCATGCCCCGCGGAATCTCAGCACCTAAGTGTTGTTCCACACCCCCGAACTCCCGTACATCCGCACTTTGTTATATAGTGTCAATATGCTTAAACGATTATTTAGACACAAGAGAGAAAAAATATCACCAGCATGGATTCTGGCCGGCATCGTTTTGCTGGCGGCGATTTTGCGTCTCGCAAATATTGGCACGGAACCGTACTGGGGTGACGAGATTTTGAGCCTCGATATCTATACCGGATTCGCCGGATTGGGGGAGATGGTTCAGTACATCGCCGCCATCGAAATTCACCCGCCGCACTACTATATATTAGTGAAGCCGTGGGCGGCCTGGTTTGGTTCTAGCGAAGCGGCCACTCGCTCGTTGTCGCTGATTTTCAGTTTGGCGATTGTGGTAACGGCGTTCTATTTTGGGCGCAGCGTGAGTAAGAGCACCAAGGTCGGCTTAATCACCGCGTTTTTGGTGGCAATCCTGCCGATTCAGGTCGAATACGGACAAGAGGCCCGCCCGTACGCCATGTACACATTATTTGCCGTTCTAGTCATGTGGGCGGTCTGGGAGTTCATGTCTTCGCGGAACAAGGGCTGGTTGGCTCTCTATATTTTGTCCGCTGCGGCCGGGTTGTATCTGCACTACTCTTTTATGTTCACTATCGCCGCCGTTTCTTTGTGGTGGCTATTGAACGATTTGCGGACGAACAAAAAATGCTCCAAATACTTGATGCAATGGTTTTTGACGCACGCCGTGATTTTCTTGGTGTTCGCCCCATGGCTCAATCCCTTTCTGCATAAACTGATGTTAGGCAATTGGGACATCTTCGGTCTGGCCCGCAACGATTCCACGCTTCGTGAGCCGGGCGTGCTCGATATGTCGCTGGATCGGATTGTGTGGCTGTCGTGGACCGAGTACGTCCCGCGGATTCAGATTTTAGCCGCCGCTATTTTTAAGATTGCGTTAGTGTTCGCGACGCTAATCGTGCTGGCGCCGATCGCCGGACGTACGACCAGGAAAATATCCCGTGACCGACAGCGCTGGCTGTTCTTGGCTTTTCTGTCCGTGGTGCCGATAATATTTTTTATCGCATCGCCTGCGTCGTTGGCCTACACCGACCGCATTTTCCGTCACATGCTGCCGATTACCGTTCCGCTGATGATTTTCGTCGCCATGGTAGCGAATCGCCTGTCCGGTCGCTGGGGCAAGCTGTTGTTGGCGTTATTTGTGGTGACGCTGATGCCGTATCTGGCGTTTGTCATGCAGAATGATGCCACCTGGAACTACAAACATCGTGTTTCCGAGGTGGCGCAGTACATCAATGATAATTATCGTCCCGGAGACGTGGTGGTCGTTTCATATAATTTTGCGCGCTCGAACATATCGCACTACCTACGGCCGGAAATTCCGGTGGAAACCCTGGTGCCAGCCGGATATTTTGGGCATGATTTCATGCGTGCCCGAACGAGGCTGGGTTTAATTGAAAACGAATCTCAGTTCCGGGTGCCCAAGACTACTAAGGCCCAAGCACATCTCCAGCTTGACCGAATCGATCAGCTGCAAAATCGGCCCGAGCGTTTTTGGCTCTACGGAATGCGAACGGACGACCTGTTGGTGCACACTTGGTTTGATTCCGAACAATGGCGCCACGCCTTCCAGTCCATTTCCGGATTATTTTTGCTCGATATGTACGACCGCCGCTGAATATGCTCAGAAAATTTTTCAAGCGAAAAAACAGGCAATCGTTTTATGACCGCCACTGGCCATGGTGCTTGGGCGGCATTTTGTTGCTTGCGCTCGGTTTGCGGCTCATAAATATTAGCGCCGAACCGTTCTGGGCTGATGAAATTTTATCGCTCGATATCGCCACTAAGTCCGCCGGAATAGGGGAGATGTTGCGGTATCTGGCGTTGGTTGAATTTCATCCGCCACTGTTTTATTTAATTTTGGCGCTCTGGACAAAATTTATTGGCGTTAGCGAACTGGCTCTACGCTCCCTTTCGGTCTTGTTTAGCCTCGGCACTATCGTTGTAGTCTATTTCGCCACGTTGCGCATGTTCAAAACGCGGGCAGGCGGACTGTTGACCGCATTGCTGTTGGCCGTTCTGCCGGTGCAGATTGAGTTCGGCCAGGAGGCGCGACCTTATGCCATCATGTGCTTTTTTGCGGCGTTGGCCATTTGGCTTCTATGGGAACACCTGCTGCGTCGGAATTGCCCGATGTTGGCGGTTGGCTACATTTTAAGCTCGCTCATCGGCATCTACTTGCACTATTCGTTTGCCTTTCTTTCGGTTGCTCTGGCGATTTGGTGGCTAATTGAGTCGTTAAGAAATCCTAAAACCACCCGTTCGCGTGAGTTTGTCTATTGGCTAGTGGCACATGCAGTGATGTTCATCGGCTTTTTGCCGTGGTTGGTACCTTTCCTGTACAAGATATGTTTATCATCATTCGATATATACGGAATTCCGCGCCGCAGCGTACCGGATCGAGCCTCGTATTTTATTGAGGGCGTGCTCAGTAATTTAGTATGGCTCACCAAGGAAAAAACCGTCTATCGAATCGAATTGCTGTCGATTTATATTTTCAAGTTCACGTTTCTGTGGCTGGTAGTTGTGTTCATCAAAGCAGCTGCGCCGACGCGTCGATTTACCGACGGAAAAACGATAACCTATCTCTTGTGGCTCGTGCTGTTCGGGCTAGCCATGTTTGCCGTGTCGCCGCAATCCATGAATTATTCTAAACTGTTCTTCCGGCACGTGATGTATCTGTCTATTCCGATGGTTATGCTTATAGCCCGCATAGCCGTTGGTTTGCCGCGAAAAAAAGCCGCCCTGATGGTTGTCTTGCTGGTGGTGACTCTGGTTCCGTCGATAGCGCGTGTGGCCGGAAACGATGCGCTTTGGGATTACGATTTTCGGTTGCGCGAGATGGCCGAGTTCATAGAAGATCAGTACCGCGCAGGCGACCTGGTCATTGTATATTTCGTCAGTATCAGATCAGATCTGGCCCACTACCTGCCGCCAGACATACCGATTGCCACAATGCTGCCAACGAACTACTATGGCAAAGACCATCTCAGCAGTCGGCATCGACTCGGAATAGTGGAGAACGAGATGCAGGTCAGAATAGAAGCTGAGCCAGGTTGGGCGGTACAAAGAAAACTTGATAACTTGTTGGATGACGGTAAATACGATCGAGTTTGGCTGTTCATGTTTAGTTATAATGACTTCGCTGTACAAGATTGGTTCATGCGACGCGATTGGCGAAAAGTCTATGAAAACTTGGATAATATTTTTACCCTAGACATGTATTCAAAAAGATAGGAGATACCCATGCCCTATAAAGGAAAAAGAATCGCCGTGGTCATGCCGGCGTACAGAGCGGCCAAAACTCTAGTCGAATGCTATGAGGCCTTGCCTGATGGCTGGTACGACGACGTAATTTTGGTTGATGACGCCAGTCCGGACAATACGGTCGAAGTGGCGCATTCGCTGCCGATTCATGTGCACGTTCATCCGCAGAACCGCGGCTATGGCGGCAACCAGAAGTCGTGCTATCGCCTGGCTCGCAATCGTGGCGCAGATGTTGCGGTGATGATTCATCCAGATCATCAGTACAGTCCGGAATACATTCCGGAGATGGTCAAGCTGGTGGTGGATGACGGTGCACAGGCAGTATTTGGTTCGCGCATGATTCACCCGGAGAATGCGCGCGCCGGTGGCATGCCGTGGTGGAAGTTCATCGCCAATAAGGGACTGACCTGGTTTGGTAACATATCGTTAGGAACTGGATTGACCGAGTTTCATTCCGGTTTGCGCGCTTACGACATGAGCGTATTCGATGAGTTCGACATCGAACAGAACTCGGACAACTTCGTGTTCGATACGCAAATCATCATCCAGGTCGCCGACCGCAAGATGAAAATGGCCGAGGTGCCGATTATGACTCGCTATTTCGAGGATGCGTCGATGATTGGTTTTTGGGCATCCAGTCGGTATGGGTTGGGGTTTCTGAAGTATTGTGTTCTGTATCGGCTCGGTCTTTGGAGGGCATAGTTAAAAATAAGACCCGGCCTAGGTGCTGGGTCTTTTTATTTGGTCAGGTAGAAGGGTGAAAGAACAGAAGGGCGGCGGACATGCACATACATCCGCGAACTCCACCGTCCCGCCGCACCTTCTTCCTCTCATGTTCTCATACGCCCAACAAAAAGCACCCACCAGGGGTGCCAAGAAAAAAGATTTCAGAACGTTAGATGCAGCTTCCGCAACCGCTCCCCACCCATATCATGAGCAGGCCGAGCAGGAACGCGCCGAGCGTGATTAGTGCGATGGCGATGAGTCGTCGTAACATGTCAGCCCTCCTTTTGTTCAGTGCGTTGTTCTTCTTCTTCGTCGTCCGTATTGTCACAGTCCGCGGCCGCCATGAACAGCGCGAAGAACACGGTCGCGGCCAATGCTGCGAACAGGCCCCAAATGACCTTGCATCGCCTGTCGTTCATTATTTACTCCTCACCGAAGTCATATTATGCATCTTTAAAGCAATAACGTCAAGTATCGAGCTGGTCGTTGGTGAAGGAATTGATAACTATCCACAACTTGAATTTGTTTTTGGATGGGGATATTTGGTTAGATGTTAGCAGAGTTCATTAATAGGAGTAGTCCATGATTCCGGTTCGGGGTCGGCTTGGTCATGAGATGCGACGCATCATGTCTTATCGCGTATTCTTTCATCAGCTCGATTCGGTCGGGCAGGAGTTAATTCGATTGGCGTTCGTGGTGCGTCAAAACGCACAGGCTCCGTATTCTGGCTATCTCGTTGGTGCGGCTGTGGCTAGCGATGAGACCGGTCGTATCTACGGCGGCTGTAATGTCGAGCGGTGTAGCTACACGCAGACATCGCATGCCGAACAGAACGCCGCCGACTCGCTGGTGGCCGAAGAGGGAAATGATGTCAGGATTAGCGCGGTTGCAATCGTCGCCGCGCCGGCTGACGCCGAAATTCCCACGCCCGGCACTGTCAAGACTGCCAACGGATTGCCTAAGGAGTGGCAGAAAACTGCGCCATGCGGGCATTGCCTGCAGTGCATCTCTGAAAACGCCCGGCTAGATCGCCAAACCTGGTTGCTGTCGTATCTCGCCGATGGCACGGTTTGCGTGACAACCATTGCCGACGCGTTGCCTTACGCATTCGTGCTCGAAAAAAAATAATGTAAAAGCCGCCGAAAACTCCGGCGGCTTTTTTTTGTGCCCCAGGAAATCCCGGGTGGAACCTCAGTTGAATTCGGGCATGAGGTTTTCATTCCTATCAGTAGCGATAAAGAAGGGTTGCTGTGGTGTGCTCGGATGAATGAAGCTTAGGCATACCGCTGCCTGCCAGTAAGCAGGCTGCCGCCACGTCGTTATGTGCGATTACCACAGATGGCTTGTGTGGTTCAACCAGTCTAGGATGTCGCACGGCACTTTGCCCCTTGACCAAACCCTCGTCCGATTGATAACCTCTCTAATCGGGCAAAATGCCCGTTTCTTTGACAGTTGGAGGAGCAATGGACGACCCCAGGGAATCTCGGCGTATTGCCGGTTCGTTACGAGAATATCTAGCGGACGCTCTGGAAGCAGTCCGTGTGTTTCGTTGGGTTATTGATGAATTTGTCAACCGATTGAGTCGTCGGTGGCAGCTTGGTGCGCTCGTCGCACAATTGTTCGCCACGGTGTTCGGTATGCTGTTCCCGTTCGCGCTAAAATATTTGGTGGACGGCTTAGTCATACGCAATTACGACATGGTGGTGTGGTCGCTCGGTTCTATCGTGACCCTTTTCACGTTGAGCCGAATCTGCAGTTGGATTTTTTTCAGCCTGCGCGAGTATGCCATCGGAGAGGACGAAGTTCAGCTGAACGTGCGTTCGACCGAACTGTTTCTGGCCAAGTCGCTCGGTCAGCACCTACAGGATTCGGGGGTGCTGTCGGCCGCCAACGTGGAGAAGGGCCGCCATCGCGTGATGGAGGTCGAGTACGTGGTGCTGTTCGACGGGGTGATGACCGTATTTAACGTGCTAATCTCGTTTATCTTCTTGCTCGTGCTGTCGTGGTTCGCTGGTTTGGTCATGTTCGGTCTGCTGGTGTCTTACTTCTTTTGGGCAACCTACGTAAACCGCCGAACCATCGCCGAGACCACTCCGCTCGATGCGGATTTCCGCGCCATCAATCGCTACATGCGGGAGCGTTGGGAATATCCAGAGCGGGTCAAGACCAACGGCAAGGAAGAGGAAGAGGTTCGGCACTTGCGTACGTGGTACATGGACATCATCGCACGGGACCGTAAGTTTTGGCTGTGGTTCATCCGCACATTCAACATCCGACACTTGATCTATGACATTCTGATTATTGGACCGCTGATTTGCTATGCGGCCTGGATGGTGTGGCAGAGTGCTTTCACAATCGGTACCCTGTTTCCGTTCATTACCTGGGTGCGGCGCATCTCTGATGATGTGTGGCGCATCGGGCAGGTTGAGCACCGCATGAACAAGAACATGCCGTCCGTACGGTCCATGCGTGAAGCGTTGATGATGCCCTGCGAAGTGACCGACACACCGAACGCGCATCGATTGTCTAATGATTTGCCGGTCGCGGTGGAGTTGGATGATGTCTGCTTCACTTATCCGCGCGGCGACGGTGAGGACACCAACAAGGACAATCCGCCGGTTCTTTCCGGTGTGGATTTCAGTATCAGCCTAGGTGAAAAGGTCGCTTTGGTCGGTCCGTCCGGTGCAGGCAAGACTACGGTGATGCGGTTGGTTCAGCGGTTTATGGATCCGACCGCCGGACGTATATTGATTGACGGTCATGACTTGCGCGCGGTACGGTTACGCGATTGGCAGCGCCTAATTGGATACATTCCGCAGCAGCCGCAGGTTCTAGATGGCACTATCAAATACAATTTGCTGTACGGTTTGCCGGCCGAGGAACGTAATAAAGTTACGGACGAAGAACTGCAACGCGTGGTAGAACTGTTGAAAATCGACTTCGGTGAGCGTCTTGTGGATGGGCTCGACACCGTGGTCGGCCGGCGGGGGATTAAGCTATCCGGCGGGCAGGCTCAGCGGTTGATGGTCGGTGCGGCGGTACTGAAATGTCCGCGGTTCATGGTCATCGACGAGGCCACGTCCTCGCTCGATTCCACTACCGAGAAGGCGGTACAAGACGGGCTGCGTAAGATTCTTGGTGAGGACGTTTCAGCGCTTATCGTGGCTCATCGGCTTTCTACCGTGCGCGAGCTGTGTTCCAAGTTTGTGGTGTTGCGCGAACTTCAAAACACACCAGCTGGTGAGAATCAAATCGAGGTCATCGGCGGTTCTTTCGAAGAAATTGCTCAAATTTCGCCGACATTTCGACGCTTAGCCGAGGATCAGGGGGTTGTTATTTAGACCTCATGCCGCCCTTATTGGGCGGTTTTTTTGTTGGGGGACAGGTAGCAGGCATCTAAAGTCTATCGGCCTGTCATTGCGACTCCGGCTCGGGGCCGGGGTCGCAATGACAGCGTTGTTAGGTGGGTCAGTCACCGCTTGGCTGTGAATCCAGATGGGTAATGCAACTAGGCTGGAATGTCGCCCGCAACGCACAACGCTTGACAACCAAGCTAAATCCTGCTATATTTCTCGGTTCGATAGACGGACCAGAGGGCGCGAGCCCAGAGGAGGAAAGAATGGAATTCACGATTGCTGTCGTGGTTGCCGTGGCCATCATTGGAGCCTTGGTCATTTACGAGATAGTCACTCATAGTCGTGGACATGCACGGCATGCGGAGGAAGACAGCCGTCTTTCCGTGCCTGTGCAGGTAATGGATCCGCTCGCCAACGAGCCCCTCAACAAGGACAACGGCGAGGAGATTACCATCATCAACTCTAAAGGTACGATTAGTGTGCGAGTCAATCCTCGAACTGCTGTACTTTATCGCAAGCTCGGCTTGACGCCTTTCCGGCAGAACCTCGATGATCTCGCCGGTTGTCGCGGAAGTTACTGCTACTACGCGGGTGACATCGATCTGGAACTGATCGATCTCGTTTCGCTCCATCACTTCATGTTCGGGGTGGTGGGCAATGGCGCGGAGCCCGATTTCGACCGGGTGTTCGACACTTTGCAGCATGCGTGGGAGATGAATTATTACCTCGCGGATGCCGATGTCGAGGACTGTATCGAGGTGGTTGAAGAGCTTCCACCGCTTGACAATGATCTAGTGACCGAACTAGACGAGACTGTCGAGTCGGCCTTCGCTGACATTTTCATTGATGACGTTGAGCATCTGCTCGCTTCCGAGCGTCATGCGGCCACCGCAGCGGTCAAGCCGTCTTCACTCGAGGACACCTGGTTTCAGGACGGTAAATGACTTTCCTGCGTCAACGGCAGGGACTGCGGCGACTTCTAGGGCGGTGCCTATACGAGACCCTTCAATTTGATGGGGTCTTTTTTATTTACGGTAGCTGTAGAGCTTGATTCTGCCTAATTCGGCGGGTACGTGCCTGTATGGGCAGAGACAAGCTTTGCGGCGACACATTTAACGGTGATTTAACCGACCTATAATTTTACTTTCGCATATATATTCTTGACGTTGCACTCGTCCTCTGCTAGATTAAACAGTCATCGAATTTAGGAGGAACCGATGAGAAAAGAGTTCATTTTCCCGCTAACCTTTTTGGGCACGATGCTGCTTATCATTTTCATCTGCTCGATTTACCTGTGCGGCTGCCCTGGTGTGGCTCATGCCGAGCAGGCGCAGGCCGAGGAACCGACAACTATCGCCGCGAACCCCTATATCGACGAGGTTGAGGAAGACGCTTCGCCAGAGCCTGAGCGCTGGTTTGGTATGACCTTGCCGATTGGTTGGCAGGTCGGGCATACCACCGGTCCAGAGATTCGCGCGTTTGGTCCGGCTGGTGCGGTACTGTGGGTGCGCTTGACTCCGAATCGTCGTCAAGTGATATGGTCGCTTATCTACTATGTGCGGAACGCTGAGGGCCTGATTTATCAGCGTACACGAACGGGCAGTGCTGATCTTTCCGAACGAGCCGACAATCCGCGAGCTGTCGTAATGGAACCCGAGGGTTGTGTTACGCTCGAAGAGTGTGATGTGCCGTATACGGTGTCGCTCAACTGGCCGTTCGCCGATGAGAATGCCCTGCGCAGTCCAGAACAGCTGGCGTTTTGGCTACAGTCCGGCATCGAAGTCGACCGAGCTCGGATTGCCGCCGAAGCGGAAGAAGCGGAGCAAGAATAAGCCTAAATCCGAGCATTAAGCTCGGTTTTTTCATATTTGTAATGTTTCTTTTGACTTGGGTTTAAAAATCCTAATTTTTACCTTAAATAAGACAATTTATATCTCCAGAAACTCTTGACAAAACCAGTAAAATATGTTATATTATATCGTTCTTTCAATTAACCAACCCTACCCTCGGCGTGCGTTTCGAACTGTTGTCCGATGCTTGTCTAGGATTCAAAGTGGCTCGGATGTGCACCGAGGAGAGGGTTGGCAAGGACGCTGACCCAGAAAGAGGAGAAGATAATGAATGCTTTCATCGGACTGCGTAACGTAATCGTCGTCGAGGCCGTCATCGCCGGCATCATCGTGCTGGCATGTCAGATGTGTGGTTGCGCTGCCCAGAACGAGCAGCTTGTTCCCCAGACCGCCCTCGACACCGATGTCGAGACCGAGCAGGAGCAGGAGAGTGAGACCCCCACGGTTCCATCAGAGGAGTGTGTCGAGACCAGCATCGAGCTCGGCCCGGCAACCAGTTTCGTCCCGAATCGGCACAGCACCTTCTACGGTGCGACGTTGGAGCGAGACGGTCGCGATTCTGTGGTGACGCTCGAAGACGGGCGTTCGCTCCGGATTCGCGTAGTGCCGAGCGCACTGTACTGGCACATCGTGGGTTGCGGCGTTTCGACGGGCGAGTGGCGCGTCAGAGAAGGTGAGCTGTTCACCGTTAACGTCATCGCCCCAGAAGGCAAAGTGATCATCTCTGTCCCGCCGCCGGTTCATTCAGAGATCAATCACGTCCTATCAGCGTCTTGCTCTGGCGGCGAATAGAAAAAGTCACCAGACCCCACCATACACAAAAACCCCAACGCTTCCTGCGGCGGGGTCTTTTGATACTGCGAAATGAAATTTCAAAAAACCCGGCAACAAAGTGCCGGGATTTATATCAGCTCCCGAAACCGAGAATGACCTGGGGGCAATCCACGACAAGCTCGCCGATAGTGAGCTGGTGATTCAGTATTGTCTGCGTCATACCGGTCGGCAGATTGAGAGTGAGCAGGTAGTCCCGCTCGTTCCAGCCGTTTTGCTTCAGCATGTCATCGAAGTTGTTCACAACCACTCGCAGCATCTGCACGACCTGACTAATTTTACCCTCGAACGCCGCAATAACCTGCGAAGCGCGCGGGTCGTTCGGCAGTCCGGCCGTGATTAGCTTTCGAGGCATATCCTGATTCAGATAGCACTCGTTATAGGCGAGTTGTGCCTCTGTAATGAGCTTGGCGGTCGCTGGCTGGTTGAGCAGGGCAGCAAGCGCGGTAGGAACATCATTCTCAAGGAATTGTTCCAGGATTTGGCGTGCAGCCGGGGGCATGCTCGGGTCGAATCCGCCGTCATCGATGACCGCCTGAAGAATATGTTTGCCAGTAACAGTCACAGGACCTCCTTTTTGCCCGCCCTACTGCGGGTCGGCGTTATTCTTTTTAACTCTGATAAGCTCGGTCGTCAAAGTCGAGTTGGGTATAAGTATTGACAAATAAGCACAAATATGGTAACGTGCGGTGTTCGAAAGAACAGGCCTAAGAGGGCAATTCTACTCTAAGCGGAGGAGGAAAGGATGCTGCAGGTGATTATGGTTGTGATGGTCGTGCTGGGCCTGCTGGCTCTGGTTATGTGGTATATGATGAAGGGTCAGGAGCCGGTCATGTCGTCCAAGGATTCTTTGTATGGAGTCCTTGATCCACTGACGCTCAAGCCGTTGGCAGGAGCATTGGGAGAGGTGAGTTTGATTAGATTGGCGGTTCCGACTGCCGATTACGGGCAGGAACTCGTTTCTTTCGTCACGAACAGCGCCACTCGCGAGACACTTCTGAAGCATGGGCCGATTGCATTTTCGGCCGGTCTGTCAGAGTTGGCGTATACGGAAGGCGGGCGCTATCTCGTGTCGGTTCCTAGTTCCGTACCTGAAATGGAGAGGCCGCTCGACGAGTTGCGACAGAAATTGTTTGCCGGTGATGACGTGCATGAGCGGATTAAGTTGATTCACGACATGACCGAAACCGATTTCGTCCTGCTCTATGAGGATGACGAGGAAGCGTTTCTAGCTCATTTCTCTCGGTGCGGTTTCGCTCCGCTGAACGAGGAATCGGTCATCGAATTGGTCGATGTTTGGGAGGTGATTGAGGATAAGGGTTAATCTCCCGTCACGTTCTGGAGCTATGACGCTGGATTTATTTCAGCGTCTTTTTTTATTAACGAGGGAAATGGTCGTCGCACAAGGTCAGCAATTCGACTCAAAACAGTCAGACTTATTTTAAGAGGGCGACAAATCCGTCTTAGTGATTTGTTTCTGCGTCATGCCGTTTCCCGCGGCTTTTTTAACAAAAAACCGCCCTTACGAGCGGAAGATGTTTACTCAGCCTGCGGTTGCAAAATTACGCACGGCTGCAGCAGCAGCAGGTCACCGATGCTTAGTTCACGCCGTAGGATTTTCTCGGTATTATCCGGCGTCAGTTGGGTAGCCTCGAGCTGCTCGCGTTCGGTGGTATTGTGCTGCTCAAGGTAGCCGTCGATATCATCGGCGATTGATTGCATGACAGACACAATGGTTTGCACCATGCCCTGAACCGCCATGTCCACCATGGCCGGCATCTGATCGACTGGCTCACCTAAATCAATTGCTGCCAGCTGTTTGGTTAGGCCGGTGGTCATTGCTGACTTAGCGTGCTCGAGCTGGGCTCGCAGAATGGTCTCGAGCGATGCGGGCTTATTTAGTAGCGTGAACAAAGCCATGAGCAGGTCAAACTTCACATAATGCCCATACGCCGCCTGGTGTTCCGGGGTGGGCAGGCTGTTCATTATGAGCGGGTCTTGCTGCACCGCCTGCCAAAGCTTTGAGCCGGAGATTTTCTTGGTTTTCATTACAACTCCTTCGCGAAAGGGCTGTTCATAGCTTATCTGATGCAGGATTGAAATTAAATGATACATTCAGTATGGTCAACCTAGGAGTTTCGAATGAGAACCAGGTTGGATTTGATGCCACAATGTGTTGACGCTTTTTCACGGGCGCTGACCAATAGCGGTCTGCACGGTCATTTTTCACCACTAGGTGATGGGCGAATCGAATTTCGTCTCATCGACTCGAGTGAAGAAGATTTCCGTCGGTTCGTGCATGATATCAGCTCTTATTTATTTCGATTGCACGCTGTGGAAGTTGATATGTACGAACCGCCCATCAAATGCGAGCCGCTCGAGTTCACTCTGACCGATGATTCGGGCCAGACCGATCGATTGCCATTGCGCATCACCTACCTGTGCAGTGAGCGAGGACGTTTGGCACCTGTACTGTCGATCGTGCTTGGGGGGTACTGATCAAGAAACCGTCCCTGGTGGGCGGTTTTTTATGAGGTGCAGGTAACAGGGTGTGAGGAAAGGTAAATTACTTATAAAAAAGAATAACCTGTGCAACCTG
The DNA here is from genome assembly GCA_964486995.1 of uncultured Gammaproteobacteria bacterium. Taxonomy (GTDB): domain Bacteria; phylum Patescibacteriota; class Patescibacteriia; order SG8-24; family SG8-24; genus JAHJAU01. Next base: position 49,384 of record CAZAOV010000002.1, on the reverse strand, counting down.
CACCCTGTACCCTAATTCTTGACACCCTGCATAACCTCTGCTAACCTCCATAGGCTCCGGCAAAAAAAGTCGGACAAATATCCAATATGAATAACTGGACTAACAAAAACTGGATGTGCGGCAATGCCGACGCCGCGACCCGCGGCCTGGTTTTTGGTGCGCCAACTAGCGTAGCTCCTCTGGGTGTTATTGCGCTTGTGGTGCCGACCGCTTCCGGTCACGTTCCAGTGAATTCATGTTGAGTTTTTAGCTTAATTTAGAGAATTCCCTAGACCGTGTTCGGAAGAAGAGCACGGTCGTTTTGTTCTTATACAAAAGGTGCTTTATCCCCAGAATAGGTCCCTGGCACCTATTCTGGGGATAAGTGCTGGTCGGAGGGAAAGATGTACAAAGACCCGGAAGAGAGTCGCAACACCAATGTTACGGTGCGCGAGTACCTGTCCGATTCGTTAGAGTCGATTCGGGTGTTCCGCTGGGCGTGGCGCGAGTTCGTACCGTCGGAAAGTCGGCGCTGGGCTGTACCTGCGCTCATCAGTCTGTTGCTGGCCAGCGTGTTCAGCATGCTGGAGCCTCTCGCTATCAAGTGGGCCATCGAGGCGCTCATCGCCCGGGACTGGACTGCCTTGGTCCGGTCGCTTGGAACAGTTGGCGGGTTGTTTCTGCTGGCACATTGGTTCTTCACCGCATTCATGCATTTTCGTGAGTACTGCCTGGGATACAACATAACTCGGTTGGATACGCGTCTGACTGAGATGTTCATGGAGAAGTCTCTCGGTCAGCATATGTGTGATAGCGATGACCTGTCCGCCGCCAACATGGAGAAAGGGAGAGCGCGATTGCTGCAGATGCAGGAGATGATGCTGCTAGAAGGTGGTGTGCGCATCGCCGAACTGCTCATTTCATTTGCGATTTTGTGGATTGTATTCCCAGTCGCTGGCGCAGTCATGACTAGCGCATTATTCCTGCACATGTTTTCTTCACTGTTTTTGAATCGGTCGATTCTTAAGGTGTGCACACCGCTCGATGCCGAGTTTCGTCGCATCAATCGCTTTCGCGTGGAGCGTTGGGACAACATCGAGCGCGTGAAGACATGTGGCAAGGAACACGAGGAAACAAATCGACTGCATGAGGATTACGACAATCTGATCGTCAAAGACCGGCGTTTCTGGCATTGGTTCATTCAGATGATCAGCATTCGCGGAAGCGTCATTAATTTGATTTCACTCGGCATGTTGTGTCTGGTGTCGTGGGGAATTTGGTCCGGTGAATGGACCGTAGCCGCAATGTTGCCGATGTACATTTGGGTACGGCGCATTTGTGACAATATGTGGCGTGTGTCTAAGCTCGAGGAGCATATGAATCATTGCATGCCGTCGGTGATGTCGTTGCGGCGCGCAATGAATGTTGAGCCGGATATCGTTGATTCGGACCAGCCCGTACTGTTGTCGTCGGAAGAGTCGGTGAACGTGGTGCTAGATGGTGTTACTTACGCCTACAGAGACCGCGGTCACGAAGTCATTAAGGTGCTTGATAACATTTCGTTCGATATCGAGCCGGGCGAGAAGGTCGCACTGCTCGGTGACTCCGGCGCCGGCAAGACTACATTGATGCGGTTGGTGCAGCGTTTTTGTGATCCGACCAGCGGTTCGATTTTGGTGGGCGGCTACGATTTGCGTGAAGTCTCTGTGAGTTCGTGGATATCGCGCATCGGCTACATCGCTCAGCAGGCGCAGGTACTCGACGGTACGATTCGCTATAACCTGCTGTACGGTCTGCCGGAAGACGAGCGCGACAAAGTTACCGACGAGGATCTCTGGCGAGTGATGCGATTGTTGAAGATTGATTTCGGCGAACGGTTAACAGACGGTCTTAACACCGTAGTCGGCCGGCGCGGAATCAAGCTGTCCGGCGGTCAGGCTCAGCGTCTGATGGTCGGCGCGGCGGTGCTGAAGCACCCGAAGTTCATGGTAATCGACGAGGCCACGTCCTCGCTCGACTCCACTACCGAACGTGCGGTGCAGGATGGTCTGCAGAAACTGTTGGGTCCTGAAGTTTCCGCACTCATCGTGACACATCGACTTTCGACGGTGCGCGAACTATGTTCCAAGTTCGTGGTGTTGCGTTCGTTCGAAAACACACCGCCCGGCGAACAGCAAGTCGAAGCTGTCGCTGATTCGTTCGAAAAACTACACCAGGTTTCTCCGACCTTCCGTCGTCTCGCCACCGACCAGGGGATTCAGCTCTGATGTGCTCCGCCTAGCTTCATGCTAAAAAATATCCCCAGAATAGGTGCCAGGGACCTATTCTGGGGATAAAAATACCCGCTACTAAGTGGCGGGTTTTTTAATTCGTCATTCGTGTGGTGCGGTGTTGCCGAAGCCGATGATGACGCTGGGCTGTGACAGCAGAAGCTGCTCGATGGTGAGCGCACCCTCGAAAACGAGAGTCTGGTTTTCTTCGTTCAGCCCGAGCGCGTGGCAGAAGCAGTCGAATTTTTCGTTGTACTCATCGAGTGGCTCTGCGAGCAGCTGGTTACTGTGAAGCTCTGCTTCTCTCGCGATGGATAGCTACGCAGCATTGGCCGTGACCCTGAATATCGGGTTACGCATTACGGCAGCGAGTATTATCTGACCATTCATCAACTGTTCCTTTCGCCATAATGAGCCGCTAAATATAGTAGTATACACCCACCTTGTAAACCGAACGTGGTTGGAGTAGGGTAGTACTCCTAGGAGGTAAAAATGCGTTCTTTTATCTTTGTGGTCGCCGTGCTCATGCTGTCTAGCTGTGCGATTACGAATCAGTCAGCTCAACGCGAACAGTCTTGCCGCACCGTCGCCGCGGAACCGCTTCAAGCTGGCGGCGGTTGCGCATCACACACGCTTGAGGCAAACGAACTTTTTGAGCGTTTGCCAACTGATGGATTGTATGTGCGATTTCGCGTTTCACCGGGTTGGCGTGTGACCCAGATTCAACATAACTATATCGCCTTTCGCTCGATGAGTGACTCGGCTTTTATTACCGTGTGGGATGATGACGGTTCGGTGCAGTGGGGTCTTACATATCATATGTTGGACCGTGAATTGCCGGTGGTTTGTCGGCTTGGCTACACGGGTAGGCCAAACGAGGCGTATGATTCCGAAACGGATTATCGTTCATATATGGACGACACCGACGAGCCGGCGTATGTGTATGTGAATTGGCCGGATTATGACGGGATTCAGGCGTTCGCTGATGCGCTGGCGCTAAGAGAGGGTGGTCACTGCCGGCCTGTGCGATAGGTTATTTAACGACCGCTTTTTGTGGTCGTTTTTTTGTGCTCGTTGAGGGTGGCCTGTCATCGAGTGCCTCTTTCTTGGTAATTTTCAGCAGGCGCTCGGAGCCAAGACCCGCACCCCTACAGGGGGAGAGAGACGATAAGAGTTTCCATATTTCCGGTTCCCCAAAATCCCTGCAGGCGATGCGACATTATTTTTGCATTACATATAAAAACACCCCCATGTAGCGGGGGTGGGATGGAGGTCTAAATGGCTACAGCTGACAAACGGGTACACACTGCATAGTGCAAACCGCGACATTCGGATCGTGCCGACAGGCCGATTCGCATTCTAGAAATTTTCCGCCCTGCTGTTCGCACCAGTCGCGTCCGATATATTCGCACTCCTCGTATTCAGCCAGCCAATTTCCGCCCTCCGCCTCGCAGGGAGCGGAAACGTTTGATTTCGGGTCTGGCTCAAGATTCAGAAACGGCGGACGTAAAATCGATTGTATTTCGGTAAGCGGAATTACAATGGTCTGAATGCCAGCTGCATGCGGTGCCAGTTCGCCCGGCGCAAAATAGAAAATCAGTTCATTGCCGTCAAACATAAAGTTGTCAAAATCCCAGCTGTTGTTTTCCGCAAATTCGGTATCGGTTAGTTGTTTTTTCGCGAATGAGAATAATTTCGACTTAGGGTTGCTTTTCGGCTGGAACATCAAGTCAAAATCTAACACGCGATCAGCCAATCGGTCGAAGGTCCAGCTGCGCAGTTCAAGACTGGGATGGGCACCATTGACGCTACGGTCAATGTTAAGTTTGACGCTTTGTATCTCAGGTATTCGGCCAAAGGTTGATTCATCGGTGCTCAGGTTCAGTACGAACTTATTGCTGAGCGGCATGAGTTCCGGCGCCTGAATGTCTCGCCGAAACCGTTCTTCCTGACGTTCGATTTCCGCGACAATTTGTTCATCAACTTTTTTGAATCCGGTAATGCAGATGTCTTTACTGATAATGTAGCGCCCGCTATCAACTTTCGAAGTCTCGCGTTTATCGCAAACCTGCGCCGGTGGGCGCTTGTCTGGCAGTATAATTCTGGGTTGTGGTGATGCCGATTGGGCAGAATCGGTAACGGTTGACTGTTTGGGCATTCGGCAGAATTCGTTCATGTTGAGCAGTAGAGCCAAAATGAAAACTATACCCAATATTGCCGCCACCAACGGGAAGAACGCCATGGTCGGTGGAGCCTGTCCGGGTTTTTTCTTGGTAACAATTAGTGCAACCGCCGTGGTGATCATGGCCAGGGCCGCAGCCGCCACCGCCGCACCGAGTAAAATGTGTGTGGGCATAGAACTGTTGTTTATTGTCCCTGTATTTTACCGTATTTTTAAGTTATGGTCACATCTTCAAGCTTGACACGGGCAGCAGAAAACGTTATATTTTATCGTTATTTGATGGATAAGGAGAGGTCATGACTCTACAAATCGCCGTCGGCAGCATGAGCGAATTGAAGCTCGATGCGGTGCAAGAGGCTTGTCGTCGCCTCGACTTGGATGCCGATGTAATTGGGGTGCCGACTAGGTTTCTGGTACAGCCGCAGCCGTCCTGGTCAAAGCGCTCAAGCCCCTTCTTGAGTAGCAAAAACCGCTCGGTATAATTATCCGAGCGGTGTTTTTTAAAACGGTTTCATACGCGAACCGAAGGTGAAGAATGACCAGAAAGTAGTCAAGATAATTTGTGGTCTGGTCATGAGCATTTTGCCGATGGTGAGGTTGCCGGACAGCGCATCGTCCGCATCCTGGCCGACCACACGAAATTCTTCCAGGGCATCACGTTCGCTCATGTTGCGAGAGGTTAGGTAGCCGGCCGGGTCATCCAGCGCCAGCTCCAAAATCCGCACGTTGTCGTCGGCAATTCTAGCCAGGCATTCCAAGTGCGTTTTCTTGGTCTCGCCGATCGGTGAGCCGGTGTACTTGTTAGTGAACTCTTGCAGCACGCCGCTGTCGCGCATCAGACGATGATACAGATGCGTGGCCTTGATGATGTAGCCGAAAGTGGCCGGTTCATTCCACATTGGTTCTACGGCTGGCAGATAAAGCTTCAGGATGAAGCGAGCGAAAGTTCGTTTGATTTCCGGGCGCATGCACTCGCCAATTTTTTCGCGAAGAACGGCTTGCCATACGGCTTTTTTAATTGAGCGATTCATTTTGGTCACCTGTTTTTCATCTTAGGTTGTCGTGGCGGAGTGTCAAGAATTCCATGCCTCCAGCTGCAAACCGCTCGTGAATATATATTTTTTGCAACCCTCAACATGCAACTCAACTTTCTGAAAACGATTCTCAAAAATTAGCTTGCGCCGGAGACTATCCGCTTATTGACAATTAAGCCTAATATTGCTGAGGTGCGAATAGGCCTTTAAATAGAGAGGGGTTCAAGTGACTAAACGGCTCGATATGGCAGTCGCCGCGGTTCTAGCTGCCCTGATTCTGTCGGTGCCCGATGACTCTTTCGCTCAGGCCGAGGGCGATACGCCAGAAGCAGAAGCGATTGATCTGCTGTTGGTCGGTGCGGTCGGTGGGGGATACCCCAATCGTGGCGGTCTGTTGATGGTGGCGCGCTTGCGTCGTATTCCGGAAACTCCGCTCGGATTGGAATTCGGTTTCTATGCTCCTTGGGGCGTCGGTGCCAATTTGCTTTTGGACGTGTATCGCAGTGATCGCGTTCGAGTGCACCTGCTCGACCCCGGGGTGTTTTACTCTTGGGATCAAGAGTTGCGTATCGTGCGACCTGATGTGGAACGCGCGGTGGACATTACCTTTGGCTTGGGCGTGGAGTGGCAATTCGCTGACCGATGGTGGCTCACTGTGGATTGCCGAATGTTCCTGCCAGAACCGACTAAAACCATCGGTTGGTACGGTGATTTTGCCCGGCGAATCTATGCGAACGCAGCAGCAGGAGTGCAGACATGGGTCGGTGTTGGTTATTCGTTCTAGCTGTAGCGCTGTTGACGCCAGCAGTCTCGGGCTGTACTGATTATCAAGATTTGCCCGTCGAGCTTTACGTCGATGAAGATTTCAGCGAATTGGAGCAGGAGGCGATTGCGGATGTGGTCGCTCACTGGAATCTTTGGGCTGGTGCGCGTTACGCCTACGGCAACGAGATTTTCGTTATCGTTGGCACACACGACGACACATTCAACGAGCACGACTACGAAGACGGCCGTCATAGCATCTATCGCATCAGCGAGCCGGTTCCGGACGAGCAGTATCTTCAGGATTTGTACTCCGACAGCGGCGGTGTCGGCGGCTACAGCCCATTGGGCGACGCCTTCCTGGTGATGTATAAGTTGGATGATCACTTCGCGAATTTACGCGAAGAATATAGCCGACAGATTGCCGAGGGGGAAATCGAAGCGTTTCATGTTGATTGGTATGTCGATAATATGAATTACGGCATGGTTCATAACACGACGCTGCACGAGCTGGGGCATATGGTCGGACTGCTGCACATTAATCATAGACCGGCGGTGATGAATTCCGTTGGGCCGAATATCTATCAGGGCGTTGAATATCTAACTGATGCGGACCTGGACGCTTTTTGCCTCATCTATGATTGTTGTTGCGATTGCAGCGAATGAGCAGTTAACGCGCTTTTTATCGGGCGCGTTTTTTTGTTAAGTAGCTGTAGATCCTGCCCCAGTCTTATGTCGGGGGTTTGCCTCTGCCTATTCGCATATTCGCTGATCATTGTCTAATTTAAAAAAATCGCCATCGCGTTATTAATACTCAAAACTAATTGAGTTAAGGTCACCGGTCAATTGACTTTGGCGGAGGAGGAATAATGACAGCCGAGCTTGTAAATGGTGTGCTGACGTTGTTGGGGCGGGAGGTATATTCCGACAAGGAATTGAGCGGCATCAGGGGAAGCCGAGTCGAATTCACTGATGGAAGCTGGTTGGACATCATTGCCGAAATTTTCGTCAATCGCGGACCGGGCTATCTGAAAATCGACCAGTCACCGAGGACAGGCACAAAAAATTCGCAAAAGCAGCTTGGTCGAAAAAAGAAGAGCTACCCAACAGGCAGCTCGTTTTTTATTTCCGCACGTTAGCCTTCGATGATGCCGGTAGCCATTGCCCCCGGTGAATTGAATTCGTGCTCTAGGGCGTTCAGATACTCGACGCCATCAGCGGTGGTGACCGGTTGTTCCCGACCGGGAACAACGATTTCATCCGGGAAGATATCGGGTTCGCCTTCGAAAGCGATTGTACCATCCTCGTTCAGAACCGCTTTCGCGTACGGTTCATTTTTTTCCGTCTCTGGATTGAACTCCGTGATTTCAACGTATTTCATAGGTTTATCCTTTTGAGCCCCAAGAAATGAACAGGGCATCATATCATTAATTAACAGGTTTGTCAATCGTGGCACCTTGTTCCCGCATTCCTTTCAGCTTGGCGATTCTTCTCACTATTGCCGCTTCACGAGTGACTTTAAATATAGGTGAAACGCCGGGGAATTTACCGTTCTGCACTAGATCCCCAAGCCGCTGTTGCCAATTTTCCATCAGCCGGTCGCCTTTACCCTTTTCTTTGTAGAAGTGGCGGTACATATCGCGTACGGCCGCCGACACCTTTCCGTTGCTTTCGATAACCTCTTTGACTCGCGCCAGTCTTTTGGCTAGGTCTGGATTGATTTCGTCGCCTTCGATGAGGTATTGCGGGACACACATTACATCGTCATTTCTGAGTCGGTTGCGGATAGCGCTCAAATATTTTTTTCGTTCTTCTTCGGTTAGGGTATCGACAGTACGGTTATTTTCCGCGCAAAAGTCAGCCAGCGCATCTTTAGGGTTCATGTTCTGGTCGACTTGCGACAGCGCGTGATCAAACGGCAGGACCTGTTGCTTTTCGATATCCACATTCAAGTTGTTTAGGTGCCGATCAGAGTTATTGATTTGAATATCCAGTGCGACTACGTCTTCCATGTCGTCTCGGAAATTGTCACGAATTCCATCCGGCTCGGCCCAGTGGGGGAACATTCGCGATGCTGGCTTTCCGCTCACCCATTTCTGCCTAATACCGACACCTCCAGGTCCGTTAGCCAGGATTGTCTCTGGCACGCGCTTCATGCCGGACAGCATGCCGACAATTCCGGCCATCACTTCGCTACCTAGGGATTCATCCCGCCGCAGGCTGAGTCTAAAATGGATGCCGCCGGTACCATCGCCGTTCTCGTTGCCTGGTTCATGCAACGCCGGCTTATAGACACTGTTCAAACCGTAAGTGCGCAAATACTGCGGTGCGGATATGCCGGTGCCGATGGCTGTGGTCTTGATTGTTTTTTGGTTCAGCAGTCGCTCGTTTTCTTTCCGGTCTGCCTCGAATCCCGCCAACTCCGGCATTTCCTCTGCTACAGCCTCGGACAGCCGTTCTCGAATGCGTTCATACCCTTTTATGAATTCGATTCGTTCTTTAACTTCGGCGAGTGGACCGACTTCTGCGTCCATAATCTTCTTCTCTAGTTCACCCGAGTTTTCCTCGTCTAATTCATGCAATACACCCATTACCTCATCGGGTAGAATTATGCCGTTCACCAGCAGGTCCTCGATTTCTTCCGCCTCACCTTTTTCTGATTTTTGCGCCAGGTCTTTCACGATTTGAATTCTCTCCAGACGCGGAGTGAACATTTGATGTCCGACGCCAAATTTTTCCGCGAACCCGCGCGGGGCGCGCTCAAAAAGCTGAATACCCAAGCGTGCGAAGGCGATTTTGCCGGCCTCGGTTCTGAGCAGTGGCGCACCCTCCCTGTTAGTGGACTGAATCTCTATGATTTTTTTAATCTGGTCTTCCGCTTCTTGGCTGCTCTCAACAAAATCGGTCAGATCCTTGATTTCGTCATTAAATTTCTCGTTGTCGGATAGTCTGTCCGCTTTTAGGTGGCCAAAGCGGGTAGCTATAACTTCTATTTTTAGCCCAACGCTTGATTCTCCGCCGTGCTCTTTTTCTGACGCGATTACGGTGTGCGGCTCTTTGGGTAAGACGTATACTTTTGAACCAACTTTAACCAACTTGTCGCGAGATATGATTGGAGTTTTTTCGTCCCCGGCATCTACATCAATTTCAATATTTTCCTCATCTCTAGGCAATAATTTGGTTTTGGCGCGATGTAATTCTTCTGCGTGCGCATTTAAAGCCTCGCCAGTTTCTTCGACACCCAGGAGTTCTGCCTGAGAAAAACGTTTCGTTCCAGGCGATTTCACGTCAGCCTCAAGAGTTTGTTCCTCAAGGGGCATCATGTCTTTTTCAGATAATACTCTGGTTGCGTTATCCTGGTCCTCAACAGACAACATGTCCTCATCGGAGAGTTCCTCAGTTTCATCTTCATTGTGCGGCAGCTTGTTACGAGAGCTTTCCGGTAGGGGTGGGGGGATGGTGTCGCGTCGTTCAACGGTCATATGTGGATGGTTAAGTTGTTCGTTTAATTGTATAACGGTAATTTGTTCTGGCAACCGCGATAGATGATTTTTAATATGCGAATTAGCAATAATTAGGGGATAAATAAAGCCCCGCAAGTGCGGGGTTTTTTCAGGTTAGGGTAATTGGTGGGTCGTAATTCAGCCAGATTTCACGTAAAGTGATATTCGATCCTTGTTCCAGTCGCGCCAAATCCACGACGCTTTTAGATACAATCAGAATTTTTCTACAGTTAGCCATAAGCTCGCCGATGGACATGCCCAGCAGGTCCAACTCGTCGGTCACATCGGACGCGTCGCACCGGCTAGTCAGAATTTCCATGCCTTGCAGGAGCGTGTTGTGCAGCAGCTCGCTAGATGCGCGCATTTCATCGGCGTCAAAGTCATGGCCCGTTTCTTCGTTGCAAACGTCAATCAAGCCTTCATCCGAACACATCTCTTCCATGTAGCGAATCATGCTGCGAGCATAGGCGTACGGCTTGGCTGGCTCGCTGATGAACTCTTCGAGCATGGGGCCGGCGACATACACCAGAAAATCGTGCATCGCATCCATGATATGTTCCGGTATTTTTACGGTGCTGTTGCGCTGAAGGTAACCGTCAAACAATTGCTGGCCGAACGATGACATTTTTGCCTCCGTTTTTTCAATTAAAGAACTCGTTAACTTTATGGTGGAATTTGTTCGGAGTCAAACCAGATAATAATCTTTCGGCTGCCTCACCCTTATGTTGCCGGCTCGTTAAGTGCCGCATGCCGTATTTAGTCCGTGTTTATCTAAAGGAGGGTGCAATGGGTAAGTTTTTCGCTGGTTTGGTGATTGGCATGTTGGTTATGCTTGCCGGCATGTGCGTTAATCAGGGTTGGATTCCGAGCGGGGCTGATTCTGCGTTTTTGGTGATGGGCGGAATCTGCGTTTTGACCGGACTGTTCTGGTTCTTGCTCGGACACCTCATCGATAACACCAACGGCAACGACAGCGGCATCATCGCCATGTTTATCGTGGCAGTGGTCGCGGTTGTGGCTACGCTCACTGCGCCGGTTGCTGTTTTGCTCGGCTTGACCTGGGCCGCATCGGTCTATATTGGCTGTGGCATCATGCTGGCCGGAGTGATTCTGGGGAGCTGGACTATCGCCAGCGGCTAAATTTAACGCTGCGCCAAATTTGGTGCAGCTTTTTTTGTGATTGGGACGGTCAATCATGTTGTCGTGATTAGGGTAACGTCGCCCTTGATTGCCTTAATTCATGCTATACTTCCAGTCAGTATCGCTTATCTATATATTATGAAAGTCAAAAATTTCCTAAAATATTTAGTCGTTTTTCTGGGTTTCGTCGCGGCGTACGTAGCGTATTTTTATTTGTATCGGTTGGATTTGCAGGTTGATTATCTGCAAGCCACCAATGAAGTGCCCAGCTTGCGCTACTTTGGCTCAAATGCCATCGACCGGATGATGAATATATCTGAATCCTGGGGTGCGTTGGCCGGGCTTGCTGTGGGGTTGCTGTCTTTTGTTGTTTCGATGATTTTGTTCGGCTTGCTCAAAGCGATAAAGGTGGCGAAGATCGCTTGGACTCATGCGATTGCGATGCTGTTGGTTTATGGCGTGTGGTTGGCGTTTGCGGTCGAATTGATTTATTTCGAGAATAGATATTCAGCCATTGCCATCGGCGTGATTATGTTTGTTGGTCGGCCGTTGTTGGTGGCGTCGGTGTTTGCTTTATTGCTGGTTGTGGTGCTGCTCCTGTTGCCGTCATTGATTCGGTTGGTGCGGAACAACAAGAAGGAAGCTAAGCTCGCGACCGTATTGCTGGCCGCCTTGGTGTTTTTGCCGGGCTGTAGCCTATTGGCGCAGATACAAGAGCTTGCCTGCATCGGCAGCACGGACGAGGTGCACTGCCCGCAAGAGGCGGCAGTGGCATCGGGTGATCCGGATAAGTGCGACAAGGTCAAGCCGCCCGAGGGTTACACTAGCTCCAATCCGCCGCGTGACAAGTGTTACATGATGGTGGCGCAGAATACCGGTGACCTGTCGACGTGCGATCGCATCGAGGGGGGTATTGGTTCTTACAGCAAAGAAGAATGCATTTTATCGACTGCCGTGGAGAATGAGAACGCAACCGGGTGTCAGATGCTAACCGGAACTTCCAAGCAACAGTGCATCAACAAAGTCGGTCCGAAGATTACGCCGACCAAAGTAATGGATGTCGATAAGCAGATTGAGCTGGTCAAGAAAGAATTGGAGAAGGGTGCTGACGAGGGGCTACAGAAGCAGCTGTCCGGATTAGAAAAGATGCGCGACGATATGGTTGCTACGATGACACCATACAATAAAGAAAGTTATGAGCGGCTGTCTGATCCGGTGAATCAGGATATTATAGGCGATTGGGTGTCTGGCGAGATTAACGACAAGACCAAAAAAGAGCTAATCGAGCTCAACAACAAGTTGCGTGAGCGCGAGGTGCAGATGACCAAAGAACAGTACGAGAAAATAAAAGCTGCGCTTAATATTCGCAACAACCCGGAGTACGACATCGAGCAGATGACACCGAAGGAGATTTTGAAGAAGGGGATTGGCGAGCAAGCTGGTGAGCTAGTGGACAAGCTGAAGTTCTGGCGTATGAACGATACCGTCAAGGAAAAGAAGCTTGATCAGCAGCTGCGGTTCTACCAGAAGATGCTGGAGAGACAAAAAGCGGTTAATCAGGGTTTGTCTAAGGCTGATCAAGATTTTTGGGAAGTGACTGATAAGGTTTTGGGTGAGGCGGGCGACAAGATTTCCGAAGAGATAAAAAATAAAATTATCGAGGAGACGTTCGGCGACATGTTTGAGTCTTCAGCTGCTGGTCCGACTGCCGCGATTCTGGGCGAGGCCATCGATGAGGTAAAGCGTAACGCTAAATCAGCCGAGTTCCGCGGACTGGTGAAAATTTACAACGAAGCGATGGAAGAAGAGCTGGTCGGACACGGTGGTGACGTAGATGCGGCGCATAAGGCCGTGGTTAAAAACCTAACCGCTGATCCTGACCGCTATTCATATGATCACACTTTTGAACAGCCCACTAACTTGCTCAAGAACAAAGATTGTGACGGTTCGAATCCAGAGCACTGCCTGCATAAGGACGTATTCTGGAAGGCAATGAAGAAGTCATACAAGTACCAGAATCCAGGCAAGTAAAAATTTGCTACCTGTCTGTACTCAGAAAAGTACAGACAGATAGTACTTGAGAAAGTACAGACAGGCAAAATTAAAAAACGTGTAGAAATGCGCGTTTTTTTGCACGGCCGTGTTTGACTCTTTTTTTCCGCCGTGTAAATATGCGAACGACATTCATTTGAAAGGAGGCTGACCATGCGGTCGATTCGAGCGGTTTTCGTGGCGGCGGTTCTCGGAGGCGTTCTGTTGTGCGGAGCACAGGCGTATGCTCAGCAGGACACGTGTAGAGCAGCACCAGTTGCCACCGTCTCAGATTTCAATTTGCAGACCGTGATGGAGCTAATGTCTTCGACCGGTCGCAGTGCGGCGCGCGATATGACCGCGCTCGAAACCCTCATCAATGATCCGGCGAACGGCATTAACAACGTGGATTGGGACCGCGACGGCTTGGTTGATTACGTCGGTTGCGTTGAGCGGCGCACCGGTTCGCTGCGGACGGTGTCGTTTGTTGCCTATCCATCTTCACCGCCCGGACGGCCAACGGTGCCAATAGCCGCAGTCAGCATTCGGCATGATTCACGCAGTCAGCAGGTGCGGCTGGAGGCGATGTTCGCCCTGAATGTCGACGGATATGCGCGGTACAACTACGATATGACCGTTCGATATCGACCCAGCTTGGCCAATCACCTGTTCTTGCATTGGTTTTTCGATGTGCGGCCGCTTTATCGACCGGCATACGGTGAGCGCGGGCCGTATCGGAGCTATCAGCCGCACGCGCGGCTAACCGTAAGCGAAATCGACCGACGGCGTGCGGCGTTTCAACGTCGGTTGCGGCAGCCACCAGTGGCGCCGATTCCCTCTGAGTTACTACACTGATCCTAAAACCACCCGCTTGGGTGGTTTTTAATCTATCCGCGCTTCTTGCGGACCGCCCAGATAGTCGGGCGACCAAATGTATAAATCAAAGTACGCCTTAAGTTGCGCCAGCGCTTCGCGCAGATTGTTGCGTTGCATTAACATATATGGGCGTAATGAGGCCGAAACACCCCGGCTTTCTATGCCGAGCGTCGAACATGTCATGAGTGCGCGCGGCAAATGAAAATTCTGTGTCACCAGAATCGCGCGCCGCACACCCCACAGTTCGTGCGCACGGGCGCAAGTGTCGTAGGTGCGGCGACCGGCGTAGTCGGCGTAGATGTCTTCTCTCGGCACATCATACTCTTCAATTAAAGTTTCCCGCATCACCTCCGGTTCGTTGTAGTTTTCGAAACGATTGTCGCCAGATACTAAAATTATTCGCGCCTTGCCGGCGTGGTAGACTTCAGCTGCAGTCTGCAGGCGATCGTGCAGCATATCCGACGGTCGAGTGCTGTTCGCCGTCAATCCGGCACCGAATACGATGACCACATTGGTGGCGGAGAGGGCTTCGACATCAGCGGCAACCAACGGCTCATATTTGTTTTGTACGCGCCACAACAAGCCAACCGACACCAACGCGAGGATCGCTATCGATATAAGTACAAAGCTGATTATTTTGCCGCACCAAGACATATTTAATTTAGATTACCACAAGGTCAAAACTTGACCATGCAGCGCAAGGCGGACATAGATGAAAGAAAGTATGATTACGACAAAGGTACGCATCACGACAGCCGGCGAGCGAATCGGTCAAGGTTGGCAGTTCGCGGTTTTTTCGGCTGGCGGGGGGCGTGTATTGAAGGTGCCACTGTCGAGGCGGGAACGACTATGGAGGGTACTTAAAGAAAGCCGCCTGTCCCCGCACCAAGTGTTTAAGCGTTCAAGCATCGTAGAGAGTCACATACGTGAGTCTTTATCCGGTTTAGCTGAAAGAGCGCACTTATTGGATGGAGCCCTATTGGGAAATCCTGTGTTTTTACCGAATTGTTGTTACGAACAGGATTGCGTGGCGGCCACGGTCGGTGAGGAGTTATATCGCGTCGAGCTGCCTGAACAGCGGCAAATTATCGATCGCTATGTTGATTTAACACTCGGGTTGCTGCAACAGGGAGTTATGACCCAGTCCTTTTTGCCGGCTCAAAATTGCGGCATAACCACGGCAGGTAAAGTTATTTTAATTGATTTAGGTGAGATGATATTCAGGCGTGACCAGTTCGTCCGGCGAATCCAGGAAAAACGATGGCGTGATCAGAGCATTCTTCGCACCCTCACGAAAGAAATCCGGCCGTATTTTCTCCAGCAGATGGATAAGAGGCTGGGGCCAGGTTTGAATATAGGCGTCAAAGCTGAGGAGTTGGCCCCGAAAAGCCAGGATTAAAAATCTTACACCCGATTTAGGGTCAAGACATGATTGAATCATCTCGTCTTTTTATATAAGCTCGCATTAGTATAAGGTAGATGTAGATGGGTGGCGGCAGAGCTTGCCTCTGCCCACCATAATTTATAGTAGATAGCGAATAGGCAGAGGCAAGCTCTGCCGATACGATTAACAGAACATGCCAAGCAAATTCGTCCATCTCCACGTGCATTCGCACTATTCGATGCTCCGTGCGCTCCCGAAAATCAAGGAGCTGGTTTCGCGCGCTAAGGAGCTCGAGATGCCGGCGGTGGCGATGACTGACTATGGCGTACTGCATGGGGGAGTGGAGTTCTATCAGGCCTGTCATAAAGCCGAGATAAAACCTATCATTGGCATTTGCGCTTACATGGCGCTCGATAAACTCACCGACAAGCGGCCGCGTATCGACGACCGGACCAATCAGTTTGTCCTGCTCGCCGAAACCACCGAGGGGTACATGAACCTCCTTAAGCTCGCGACTATAGCCAACGTCGAAGGTTTCTACTATCGCCCGCGTATCGACAAGGAAGTTCTGCGCCAGCACTCGGCTGGGCTCATTGGGTTATCGGGCGGGCTGTCCGGAGAAATCTGCAAGGCACTCGGCAGTGGCGACCTCGAAAAAGCCGAACGCGTGGCCAACGAATACAAAGACATTCTCGGTGCAGATAATTTCTTCCTCGAGATGCAGGACCATCCCGAGCTGGACGAGCAGGTGGCGCGCAACAAAGACCTCATCGAGTTGGCCAAGAAAACTGGTCTTGAGCTGGTCGCCACCAAGGACGTGCATTACCTGGATCCGGACGACGCCGAAGCGCATGACGTTCTGATGTGCGTTGGCTCCGGCAAGGTCGTTCAGGACGACCGTCGTAAGACCATGATGGGCGCCGACTACTCGTTCGTGTCCGGCGATCATATGGAACAGGCGTTTCGCAACTTCCCAGAAGCCATCGAAAACACCGCCAAGATCGCCGAGCGCTGTAACGTAGAACTGGAACTCGGCAAATGGTATTTTGCTGATTATAAAATTCCAGAAGGCAAGACCTATGACGAAGTCCTTCGCGAGGAGACGCTTAAGGGCATTAAAGAAAAAATGCCCGAGGGCGTACCGGAAGAATTCTACAAGCGAATAGACTACGAACTGGACATCATCAAGACCAAGGGCTATGCGTCGTACTTCCTGATCGTGTCCGACTATATGAAGTTCGCCAACGAGCAGGGAATTGCCAATACGACCCGTGGCTCGGCCGCCGGTTCGCTCGTTTCCTATGCCATCGACATCGTTCCAGTCAATCCGATGACCTACAAGTTGCCGTTCGAGCGTTTTTTGAATCCGCTCCGTCCGTCCGCGCCGGATATTGACGGCGACTTTGAAGATACTCGTCGAGATGAAGTCATCCAGTACGCGACCGACAAGTACGGCAAAGACAAGGTCGCGCAAATCGGCACTTACGGAACCCTTGCCGCGCGCGGGGCGGTGCGCGACGTGGGCCGCGCACTCAATTTACCCTACGTTTTTTGCGACCAGATTTCCAAGCTCATTCCCGTGTCCGCCAAGAACATCGAGCAAGGGCTAGAGATGGAACCCGAACTCAAAGAGATGTACGATAATGACCCACAGGTCAAGCGTCTGCTCAATCTGGCGCAAAAAGTCGAAGGCTGCGCGCGCCACTGCTCAGTGCACGCTGCTGGCGTGGTTATCACGCCTCGTCCCTTGACCGAGTTCACCGCGCTACAGCGTGACTCGCACGGCGGCGACAAGCTCACCACCCAGTACGATATGCATCAGGTGGAAGACGCAGGTGCGGTCAAAATGGACTTTCTCGGTATTCGCAACCTTTCTATCCTCGGTCTGGCCATAAAAACCATCAAGAATACCAAGGGGCTAGATATCGACATTCGCGACATACCGCTCGACGACCCCAAGACTTTCGAACTTCTGAAGCGCGGCGAAACCAAGGGCCTGTTTCAGCTGGGCGGTGCGGGTATGACCAAGAATCTGATGGCATTGGAGCCGAAGAAGATTACCGACATCATGGCCATGGTGGCACTGTATCGCCCGGGCCCGATGGAAACTATTCCCGAGTATATCGCCAGGTCTAAGGATCCAAAGCTGATTGAATACCCAGACCCACGGCTCGAAGAAGCTCTCAAGGCGAGTTACGGCCTCTTGGTGTATCAGGATGACGTCATGCTGACCGCCATCACGCTCGCCGGCTATGACTGGCTCGAGGCGGACAAGCTCAGGAAGGCCATGGGTAAGAAAATCAAAGAAGAGATGGACCGACAGCAGGGCAAGTTCATCGGCGGCTGTCAGGAGCACGGCGGACTGACCGAGGAGAAAGCCTGGGAACTGTGGAGGCTCATCGAGCCGTTCGCACAATACGGATTCAATAAGGCGCATGCCTGCAGTTACGGTATGGTGGCGTATCAGACCGCGTATTTGAAGGCTAATTGGCCGTCCGAATACATGAGCGCGCTGCTCACTTGTGAGTCGCGTGACCTCGATGAGGTGGCGATTATCGTGGCCGAGTGCAATCGCATGGGCATCGAGGTTCTGCCTCCGTCGGTCAACGAATCGTTGGTGGACTTCACTTACATCGATGACAAGACCATCCGCTTCGGCCTTCAGGCAATCAAAAACGTGGGCACCGACGTGGCGCAGGCCATCGTGGACGAGCGCAAGGAACGCGGTAAGCATAAGAGTATAGTCGATATGGCCTCGCGCATGGAGACCAAGTTCTTCAATAAGCGCGTGTTGGAGGCGTTGATGAAAGCAGGAGCCATGGATTGTCTTGGCGAACGCAATCAACTGCTCGCCAGCATCGATCAGATTACCAAGTTCAACCGCGAGACCATGAAAGATTTGGCGTCCGGCCAGAGCAACCTTTTTGCGGACGCGCCCGCGCTCGCCGGCGAAGTACAGCTTAAGCTCCGCGAAGTTCCGTCCGCCACTAAGCGCGAAAAGCTCGCCTGGGAACGCGAACTGCTCGGTTTATACGTGTCTGAACATCCGTTCACCGAATACGCCAAATATTTCGAGGGCTCTCTGGAACCGCTCAACAAGCTCGAAGAAAAGCGCGGTCAAACTGGCTTGGTTCGGGTGGGCGGAATGATTGCCGATATCCGCGAGATTCTCACCAAGAAGAAGCAAGAACCAATGGCATTTGTGCGACTCGACGATGGCAGTGGATTCGAGGCTGAAGTAGTGGTGTTCCCGCGCACGTTCGCTGAGTCCAAACATAAGTGGATTAAGGACACGCCAGTGATGGTCGAGGCTAAGCTGGACGAACGCGACGGCGAAATCAAGCTGCTGTGCGAGAAAATTACCCCTCTATCGCCGGAAAACGTATCCGAAGTGCGCGATATGCTGGCGCTCGGCGGTGGCTGCGTCAAAGACCCGTCCGTAAAAGTGAAATCCGAAACCGTCACGATTGAAGTGCCGGTAGCGATGGCGCCATCGGTCGTGGACAAACTCAAAGAAGCATTTGAACAGCATTCCGGCACTCGTAAAGTAATCCTGCTCGTGAACGACAGCGGCCAAGAAAAACGCATTAAAACCAATTACAGCGTGGCCGTGTCGTCGGATTTGATTGTGGCGGTGGAGCAGTTGGTGGGCAGGGGAGCGGTCAAGGTCTGACCGCCGGCCTGACGGGCTGATTTTTGGTGGCGGGGTTGATTCGCCACTCGTATTGCCTGGCGATTGAAAGATTTTCCGTACCGCCACGAAAACACACCCGAAAGGGTGTTTTTGAGGCGGTATCTTTAGGACAAAATCCAAGCCATTTTATCGCGAAGCGATTACGCTCCGTATGCTTCTCGTGCGTGGTGGCTTTGAACCGGGGCGCACTTTCGAATTTTTTAGAGACATTTCTTGAGACTGAAGCAATTGATAATTATGGCCCAATCGGAACAGACAACTTGCCGTAACGGTGTCAATTTTTCGTTGAGTCATCTATGATTTCTTCAGATGGTTTGATTTCGGTCTTTTCTGGTGATTACTTCTGCTACAGAAGTAACTTGCTGACCTTCAACTCGAGTGGGCACAGCGCTTTCGTTGCGCTACGTTTTGCTCACCCGCGCACAACAAGGGCTATTACCCACTGACGCTAGGTGATATTAATTACTTTAAAAACTCATTTTCATGAAAATTGGAATAATCGGCTCCATGCAATTTACTGATAAAATGCTTGAAGTTAAAGAAAAACTTCGAAAATTGGGTCATGATGCTTTTGTTACAGATTTACATAAAGCGATGGTTGGCAAAACCGATGAAGAAATTGAAAAAATCAAGCTTCACCAAAAATATAACATGGATGCCATTCGTGAATTTTGGAATATGATGCAGGAGGCTGATGCGGTGCTTGTTTTGAACTATGATAAGAACGGCATCAAAAATTATGTTGGCGGGAATACGTTAATGGAAATCGGTTTTGCCCATGTTCTAAATCAAAAAGTGTTTATGCTAAACCCGATTCCCGAAATGCCTTACTGTAAGTCAGAGATTGAAGCGGTGAAGCCGACTGTTCTTAACGGAGATTTTTCTAAGATTGAGTAACATGGGCTACGGACAACGTTAACAGCAACTACAAGTAATTCATTCGATAAACCTGCGATTTTGCTCAAAATATTCGAGCTTCATCTAATACGCATCGCCAGGAAAAAACACCTTTTCGGGTGTTTTTTGCCGCTCGTCACCTTCACCCCGGCCCATCTTCTGTTGTGGGGGTTTTGAGGGAAGCAGTCACACCCACCACAAATTTCTCCCTTAGTGGAAAGGGGGAGGGAAATAGATAAAAATCCTTATGTTCGGCCAGCCTGCCGGTGCCGCACATCCGAACGGTTCGGCGGCTTGTGTTTTTATCCTTGACAAAGGGGCTATTTTATGCTAATATAACATGTTCTTTTGAGTCTCCCGCATTGAGAGCCCAAACAAAGGAGAGAAACATGTGTTATCTGGAAGGAGCAGTTGTCGAGGCCGTGAATCAGGTTTGTCTTGATGACAGCTTGGACACGTACGAAGACGACGATATGTTCCTCGCACTGATTCTCTGCCTCATGGGTCAGGGTTTCGGTGGGGGAGAGAATGATCTGCGCTACAGTGCGGATCATGTCAGCTGCATCCTAACTGTCCTGCGTCAGCTCGACACCGAGGTGTGGCGTGTCGTGTTTTGTGATCGTGAGCGTGCCCGTCACTTTGTGCGACTCATCATCGAGGGTCTGCCCATAGACGACGAGTTGCTCGAAGTCGCACTTTCGTTGGTATAGGCAACAACTTACTAAAGACGGTCCTAGTGACCGTCTTTAAAGCTGCGCAGTTTCTTCTCCGCTTTAAATCTGGTATATTTAAGGCGAATAAATATTGGGGGATATGATCGAAGTCAGCGAGCCAGAACAACAACATCAATCGAACAAGGTTTATCGTCTAATTGCCGTGGCTTTTTTCGTCATTGCTGTGTTTATTGCCGTGTTTGCGGTGTACATGGCTTTTTCGCGCGCCAACGTGACAGTGTTGAGTGAACAGCAGGGTGTCGAAGCTGAGTTGATTGTTGATGTTTCAGCGCGGCCTAGTGATGATGAGGTTCTGGGCAGTGTGTATCAACTCTCGAAGTCCACTTCGCAAACTTTCAATTCATCTTCGATAGTAACTATCGACATGAATGCTGAAGGTGAAGTGGAAATTTCGAGCGATTTGTATCGTGACCAAACTTTAATTGCCTCAACGCGCCTAATGACCGAAGACGGATTGTTGTTCCGCATCAAAGATACTGTAGTTGTGCCGGGCTTCGGCAGGGTGCGGGCGCAGGTTTTTTCTGATGAAGCGGGTGAAGTGGGGGAGCTGTCTGAGGGCACTGAATTCACAATTCCGGGCCTGAACGAGTCAACGCGCGCCTTTTTTACTGTTAGGTCAGTCGGTCAGATGTCGGGCGGCAAAAAAGAAGTGCGCATGGTTACGCCGACCGATATTACAAAAGCCGAGGATTTATTGTTAAGTCGCCTAGAAGATGAAATAGCCGAGGCGTTGCGTGAGAAGGCTAGGGAGGACGATGCGCCGATGTCGGGTGAACTGTTTATTTATGAAACTACCCGCTCCACCAGCGATGTCGCCGCAGGCGAAGAGGCGGTCGCATTCACGCTTACTGTGGCAGTTAACGGTCAAGCTGTGTTTTATGACGAAGCAGGTTTTGAGCAACGCGTACGTCAGATGCTCGCTGACAAGTTGCCGTTTGATCGCATGCTGACGCAGTTGAATCTAGACGACTCGGATATGACCGCCGAGAAAGTGGACTTAATCGGTAAGCGCGCCAATGTGCGTGTCGCTGCTCGCGGGCAGTCGGTGCTATCGACCGAGGCTTCGGGCCTGGATTCGGAAAAATTAGTTGGAATAACCACTAACGCCGCCGTTCAATATTTAGAATCGCTAGACGGCGTATCATCCGCATCGGTAAAGATAAAGCCGTTCTGGGCACGACGGCTACCGAACACCGCTGATCACATCAATGTCGAAGTCAGATAAAAAACCACCGTTAAGTCGGTGGTTTTCTGATTGAACCGGCATCGCAATGCTGCCGCTAAGTCACGAATTGTTGTCTTGATTTATGGCCGATTCGAGTCGGGAGCGCAGTCGCCCCGCTTTTTCCTGGGCTTTATCCAGGTCGATTTCCGTGAGCATCTTGTCGGCATGGGTAACCGCATGCTCATGCAGACCGCGCCTGTACTCCACTTCAGCGAGCGCATGCTGCAGATTGCGCCGCAGCTTCTCGACATCTTTCCTGGTGAGCGGCGCGGGCTGGCGGGATTTATTCTGGCGAGTGCGTCCGGAATTTCGCTTCTTGGATGCACGTCGCTTTCTTCGCCGTCGCTTATCGGCGTTTCGCGTCCTCTGATTGCCGGCAGAGTTTCGCCGTTCTCTCTCGCTTCCCGCGTTCCCTTGCTCATCTGGCTCGTAGGGATTATCTTTCCGCCCCGCAATCACGATCAACTGATCATGATTCGGTACGAGCAGCTGCTGACCGGGAATGGGGTTCTTTTTGTCTTCGCTCATCTCAATCTCTCTTCGCAAACCGCTAAACCGCTAATCAAATTAGCACATTTATCGCTGGCTGTAAAGATTGCCTGCCGCCTCGCCGTCAACAGATTAATTACTAAACGCCCCGCATCTATCAGGGCGTTTTTGACCTTTGTATTAATCACAAAAAAACGGGCGAAATGCCCGTTGGTAATATTACTCGCCGAGCGCTTCGGCAGCCGCATCCGCGATGATTTTCATCGAGCCGTTGTTGGCTTCAATGCGTTTAATGAATCGGATGACGGATTGATCACCCCCTTGCGCACGCGGCGTCAGCACTTCCATCATGGCCACGGCCACGAACGCCTCACTGAAATCCGTCAGCCGTTCCGCACAGATGGATTGCTCGAATACCGCCAGTGGGTCAACGTCCGTGAACTTCGCATATAGCCTGACCGCGTAGCAACGACTGGCGTTGGACATGGCGGAGTCCGGAATGATGGCTTTCATGATGCGGGCGATCTGTACCCGGCTCAACGGATCCACGCTGATTTCCTCGAACATATCACGGCGTCGCATTTCCTCGAATATCGCCTCGGTCTTGTGCCGAGTCTGGTCGTTCTCCAGCAGCGACATTATAAAATCAATCTGCAACACAGATCCTCCTCATGCAACAAAAACGTCATCCGCACCTTACACCACTTTGGCCGCCTGCGCCAAGTGCCGGTCTGCTTGTGTCACTTTGGTAGATATTGCCCGTTTTTAGCAAAAGGAGTATGTTTTCTACTGTTAATTAAGCATAACTCAGGCCTATGGGCGCAGTTAAACCCACAGAATTCAGTCAGGTGGATAAGCAGCGTCACTCAGCCGCGCATATTTTGGCAGCGGCGGTGATGGAGCTCTATCCCGAGGCCAAGCTCGGTGTCGGTCCGGCAATCGAGAATGGTTTCTATTACGATATCGCAGTCACTACGCCCATCACTACGCAGGACCTCGCGAAGATTGAAAAGCGCATGCGGAAAATTATTCAGCGCAATGAAGAGTTCCGTCGCGAGGAGATGTCGATTGATGAGGCGATTAAATTTTTCCAGGAGCGAAATCAGGATTTCAAAGTCGAATTGCTTAAAGACCTCAAGGAGAAGGGGACCACCAGCATGAGCGAGGAAGAGCAGCAGGACGCCGGTGGCAGTGCGGATGAGGCATCGGTTTATTGGACCGGAGATTTTGTCGATCTTTGTCGCGGTCCGCACATGGAGAGATCCAAAGAAATTGGCGGCGCATTTAAGTTAACCAAAGTAGCCGGTGCGTATTGGCGCGGCGATGCGGATAATGAAATGCTGCAGCGCATCTATGGATTGCTGTTCGAAACACAAGAAGAACTGGATGCACACCTGAAGATGCTGGAAGAAGCCGATAAACGTGACCATCGTAAACTCGGTCAGGAGCTGGATTTGTTCTGTTTCTCACCGTTGGTTGGTTCGGGCCTGCCGATGTTCACTGAGCGCGGCTGTGTTTTGCGCGAAGAGCTGGAAAAATTCGTCACGTCCCTGCAGGAGCCGTTCGGCTACAAGCGCGTGCGCATTCCGCACATCGCTAAGACCGATCTATACAAGACTTCTGGCCACTGGGATAAGTTTGAGGACGACCTGTTTCATGTTCGCAGCAAAAAAACCGACAGTGAATTCGTGCTGAAACCGATGAACTGCCCGCACCATACCCAGATTTTCGCCAGTCAGCCACGCAGCTATCGAGACCTGCCGATAAAGATGGCCGAAGTGACCATGGTGTACCGTGACGAGAACACCGGTCAGCTTCAGGGGTTGTCGCGCGTTCGGTCAATCACTCAGGATGATGCGCATGTGTTCTGTACTATGGAACAAGTTGAAGAAGAGGTGCGGATTGTGCAGAACGTTATCAGCGATTTCTATGCGGCATTCGAGATGCCGTTACGCGTGCGGTTGTCGGTTCGTGATCCAGAAAACCCAGGCGCGTATCTGGGCGGTGATGACGTTTGGAACCGATCCGAGGAGCTGCTGAAGCAGGCGCTCAAGAACGACGGCATTGAAGATTATGAGATTGGCATTGGCGAGGCCGCGTTCTACGGGCCGAAGCTGGACTTTATAGCCAAGGATGCCATAGGTCGTGAGTGGCAACTCGCCACCTGTCAGTTGGATTTCAATTTGCCGGAGCGATTTAAGTTGGAATATACCGGCGAGGACGGCGAAAAGCATCAGCCGGTGATGATTCATCGCGCGGTGCTTGGTTCCAAAGAGCGATTCATCGCGATCTTAATCGAGCATTTTGCCGGGGCTTTCCCGGCTTGGCTCGCGCCGACACAGGTTCAGCTGATTCCGGTCGGCAAGGATCACCATGAAGCCTGTGATAAGTTGCGCGATCAGCTTGAAGAAGCCGGTCTGCGTGTCGGCTATGACCAGGTGCGCGAAACCGTAGGCTATCAAATCCGCAAAGCTGAGAAGATGAAAGTGCCATACATGCTGGTGATTGGAGATAAAGAAAAAACTCTTAAGAATCTTAACGTCCGCATTCGGGGTCAAGAGAACGAGCAGAAGATGGCGCTTAAGAAATTCATTGCGTACGTAACGGAGAATATTGCGAAGCGAGAGATGAAACCATAGAGTAGCGTAAAACCGTCCGGGTTTGCCCGCCGTTCGTCTGCTGGATGGGTGCGGGTAGATAACCGGGCGGTTTGTGTTTGTGCCGATGGGGTGTCCTCATTCTGGTGAGTCGGAGCATGCGCCTGGAGCCGAGACACCCCTCACCCCAACTTCTCCCTTTGCTTGGGGCTCGAGTGGTGGGGGTCTCAGAAACGGGCGTAAACACCGACCACAACTTCTTCAGCACCCTAAGCAGGGGGCTTGCTGAATACCCGTATTTCGATATTCTTCAATCAGAGGAGATAGACCGTTGAAGAAAACCCTGATCGTCGTCAACGGCCTACCGGCCACGGGCAAGACGACTCTGGCTAAGCAATTGTCCAATCATCTTGGGCTACCGCTCTTTATCAAGGATGACTACAAGGAGGCTATTTTCGACGCTGTTGGTTACAGCGACCGCGAATGGTCCATCAAAGTCGGCGCAGCAGCAATCGAAATCCACTTCAGTGTGGTCGAGGCGTGCTTGCGTGCAGGTCACTCCTGCATGATGGAAAATTTTTTCCGCAAGGAAATATTTTCCAAGCCCATCACCGAATTGGCCAACAGATATGGATTCAACTGCATCCAACTCTTGATTAAAGCGGACGGAGCGGAGGTCTTTCGGCGTTTCTCAGAAAGGGCGCTGTCTGGCAACCGTCATCCCGGTCACGATGACGCAAACAATTTGGAAAATTTTAGGGCCAAATTAATGATTGGCCGTCTGGAGCCGCTTGATATCCCAGGAACAACAATCGAAGTGGATACAACCGACTTTGATATTATAGATGCGGCAGGCATCGCTCGGCTCATTCAGAATTGCTTGCAATAGTAAACGACCACCGGACCGAGGTCTGGTGGCTTTTTTTTCGCCGACAGAGAGGATGAAGCGCCGGGGGCAATGATAGGCTAATTGAGCCGCCTTCCGAATGTTGCAGCTCGGATCTGAACCCAAAAAGACCGCGGTTTCCCGCGGCCTTTTTTATCCTAAGATGTATTATTATCGATCACCCTTCATCTTATCCATCATCTTTCTGGTTTTTCGGACCTCCATTTTAATTGCCTGATATTCGCTGGGTTGTTCAGGCACAGCTTCCGTGTCCTGCTCGGTCTGCAGGGAATTGAGCTGCTCCTGCAAAACATCGCGTTGTTCTGCTAACTTGCGAAGTTTTTGCTCGTCGCCACGGCCAACTGCATTTTTAAGTCCGGACCACAGACCGCCAAAAAAACTTTTTTTACTCGTGGCTTGATTTGTCTTGGCTTGCAGTGCGTCATATTGTGCGGTAATTGCCGCCAAGCGTTCACTCAATACTTCTATGTGATGCTCGTTGCTTTGAGACATCTGTTCGCCCTGTTCGAAAAAAACCTTTTCTTGCGTAGTGAACTCCAGCCCCCCAGCCTTATTAATGGCTTCGGCTATTTCCTCTTTGGGAGTTTCTGTTGTCGGTTCCATTCCGAGAGATTCGCGCAGGCTTTGGTCAGCGGACTGCAAATCGGCCAGCTCTTTTTTCAGGATTTCGATTTTGAAAACATGAGAAGCGTCGTCCGGCGAAGCCTGCTTTTTCTCTAAGGCCTGAAGCTGTTGTCGCTTATCTATCATTTCTGCCGCAATGTCAGCCAGCTGCTCTTCGGCGTTAATCACCATTGCCTCCGGGGAATCTTGGTCGATGATTACCGAAGGCTCAGCATCGACCGGTTGATCTGAGCCGTCTTTGACAATCGCCGCCATACCCGCTTCGGCGCGCGAACCGGCTGGCTGGTTGAACTCATCAGCCGCTTGCCTGTCTCTCTCGGCTTTGGCCAGAGTTTCGGCGGCCAGACTCTCTCGAGTGGCCATTTCAACGTCGCTCATCACTTCTTCATTCAGCTGTTCGTGCTTTGCGATGGCCGAAGCCTCATCTCCGACCTCTATATCGTAAGCAGCGGTTTGCATTTCTTCTTTCATTTTTTGACGGGCATCTTCTATCTGACGCTGCTCTTCGGCTTGGATTTCGGCGCGTTTGGCTTCCTCGGCTGCTTCTAGCTCGACTTGTTCCATCTTGCCTTCGAGAGCTGACAGATCCATGTCTCTATCCAATTCCTGCACTGTTTTATCGTGTTCGGCCTGAAGCTCGGCCTCTTCGGCCGCCTCTTTCTTGCTGGTTTTGGCCCATTCTTCATCATCTTTCTCGTGCAGGTCGGCATCAGTAAGTTCGGTAACATCATCACCGACTGTCTCTAAATTTATTGGCTCAAAATCAGGCGGTTCCTCGCCTCGCTTTTTAGCCTCTTCTGCCTCCTTGATGCGGCGTTCGGTCTCCTTGGACGCCCACTCCATTTTATCTCGGTCTGATAGACCTCCGCGTTTTTCCATATGATTTGCGGATGTTAGGTTGGCTCATGCCTAAAGTGTGGCATTTAAACTTTATCTAAGTTTAACATAGCATATTTAATCTAATTTGTCAAGTTTTTTTGCTAATTTAAGGTAAAAATTAGTGCATTAAACATTGAAAGTCGGCATTATTTTCATTGACATTGAGCTAAAAATAAGATATATTCTCTTCTGGTTTCAGCATATAAATATGAGTAAATACCACATCGTCACATTTGGCTGTCAGATGAACAAGTCCGATTCTGAGCGGATAGCCTCGCTATTGGATAGTATTGGCATGGAAGAAGTGTCGCATCCGGCGCAGGCGGACTTTATTTTGCTGAATTCATGCTCGGTACGACAATCGGCCGAGGATAGGATTTATGGGCAAATTCGGAATTTCGCCAAATTTAGAGCACAGAATCCCAAGCTAGTTTTAGGCGTGACCGGATGTATGGCTGGCCGCGACAACGATGGGAAAATTCGCCGAAAATTGCCCGAGGTTGATCTCTTTTTCTCGACTAAGGACATGACCCAGCTACCGCAATGGTTATCTGAGCGCGGCTTATTGGAAGACAGCTTTTGTTCTTTCGTTCTGCCAAAATTATGCCATCAGAATTCCGATATCGATTATTTAGGCATCGCCCCCAAGTATCGCAATTTAAAGCAGGCTTACGTATCCATCCAGACCGGATGCAATAATTTTTGCACCTATTGTGTGGTGCCACATGGTCGTGGCTTGGAACGAAATCGACCAGCCGTGGATATTATGCAGGAAGTGCGTAATCTCGCTGATCGTGGAGTGATGGAGATAACGCTGCTCGGTCAGACCGTAAACAGCTATGTCGCACCCGACGGTCGGGCTGCGTTTGGGCTCACCAATCGTTACGAGAATCACTTCGCGGCGCTGCTTTGGGAGATTAATCATGTTCCCGGTATTAAGCGCCTACACTACACCGCACCCCATCCAAAAGACATGAATGATGAGGTGATTGACGCGTTGACCCTACATAAGCACGTTCACTATTTGCATCTGCCGATTCAATCCGGCAGCAATGAGATGCTTCGTAAGATGAACCGCAAGACCACTCGTGAAGATATGCTGGATATATTTCGGCGGGTTAAGGATCGGGTACCGGATATCGCGCTTGGGACTGATATTATAGTCGGTTTTTGTGGTGAGACGCGCGAGATGTTCGAGGAGACCGTGTCTTTTTATCGAGAAGTTGATTTTGATATTTCATATACGGCCAAATATAGCCCCCGCACCGGCACACCGGCCTGGAGGGCGTTCAAGGATGACGTATCGCGTGACGAGAAGCGTAATCGGTGGCGTGAGCTGCATCAGTTCATGGAGCAAATTGCCAAACGCAAGAATCAGGTTTATGTAGGCGAGAAAGCGGATGTACTGGTGGAAGATTGCCAGGGCGAGATTTGTACCGGCTATTCTAACCATATGAAGCTGGTGCGCTTTAAGGGTGAAGCTAATTTGGTCGGTCAGATGGTGCAGGTGCGGATTATCGACGCGCATACTTGGGTTTTAGACGGTGCGTTAGAAGCAGAGATGGATTTGGCGCAGGCCTGCGCCCAAAAGGGACAAAGGAGCAAAGGGGTAAAAGAGCAGAGCAAGATTTTAAGCGGGGCCTGAAGCTATAAAGGTCCGGAGGTTTACAGATTATTTAGTAATGCTTTAGACCTAAACTCCAGCGAGGGTTATGAATAATGCCGTTGCCATAGTCGGTCCAACCGCATCCGGTAAGACCTCTTTAGCCATCCAGATGGCTAAGGAATTTAAGGGTGAGGTGGTTTCAGCTGATTCGCGGCAGCTTTATCGTGGTACGGATATCTGCACCGACATTCCGCCAGGTGAATGGCGCAGTTTCGGGCGGCGTCGAGCCTATATGGTGGAAGGGGTGCCGCATTATTTGATGAATAGCGATTCGCCCAGCAGGCCAATTACAGTTTCTGAGTATCGGCGACGCGCTGTATGGCGCCTGAAAGAAATTGCCTCGCGAGGTAAGCTGCCGATGCTGGTGGGCGGCACCGGTTTATACATACGAGCGCTGGTTGATAATTTTGATATTCCAGCGGTTAAACCAAGTCAAGCTTTAAGAGCTGAGCTTGAAAAGTTATCGACTGAAGAGCTTTATTTACAGCTTGAGAATTTGGATCCAGAGTATGTGGCACGCATAAGCACTAATAATCGGCGCTACGCGATTCGTGCGCTCGAAGTTATCGAAACCACCGGAAAACCGTTCTCCGAGCAGCAGGCTCGGGGTGAGCCGGAGTTTGACTGGTTGCAGATGGGCGTTTCTCGTCCGCGCGAGGAACTTTATCGTCGCATAAACGATCGCGTTGACCAAATGCAGGGTTTAGGGTTGCTTGAAGAGACCGAAAAACTGGCGCGACGGTACGGTTGGGAGTCGCGCATCATGACTTCGCTCGGCTATAACCAACTGCGCAATTATTTTTTTGGCGATATCTCTCTTAATGAAGCGTTGGAGTTGATGAAACGCGATACCCGACGCTATGCACGACGCCAACTGACTTGGCTAAGAGGTGATAAACGCATCAAATGGGTGCCAAATACGGCACAAGCACACTTGTGGATAACTCGATTTCTAAAATCACAAAATTGCAAATAGGCTAGACACCATTGACAAATAAGCTCATTTGTGCTAGACTGCTTAGTTAGGTATTGAAGTTGGGTCACGGGTTCGGACAAGTAGCTGAACTTGCCGTAATCGCGGCAATTATAAAAAAAATTGCTAAAATAAGCTATTTTTCTCCATAATCCAACTTTAATGCTGAAACTGCTTGCGCATCTTCTATATATTAGAAAGAGCCAGAGCAGGCCTAATCAAAATCAATCCCCAAGGATTACAAGAAATTCTGGTCACTTTAGGCAAAAAATGCTAATCTGATACCAGAATTAACTAACCTGTCAAAATATATGGCTGAGGAAGTTATCGGCTATTGCGTAAAATGCAAAGCTAAACAACCCATGCAGGAGACCGAAAAGGTCGCTATGCCCGCTAAGGGTGGTGGTACACGTCCGGCTATGAAGGGCAAATGCCCAGCCTGTGGTACCGGTATGTATAAGATCCTGCCGAAGAGCGAGGCCTAAAGCCTAAGCTAGTCAAAAAGACACTCTCAAAAAAGGGTGTCTTTTTGGTTTTGGGTTTGAGTGTATTTGGCGGGGGATAGAGGGGTTGCGAGCCGTATAAATGCACACCGCAGGAAAGCCCTTATCTAGTGCGGTCGGTCAAAAATTACTAACTTTCACAGTCGCTGTCTTAAAAACCGGCCATGCAGCCGGCCTTATTCATAAATTATTGAGCTCCTTTTCGAGCAGTTTATGCGCTTCTTCTGGTGGTGCCTTGCCGCGCGTCGTCTTCATCACTTGTCCGACTAGGAATTTAATCGAAGCCTCTTTGCCGTTTTTCCAGTCCTCTACCGCTTTGGGATTATCCGCGATGACTTGCTTGGCCATATCGCGTAATTGGTCCATGTCACTCATCTGCCCAAGATTTTTTTCTTCCATTATTATTGACGGGTCAGCGCCGGTGCGGGCCATTTCGTCTAAGATGACTAACGCATTCGGTCCGGTCACTCTGTCGGAATAAATCATGGCTAGAAGTTCGGCAAAATTTTCTGGGGTGATTTTTATCGTGCGAATGTCCATTTTGTGCTCAGCCATGACACCGTTCAGTTTGGTGAGCATCCAGCCCGATACCAGCTTTTTCATTTTTTCCGAGGATGGGGAGTCTATGTTGTCGTCTGCGCTGGCCACGCTTGATGCCCATTCTTTTAGCTCGCTGAATACCCGCTCAGCAAAATCAGCCAGCGCTTTCTGGTCGCACATAGTTTTCGCCTCTGCACGCGATAGGCCGTACTCTTTCATGAAGCGCTGTCGTCGTGCTTCCGGCAGTTCACCGATTGTGGCTTTTTCGCGCATTTCGGCCAGCTCCATCATTGGCAGGTCAGGCTCCGGAAAATATCTGTAGTCACTGGAGCCTTCTTTGGTTCTTTGCTCAACAGTAACGCCGCGTGAGTCATCCCAGCCGCGTGTGGTTTCGATTGCCGGCGGTTTTCCGTCCAGCCACAGCTTTGTTTGGCGTTTGATTTCGAAATCCAGTGCTCGCTCGACTGCACGGAACGAGTTCAAATTCTTAATCTCAGTCTTCGGGTTTAATTTATTTGTCCAGTCCTCGTTGGGTGGATCATCAGGAATTTGGCGCAATGAAATATTTGCGTCGCAACGCATGTTGCCTTTTTCCATGTCAGCGTTCGACACGCCGAGATAGCGCATCATTAACCGCAGTTCCTGCAGGAAAGCCTTGGCTTCGGCAGGTGTTCGAATATCCGGCTCGGAAACGATTTCCACCAGCGGTGTTCCGCCGCGGTTGTAGTCAACCAGCGACACCTTGCCTTCGCCGGTGCCGGAGTGGTGCAGCTTAGCCGCATCTTCTTCCATGTGAGCGCGCGTGATGCCTACCTTGAATTCACGTTCGTCATCACGCCCCTCATTCACGCGACAGGTCACCTCACCATGTTCAGCAATCGGCATGTCGAACTGCGAGATTTGATATCCCTTGGGCAAGTCCGGATAGAAATAATTTTTTCGGTCGAACTTCGATGATTCGGAAATTTTACAATTCAGCGCCTTGGCTATTTTCAGGCCGTAAGCCACCGCTTTCCGATTTATGTTCGGCAGCGTTCCAGGATGACCTACGCAGGTTGGGCAAATATTCGTGTTCGGCGGATCCTGCTCACCCCGATTCGGGCACGAGCAGAACATCTTGGTCTTGGTCTTGAGCTGGACGTGTATTTCCAGGCCGATGACTGGTTCAAGTTGCATATGTTTTGTGATTGGCTTACTTGCATCCCTTAGAATGGCATTTTTTAAATGGGGATTCAAGCCATTATTTACCTTAGTCGGGGAGGTTCAGGGCGTGAAGGCTAGAAAGCTCCTTTTGTTCGTGCTCGCCTCTAATGGGAAATTACGAGTTAAGCGAGGATAATCCCTTTGAACAAGCAATTATTTTTCGTCCGCTGTTTTTTAGATCGAACGAAAAATTGTGATTTACGGCCCTTCTTTGCCTTCATGCTTTTAGCCTTCACGTTTCTGGCCATACCACAAACAATCAAAAAACCGAGGGTCTTCTCCTCGGTCGAACGGCGCAGTAATGCGAAACTACCCTTTTCTCTTTAAATCCAGCCATAATGCGATATCCGCCCCAATTATCAGCGCTAAAGCAAAACCGTTGATTGTTTGTGGAACGATTGAGGTAATCAACGTATGCGTGTAGGGCACATCCGCCATCATCGGTGTTTCACCAAAGAACATTCGGATATCACCTAGCGTCGCGCCGATAAAAAGGTAAATCAGCTGGATGGCCAAAGACGAAATGATACTGAAGAACAGCATCGGCACCAGTACGCGAAGCAGTACTGACCACCAGCGTCCGGTGACCAGGTTGCGACTGGCATCTAGAGCTTTCCAACCGCCGGTTTTTTCGGCGACGGTTTGGTAAGGGGCAAATTTATACCAGACAAAGAAAATCAGCGCCGGAATGACCAATATTATTAATCCTAAAAAAATCATAACTGAGGTCAGAATCGACACCCAGAGCAGTGGCAACAGACGCTGGAATCCATGATAAAGAGATTCGCGTATATCTATTTTTTTATCGGAAATCCCAGTGATGGTTAGGTCAATCATGGCTGCCGTTACCACTAGAAATGCCAGAGAACCTGGAATTGATAATAAAGCATACAGCATCAGGCGTTCGGACAAGCCGGGGACGGAGGCTTGGACAGCGATTAGTATTAGCCACTGCACTAGGCTCAGCGCTACGATCCAAACCACGAACTCAGCATAAGCACGAAAGTTTTTTCTGAAGTTTTCCCACGAGACGACGATTAGTTCGCCCGGGCCGATTAATTGTGCCATCGGTGTTTGCTTGCTTGTTAATGCCGAAATTATAGCATTTTTGAGGCGGGGGAGCTATTGGTCGATAAAAAACACGGCTGTTGCCGTGCTTAATGCTAAACTGTCAGCCCCTTGTAGATGTTGTTCAACTCGAACTTCTCGTCGAAGAAGGCGGTTTCGCCCTTAACGATGATGTTCGGTAGGGGGTACATCCCCTGGAGATCGAGTTCGGCTAGTACCATTCTGGCGACCGTGCGACGAGCTGAGTAATGAACCTCCCTTGCGGAGGTGACCGTAACGTTGCCTTCTTCGTCCAGCTCCATTTCGTATGGTGGCCCATACACCTCGACCTCACGCTCGGGCATTTGGTCTGCATAGACACGAGTTACGACCTGATATCTGAACCGGTCGTTCCAGAAGCCGTGGAGCGGGCCGCGAACTTCAAGGTGGCTTGAAATTCTGGCGCTTGTATAGCGCGGGTGCTGGATGGCAACCGTTTGTTCCATCATGATTCCTCCGTGAAAGAGCTAAGCTCGCCAACTTACCACGTGATATGGAGAGGTGTCAAGTCTGACAGTTTTTGCGCAAGCGCGCCCATGGGTGCACATATCAATCCAATCTCCCGCACTCCCGAACTCCGGCACTTTTAAAAACCTCACTCCGCGCCCAAACAAAAAACCGCTTGTCTAGACAGGCCTGAACGTCTCTTTTTGGTAAGCTACGCCGGTTGCGTATCCGGTTGTATAAACAGCCGCGCTACCGCTTTCCAGACCAGTTCATGAACCTCTTCACGGGACATAAGCCTGTCTCCAGGGGCGCATTCAATCAGCGTGTATCCGCTGAAATTGCGGGCGATTTCTAGATAGGTTTTTTCGGCGGAGCGCAGGTGTTCCGCGTCAGCTTCATGCACGTCCTTGGCATTACCACGCGATTCGATTAGCTGGATCGTAGTCGCAGCCGGAACATGCAGAATAACATTTTGGTCCGGTTTCGGAATGCCGAACAGCCCAAACTCAAATTCCAGATTCCAGCGATAGTAGTTGAAGCGTTCGGTCGCATCCTTAATTTTGCTGCCCTGATGGCCCATGTTTGAGGCCACGTAACGATCGCAAACCACGTTACGTCCTTCGGCCAGTTCGGCTTGGATTTGGTGACTGATTGCAAAGCGGTCTACTGCATAAAGAACCGAGGCTCGATATGGTCCGACATCTTCTGGTGAACCATATAAACCTTCTAGATAATCTTCAACCGGACCGGCGCAGCGCTGACCGTATTGCGGGAACGAGAATGTCGCGACCTCCATTCCGCGCTCAAGCATCCGCTCGACCAGCAAGCCGGCTTGGGTTTGCTTACCCGAACCGTCTGTGCCTTCGATTACGATGAATTTGCCTCGTTGTCTTGTTGACATGTTCCTCCTGATGTTTTGTAGCGGCAGAGATTGCTTCTGCCCGATTCAGCAGGTAAGTGCATCTATGGGCAGAGGCAATCTCTGCCGCTACATATTGTTAAATTGTTTCTAAAGCTTTTTCTTTGACCCGCTGTTTGGCTTCAGAGTCGGCACGCGCCCATTGATATTCGCCATAGTCGCAGAATTTGATTGCTTCGCCTAACCATGGGGCGCGTTTCGACAGCGCTTTATGCATCTCTTGTCCGACACGGCGGTAACTGGCATGACCCTGCGGCGTAGTGCGCAGTTCTATAAGATGAAAAGCCTCGCGATCGTTCAGGCCCATCAACCAGCGCACTTTTGATCCATGCAATGTGGCGTATGACGCTTCTTCCGGAAAGTCTGGCAGCAGTCGCTGGTATAGATTTTTTGCGTATTCATGACATTCGTGTGCGCGATCGGCATGGCCGGCTGCCACTAAATCTTCCGGCATCGAGAAGCCGTGCATCGGCGAGAATTTTTGTCGCATCTGTGTGGTCATGCGGTGTCGCATCAGATCCTTGTACGTGCCGAAGTCGGTGAGCATGTCAAACGTGTGAGGATAGCCAGACTCGAATGCGCGACCGGGGCGGTCGCGGCGCGAGCGTCGCTCACCGACATAGGTCGTGATAATATCTTTGCGCTGTTCATCGGTCATGTTGCGTACCACCTCACGCAGTTGGTTCAGCGATAGCTGCGAATACGGATAAAGCATGTGAGCCAATGTGGAAATATCGGTCTCTTCCCGCATTATATCTTGAACCGCCTCACCTTGCATCAGCCTAGTGGCTATATGCTGCTCGCCGTGGTCAATTAAAGACACATATTGAGTGGTGTCCGGTCTTATTTCGGCGAGCATTCGGTCAGTTAAAGCCTGCATTCGCTGGCGTACTTTCACCTGATATTCATTACGTTTCGCACGTTTTATGTAGCGCGGGATTATGCCGTCGAGTGCGCGACGGCATTGAACGCCGATTTGTCGAACCTCCGGCAAGTCGCTGGTCGCGCAGTGCGAAATCAATCCCTGGTAGAATCTTCCGTTACCGAACATGCCTACGTTGGTCTTGGTCGAGAGTGGCAGCAGGTAGCGCAGGGTGTCACACGCTTTGGTGCGGATATCCATCGTATATGTGCGCTTGAATGCTTTGATGTCTAGTTCTTCCGTCAGGTCGCGCATTCGCTGTTTTTTGCCGGTGCCGGAGACGTCATACTCGGCCTCCTCGAGCGATTTTAGTCCGCGATAGTAATCTTGCATCGGTTCGACCAGCTCGGCGTAGGTGTTGAAAATAAAATCCATGGTTTCCGTGTATGCGTCCGCATGTTCGGAGTCCATGATTTCGCACGGACAGACATACATCCATTGGTCGTTAGCGTCTTTGCGGTCGTAAAACACGTAACGTGTGGATTGCTCAATGGGGGAGCCGCCGATTCGCCGATCCTCCAGTTCTTTGGTTGCCACCATGGAAATTTCTTCGAACGAAACATGTGCTCCTTCCAGTTCACCCACCGAATCATCGCCGTATGCAATCAGCACCCGCTCAATCAGGTCCTGCGCCCTAGACGCGTCGATGTTTCCCTCACGGATGAATTCTTTGAGTAGCGTCTCACGAAAACCACCCGGAGCCCGACTGTAACGCGCGTAAATTGCCCCAACCAAACCTGGTAAATTTTGCACTGCAAACACAGAATCTTCCGCCGAAGTAACGTATTTTTCTAGCAATTCTTTTTCTTCTCGGGTAAAGTTGGACATATGCACGGGTGATGTGGCTGATGAGGCAATCTTAGCACCCATGCGCCCACTGACAATACGGAGAAATAAGCGTTTTTATCCACAAAAATCGAGCTGATTTTTAAGTTTTACGGTTTTTTTGGTAGGCTCATGAAGTCAGATAAAATAATACGGAGAACACTATGGGCAAAGGTATTTGCGTGGTGGTAACCGGTTCGTCCGGTACCGGAAAAACAAGCTTGGTCAAACGCTTGTTGGAGGAGGTTACCGGTTCGGCGCGGTTGGTGACAACAACATCGCGCGATCCGCGACCCGAAGAAGTAGATGGGCTGGATTACAATTTTGTGTCTCGTGATCACTTCGAGCACATGATTGAAAACGGCGAGTTCCTTGAGTGGGAGGAAAACTACGGCAATCTATATGGATCTGAGCGAGCCGTGCTGGAACGCATGCTCGAAGATTATCCGGTCGTATTTGTCGCGCTGGATATTCGCGGTGCTAGAACATATAAAGAGAATGTCCCTGGGGCATTGACGTTGGCATTGTTCGTTCCGCCAGAGCAGATTCCGGGTCGCATCTTGGGTCGTGCGCCAATTGACTCGGTGGAGTTAGAGCGTCGGGTAGAGGCGGTTACTAAAGAGCAAAGTGAAATCGGAATCTTTGATTACATCGTGGAAAATCTCGATGGAAAACTCGAAGACGAAGCCGTTCCACGCGCCAAAAATTATATTACTGAGGCGCTCGACAAGGTTGGTATCGGACTGCCGGAAATGGAGCAAGACAAAGAGTCCGATGATGCTGAAGCTTAAATGAGCGGAAGCAAAAAGAGACCTCTGCAGGTCTCTTTTTTTGCTTCTATCCGGTGCTGCCGAATCCACCGCGGTTTTTTGCGGTTGCCAGTTCACGTTCCACCAGTTCCACCCGTTGTATCGGTACGATGAGCGCTTGGGCGATGCGTTCGCCGCGCTCTACGGTTACCGTTTTAGTGCCGTGGTTGAACACCTGCGCGCGAAGTTCATCTTTTGGTCCGCAGTAATCTTGATCGATGATGCCGATGCCGTGCGGAATGGTGAGGCTTTTCTTTTTCGGAATAGAGGAGCGGGATGCTAATAGCAACGCGTAGCCGTCTGGAATTTGCACTACCAAGTTGGTAGGCACCAGCTTGATGCAGTGCGATTCCACTACTACCGTTTCGCGGGCGTAAACATCAAACGCGACCGCACCCGGAGTTTCGTATTTTGGAAGTGGTAGAGATTTATCGATTCTGGTGACTGAGAGCTGCATGATTGGTCGATGTTAACAGGCGGATAATTATTACGCCTATTTTGTATGTTCGGCTCAAAAAAGCGAAAGCAGGAGCGTCGGAGCGCGTGACCGTCCAAAGGTCTGGTTACCCACCTCCGAAGGATATCATTATAAGAATGTCCGACCGCAGGACGTTCTCGTATGCCCACTTTTATAGCACTCCACCTGTCGCATTATCGATGGCGGTCAGCACAAAGTCCGCAGCCGAGTAAGAAATCATCATGATAATAAGGCCAATAATCGCGTTTTTAATGCCGGCTACAGCTTCTGCGCGCGCATCCTCATTTCCGCCGTGAGTCATGTACTTGAAACCGGACCACAGAATCATCAGCACCAGTACGATACCCATGAAGCCCAAGAACGCATTAATCAGATTGGCAATTATAAGACGAATATCACCAGTTGGCAGTCCGAGTGATTCAGCCCACGGCATTCCCAAATCAACCGCTGCATGCGTTGGGGCGACCCAAAAAAGGCATACCGCAAAACTGGCCGCCGCGGCAACCAGTATTTTTGCGGACATTTGTTTCTGTTGTGTCGTGATAGTCATATGTTGAAGTTCAGGAGCTTTTTTCTCGTTCGTTTTTCTGCCAAAATACTTAACTTTATACAGCAATGCGCACCCCTGGACCCATGGTGGACGTCAGTACCGCACCCTTGATGTAGGTTCCTTTAGCCGCACCGGGCTTGTTCTTCCTGATAGCGTCCATCAGTGTCTCAAAGTTTACGGCAAGCTGATCATCAGTGAACGACGCTTTGCCGATGACCTGATGCACGTTTGCTGTTTCATCATTCTTGAATGCGACCTTGCCGCCCTTCATGGCTTTGATGGCCGAACCAATATTAGGCGTAACGGTATCGTTTTTCGGGCTAGGCATGAGACCGCGCGGACCCAAGATTTTGGCGACCTTGGCCAGTTTCGGCATCATTTCTGGAACTGCTATGGCGACATCGAAGTTCAGCTTGCCGGATTTGGCGATTTCCGCCACCAGCTCTTCGCCGCCGATTAGCTCGGCGCCTTCCATTTCGGCCTCTTTCTCCTGGTCCGGAGTGGCGACGAATGCGGCCACGCGCTTTTCCTTACCGGTGCCGTGTGGCAGTACGACGGTCGAGCGGACCTGCTGGTCGCTTTTCTTTGGGTCGATACCTAGGCGTATGTGCGCTTCAACCGACTCATCGAACTTTGAATTAGCGTTTTTCTTGACCATGGCAATAGCCTCGGTCAGCTCATAGGTTTTTTTGTTGTCGAATGAGTTCCTGATTTCGTTGTAGCGTTTTCCGTGTTTCATAGATTTAAACGTGGTCAGCGGGACGCATTTTCTGCGGCCCTCCCACATATTAACTTGATTCTAATTAGAATTTTGTGACATTTAGCCTAATTTGCGCTTGGCCGCAGGTAATCTAATAGGCGGTAGTAAGCCCTGCTGCCACGACGTCTGATGAGGTTATCCCTCGACTTCCAAACCCATTTGACGAGCGGTGCCCTCGACGATTTTCATCGCAGCATCGATGTCGCAGGTATTTAGGTCCGGCATTTTTTTCTCGGCGATTTCCTTGACCTGAGCACGGGTGACCTTCCCGATTTTTTCGGTCAGCGGGTTACCCGAACCCTTCTTGATGCCGGCAGCCTTCTTTAGCAGTTCCGCGGCCGGCGGGGTCTTCAGGATAAAATCGTAACTTCGGTCCTCATAGACGTTAATTACGCACGGTATGATATCGCCGCCCAACTGCTGGGTGGCAGCGTTAAATTTCTGGCAGAATTCGGCGATATTTAGGCCGTGCTGACCTAACGCTGGACCAACTGGCGGAGCCGGATTGGCCTGACCAGCCGGAATCTGCAGCTTAATTTGAGTCTTTAATTTTTTTCCAGCCATAGGGCGTTGTTTGTGATTGAGATGGGTGGCGAGAATCCTCTGCCTGCGCAGGGGCAGGCTAGCTGTTTGCAATTAATCGCATACGTTACAGCATGTCTACGCGCGCACAGGAAGGTGTTCCCGCATGTGGGTTATGTATTGTCGTATTCGGAAATCATGGAGAGAAGCTGGTCCGTCTTAAGGACCCTCCAAGATGC
Source organism: uncultured Gammaproteobacteria bacterium (assembly GCA_964486995.1). Taxonomy (GTDB): domain Bacteria; phylum Patescibacteriota; class Patescibacteriia; order SG8-24; family SG8-24; genus JAHJAU01. The sequence goes on along the minus strand of CAZAOV010000002.1, from coordinate 9,714 downwards.
AACGCATAGATTAGCGGTTTTTTACGAGTTTGGCAATAGGGGAGACCAGATTATTGGGCTAAAGCCGAAAATTACCGTGAAACATCAGATTTTTTGGCTTTGACTCCAGAAAACTCAAAGACATACGAGGTGTTCTTTGGGTTTTACGCTTTTACAGCTAGCATATGAAAACCTGGCATAAGCCAGGTTTTTCGTCCGCAGTTTCTGACGCGATTATATTTTCTTTACTTGCAGGAAGTCCAGTTCAACCGGCGTCTCGCGGCCGAACATATTGACCAGCACTTTGATTTTACCGCGTGACTGGTCAATTTCCGCGACCTTACCCTCGAAGCCCTTAAATGGACCGTCGGTGATGCTAACCGGGGAATTCACGTCTACGTCGATCTTGTATTCCGGCTCTTCTACCCCCATGCGCTTCTGCAAGGACTTGATTTCGCTGTCTGACAACGGTGTCGGAATAGTGCCTGTGCCGATAAATCCAGTGACATTCGGAGTGTTCCGCACCACGTACCAGGAGTCGTCGGTCACGACCATTTCCACCAGCACGTAACCTGGAAAAATCTTCTCCTCGACCACTTTTCGTTTGCCGTTTTTAATCTTAATTTTTTTCTCTTTCGGAATGAGCACCTCGAAAATTTTATCCTCTTGATTCAGGGATTCGATGCGTTGCTCCAGGTTGTGCTTTACGTTTTCCTCGTAGCCGGAATAGGTATGAATGGCATACCATCGTCGGCCACGTTGCAATGTTTGCTTTGGCATAAAGGTGGTGTTTTATTTTGAAAGCGGTGGTGGAACGTTGTCAGTCGCACGCGATACGGTATGTCTCCGCAGTAGTGAGGTATTCACGTGCTTGTCGAGATTCGGATGACCGTTTCAAAAAATGTACTAATATTTTCGCCCATTAGCGGGCAATGAGAAGCTGGAATAGATATTCGAACAACTTATCCGCGCCAGCGAAAAATGCGCCGACAGCGAGCGAAATCGCGACTACAATCATGGTGTCGCGGATAACCTGCTCACGGGTCGGCCAAGAAACCTTCTTGAGCTCCTCGCGCGAATTACGAAAGTAATTTACGAGCGGATTATTTTTCAGCGTAATACTCGCCATATTTTTTCTGGTTCTAAAAACCGCCTCGGCGGCGGGTTATTCATTACTATATTGAGAATATACAGGGTGATGGGGGATTTGTCAATAAAATGGTCTGTTGCGGCGTCCCTGTTGTTGGGTTCGGATAATGAATTTGTCTCGAAAGATAAATTGAGCTGAACTTTCGTGCAGGCGTCAGTCCGACCACGCCAAGACTGGTGTAGCGGTGCCCGCGTCCGTATATCGCTCGGTCTTGTTGGTGCGTAACAGGCTTTTTGGGCTTGAGTGCGCCGCCGGTTTTACTGTGGCATCTCGATTTGGGCACGGAATGACCTTGGCATGCATGCAAAGCAGGCTCAAAGTCCGTTTGGAATGAAGAAACGCCTCCGTTAAGGAGGCGTTTCGTCAAGCAATTACGACCAGCCAGCCCACATGATCCTGATGGTGTGGCTTGGCGATTCCCAGGGGCACCACTCCTTGGTCAATTAGCTTCAGTAGCGGGAGAAGCCGTTCCGATTCTTCAGTTAGGCGGAAATACCGCATACTTAGATAGTTTAGAATCGGTCTAAATATCGCGTATTTGAGCAAATCGACGATATCCTCGGTGATGCCAGAGTCACAATCCTGATTCAGCTCTCTGTCCACACAAGCGGTGATTAAGTTCGGCAACAGCTCTGTTAAGTCGGCCCAAAAATCGTCCGCGTCGTCCATTTTTTCTGAGGTTATATCGGACAGGTCAGCGCACCAGATTACCCGGCATAGAGGTGTGGCGATTTTTCGCGTCAGACAAACAATGATTTTCGCCGAGTATTCCTCTTTAGCTTCAGAGAATTCATGCTCGGTTAGCCAATTTGGCTTGCATGGATTGAGTGATTTGCTCAGCGAGACCCAATTAATTTTATCGCAAGTTGACCCTACGATTGATTGCTCGATTATTTTTTTTGTGTTGCTGGAGATTCCGGTCAACTTCTCCTCGTTTGCAAATGACCAAGTGCAGTCAAAGATGCGGTCAAGGAGTGTGCTGATTGGTTTGACTGCCTCTGCGGCCTCAGCCTCAGTGAGTGCAGTGTCACTCATCAATTCTGCGATACGCCAAGAACCAGACCCTTGTTTCATGACCTCTGCTCCTATTTGATAAAAGAACTATTTTTAACCTAACAATCGAATCAAAAGATGACAACCTTAAAATTATAATTTCATATCCTGGTCTTAAATTTATCTATCGTCTTCAGTTTTGCGCACGATTTAGAATATACAAAAAATCGAAACACCACTAAGGATGTTTCGATGTTGGGATTATCGCATCAGGTTGCGCTCAGCTTCGCGTCGTCGTTGATCTTCAGCGTGTCTCTTCTGGTGGTATTCGATACTGGTCAGATGCCAGTTCCAGTCGGCTAGAGACTCCACGAATACGGCGCCAGAAGCGCAGTTTGAACGATGTCCGATGTCATCATCTGTGTCATAACGAGCCATGACGAATCCGTCCTCGTGTCTCAACAAGAGCAGACGGCCCGGACCGCCAGCAACACACCAGTCTTCTGAGTCCAGCGGAGTGATGTGAGTTTGGTAACCCTCTGGCAACTCTACATGCACCGTGCGGGGAAATGGCCCCAAGGGATTGTTGTGGCGGCTGTTAAAGATCGTGGCCATCGACACCAACACCACTGCAATGACAGCCACCGCCAACATTGACCAAGCAAAGAAGGAAAGGTTGCTGTTTTTGCTCGAATCCGGCTCGCTGTCGACCTGATTAGCACGACGTTCCACACTCATGATTATTCCTCCTTGCCGCTGTGAAATACAACGACGAGCTACATTATCAACTGTATTATTTAGTGTCAAATTGGGCGCCCTGAATTCGAGCCCGGTAAGTCGGGGCAGTAAATTCAAGGCGAATTTTCGGTCATTCGAAAAAGCCGTCAGCACAAGATAATAGCCCGCCTGTCGGCAGGCGCGTTACATCTAAATCTCAGGGAATCAAAAAGCAGGGTCTCGCGCCCCTGCTCTTCTTTTGTGCTAGATATCCAAGTTTTTTACGTTTTTAGCGTGTGTCTGAATGAATCGCTTGCGCGGTTCAACGTCACTGCCCATCAGCACATCGAAAATCTGATCTGCACTCTCGGCATCCTCGATAGTAACTAGGTGCATTAAGCGCGTCTCCGGATTCATGGTGGTTTCCCAGAGCTGGTCCGGGTTCATTTCACCCAGACCCTTGTAGCGCTGAACGCTCACACCGCTGACATTCTTGACATCACCTTCGTCTGCACCTTCTAGCGCTTCCTCGATATTATCCGAGGTCTCTTCTTGGGCGTTTTTTGTCTTTTGTCCTTTTGAGTCTTTGGTCATTTCGGCAACTATGACATTACGCTCATTTTCACTATATGCGTATCTAAATTCTTTACCTTTTGACAGCCGGTACAGCGGTGGCTGGGCGATATACAGATGACCGCGGTCGATGAGCTCACGGAAATACCGATAGAACAACGTCAGCAGCAGCGTCCGGATGTGCGCGCCGTCAACGTCTGCGTCGGTCATGATGACGATGTGTTCGTAACGAAGCTTTTCTATCTCGAACTGTTCACCGATGTTGGTACCCAGTGCGATAATCAGCGATTTGATTTCGTTGTTGGTCAGAATCTTATCGAGCCGGGCGCGCTCCACGTTTAGGATTTTTCCGCGTAGCGGCAAGATGGCTTGTGTCTCACGGTCACGACCCTGCTTGGCCGAGCCGCCGGCCGAGTCTCCCTCGACGATAAACAACTCGGAGCGAGAAGCGTCGCGGGAAGAACAGTCAGCCAGTTTTCCCGGCAGGGTCAGGCCTTCCAAGGCGCCCTTACGCAGGATGGTGTCGCGTGCTGCACGAGCCGCCAGACGCGCCCGCGAAGCAATCACGCACTTTTCGATAATCGCCTGCGCGTCCTTTGGATGCTCCTCCAGATAAATTTCCAGTGCCTCGGCGAATACCGCTTCCACAGCACCACGCGCTTCCGGATTGCCGAGCTTGGCTTTGGTCTGACCCTCGAACTGCGGATCTTTAAGTTTGATGCTCACGATGGAAGTCATGCCTTCGCGGGAGTCGTCGCCTGTGATGTTATCGTCTTTCTCTTTCAGGATGCTGTTCTTTCGGGCGTAGTTGTTTAGCACGCGCGTTAACGCGGCACGGAAACCAACCACATGCATGCCACCCTCGGGATTATAGATATTGTTCGCGAACGCATACGCATTCTCTTTAAAGTCATTGGTGTACTGGAACGCAATTTCCACGTCCATATCATCATGCTCCTTGTGTACGTGAAAAACATTCGGATGCTTCGGTTCTCGCGCATGATTCAGATGCCGTACGTATGAGCGCACACCACCCTCAAAGTAGAACGTGTGATCTTTTTCCAGTTCCTTGCTGCGGCGGTCCTGAATGACGATGCGAATGCCCGCGGTCAGATATGCCTGCTGACGCAAGTGCGTGATGATGGTTTCCCAGCTGAAATCGGTGGCCGATAAAATCGTATCGTCCGGAGTGAACGTTATCTTAGTTCCAGTACCGCGAACGTTCTTGTCCGGCCTTACTTTTCCCTGTGCCTTGCCGAATTTGTATTCCTGCACCCACAGTTTTCCGTCGCGCTTCACCTCGGCTTTTACATGCTTGGACAGCGCATTCACCACCGATACGCCCACGCCGTGCAAACCACCGGAAACTTTATAGCCGCCGTCTCCGAACTTGCCGCCGGCGTGCAGTTTGGTCATCACCAATTCGAGTGAAGAAACTTTTTGTACCGGATGCCTATCGACCGGAATACCGCGTCCGTTGTCTTCGACTGACACCGAACCATCTTTGTTAAGCGTTACGATGATGGTGTCGCAGTAGCCGGCCATTGCCTCGTCGAAGGAGTTATCGACCACTTCCCATATGAGGTGATGCAATCCTTCCGAGCCGGTGGAACCGATGTACATGCCAGGGCGCTTGCGTACCGGATCGAGTCCTTCTAGCACTTGAATCTGTTTGGCTCCGTATTCATCCTCCTTACCCTTGGCTATCGGCTTTTTTGTCGGCTTCTTAGCTGAATTTTTCGCTTTCTTGTCGGCCATATTTGAGGTCACATGAAAATCCGCCAATGCGGATTAATACGCAGGGATAGTAGCATGAGGTGGGCGTTTGGGCAAGACTGCAGCAAATGTAGAAAAGTAAAAAGGGCGAACGGAGCGAACGTATACCTCGGTGTTCCTGCCATCCTCCTGTTTTTACAGCCTTTGAGCGTTTATACCTCCCAGCTTTTTCGCCTGCTGCTATCCTAAACGGATTGCGTGATACGACCAGTCTGGAATATCGCTGACCATGACATTTATATTGACATTCCGGATAGTTATCGGTAAGGTAATCTGTCGATTTATGACAAGTTCTTTAGAGAGGAGGTTCAGATGAGCGACAAAACCATCCGCATCTTTCCGCTGGAGGGATTCGAATGCACAGTGACCGAGTTTTACGAGCTGGTCGGCAAGAGTGGCCAACCCGAGCATGCGCCGTTTCCGCATGACGAGGGTGGGATTTCCATCGTGCCGTGCGCTGGCGATTGGCTGCGGTACGGTCCGGCGCTGTTTGTTGAAAAACGTTTGATGCGTGTTGTCACGTACCGAATCGAAGATTCGGACGAAGAACATACGTGCCTTGCGGTGTACGGTCGCCTGGCCGGGCCGCGACGCATGTTGCGCAATGGTTCGTGGTCTCAGAGAGTAGTGCCATTTTCGTGCGGCGAGTGGTGCGGGATGGCGGATGAACTTGAGGAGTTCGCCCGTATGAGCGGCCTTAGCCGGACCAACGATTGGCGGCGGCGTGAGATTGTGCTGTTGGTGCGCGGTGAAGGCGACCAGGACTACTGGGCCAACACCGACACTGCCTCAGTTCATGCGCATCCGGAGTGTGACGCATGATTAGTTATTTGCTTGCGCCTCTGGATGGGCTGACTACCACAGTCGGAGAATTTCGTGCCAAGATTCATCAGGTTCATGGCTCTGAAAGCATACCGACACTAGTAGTATTCCCATGCGACGAGCACGAATCAGTGGAGATGGACAACAGCTGTCCGCTAACGCTACATCCGGTTCTCGAAACCTTGGAGCGTATCGCGTTTCGGCTGGTGGAGGTTGAGGTCGAAGCCAAGAAACCCATTTTTTCGGTGGCGGTGTATGGTCAGGCCAAAGGTCAACCCATCACTTCGTCTGCCGGGGAGCGGGGGATTACAGTCGAGCCGCTGAAAGCAGCCGACTGGCATAAGACAGCCATGTCGGTCACCAGGTCGTTGGCAGATTATTTGATGAGGCATCATGGCTACGACGAAGATCAGGCCGCTCACGTCACGGTGAAGATGATTCGTGAGCGACTGGTGTTCATCAATTCCTTCAGGTGGGAAAGGTATCGCTCGTTCGTTATCGTCTGCGGTACCGAAGAAACGGAGCCGACTAATTAGTTATAAATCGCGCCACTTGTGGGCGCGCTTTTTTTGCATGCAAACTCTGCGGCGTTAGTCCGGGGAAATTTATTTTCAAGAAAGCTCCAAGTTGAGCCGGGCCGAACTCACGGCAAGTGCTTGTTAGATTGGAGGCAGCTTCAGCATTTGGTATCATTATTACTGTATTTTTTGCTGTGGGCTCTAATATATAATATATGTGAGGATTTTCTCTCCGCCCACACGGGGATAGGCATCCTGCCTGCGTGAGTTCAGACGGGACTCGAGCCGCTATTTCAACTAAAACACCACACACATGGCAGACAAAGCAACTGGCTCGGGTAACGAGCTATCGGAGAAACAATTAAAATGGGCTCGCTGGTGGAATGAAAACCAGATAATGGTCAAAAAGGTGTTTACGGCAGTTTTGGGTGTGGTGGCATTTTCGTTATTTGCTTATGGTGCGTGGGGATTTGCGGATTGGTTTATTGGTTCTGGTGTGCGTGAACGAGCTGGCATCGCACTGCTGACCGAAAATCTCACCGACTATACCGCTTTTCGCGAGGCTGCTCAGCCCAAGCCATTAGTTACTCAGGCATCAATTTCACTGGTGTCGGGGGAGGGGAGATACGACATTATCGCTAAGGTGAGCAATCCAAACCATCGTTGGTGGTTGGAGGTGGATTACAGATTTACCGGCAGTGGTGGTTCGGATAAGGTTTACACTGATTATGTGTTGCCGACGGACACTCGCTACATATATGTATTGGGCACGAAGGCGGATCGCAAGCCGTCTGCTTCGTTAGAAATTGCGGATTTGCATTGGCGACGTGTGGATGGGCATGTGGTGCGACCGGATTATCTGACTTGGGCTACCGAACGGCTGAATTTTAATATAACTAATCCTGAGTTTATTGCATCGGACAGTGTCTCTGCATTGCCGGTGAGTCGGGCCAGGTTTACTGTCGAGAACGATACCGCATTTAGTTATGTGGCTGTTCCGTTTTTTGTGACGTTGATGAGTGGGTCGCGGGTGGTTGGCGTGAATCGGGTCGTGGCAACGCGATTGCTGTCCGGCGAGACACGTGAGATGGAAGCGAGCTGGTTTCATGACCTGCCCAACGTGACCAGGGTAGAGGTAAAACCGGAGATTAACATATTCGACGAGGAAGTTTATTTGAAGCCGGGGGAGTAATTATCGATGTTAAAAAAACCGTCTCGAGATGAGTCGGTTTTTTGATTGCCTTTATGGGGAGTCGCGGCCGTCCGGACCGCCCGGCGGGGCGGGAAAGCGGAGGAAGCCGATTCGGAAGCCTTGCTCGTTCTCCCGCTCGACGCCGGTATCTCGCAGGTGCGGGCGTGTAATCTTCCTTGCACCCATTAACCCCTTGCCCCAGCGCCCCACCAATGCTAAAAGTGATGTATATAAACCCCCATCATCATGTCTAGGACAGCGTCTTACGATATAGCTAAATACGACTGGATTCTGCTGGGTTCGGTTGTTTTGCTGGTGGTTTTTGGTTTAACCGCTCTTTACAGCACTTCATTAGCCGGGTTTGCGGCTCCGGGTGCGGCGACGATTGAGCCGGATTTTGGAAATTTTTGGAAACAATTCTGGTTTGCGACTGTTGGGTTAATGTTGGCCCTGTTGATTCCGGCGTTTGAATATCGGTCACTCACCAAAGTATCTCGCTTGCTCATGTTTTTTTCCGGGGCGTTGTTAGTGGCTGTGCTATTGTTTGGCTCTACGGTGCGCGGAACGACCGGCTGGTTTGGTATCGCCGGGTTTGGTGTTCAGCCGGCCGAGATAGTGAAGCTTTTCTTGGTCGTGTTTTTAGCCAAGTATTTTAGCGATTACGCCGGTAAGGAGCGTGGACTAAAACATATCTTAGTATCGGGTGCGTTCACCGCCCCGTTAGTGATTTTGATAATGTTGCAGCCAGATTTTGGTTCGGCGTTATTGCTGATGGCGATTTGGGGTTCATTGGTATTGGTGTCCGGGGTGCAGCGCACACATTTGTTGATCATGGCGGGTGTGGTTGCGGCTGCAGCGATATTCGCTTGGTTCGTAATTCTTCAGCCGTACCAAAAAGACCGTATTACATCATTCTTAGATCCGGAAAGTGACCCGCTCGGTCGCGGTTACAACGTTACGCAGTCCATTATTGCGATTGGATCTGGCGGATGGATTGGTAAGGGGATGGGGTATGGCTCTCAGTCACAATTGCGTTTCTTGCCCGAGCGTCAGACGGATTTTATTTTTGCGGTTATCGCCGAAGAATTGGGTTTTTTGGGCGTGCTTTTTTTGTGCGGTTTATTTGCTGTGGTGTTTTGGCGCTGTTATCTTTTAACGCGTCAAGCGCGTGACGATTTTTCGCTATATTTGGTTTTGGGTTTGACTGCCGCTATCGCCATTGAGGTGTTTGTGAATTTAGGTGGTAATTTGCGCCTGCTACCGGTAACAGGAGTCACTTTGCCATTCGTCAGTTATGGTGGTAGCTCCCTGCTGGTAAAATTCGCCATGTTAGGCGTAATTCAGTCGGTTGCAGTGAAAGGTCGTTGACAGTGGATAAAATGTGATTAAATGGGGTTTATCACGCTTTGACCAGGGAGCCAAAAAATGGTACGATAAGCTTATAGAGGACTGCGAACAAAAATTAAAAATTCGCGGAAATCAAAATAAATATGGAGGCACCCTCCAAAGAGAATCAATCTTCGCTTTTCAGTGAAGGCGTCAAGCTGATTTCGTATTGTCCGCTATGCGGCAGCAGCTATACGCCGCGTGAAGCGCAGATTCTCGGAGAAAAGGAGGATAGTCATCTGATGCACATACAGTGCGGGAATTGTTCCAACGCTATTATCGCGTTGGTTATTATTTCTCCGGTGGGCGTGAGTTCAGTCGGAATGGTGACCGATCTAGGTTTTGATGAAGTTGACCGGTTCAAGGAGGACCGAGCGGTGACAACCGATGATGTGATTGAAGTTCATCATATGCTGCAAGACGAGGAGCGGCTGTTTGAACAACTTTCTTAATCAGGTTTTGGTAAAACGTTTGCTGGGTTTTTATGCCTGGTTTTTTTCTTTCTTTGTTGACGGCGCGGGCACGGGGGTGCCCTTCGCGGGCCGCCTTCTTGTGTCGTTTTTCGACGTCTGGTCTGCGTTCACTTTCTGGCGCAGAGCGTCCCGCGA
>CAZAOV010000001.1:7905-188559 GCA_964486995.1 uncultured Gammaproteobacteria bacterium | reverse complement strand
TCAAGACTGGAGACAAAATAATCGTTGTAGCCGGAGATCCGGTGGGTGTTTCTGGCGGCATTAACCTAGTCGAAATTAGAGAGGTATAAACTATGGCAGCCAACAAGAAAAATAAACAAGCTGGCAACAAGGCGCCGCAGAAACGCGAACGTTTTGTATATCAGTTCGCTAAATTAGGCATGGGCGACGTGGATAAAGTTGGTGGCAAGAACGCGTCGCTTGGTGAGATGTTTCGCAAGCTCGGTCAGCGCGGCGTTCGTGTACCAGACGGTTTTGCGGTGAGCGCGGATGCCTATTGGCATTTCATAGATAGCGCTAACCTAAGGGAAAAAATAACCGAAGAGTTGGCTGGGTTAGACGTCTCGGACGTGGATGATTTGGCTGCACGCGGACGGCGTGTGCGCGACATGATTTTAGCGGCCAACATGCCGGAGGATTTGATTGTTGCCGTAAAAGAGGCTTATGCAGACCTGTCCAGGAAATCAAAAATGCGAACTTGCGATGTGGCTGTTCGGTCTTCGGCAACGGCGGAAGACTTACCGGGCGCTTCATTTGCCGGCCAGCAGGAAACATTTCTTAATATTCACGGCGAACGAGCGTTGGTGGATGCGGTGCGGCGCTGCTTCGCTTCTTTATTCACGAATCGCGCGATTGTGTATCGCGAGGAAAAGGGTTTTGACCACATGAAGGTCGCGCTATCAGTTGGTGTACAAAAAATGGTTCGTTCAGATCTCGCTTCGGCAGGTGTGATGTTTACCGTTGATACGGAAACCGGGTTTCGCGATGTGGTGTTAATCAATGCGGCCTACGGATTGGGTGAGAGCGTGGTACAGGGTCAGGTGAATCCAGATCAGTACTATATTTTTAAACCCCCGCTCAAGAAGAATAAGCGACCCATAATCGGACGAGATATCGGCAAAAAAGAGATACGCATTGAGTACAGCATGGAAGGGCGTTCGCCGATTAGAACCGTACCCGTGCCGGATGAGGATCGGCGTAAATATTGCTTGACCGACGACGAGGTCTTACAGCTCTCCAAGTGGGGAGTCGTAATCGAAGAATATTATTCTAAACATTTCGGACATGACCAGCCGATGGATATAGAGTGGGCGAAGGACGGTCGAACCGGAGAGTTGTTTATAGTGCAGGCGCGACCGGAAACCGTACAGTCTGAACGCGACCCGAATGTGCTAGAAGAATATTTGCTGAAGAAGAGGGGTAAAATTCTGGTGAGTGGTTTATCGATTGGCTTCAAGATCGGTCAGGGTAAGGTGCGGGTGATTCGTGACGCGCGTGATATGTCTAATTTTCAGAAAGGTGACGTGCTGGTGACCGAGATGACCGATCCGGACTGGGTGCCGATTATGAAAAAAGCCGCGGCGATCATCACCAATAGCGGCGGCCGTACCTGCCACGCAGCCATCGTGTCGCGTGAGTTGGGGACGCCGGCAATTGTCGGTACCGGTGATGCGACCGCAAAACTTAAAGAAAGAACGGAAGTCACGGTATCGTGCGCCGAAGGTGAGGAAGGAAAGGCTTATGCCGGTCTGCTGCCGTTCGAGGTACGACGCACGCAACTTAAAAGAATTAGGTGGCCCGATACGCAGGTAATGATGAACATTGGCGAGCCCAATCTGGCTTTCGAGCATTCTTTCATTCCGAATAGCGGCGTAGGTTTGGCTCGCATAGAGTTCGTGTTTACTAATTTTATAAAGGCACATCCTTTGGCGGTTCTGAATTACGGCAAGCTCAATAAGCAAGAAGACAAAGATGCGATTGATGAGCTGACCTTTGCCTACAAGAACCGCAAGGAGTTTTTTGTCGGTCGGCTGACCGAAGGCATCGGACGAATAGCTGCCGCGTTTTGGCCGAACGACGTCATCGTCCGCACGTCGGATTTCAAATCAAATGAATATGCCGGACTAATCGGCGGCCATCAGTTCGAACCGCATGAAGCAAATCCGATGATTGGCTGGCGTGGTGCCTCGCGTTATTACGACCCAAAATACGAACCCGCTTTCCTGCTGGAGTGCGAGGCATTCCGGCGTGTGCGTGAAGAGATGGGGTTGACCAACGTCAAGATGATGATTCCGTTCTGTCGCACTCCAGACGAGGGCAAAAAAGTTTTGAAGACCATGGAGAAGGCCGGACTAAAACGTGGAAAAAATGGCCTCGAAGTCTATGTAATGATAGAGATTCCGTCGAATATCATCTTAGCTGAGCAGTTCGCGGCGATTTTTGATGGATTCAGCATCGGTTCCAATGACCTTACCCAACTCACCATGGGCGTAGATCGCGACTCTGAATTGGTTAGTCATCTCTATGACGAACGAAATGACGCGATTTATGATTCGTTGCGCTCGGTCATCAAGACCGCCAAGAAGACTAAGACAAAGATTGGCATCTGCGGCCAAGCGCCATCCGATTATCCGGAATTTGCCGAGTTTCTGGTGGAGGAAGGGATAGACAGCATTTCGCTCAATCCAGATACGGTTCTTAAAACCACGATGCGGATTCAAAAAATGGAGGGGAAACTGAAACGGCGACGAAGCAAAAAATAGGGGCGATTAGCTTTATACTAAGAGGGCAACTGCCGCACCACGCACAGATGCCTTTTTATCCGGAGGTTGATTTGGAATAGTTTCTTAAGTATCGCCAAATATCCGATCTGGATATGGTTCCCAACCCATCCGCCCAACAGAACGCGTAAAAATATTTGGCGCGCTTTTGAAATAAAACGGGGTTATCCCCGTTTTTTTGTTGTGCCGCACAGTGTAAGCTGAATACAGAGCTTTAGATTGGAGGTCGAATTGTTTGACCGAGAAAGCATCGGAGAATTGCCCATTGTCCAGCATCGAGCCAGTGTCTTGCGGGGTGTGCTACTAAAGCAAGCGCTACTGCTGATCGTGCTTGTATCCGTATCGGCCGTATTGACGCCCAATGCCTGGTTGGCATCGGTTCCAGTGGCGACATGCCTGTTCGGCTTCGTGTTTATCTGTGTGTTTATGTGGTTGTACCACAAGATTCTAGGTCGCAAAATCACCGAAGTGGTTCTGCGGCACGGAAGCGAGCTGGTGGGGCCTCATGCTTTGCCGCAAGTTCACGAAGTTCTGGATGAGTTTTCGGGGGCAGTAGGTTGCGAGCGACCGCGCTTCTTCCTGATGTCGGCCACCATAGAGGATATGTCACCAGCAATGGCTTGGCGGTGTGGTGGTCGGTATTGCATTGCGCTGTCTGACAGGATTGTCTATCAGATGCCGCACCTGTTGCGGTATGTGATGGCGCATGAGTTCGCTCACGTACTATTCGACGATCTGCGCATTAAGCGCGGTGTGATGATTGGCAATGCGTTAGTGCTGAGCATGTCTTTTTTTGCAGTAATTTGGTCATTTTTCACATTGTCGTGGGTAGTTGGTGGAGATATCGCGATATGGGAGTTTATCTTGCGTCAATGCGTTTTTCTGCTGTTTTGCGGTGTGTTGATTGGTTTAAGGTTTAGGATTAACGCATGGCTCAGCGAGGTGATGCATGCTGGCGAATATGCGGCCGATGCGGTAGGAGCGGTTATGGTTGGTTCTCGAAGCCGTATGGCCGGAGCGTTGACCGAAATGGACATGGCATTTCGTGGAATTGAAGGTTTAAGGCATTTTTCAGACAGCCATCCTTCGACTAGCGCGCGAGCGCGAGCACTTTACGAAATATAGTAAAGACCGGCTTTTTAGCCGGTCTTTTTTGCGGGCAGTCCCTCTTGACGAATTTTCTCACACTGTTATACTCTCCTATGCAAACAGTGGACCCGTGGTGTAGCCCGGTTAACACGTCTCCCTGTCACGGAGAAGATCGAGGGTTCAAATCCCTTCGGGTCCGCCAGCAAAAAACTCGCCGATAGGCGAGTTTTTTGAATAAAAGATGAGAGGGATTTGAACGGCGGCGAGAAGGCTGTGAGCTGGCGAACAGTCCGGTGCGCAGCCGCCGCGGTACCCGACTGGAGGGAGGGGAAATCCCTTCGGGTCCGCCAGCAAAAACATGCCGCAAGGCGTGTTTTTTGAATATGTAAAAACGGTAGCGGCCGGGCTTGACCCCGGCCCGCAGAAGCAGACGTATGTTAAACCGAGCAGGGGCAGGCCCCCTGCCGCTACAGATAAAAAAGACCCCTAGTCAGAGTGACTAGGGGCTAGGAAGGAAATGCCAATCGGATGGGCGACCAGGCTCAGGTAATGGCGGGTTCGCTGTGAGCTGGTAGCTTCGTGAGAGAAGCTCCCTATCTCCGACGGCGGCGCCTTTGGCGACGCGCGCGTTGTCTGGTGTCTCGCGACATCGCATAAGAGTCGATGCCGTACGGCGCGCGATTTGACGTTGCGGCGAACGAAATGGCCGCCTGGCGCAACTGGTTACTGCCAGCGGGTGATGCGGGTGCAATCCCGCGTGACGATCTCGATTCGACCGTCGGCCCGCCGGCGATACTCGTACTGGTTCGCCTTGCACCGGGTGGAATCGGTACCGATAGACGTTGGACCCGGAATCACGACCGAACGGTCGCCGGCAGCCGGACGCGCCGTGGAAGGCTGTTCACCGAAGTTGTACGGCACATTCTTGCCGCGTAGTTCCAGGTTGCCGTCGGACCGAAGCTTGACCTGCCCGCCATCGGAGTAGTCGAGCGTGAGTTTCGTTGGCGGGGGGAGCGTGGACACGCTGTCCGCGTCGTCACTTTGTGGCTGCCCGTTTCCCCCCTCTTCATCGCCGTTTCTTATCTGACCGTTCTCGGCCTCTTCGGGGGCCACATCGTTCTCAGCCGTCGTGTCGCCATCTTCTCCAGAGTAATTGGAGACGATGATTACTCCCACTATCGCCAGAACGGCGACCAGAGCGGAAGATCCGGCACCGACCAAGAGCTTTGTTCTCGTTTGCATTCTCTTACTCCTCCTCTCGGCTGTTGTCAGCCGCCTGTCAAAAAGTTACTCCGATATGCATCGGACGCACTACATTATCATGTTTTGGGCGGTTTGTCAAGCATGTTGAGTGAGAGGCGTCAGGAGTGAGGAGATTAAATTAGCGTGTCCTATGAACGCGCTTGCGCAAAAAATGTCAGACTTGTTTTAAAGGGGCGACAGTGCTTCCTCCTTAAAACAAGTCTGACATTTTTTCACGTCACTCCATTAACCAAAAGCCACCCTTTCGGGTGGCTTTGTCGTCTCTTGGTTATTTCTTGACCGCTTCCACAATCTTACTGAACGTTCCAGGCCTCTCGGCTGCAATCTGTGACAGCACCTTGCGGTCCAGCGCCACATCAGCTTTCTTCAGGAGGTCAATCAGCTTGCTATACGACAGTCCGTTCAGGCGGGCTGCAGCATTGATGCGAATCGACCATAGTCGACGCATACCGCGCTTCTTATTGCGGCGATCGCGATACGCATACGCGCCGGCCTTAGTGGCCGCGGTCTTGGCAAGCCGCAGCTTGCTCTTGCGACCCCACATGAAACCCTTAGTGCGTTTCAGGATGTTTCGGCGGCGCTTCAGATGAATTTTTCCACGCTTAACTCTAGGCATACTATTGCTTCGTCAACTGCTTGATCACCTTAGTGTAGGAATCAGACATTTTCCGATCCCGGCGCTTATTGCGCGTGACTTTTCCGCTCTCGCGGCTGTTGAAGTGGTCCTGGCCGGCAGTGCGCTTGAGCACCTTACCTTTCTTGGTGACCTTGAACCGCTTCGACAATGCGTTGTGAGTTTTCATATTCTATATATCTACGGGGCGTCAGTATCTTACGCCTTACTGATGATACTTGTCAACTGTCCGCCTTGGCGAGTAATTGGTTGCTCGATTTTAAGTTCCATTTCCTCCTTCAATTCATTGATGAAACTTTCGATAACCTGGGAGGCCACCTCTCCATGCCGCTTTTCGCGACCACGAAGAATTATTTCCACTTTGACCTTGTCTCCCTTATTCATGAATTTTTTCGCCTGTTCTTTGCGAACATCGATGTCATGCTGACCAATGCGAACCGACAGTCTGACGCCCTTGACCTCTACATTCTTGGCCTTCGACTTTTGCTTGCGGGCTTCCTTTTCTTTTTCGTATTTGTATTTGCCGAAATCGATGAGTTTTGCGACCGGTGGCTCGGCCTTTGGTTGAATTACCACCAAATCGAGCTTGCGCTCTTTGGCGATTTTCAGCGCTTCATCGGTTGACAATATACCCAGATGCTCGCCGCCCTCATCGCTGATAACGCGGAGTTTGGGTTCGCGGATGCGTTCGTTAACTGGGTAAATAACTCGCTGTTGTTGCGGTTTACGTTTTCGTCTGGAAATTCTCAAGGCTGTAGAGATTAGGAATTACTTTGGCTATACTAGCGAATTTTAGCAGATTTGTAAAGGTTTAGAGCATTTGGCGTGAAAGCGGAAAGAGAGAACGGTCGTGAGCGTTTGCTTTCCTTCCATTTTTATACCCTAATACTTTATACTCCCTCATCATTAATCAACTTCACCCTTGCCACAACCGCTCAATCTGCTAATAATGTGCTTATATATACAACCTATGCCTAAGCTAGCAGACAACCGGCGCGCATTGCGTGATTTCGAGATTCTCGATGAATTCGAGGCTGGTTTGGTGTTACGCGGCCACGAAGTGAAATCGGTGCGGAACGGTTTGATGAAGTTGCAGGGTTCATACGTGACCATCGCCAGCGGTTCGGCGCGGCTGATTAATGCCCATATTGGACCGTATCTTAAAGCAGGGGATTTGAAAGACTACGATCCAGTGCGTACGCGCCAGCTGTTGCTGCACAAGAAAGAAATCGCTAAATTAGCGTCGAAATTAGAGACCAAAGGGTTGACATTAGTGCCGATTTCTGTTTATACTAAAGGATCGAAAATCAAGCTGAAGTTCGGGTTGGCCCGCGGTCGTAAGGAATACGAGAAGAAGGAGAAGAAGAAACAGCGGGATATAGATCGGGATGTTTTACGAGATTTAAAGGGATGATAGAGAGTTCTTGGATTGTTTAGTGACATTCTAAGTTGATACTCAGCAACTAAATAATTCAACAACCTAAAATTCAAATCATTGCCGTTCCCCATTGGCTGATTGCCTTCCGGTCAGCCAATGGGGGATGACAGGAATCGATGGGAGATCATTTCGCAGTATGCCGGACGAGGCGGTCCGAACCTCGTTAACCACGTCGCTCGCGAGCGATGTGGTAAATCCTCGGGCAAACTGACATACACGCCAATTTTATGTCTAAGGTGAAGGGTGCGCTCGCTAACGCGTTCACGCCAGTCGCCGCTCCGTCTTTCGCTTAATTAGCCAAAGGCCATCCGCTCCGACGACGTCCGATAGTCGGAATCCGGGTGTTATTAATCGGGCTGGAGTCGCATTTTTTCCGTAGTGCGATTCGACATGGCACGGAAATTGGAGCAGCGGGCTTGGTTTAGCTAATATCGTTGCCCTGAAATTCTAAGCTAGACTATTCCGGTAGATGTATTGTGAGACGACTCACCAGACGGGAGTTCAAATCTCCCCATCTCCACCACAAAAAAAGTACTGCCTGTCTATACTTTTTCAAGCATAGACAGGCAGTACTTTTTATTTCCAGCGCTGAACTTTTGGTCGAGGTGGAAACGGTACAGCTAATCGGTGAATAAGGTGTTGCGCCCCAGCTAGGGGCGTTTTTCCTGCTCCTGCACTTCTCAATCGTTGACCACGCACTTTAAAAACTGCTATACTCAACCTCGATATGAAGCAAGAAAAAGCAATTTTTAGCCGGTTTGCCGTAGTGGGTGTTTTTGTCGCCGTGGTTTTGGTTGGGTTGGGCTATGGTTTGCTCATAATCGTTCTTGATGCAAACCTCACTGAACCAAAGCAGTCGGCCGTACTGCAGGTTCCGACCGTAATTGAGTATCGTGCCGAGGCCGGCACAGTGATGGCACCGTTTTTAGGGCAGATTGAGACTCTGCAGATGGGCGCAATCACGGAGGATGCTGGCGAGGCCATTGCAGATTTGGCTGGAAGAACGCAGGATCGGCTATTGCGCATGCGCGTCCCGAGCAGCGAGCGTGACGCGCATCTGTCGTTCGTGATTCTGCTCGACCAGTGGAAGCGCGCTGTGAATGTCGAAGGTGATATCTCTGGTGTCTTGAGGCGCACCAATGAATTAGTAGAGAAATATCGGTGGATTTCACCGGAGGATAAATTATGACCAGACACGAAGATGGCGGTCCGATTGACCGCGAAGAATTAAAAAAGGAAATCAGGGAGGAACTGAAAGCCGACGAACGAAGTCGTCGACTGAAATGGATGCTGGCGATGCTGTTGATTATGGTGGCGCTTCTGGTGGCACCCTTTGTGGTTACCGGTGTTATCGTGGCTAAGACCGGTTTAGTGCAAGTGCCAGTGCTGTCGGCGCTGCTTTATGATCCAGTGATGCCAAGCCGTACCGTTACGCCGTTGGTCGGCTCGACTCCGGAAGCGGTGCTGAACGCCGCTGTGACTAGGGCCGAATACAATTCTAATTTTGGCACACTAAAGCTCTATTTAACCGAGAAGGAGTTGACTACAGTGTTAAATTCGGCTATTAGCAATGAAGAGGTCACCGACACACCGTTGCCGTTAAAATCAGGTCAGGCGATTTTAACTGACGGGCAAATC
Organism: uncultured Gammaproteobacteria bacterium; assembly: GCA_964486995.1. Classification (GTDB taxonomy): domain Bacteria; phylum Patescibacteriota; class Patescibacteriia; order SG8-24; family SG8-24; genus JAHJAU01. The sequence goes on along the minus strand of CAZAOV010000001.1, from coordinate 179,918 downwards.
GAGATATATGTCCTCACTGAGCGCGATGACGGAAGAAGCGTGCCGATTCTGATGAATGTTTCTCCGGATGTACAGAATGGAAGGTTGGTGACAACACAATCGGAAATCACCATTGGTTCACTAAAGGTGCCGAATTTTGCCGCTCACTCATTGGTGCAGTCGATGACTTCTGGGTTGAGTAACGCCATTAACGATGCTTTATCCGAGGGCGGGCAGTTGGAAATGATCAAGGTAACCGACGGTAGGGTCGAGATAATACTCATCACCAATAACTAGAGCATGAAGATGCAGCAAGCTACAATTAATTACGAGCCATATGGAAAGCGTCACTTGTTGCCCGGCGCCATGCCTTTTGTCATAGGCACTCTTTTATATATAACCGCTGCGGCACCGGCGTTACCGGAGCCGTTTCGCCTGCCGGCTTTGGTGGTTGGTTTCTTTTTTACGGTCGGTGTAACGATAGCATTGTCCGCGTTGGCGGCGAGTTATCAGCGCAGTAAGGTGGCAATTTGGCGTTTGATTTTCGCACCGTCTATATTAGTGCTCGGTTCGTATTTGTTTCACTTGCTGATCGGTTCGCCAGTGGCACGGTTTTTTTCTGTCACCCTGGTGATGCTGTTGTTGTTTGGTTATATTATGCGACTTGATACGCTGAAGGCCGGAGATGAAGACGCACTTGATTCAGCCTTGCGATATAACCGGATTATTATTTTGATTGGCGTATTTTCTGTCGCAGTATTCAGTTTTGGCATTCGGCAGTTTGTGCATATACCGATTGCGCTGACGGCGTTAGTTATGGGTATGATATTGGCCGCAGTTTCTTACGAGGTATTACTTCAGGCCGGTGATTCAATCGACAAGAAGCTGCGGATTGTCGTCAGCGGTGCCTTAGCCGTATTGGGTGCGGAGGTGCTCGTTGGCCTGTCGTTCTTGCCGACACCGTTCATGGTAAATTCTGTGGCGCTGTTGGTCGCTTATTTCGCGGCCGTACGCGCTTCGGTACGGATTTTGCAGGGCGATATGGGAACCAGAGAACTGCGCTACGGCTTAGTGGTGGCCGGTTTTCTGGTGATGTTGGTGCTGTCGACGGCTCGTTGGAATTAAATTAAAAAAATCGATGCTAGAAAGAAAGAAAAAAGCTGAACAATCAAGCGCGGTAATACCGGCTGTTTTAATTAGTGCTTTGTTTGGTTTGGCAGCCGGCATCGTCGGTATGTTGCTGATGTTGGCGTATGCGCCTTACATTATTCCTCAGTCGCCTTATGTGACCGGGGGAAATTTTATCGCACCGCTGATACAGCAGCAGGATGGTCGGAGTGCCGTTAATTTCACTATCAATGACATCGTTTCTTCGTCGGCGCTGATTTTTGATGTCGAGGATGTTGGTGAGATTATTTTGGCTACGAAAGCTGTTGGGTCCGGGTCGGTGCTGACATCAGACGGTTGGATTTTGACGCATGAGTCGGTGCTGACCGACACTGGTCGCCCGAACGGAAAGGGTTTGGTCGCAGTAATTGAAGGCGCGGCATACGATATAGAAGAAGCCGTAATCGATTCCTATACGGGCATTGCATTTTTACGAGTCGATAGCAGTAATTTGCCGGTGATGAAATTTGGTCAAAGCGAGGATGTGACGGTCGGCACCATTCTGTTTGCCTTTGATGAATCTCGCGGGTTGCGCGAGTCCGCGGTGATTGATATAGGTGGATTGCCGGCGGCTGATTTGGCTTCGGCGGTTCGTTCGTCCGAAAAAATTCAGCAGGTGATTCGTCTCAGTGGTCCGAGCGGTCTGATGGTCGGTGCGCCGCTTTTGAATCATTTAGGCGAAGTGGTGGCATTTTATGCAGGTGGCACGGCAGGCGGCTTCTACGCAATTCCAACGTACGCCTTTTATCGTCAGATTGGTAAGGTGTTACGCGACGGCGAGGTGAGTCGTCCGTATCTGGGCATTCGCTTCGTGGACTTGTCTGAGCACCCGGACGAAACAGGATTATCTCGTGGCGTGAAGCTGCGCGCTAATGCGTATTGGCCAGCGGTTCTGCGGAATAGTCCGGCTGCAGCTTCTAATTTGCGTGAGGGTGATATAATAAAGTCTGTAAACGGCGAGCAGGTTACGGCAAATAACTCGTTGCCAGATATTTTGATTGATTATGACCCTGGCGAAACGGTTGCCATGACTATTATTCGCGCGGGCCAGGAGATATCTATTGACGTAACTCTCGATAAGACTCTTTAAGTGACCTAATAACGATTCGTTCGTCTGTCCTGGCGGACGGGGTCTGTGAGGGTTCGGTCCCAAAAACACTCTTGCACTTTCGAGTTCTCGCACTCATTTCGAGGATTGACAATTCCCCATGAATGTGCTATAGTTCTCGGTTATTCGCATCAAACAAACCGTTACTAGCTATGTCAGAGACGAGCTATCTAAGCGCCATGAAGAGTGGGTGGAAGCGCATCGCCATGTTTGCGGTGTTGTCCGCCTTATTTGCGGCTGCCGTAAGTTTTGCTTTTCCGTTGCGTTATAGTTCATCGATGCGGTTGTTGATTATTCAGCGTCAGCTGTCGTCTTCGGATCCCTATACTGCCATCAAGGCCTCCGAGCGCATCGCTGATAATCTTGCGCAGATACTTTATACCACTTCGTTCTACGATAAGGTGATGGCAGCAAAGTTCAACATAGACGAGGGCGTGTTTGGTGAAGATGAAATTAAGAAGCGACGTCGCTGGCAGGATACTATTTCCACTCAGGTGGTACGTGGTTCTGGAATGTTGGACGTGACTATTTATCACGTTGATCCGAATCAAGCCGAGCAGATTTCGCAGGCTGTTGCTTTTGTTTTGACTACCGAGGGCAGCAAGTATATTGGTGGGGGAGATTTAGAGGTGACCTTGGTGGATGATCCGTTGGTGTCGAAATGGCCAGTGCGGCCTAATATTCCGGCCAATGCTTTGGCTGGTCTGGTTCTTGGTGGTATTGCTGGGGCTGGATATGTGATTACTGTTGCGCAGCGACGACCGCAGAATCCGTTTATTAGCTAGTTTTTGCTTAATTACCAGATGAATCGGTTGAGAGACCGATTTTTTGGTTGTTTGAATTGGGGTTGTGTTTTTTATCTTGAGTTTTGCGTCTTTCGGCTCGCTACCTCGCGCGCGGCTTACCGGACGGTCCGGACATCCCCGCCCCGGGAAAAAAACGTCTGACGGTTTTTTCCGCCGGCGGCTTAAAAAACTAATTTTCAGCCAAAAATATTTATAAAACCGCCGCCAGCTACAAGCCGCAGATTAGCTCCCCCAACCCCTTGACAATTATATGAATATATGCTAAGATACTATGTTCATCGCTCAAAGAGTAATGAAGTCCTGAAATCGCCGGGTAGGCCAAGACGGAGATACCTCCTCCTTGTCCCCGTCCCAACCCATCCGGCGGTTCCAGCGCTTCATGGTGAAGTGGTCTGGATGATATTTACAACAAAAGAAACCGGCCATAGCCGGAAAGGGAGGAGGACCCAAATGATCAAGCAGTTGACGGTTCTCGCCGTCATTTTTTCTTATCTGACGGTGGCTACTCCGGCTTCGGCCGAGCAGGCAAGGCCAATGACCGAGGCTTCGACAGTCATCTCGCACGAGCAACTCTGTGAGATGGTGCGTCGTTGTCAGCGAGGACAGGGCTCCGAGCAGTGTCGCGAGGCACGGCGAGGGGCTCGACAGTCCTGGCGTCGGCTGCTGCAGCGGCTCTCGTCCTACGAGACCCGTATCGAGCAGCTTGAGAATCGGGTGGGCGGTCTGACCGATCGCGATCCAGGACTCGATGCCGAGATGGACCGACTTCGACGTCTGGTTGAGCAGCTGACTGTGCGTATCGACGCACTGCAGCAGCTCATCGAGGATGTGGAGGAAGTTCAGCGGATGCTTGGTGAGCTCGAAGCTGACCAGGAGCGTCAGGACGAGGATATTGCCGAGGCGCGCGAGCGCATCGAGCGTCTCGAGTCTCAGCTCTCCGAGGTCATGCGCCGGAACGGCGTGGTCCAGATCAGCCCCAGTGGTGGATTCGTTGGCATGTATGCGCTCGACGGTTCGCATTACACCGGTGGTCTGATCGGGATGCGCGTCAATCTGCGTGTCACTCGAGTGGTCGGCGTTTTCGTCGAGCCGCTGGTGACGCTCGCAGCCGGCGACTACCCGGCTGGTACGGTCATTCGCGGCGGTCTCATGTTCGAGATTCGTCCGTGGGTGCTGATGGAGGTCGCAGCTTCCGGGATGTGGGTCGGTTTCGACGCACAGCTCGATGCGGCGGCCGCCTACCTGACGGGTGATCTCGGAGTGATGTTCCGGCCAATCGACTGGTTGGAGCTTGGCGTAACGGTCAACACCGGTGCAGAGCTGGACGCTTGCGTTCCGGCATTCGCAATCGGTGGACAGGCCTGGTTGCGTTTCAACATTCCAAGCCTGTAGCAGTTCGCGAAGGGGGAGCGGCTTCGGCCCTCCCCAAAACGGTTCGAAATGCAAACAAGCCTAGGCATGACCTGGGAATGGATTTTGGGAGAACGAGATGAAGAACTATGTGATGACCTTCGTGGCGATCGTGACCGTGGCCTTCGCGGTGTCCTGCGGGATCCGTGGCGAAGAGCGGGACCTCGAGTGCGAGGGTCCGGACTGCGAAGAGGTGGAACCGTTCTGCGGTGACACCATCTGCAGCGCGGACGAGCACTGCTCCACCTGCCCCCGTGATTGCGGAGCGTGCCAGCCGGTCTGCGGCGACGGCACCTGCAACGGCGAGGAGGACTGCAGCAGCTGTCCTTCGGACTGTGGCGCCTGTGACGGCCCCCGCTGCGGAGACGGCGAGTGCAACGGCGACGAGACTTACGAGTCTTGTCCGCACGACTGCGACGACGTCTGCGGCAACGGCATCTGCGGCCCTTCCGAGGACTGTGAGAACTGTGCGGCCGACTGCGGCAACTGCCCGGACCTCTGTGGTAACGGCGTGTGTGACGACGGCGAGACTTACGAGTCTTGCCCGAGTGACTGCGACGCACCCGTAACCTGCGGCGACGGCACCTGCAACGGCGAGGAGGACTGCAGCAGCTGCGCGAGCGACTGCGGCGCATGTCCCGACGTCTGCGGCGACGGCACCTGTGGTGAGACCGAGGACTGCGAAAGCTGTTCCGAGGACTGCGGCGCATGTCCCGACGTCTGTGGCGACGGGGTCTGCGGCGACACCGAGACCTGCGACAGCTGTGAAAGCGACTGTGGCGAGTGTCCGCCGGTCTGCGGCGATGGCGTGTGCGAGTGGGAGCGTGGTGAGAGCCATGTGACCTGCGGCGACGACTGCTGCACGCCTGGTCCGATGAGGACCGATGGATGCATGTTGTACTTCAACACCATCGACTACCTCTCCGGGCCGACCGAGGTTCAGATCGTCGGTGACTGTTTCGGCAGTGGTGACTGGGACTCCGGTCCTACGGCCACCGACACCGACGGTGACGGTTGGGCCGAGCTCGATTGGTGTGCCGTCTTCGATGGCGACATCACATCTTGCCGGTTCACCTACCGCGACCCGGCCACGCACATGCCGGGCTGGGCTCAGTACGGCGGTCCGCACCTTGCGGACATGTGTGCCTCCGACCTCGAGCACGTCTTCTGCGAGATCGAGGGTTCGGGCGACAGCGCCTACGAGTCCTGCAAACTGCGGGAAGGGTTCTATCCGTACGGCGAGTATGCCGGGGATGACCCCTTCACGGTTCCCCTCGGGGAGCTGCTTCCGTAAACCTTTTCCCCGTTCGTGAGAGCGAGCGGGCTGACTCTTAGAGAGTCGTGGATTTAATCTGCGGCTCTCTTTTTTTTATGTAAGCGCGGGAGCGTGTAAGCGTGTAAGCGATTTCTCAGGTTCCTGGACGGTCGCTTACACCCTTACACGCTTACACCCTGATATAATGAATCCGTGACCAAATCTTCGTATGCCCGTATAAACCAGTGACGGCAACAAAGCGCTAACCACCCGTCCCATGGAACAGCAACAAATAAACGAAGCCCTAGCCAAAGTTAAGGCTGGAGATACCGAGGCATTCGGTCTGGTGTATGACCAATACATCGAGCGAATCTATCGTTTCGTGTACTACAAAACGCATCATAAGCCGACTGCCGAGGACTTGACGTCCGATGTGTTCATGAAGGCGCTCACCAAAATGGCGTCTTTCGATTCGACCAAAGGTTCGTTTACCGGCTGGATTTATCAGATTGCCCGAAATACGGTTATCGACCACTACCGGCGCGACAAGTCATATATAGATATAGAAGACGTGTGGGATTTATCGGCGGACTCGGATACAGAGCGCGACGCCGAAGCGGTCATCATGGCGACCAAGGTGCAAGAGCATCTCGCAGTGCTCAGCGCTGAACAACGCGACATCGTAATCATGCGTATCTGGCAGGGAATGACCCATCTTGAAATCGCGGAAGCGCTCGGAAAATCCGAAGCCAGCTGCAAGATGGCCTACTCGCGCGCCACCAAGGCACTACGCGAAAGCATGGGGCTCGTCACGTTTATCCTGTTCCTAACCAAACTACTATGACTAACGCAAACAACAACGAAATCAATCGAATCGTGGGGGAACTCATCAGTTTGGAGCCAGAATTGAACGACAAAAAAGACCAACTGCGCGAGCTGGTGAGCAAACTGCTTGAAGCCAAACCGAACGTAAAAGTGGACGATCGATTTGTCACGCGATTGCGTCGCGAACTGCTGGCCGAAGACTCGGCCTTGCTCGCAGCTCCCATCGCTAACTTCAATCAGTTTTTGACCAAGCTAAAATATGTGCTCGGCGGCTCGGCGGTAATGGCCGTACTGGTGTTGATTGCAGTTTTTGCCACTGCAACGGGCAAGGACGGTGCACCGCGACAGACTGTCAGCAACTTGCTCGCTCAGCGTGCGGTCGAGACTGGAATAGATGAGCTGAAACCCAACGCGTTCGGCCAGCTTTCTCAGGTCAGCGGAGTGCAGGATAAGACCTTGGCCGCGCCTGGGGTGGGTCTCGGGTCTGCAGTCATGAGTGCTTCGGTCGATGAAGCTGCAGCGGATGAACCCAGACCGATAAGTATCGGCATGCCGGCGCCGGAATATCAACCAGCGAAGCTCAGTTATCAGGGCGATGAAATTAGCGCACCGCCTGAACAGCTTCCCGTATATCGTCGGATAAAGGATCTTAATTTGTCCGCTTTAAATTCTGCGGTAGCTGGTCAAGACAACGGCCTGGTTGACCTCAGTAATTTCCGCAATTTGAATGTGCAGAGCATCAGCCTCCGCGACAAGCAGCAGGGGATTTGGGTTAACCTAAGTCCGCGAGACGCAACCGCGGATATCTCGGTTGAAAACAATATAATGCCGGAACGGCAAGTTGATCCGATGTCGGATGATGAGCTGATTAAACTGGCTAACGACGCGCTTAATCAATACGGCATCGACCGGTCGGATTACGCATCTCCGGTGGTGAACTACAGCTGGAAAAATTATGCGGTTCGCGAAGCAGAAGAACGTGGCTTCTCGATGCACATCAACGTGGTGTATCCACTTGAGTTCCCGGAGGGCGAGGTAATTAACTATGACGGTTCTCCGCATGGCTTGTCGGTGATGGTTAATGCCGCCGAACGAAAGGTGACCAATATTTCCATGATTACCGTACAGAAATACGAAAGTTCGGGGTACGCCGCCGAGACCGACACGGCCAAGCTGATTGCCTACGCGGAAAGGGGTGGTCGCTCGGGAACGTTCTATCTGCCCGAAGAAAAAACGCAGAACTTAGTTTTAGGCACGCCGACTAGACACTATATGATACAGCATCAATACGACGCCGATTCTGGAACTACCAATGAACTGTATGTACCGGCGCTGTATTTTCCGGTCGAACCGGAGAGTGATGCCGATTTCTATTATCCAAAGTTTATCGTTGTGCCGCTGATTAAGGATTTACTCAAGGGTAATGGCGGTATGGGCAGCGTTATACCAACACCGACGCCACACATAATGGAATCTAATAGCGACGGGGTCATCGAGATTCAAGCACCGCCACCCGGAGAATCGGCGATTATCAGAGTTGAGGCTGGCGATTATGAATAACCCCGTCTAGAAATAAAAACAGCGGTGGACTTCAAACCCACCGCTGTTTTTGTGCTACAATAACCTCAGATATGACCAACTTTATTAGGCTAATCGGCGAGGCGTTTGGTGAAAGCAAGGCTGAACGGCACAAATGGGAGCGACGAACGCTCGCCTATTTTGGCGTTGTTGCGGCGATTGCCGTAGTCGTGGCGCTGGTTCTGGGTCCGTGGAAGGCATTGGGTTTGATTATTGCGACCGTCGCTGTTTGGGCAGTGCTGGTAAAACCCGAACTGATCGTTTTGTTGATCGCGGTGTATACGCCATTCGAACCGTTCTTGCTGAAGTTCGCGCCGGACGACTTATATGTGTTTGCGCGCTACTTCCCGGAGGTAATGATTTACGCCGCTTTGGCGGTGGCGGTTATTCGATTACGGCTCGAACGTCGCGGAGCGGCCACTCCAATCGATTTGCCGTTCTTGTTTTTTTTAGTGGTTGCTGTCACATCGCTGGTGCTAAATGCCGTGCCACTCGTAAATGGCCTACTTGGCTTGCGTCAGATTGTCAGGTTTATCTTGATGTTCTATGCCGTAACCTATTTGAATCCCAGCAATTCGCAAATTAGGTTGTATCTCAAGGTAATGTTCGGTGTGGTTATTTTCGAGGGTGTGCTCGGATTAATCCAATCATTTGTCGGTGGGCCGCTGGACGAGTTTCTGATTCCGAGCGAACAGCGTTTCTACGAAAGCATTCAGTTGACGAGCGGCACACCGCAGTTTTGGTCACCGGGCACGCGCGTGTTCGCGACCATGGGGCGCTACGATCAGCTCGGCACGTTCTTAAGCCTGTTTTTCCTGACCGGAATCGGATTGCTGTATAAATTGAAAGACGGCGTAGAGAAAAAGCGAATTATGATAGCGATAGGCCTGGCGATGCCTGCGTTGGTGCTGACATTGTCACGCGCCTCTTGGTTTGGGTTTGTGCTCGGCCTGTTCGTCATCAGCGTTATTTTGATGCGCGATACGCGGGTTCGGTTCGCGTTTATCGCATTCGTTATCGCTGTAGTCAGTTACGCCGCTTTTTCCGGGCTGGCGGTGCGTTACATAACCGACTATCCGGACCAAACCGTTGTCGAGCGTTTTTTCGAAGCGTTTTCCTATGAGCGTTGGCGCGGGGAGTATTACGGTTTTGGTCGGCTGTATTGGATGGTGCAGACCGTTACGGTTGTGGTGCCGTCAGCGCCATTGTTTGGCGTGGGGCCAGGGCAATACGGCGGGGGAGCGGCGGCTGCGCTCGGTAACGTACGTGCGTACCAAGAATTGAATCTCCCGTTCGGCGTTTATGGCAGCGAAGGATATATCGACAATAACTGGTTTTCTTTGTGGGGTGAGACCGGCACGCTCGGCTTCGCATTTTATCTGTGGATGTTCGTGGCGTTTGGTTTGATGGCGCTGCATGTTTTCCGAAAAGCGAAGAAGCCGTTGGCACAAGGATTGGCGTTAGGTTTTATCGGCGTGCTATGGGCGGTCGCACTGCAAGCGATTCTCGGAACATATCTTGAGGTACGCACGGTCGCGCTCTATCTTTGGATACTGGCTGCGTTGGTGTTAGTGCTGGGTCGGCGCGAAAAAATATTCAGGCGATAATATGAATATCATTCTTGCCAATAAGTATTTTTATCTGCGCGGCGGGGCCGAGCGCTACTTGTTTGACCTGCGTGACTTGCTGATTCGGCATGGGCATGCAGTGATTCCGTTCGCCATGAAAGATGGCATGAATGTTTCGACACACTGGAGTGACAAATTTGTTAGTCCGGTACATACGCAAAACGTATCGTTTGGTTGGCAGGGCTTGCGTACGGCCGGTCGGTTGCTGTATTCGTTCGAGGCGCAGTATAAGTTTGCATCTTTATTGGATGAGGTTCGACCGGAAGTGATCCATCTTCATAATATTTATCACCAGATTTCGCCGTCGATTCTGCCCGAGGCCAAGAGTCGGGGGATACCGGTGGTGCTGACCGCGCACGACTATCATTTGATTGCGCCATGTCATTCGTTGTTTCATCACGGACGGATTTGTTCGCATACGCAGCCGAATCATTATTTTAACGCGGTAAAGCATAAGTGCGTGAAGGATTCATTTTTGGCGAGTGCGCTCGAAGCAGCTGCCATGCATCTGCATAGGGCGTTGCGGTTGTGGCGCGATAATGTCGATATGGTGATTGCGCCGAGTTCGTTTGTCGCTGGTTTGCTCGAAGAGTATGGCTGGGACGGTAGAAAAATAACGCACGTGCCGCATTACATCAATGCGCACGATTGGGTGCCACGGTATGATGGAGACTATGCGCTGTATGTTGGTCGCCTGTCGCCGGAGAAAGGGGTCGAAACGTTGGTGCGAGCGGCGGCGCGTACACCGAACATTCCGGTGCATATCGTTGGCATCGGCCCTGAAGACATTAAGCTGCACCAGCTGGCTGAAGAGCTTGGGGCGGATAATATAAAATTCATGGGCTACCTGAGCGGTGAAGCATTGCACCAGCAATACACGCGGGCGCGGTTTGTCGTGGCACCGTCGGTCTGTTATGAGGTGTTTGGGTTGTCGGTTCTGGAAGCGTATGCATCGGGCAAGCCGGTCATTGCGACTCAAATGGGCGGGCTTGGCGAAACGGTCCGCGATGGAATCACGGGCATGCTGGTGTCTGCCGGCGATGTGGATGATTTGGCCGAGCGCATGAAAACATTATGGCGCAGCCCTAGTCGCAGCAAATACATGGGCATGCACGCACGGCGGCTGGTGGAATCTGAGTACGATCCAGAGACGCATTACCGGAGGATTATGGATGTTTATGAGAACGTAGGAGCTATCATTTAGCTGCAGAGCCTGCCCCAGGGCAGACTCTGCAGCTACGAAAATTAAGCAATCGGGTTGACACCCGGTATTTTATTTGGCACAATAATCCGTCAAAGGAGGAACCAGTGTCCGTATTGCGACCTTGGCAGAAAGACTTTCACATTTGGTTTACGATGGACAGTTTCCGTCGGCTGCTGCGACTGGGAGAAAAGTTGTTTAACAACGAGGATGCTGAGTGTCAGGTCATTAATCCAGCGTTAGCTCTTTATAAGCGAGCGGTGGAATGGGAAGCCAATCCCGTTTTCCGTAAGGACAGTCAGGGAGAATATCAACCCTGTCGACTGGGCGATTACGTGCTCGGGCCGCAAGGTGCGTACCCCTATAAGCGTGATTATTACGCCAGCCGGCGCGAGTGGCGCGTGATTCAGCAGATGCTGAAGAAATCCGGCGATTCCAGCCTGTCTGTGTTGGTGAGCCGATCGCTTGAGTTGCTCGAAATTACCGTGGATGGCAAGTTGCCCCAGCTCTACACCTTCGATAATAATCTGTGTTTCGAATCGTTCGATTTCCCACTCGAGAAGTCGATTCTATAACAAGAAACGCCCTTGATAAGGGCGTTTTTTAGCAGAAAAATACGCCTCCGGCGAAAGATTTTATAAATGCGGCCGTTGTTCGGGCACGAGCTTTAAAGTACTACCTGTCTGTACTTTCTCAAGTACAGACAGGCAGTAATTATTTTAGCCAAAGTGTATTAGTTTTTAAGTCGGCAACACCTCTTGACAAGAAGGTATATTTGTGCTAGAATAAGCCGTTAATCTGTTACCAAACTTTTAACCGTATGCGTATTGCAATGGTCGGACAAAAAGGAATTCCTGCCCATTTCGGTGGTATTGAACGACATGTTGAGCATTTGTCGGTTCGTTTAGGCAAGGCTGGTCACGAAGTCCTGGTTTATACCCGGGATTGGTTTGGCTCGCCGAACGAACATTATTCAAAAGGCGTGCGTGCCGTGGTCACCCCGACCATTCGCACTAAGCATTTGGATGCCATCTTTCATACTTTTACCTCAACCATGCATGCCATCCGTGAGCGGGTAGACGTAATTCACTATCACGGTGTCGGACCGTCATTGCTGTCGTGGATGCCGCGTGTTTTGGCGCCACGCATCAAGGTAGTGGCGACATTTCACTGTATCGACCGCAAGCATCAGAAATGGAACGCGGTCGCTCAATTTATGCTGGGGCTAGGGGAGAGGTTTGCTTGCTTGTTCCCGCACCAGACCATTGCGGTCTCGAAAATTCTGCAATCGTATTGCGACAATCGTTTCAACAGCCGGGCCGAGTACGTGCCGAACGGCATACAACCGCCGACCGGCGAGGGTATTGGTGATGAGGAAACTTTGTCCAAGTTTGGTTTGGAGTCGGATCAATATATTGTCATGGTGTCGCGTCTGGTGCGGCATAAGGGCGCACATTATTTAATCGAGGCGTATCAGAAACTTCAGCGTCGCGGGAAAACCAACGGCAAGAAGCTGGTTATCGTGGGTGGTTCTGCGTTTACTGATGATTATATCGACGAACTGTTGGTCATGGCCGAGGGTAACGCCGATATCGTGTTTACTGGCTATCGGGAAGGTCGCGATTTGGACGTGTTATTCGCCAACGCCTATCTGGTCGTGCATCCTTCTGAGTCAGAGGGATTGCCGATTGCGGTTTTGGAGGCGATGTCTTACGGCAAGACCGTTCTGGCTTCGGACATTCCGGAGAATATGGAAGTGACTCGTAATTACGGAATGAATTTCCGCAACCGCGACACAGGCGACTTGGCGGCAAAAATGGAGTTCCTGCTGCATAGCCCAAGCTTCGTTTCCGTGCTCGGCGCTGACGCCCGGAAGTTTGTGGAGTCTGAGTATCATTGGGATGATATTGCTCGCTCGGTCAGCGGTCTGTACGCGGCGTTGGTGCCGCAAGAAAGCTCGACCGAAATGGAAGTTTCAATAACCTAGTGACACATAATCCCGCCCGGATTTGATATCAACCAGTAGTTGATGTAAGGTCCGGGCGGGATTTTTTATTTCCAAAAAGGAGGTAAGCTTTGCAGAGATTTTTTCTGTTTTTCGTGGCGGCCCTGTTGGCTGTTTCCGTCTCGGGTTGCGGCAGTGCTTTGCAGAACGCAACCAGGTACAAGGTCAACCGCGAAGGTACCGTACAGGTTATGCGAATCGATGACGATTCGATTGCGCTTATGACCGAGCTCGAAGACGGCAGTTTTACGTTTATGCTCTTGGGGAGGCGGGAGCGCGGCGTTCGCTATCATGTAGATGTTGACTACGGCGAGCGGCGCTGTTCGGGCACCGGTTTTTTCTACGACTTAGACAGTGCCGGCGATGCGAATTTTGATCTGCGCTGGAACAACCGAGTGCTGTACCTCACACCGCAAATGCGACCGTTCCTCGATCGGTGGAACGAGATCATCGCGGAGTGCAGGTAGCGATATTGCCGCAACCAGTAAGTTGCGGCATTTTCTTTTATGAGTAAAGATGAACGCGGAGGTTCTTGATGAGACAAACATTGCTATATGCTGTCATTGTCTTCATCGCATCCTGCATCGCCGGGTGTGAAGTCGGCTGCGACCACGGGGTCTCATTCGAACAGTCACACGGAGAAGATGCTCTTCCTGACGCTGGTGCGCCAGAAATCGAACCCGAAACGACCGCGCCTGTTCCTTCGGTCGTGCCGCCGCCGTCAGATAATGCACCGGCATTGGATCGACCATCTCCGTTTGGCCTGCCTGAGGGTTTTCAGGTCGAGACAGCGGAAAATGCGTTTGTGGTAGTGGTTCCTGAACGCAGCACTTTCGGGGCGCTGTATCGGGATGAGCAGACCGGACGGGTGGCATTTTTGTTCATGAACGGTCCGCAAAGTCGGACCGTGAGCGGAATTTATGTTGCCGTACCGTTTCCGGACCAACTAGAAGTCACGGTGACCGAACTGGTTTCCGGAGGGTCAGAAGTGCTGGTGAATTTACCGGCTGGATTGATGGCCGATTTCGTTGTGACATTGATGCGGATTCTTGAGCCGTCCTCAGCGGATTAGACTGATTCGAACAACGGGATGATTACGATTTAGTTTCAAAAAAACCGCCGTTTTGGCGGTTTTTGTTGGGGGTATTTTTATAATTTCACCCACTTTTTAGAAAATGATTGGAGCAGGTGCCCGGAGCCGAGACCCCACCCATAACTCCTCATCCCCACAAAAAAATATTGCTTTATGCATATTGCCGGGGAGTCCGAGCAGCAGGCGCTAGTTTTGAGCAGAATCTCCTAAATAATAAAAGTGAGGAACAGGCCAAAAACGTAAGGTCTAATTTAACAGAGCCTGGTCCCACATAAGATATTGCTCTTACTCAACCACCTCACCAGACACCGCCTCCGTTGGCCCAAACCGCACCCCAGTGGTAACCAGCTCACCCTCAGCGGTTATTTTGGTCTTGGTAAAAGCGTCTTCACCTTCTATATATATATGGTCGAGTAGTTTGAGTACCAGGCCGACGTCTTCTTCGTCCGGTGTCACTTCGACGGCAAAATTAGCCGTAGCTCGCGGTAGATGACTGCCCACGAACGCCGGTAAATCGTCGATATTCCAAATCAACTTGTGGTCAGCAGCCACAAACGCCAGAGGGCGACCTGATGTGACGCTGGTTTCATGGGTCCACTTCGCATCTGGCATCAGAGTCGCTACTAGCCGTGCATTCTTGACGGCGTTCGGCCCGTTTTCCACGGTTATCACGAGCCAGAGCCTGGTAGTTTCTCCGGCCTGCGGGGGGATTGGGCCTACACCCAACTGATCACCAGCTTTGGTGTAATATAGCGAAGCCGCATCGACGGTCAGAGTGGTGGATACTGGCAGGTTGGTCACTCCGCTGTCAGTTCGAAACGTCCGGGTCGGATTGTTCTCGACAGAATATTCCGCGCCGGTAGTGACGCTGATGATTGGATTGATATCGCCGTTCAGGTCTTCTTGATTTCTTGTGGTCGCCAGTTGCAGCGGCACGCTCTTCTCGCCGGACTCTCCAGGCGCGATTTTGCTGATGGTATCGAGGCTGAAGGGATAGATAGTCTCATTTTCCAGAAAATCCCCGGTCACTTCCACCGTTATATCGACATTTTCTATGATTTGGTTGCCGTGATTGGCATAGCGAACGGTCACTTCGGCTGACTGTCCGGGTCGCAAGGACGTAACACTAGAAACATCATGTGAAAGCACAAACCCGGTAGATACAGCATCCGTGTTTAACCGCACTTCGTTTATTGCGCGCAGATTATCATCTGGCGCCACACTCATGGCACGAATCGCGAAACTTGGCGCTGAGCCGCTGCGCAAGATGCCGAAAAACGTGATGCTTCCCGATTCCGCCGGTTCAAGTTTCCCCAAACGCCATTCCTTATTCGGGCCAAGCGTCGGTCTGGCGCCGGTGATTCGAAAGCCGTTCGGAACCTCAAGCGCTATTCGCGCATCATGTAGGGCGGTATCGCCGGTGTTTTCGTAATTAATCCGAATTTGATTTATTGTATCGTTCATGAACGGCTCTTCAAATTCCAGCGATAACTGCAGAGGAGAATCAGTAATTGGAATTTGGTAATAGACAGAATTTACGGTTCGTTCGGCCTGGCCAGTTTCCCAATAAGTCAACTGTATCAGCACCGGCAGAGTGGAGCCGGGGATACCGTAAGCGATGCCAGGTAATTGGATTTTGCCTTTGAATCGGGCTGGCAAATCACCCAAGTGTACGATCCGACTCAGTCCATCGAGGGTCATCCCTGACGTTAGGTCATTTTCGGTATGCACAAAGTGCTCATTCGCTTCCACGACAAGCTTGGCGTCGCGCACCAGCCTGTCGCTTCCGCTTTCATATTCTATGGTGAGTTCGGTGGGCTGTCCGGCGGTCAGCATTTGTGGTTCGGATAACGCAACTGAAACCGTATTAATTCGCGTGACTGGCGGCAATATCGTATGTACCAGCACTAACGCCACGGCCAAAGCGCTCGCCAAAATCCATAACACCAAATCAAATATCAGCAATTTACCAGCGTGTTTTGGAAAACGACTTTTATAACGCGTGCCCCAATGCTCTTCAAGCGGGGGATAGCAGACCTTTTTTATCGGATCAAGCAGCATATTGATCGGACCGGCAACCACGTTCAAGGTACCGATAAATATGTTCGTCTTACTGCCGATGTCGTCTGTTTCCTGCGCCTCTTGTTTTCGGACGGATTCAAGTTCCCGCGGTTCGACCGGAGTCGCTTCGGCTCGTTTTAGGCTGCGTTTTTTTCGTCTCTTGGAGGACATACTATTGGGTAGAAGGGATATAAGGGTAGAGGGGGAAGGTTGCGATCGCTATTATTGCGTTGAAATTCGGAACACGTCCGCGGTTAGCGCGGCGATTTCATCTACGCCGTCGTTGTTTGTGTCAGTGGTTGCGACTTGAATGCCGTTTCTGGAACTGGGGTCGCCGACAAAGAATTGACTTTTTACTCGACCCCAGCCGGTGAAAACGCGGACATGCGGTCCGCCTCCCGGACCGGCTCCGGTAATGATTTCTTCGTAGCCGTCCCCGTTTAGATCACCGGATGCAACCTGAACACCACCGCGGAACAGCCAGTCGTAGGCGAAGAACTGTGCCCAAAGGCCGCCCCAGTGATCGAAGACGCGGACATGCGGTCCGCCTCCCGGACCGGCTCCGGTGATAATCATATCGCGTCCGTTGTTATAGACATCGCCGCACGTCACGTGTACGCCACCGTCGAATCGCCAATCATAGGCGTAGAAACCTGGACCTACCTGATTGCCGTCCGTATCAAATACGTAAACGCGCGACGATCCGCCTCGGCCGCTACCGGTTACGATTTCAAAATCTCCGTCGCCGTCTATATCGCCGACCGCTGTGTTCACGCCGTATTTATGTTCCGAGCCGTATGGAGTAAATGACGTTCGCAAACTGCCGCTGGAATTGAATATAGATACCTCGGTCTGTCCGGCCACAATCTGCTCAGGTATGCGGTCGCCGTCCAAATCTTTCAGGATAATGCGGTCCGAACCGCCGAACGGCGGAACATAGGAGAAGAAACCGTTACGAATTTTGTCGCCTTGCTGGTTATATATCCGAGCGAATGCACCGTTAGAGAATGCGCTGCCGGTAATTTCTTCAACCAGCTTAAGTAAGATCACTCCGTCTTTAGAGTCCAGCGTGATTGAGTTGACGATGCGCCCATTATTGAATTCCTGATCTTGCGTACCCTGCAGACGCTCCAGGTCTGCGTCGAATCGAACGGTCTGCGCGCGTTCGGTGGAATTCAGCAGCACCACGCCGTTGCGAAAATCGCGCCGCCATATACCTGGAGACACACCCTGACCTTCCGGGAACGACTGATTTACGGCCGGCCCGAGCGGGGATCCGAGGTTGGTGCCCTGTTCGTCATACCACCATAACTGGGCATGGCTCTGGTCGCCATAGTCATAGCCGAAAAATCCGTTACCCATAAGCGTTGACGTTAGCGCAAAACGGACATCACGATAGTTGGTGCTGTTGCCGGTATTGTGCGTGGAACCGTTGATGATGAATACCGGTTGGTAGCCGACTTCGCTGTGCAGGCGCAAGTAGTTGCCTACGGTATCTTGCCAGCGACCCTGACCCTCCCAAGGAGTGGGAAACATCTCGAACATTCGGCCGTTCAGAAACGGTTGCACCGATGACGCGGAATCGCCGTTGGTGATAATCACTGCCGAAGCTCCCAGCCGCTGTCTGGTGTCGCGTAACATATTGACGGTGGCGCGCTCCCAAGCCACATCGATTAGTTTAGGGTCATCGCGCTGACCGTCACGGTGAATGTCTATGTCGCCGCCGTTTACCCAATGAGCGTTTACCGAAAATTCGTCATAGAAAATTCCGTCCCAGAGACCTGTGGACCAGATTTCTTCATCGACCCATTTTGGCAGTTCGCGACTCCACGGGGAGACCATATTCAGCATTTTGGTTCCAGGCCAAACCGAAACGTTCTGTCCGGACGGGTTGAGCAACCACCACGAGTCGTTGATTCGATTAAGCAACGATTGATGTAGCGAGTCAGTCCAGTAATCGAAGTTGAACGACTTGGTTGCCACATAAGCTAGGATAGTGATGTTCGGATTCAGTCGTCGGAGTTCGAAAAACATCTCACGGTTCCAAAGTTGTGCTTCGGCCGGCAATACCAGCAGGTCATATCGTGCCAGGTCGTCATAGTCGGAGTAGGGGATACCGTATCCGGCTTTCAAATAATAGTTAGCCGACCGAACGAACTTGTCCGGCGGAACGTTCAGGCTGGCCGAGCCGGCGACCGGAAAGAGCATGACCGTCATGGTCATGAACGCTACGGCAAGTTTTGCTCGGCGGAAAAACATATTGCTTGGCCTGTGTAGAAGCATAGGAGTGTAGAGGGGGTGTAGGAGACCTGCTCATTTGCATTAGACATCATGCGTGAGTGAGCGGGTCTCCTATACTCCCATGCATCTACACTTCTATACTTCTATACTTAATTATTCTCTTTCTCCAATGCCCTTGGATTGGGGCTGTAGAGTCGGTTCTTTATTTTCCACTGCCCCACGAATTGCCCAATACCCCTGTCCTCTAGTTTGTTTTTAACATGTGGTCGGTGCTGTGACCACTTCACCAAACTCTCAAAACTGATTTTATAGCGGCCGCGTACGACCACGTAATTCAAATCACCGTCCGATAGAGCACGGCGAATAGTACGGGATGATACTCCGAATAGGCGAGCGGCTTCGGAAACGGAAACACGAATCATGGACATGGGAATATGTGAGTGTGTAAGCGGGGCAGGGCATAAGTGTTTCTTGTGCTATTAGAGCGGTCGCTTAAACCCTAAACGTTGATCCGATTACAGATGAGTTATTTGTCAACATTATTCTAGACAATTGTGGACTATTTTGCAAGCTTTACCAAGCGTTACAGTTGTTACCGGGCTACATATAATCCGTATAGTTTTATGACATCTACTCTTGACAAATCCGCTAAAACAAGCTATAAAGATGTGGCATTTACAGCCCTCCCAGAGAGGTTTATACTATAGGAAATAAGCAAGCGTTGTAACGCTTCTTTCTTTTTTACCGTCTAATGTGATGCAGAGTCAATTAAAAGAAAAGTTCCTGCTCTTCCGCATAAGAGCCAAGAAGGACTCCGACGCGTTCGGTGAACTTTACGATATGTATGTTCGCCGAATCTATCGCTTCGTGTACTTCAAGGTTCCATCAGCGGAAGTGGCGGAAGATCTCACATCGGAGACGTTCCTCAAGGCTTGGCGGTATTTAATGAAGAAGAGGAACGTACCGCATCTCCAAGCACTGCTTTACAGCGTTGCGCGGAGCGTGGTGATTGATTGGTACCGCTCTTCAGCGAATGAGCGCGGCGAGTTGTCCCTGGACGAGGCAATTACGGGTGAACTTCCTGGCACCGGTAGCGAGCAACTCCTAAAAGCAATCGAAACTGACTTCGACCTATCGCGGGTCCTCGAAAAGGTCCGCGGCCTGAAGGACGAATATCGCGAGGTAATAATAATGAAATACCTCGACGAGATGTCCAACAGGGAGATAGCTTCCGCTCTCGGGAAATCAGCATCGCATGTGCGAGTTATCGCACACCGGGCTCTGCAAGCACTGGGCGATGCAATCGAGAGTAATGAATCACGACAACGTCAAAAAATTACTGCAGCAGACAAGAGATGAACGCAGGGGTGGTGCCCCGTGCGAGGATTGGGTTAAGCAAAGTCGAGATATCCTGCTGATGCAGGTTCGCAACACGACTGATGCGACGAACAAACCCAAGATGCTCGCCAAGATGCACCACCTTTTTGCTATCTTCGTTCCGGCTGAGTCAGCACTCGTTGCAGTGCGCACCGTTGGTATGTTTCTGTTCATGACTGCCGCCGTGCTGGGTGGGGGGTTGGTATCGGCTCAGCTGTATAAGGACTCCATGCCTGGCGAAATGCTATATAACGTAAAGCTCGCCGTCGAAAAAACTCAGCTCGTGCTATCACCAAATGAAGAATATCGCTTGAGCCTGAACGCGGAATTTGCTGACCGTCGAATTAACGAGGTCGCCTATCTATCCGAATCGGCGGGTTATGATAGCGATTTGATTGCCGATACTTTGGTTGCTTTTGAAAAAGACGTAGTTGCGTTGCGTGACGGACTTGAGGAGATGCGGGCTGAAGATCCAACTGGTGCAGTCGAAGTTGCTAAACTGCTGGAGCGCAAGATGACTTTGTACCACAGCATACTGCAGAAGGCGGCGATGAATTTGCCGGCCGAAGGACGCATGGCGGTGAATGCCACCCGCAATCGAATTGACGACACGGCGATTTCTGCCATGGCGATTATCGTCGAGGGGCACTTGCAGGGTGACGAGCGAGCTCCGCGCATGATTGTGGTCAATAAATTCGAGGATCGCATCAAACAGGCCGAACGCAGTTTGGATACGGTGATTGCCGAGCAAGAAATTTATGAAGAGACCGCTTCGGCCATTCGTGCCAAGACAGCCATTGCTGAAGCCAAGATTTTGATTGAGGAAGAAAACTACGAAGCTGCGCTCACCAAGATTGTAGAAGTGGCCGAGCTGACCAAGGAAGCCGAGGAAGAGGCGGTACTCGATGATATGGAGGAAGATGCAATAGTCGAGGAAGCTGACGAGGCATTAAACAAAGAAGACCAAAAAGAGGAAGCAGAAAATAATGAAGAAAAAACAGAAGCGGCCGAATCTCCCGCCGATGCGGAAGACAAGGGGCTGACCGAAACAAACACCGAAGAGACCGCCCGATAATTCCGAGACGCTCCTCATCCCCCCGCGCAAGCCCAGTCACGGGAGGCAGGAATGACACATAAGCAGAGTCAGCGGAAGAATACACAGTTGAAGCTCCAGTAACGGAATCGGTCAAGAACGGATTTCGTTACGGGATCTGGCAACCGTTAGGACGGACTGTCGGTCGGGAGTTCAGAATCCGTCTGCCATCTGCCTTTCGTTCAAGTAATAGACGAAGGTGGATAGCAGTCGGATTCAACCGAATGCGGAATCAAATAAAAAGGTTCCCCGGACGGTCCCGACGAACGGTCGCGAGACCTGATATATAATCTAAACCCCCGTTAAGTTGAAAGGTCGAGGTTCGCTAATACGGCGAACTACGTGCGGTAACTATACTTTCGAGCACTAAGCACGAAAGGAACTAAAGAAAAGGAACAACGTTTATGCATAACGTTTTACGAATGAGCAGGAGAGCGTTCACCGTTGCTGTTGTTGCAGCAACGATCGCTTGGTCCATCGGTTTGGCTGCGCTCGTTACGCCACTTACGGCGAACGCTGCGGCTTCCGGTGACCTCGTGCGCGGATCCCTGCCGGCGGTTTACTACGTCGGCGCGGACGATAAGCGCTACGTCTTTCCGAATCAACCAACTTACAATACCTGGTACGCGGATTTTTCCGCCGTCCAGACAATCACTGACGCCGAGCTGGCGGCGATGCCGATTGGCGGCAACGTCACCTATCGTCCTGGTGTCAGAATGGTTAAGATCCAGACCGATCCTAAGGTCTATGCAGTCGGCATGGATGGCACCCTCCGCTGGGTTGCCGACGAAGCCACCGCTACTTGCCTTTATGGTGCGGACTGGAACACCAAGATCGATGACGTACCGGATGCGTTCTTTGTGAACTACACCATCGGTGCGGATATCGCTGACTGCGGCGACTATGATCCAGCCGCTGTTATGGCCGCCTCGGCCACTATTAACGAGGATAAGGGCCTCTCGGCTAGCTCCGGTTCCGGTAGCTTGACCGTCGGTCCGTCTTCCATGATGCCGTCTGGCGGTACCCTTCCGAAGGGTGCGACCGGCGTCAACGTACTGAAATTCGACGTCATGAATGGTGGCTCCGCCGCCCTTCCGCTCGACTCTCTGACCGTGCGCCGCACTGGTCCGGGTGAAGTCGATGACTTCGATGCCGTGTACGTCTATCATGGCAACGATCGCCTGAGCAATGGCCGCACCCTGAGTGGTTCCAGCCAGGAGACCACCTTCGGAAACTTGGGTGTCTCTGTTGGCCCGGGCGCTACCGAGTCCTTCTGGCTCGCTGTTGATGTTGACAACCCACTCGATGTTGATGGTGATTTAGCCGACGCTGGCAACGTTAACGCGTTCCAAATCGTTGGTCTGACTTCCGGTACTGTGAGCGCCGCCGGCACTCCGGTGACTGGTCCGTCCTTCACCTTTGCTGGTGTTAATGCCGGTCAGTGTGAAATCACAGACGGAGGCGCAGTTGCTGACATCAAGGCCGGTGAGATGGGCGCCAAGATTGGCGAGTTCCAGCTTGAGGCTACTAACGAGGACGCTCACTTTACCCGCATCGCTGTCGAAGTCGGCGGCGTTAACGCTGGTGACCTGAGCAACTTCGTTCTGAAGCAGAGTGGTGATACTCTGGCTACTGTCGCTGGTCTGAATGATGATTTGGCGGTATTTATTTTGCCCGCTCCGTTCTCGTTGGAAGATGGTTCACCCCGAACTTTCGACCTCTATGCTGACGTAAGCGCGGCTGTTGATACTAACGATGTCGTCAGATTAGACCTCGACCAGGTTGCAGACTTGCTGTGTGTCGGTCAGAGCTATGGCTATGGCATGGCCACACTTGATAGCTGGACTCCAGGTGACGTCGGTATCGAGGCTGGTAAGCTGACCGCCGTTCTGAACGGCCCGGCTTCGCGCGACATTGCTACTGGTGCCAGTGACGTTGAGCTTCTCAACATCACCCTGTCCGCCCAGGCAAACCTTGAGGTTCGCAACACTGGGCTGACCGTGACCATAGTGGGTGGTTCTAATGTCAATGATGTGATCACTGACCTGAAGATTGTTGACACTGCTACTGGTGTCACCATCGCTGGTCCGGCAAACACCTACAACGGTGTCGTCGAGCAGGACTTTGACTTCACTGAGTCCTATAACATCGGTGCTGGTTCCAGCCGCACCTTGTCAGTACGTGCTGACATCGAGGATGCCGCTGGTATCGTCAGTGACACCGTTATGGTGACTTGGGGTGATGATGCTGAAGATGACCTATTCAACACCGGCGACGTCAGGAATCTCGACAACGGTGAAGACCTAGACGAGGATCTCGACTTTGTTCCGGCCACTCGCCTGGCGGGTAACGACCATGGAGTAGTGGCTCCGGAGCTGACTGTTGCTACAGGTTCCACGCCGGTCGCCCAGACCTTCATCCAAGGTAGTACCGGTGTTGAGGTATTCGGCTTCGGTCTGACCGCCAACGACGCGTCCGACCTGTATGTCGATACCATCACGATCACTGGTGATGATTCATCAGTAGTTCTCGACACTGTCGTTATGAGCGGCAGCTTGTGGAACGGCTCGACCCAGCTCGGTTCACTCGAGAGTCCGAACACCAATGAGCAGTTTGTCTTTGACAATCTGAACCTCTTGGTTCCGGCCGGTCAGACCGTCGGCGTAACGCTGAAGGTTGACCTGCGCAGCTCGCTCGGCGGTCTCGTTGCCAACCTCGAATTCGACATTGATGGTGGCGACCTCGACGGTGACGTCGAAGATGCCGAAGGTGAGCCGCTTGCGGCCACACAGATTGTCGGTCTCCCGGCTGATGGTCCAAACCACAACGTCGCTCTGGCAGGCAACCTGAACGTTGTCCGCGCTCCGGAAGACGCTGATACCGAGGCTGGTATCGTCGTCGGTGGCACCTCTAACGCCGTCTTGGCCAAGTACAAGTTCACCGCCGAGAACGAAGAGATCAACGTTGAGGACATCGTCTTTACTGTGGTCAACGGTGAAGCCGTAGGCAGCCTGTCCCTATGGGACGGCTCGACGCTAGTCGGCGGTCCGGTGGGCGTCACTGCTGGCGGTGTCGCTGACTTCTCCAGCATGACCTTCGTCGTGCCGAAGGACAGCCACAAGACCATGACCGTCAAGGGTAACCTGAACAGCGTTGGCGCCTCTGGTGCTGACACCGGAATGGAAGCTACCGTGACCATGGTCGAGACCAACTTTGAGGCCCGCGGCACAGGCTCCGGCTCCAACACCGTTCTGGATGGTGACAACCTGAACAACGGCGCTGGCCTGCCTAGTAACCAGATTGACGGCTACGTCAAGGTCAGTCGCAAGAGCAAGCCGAGCGTGGCTCTCGTCAGCCTGCCGGGCTCTCTGTTGACCGCCGGTGACGTGACCGCTTCCCGCTTCACCGTATCCGCCGATGCGGCCGGTGCAGTCGCGCTGAAGGGTCTCGTATTCGAGGTCCAGAACCAGAGCAACGGCAATGTCGACCCGGTCGGTACCAAGTCCTCCGTCCGCCGCGTCGGTGGCGACTACATCGATGGTAACGTGACTGTGTACAGCACTGATACTGACGCAAACTGCGAGGACGGCGAGGAATGTACCTTCGCTGTGGTCTTTGACCAGGAAGAGGTCATTTCCGCCGGTTCGCAGGTCACCTACGACCTGATACTGGATGTCGCTAATGCCAGCACAGGCACCGATTCCCTGAGCACCAAACTGCTCGGCGACGATGCCGCTGACACTGGTGACCTCGATTACGACGGCGTTGCTAACGGTTACTCGTTGCTGGTCGACGACACCGGTTCCCGCTTCGTCTGGTCCGACATTTCACTGTTGGCCCACGATGACCTGGATGATGGTTCTGCCGACTGGGCCAATGGCTTCTACGTCAACGTCCTCCCGACCGACTCTCAGACCATGTCCAACTAGGACACTCTGAATTGAAACTTTGCTGGGTTAGCGGCTCCCTTGGAAACTAAAAGCCGCCCTCACCTGGGGTAAGTCGAGTGGGGTCGAGCCAAAATAGTTCGGCTCCACCTCGACTGCCGAGGGGATAGCGGACGGGTCGCGCGAAAAAGGCGCACCTTCTCCGGCGAAAGTTCGAAACCATGTCGATTCGCGTTCCTAATAATTGAAGATAGTCGAAGTTGTGTCCGGCGAGCGTCAGGCTCTGTGCGCCGGGTTCAGCTAGTTACCATCAGCCATCCCACCCCGCTCCGGAAGTCCGTTAGTTTACGGCGAACCAGCGCCATCCGTCATGTGTAGGCCGTTTATATATATGTGCCACCAGACAGGAATGTCGCCTTCGCGTGAATCCAATAGTTCTTCCCATGCGCTCTTAGGGAGGGTCGGTCGGTGCGAACTGCACTTTGTGGCACGGCTGCCAATGCCAGCCGCCGCAACCGAGACCGTCCGACATTATTCCGAGCCGATTCGATCTGACGAAGAATTCTCAATAACGTCCCGCTCATTCGCGAGACGACAAAAAACCACCCTACGGGTGGTTTTTTGTTTAGGGGTATAGAAGTATAGAAGTGTAGGAGGGTGGCTACCTATTCATTACCACATATTTATACTTGTGTATTCCTGCAGCCAGGATATTGTATTTATTGATAATCAGATTAGCCTCGCTTTCATCAATAATTCCCAAGTCTTTAGCAAGTAAGCAGTGGCTGATGGTTTCCTGAACGGACCCTCTCGATATTGTTAGAAATCTAGCAATATCTTTCCTGGTTTCTCTGCCGGATGCTTCAGCAATATTGGCCGAAACAGAGGAAACAGAGCGTCTAATTTGGGATTGCAGTCCAAATTTTTCCTCGACCGGAAATTTGTTTGAAATACTATAAATTTCTAACGCAAGTTTGTGCGCTTGTTTCCATATTCGTAGCTCAGTAAATGGAGTTCTGACATTCATATTAAGACATTGCTTATCAGTGTGTCCCGATGTTGTCAAACGGAAATATTTAGCCAAAACAACCTACTATACTTCTATACTTCTACACATAAATAATGAAAAAGTCGTTTACACGCTTATATGCTTCTACAAAAATTGTGTACAATTACCTCAAATCACAACACACCTACTATCTAATATATGAAAAAACTAATCACTCTCCTGACACTGGCTGGTTTGCTGGCTCCGATGACTGCCCTAGCCGAGGAAGCCGTGCCCACGCTATACATCGAATCGGTTCCGGTTTATACAACCGCCACCGAGGATACCTCTTATGCCACGGATAGCTTTTCCTTGGTGATCAAAGCCGGTTCGGTTTATGAGGATATCTATCATGAAGGCGACTCGATATTCGTGACCGTTCCCGAGAATGAGGCGTTTGAATTCCGGTCCCTTGGCCCGAATCCACGCCGCTTGGAGAATAACGCCAGCCTGCAGGTATGCAATGTCACACCTAGTCGGGAAAACCAACTCATTATCACCGGTCCGAAGACCGTAAATATCGTCGTCTCTTCGCTGTTTTGCGAAACCGACGAGGCTGAGCCCGAGGACACTTCGCAAATCGTCATCTCTTCACCGAGCGCCGATACCGAACTGTCGATGGGAGACACGCATCAGATTTTGTGGAGCACCATCGGTCGTGCGCCATCTTATCTTCAACTGCGCCTGTCGGTCGATGGTGGTACCACTTTTGCCGAGCCGTTTGCCGGAGAGTTGTTTAATACCGGTTTCTACAACTGGGCCGTGCCGGAAGTAATCACCACGGATGTCGTGCGGTTAAAGATCGAGGGCATTAACGCCGGTCGAATTGTGGCTATGGCCGTGACCGGTGATTTTACGATACGGGGCTTGGAGCCGCCGCCGGAACCGAAGCCAGTTGATATCTATGAGCCAGCAGAAATTATCGCAGCAGCGGAAACCATTGGGGTAGATAAGGGTCTATTGGCCGCTGAATTGCCCGTGGGTACGACCACCTGCCATCCCAATAGCCGAATCAAGACACCGAATAGCTCCACGCTGTACTATTGCGGAACTGACGGCAAGCGATATGTTTTTCCAAACCGAAAAACGCACGACACTTGGTACGATTCTTTCGCTGGCGTAATTGAAATCAGCAAGGAGCTAATGGCGCAGATTCCCATTGGCGGCAACGTCACTTATCGTCCGGGTGTCAGAATGGTGAAAATCGAGTCCAGTCCAGAAGTGTTTGCGGTAGATGCGGACGGCGTACTGCGATGGGTGCCGGACGAGGATACGGCAGAGCGGCTGTATGGTGAAAATTGGAATCAGATGATTGACGACATCCCAGACCCGTTCTTCGTGAATTACACGGTAGGGAAGCCTGTGGGGTAGGTCAGAGCATTCCTCTAATATTTTGTAAAGACAGATATGCCGGCAGGCAGACGCTCCCGTTGTCTTTGGCAATTAAAAACCAGCTGTATGAAAAAATACTTAATTTTTATCGCAATCGCCTTGGCGTTGTGCTTCGTGTCTTCGCCGGATGACGTTTTTGCCGCCACGGTTCCGGGTGACTTAATCAAGCTGGTCAGCGACAATAATCCCGACACTCAGCACGATGCCGCAGTCTATTATGTTGCCGATGACGGCAAGCGTTACGTGTTTCCGTCCTCAAAGGTTTATCACACATGGTACGAAGATTTTTCTGGCGTGCGCGAGGTGAGCGAAGCCGAAATGGCGGCACACATGATCGGCGGTAATATCACATACCGCCCCGGCACTCGCCTAATAAAAATAACTTCTGATCCGACCGTGTATGCAGTGGAGCCCGGTGGAGTGCTGCGCGCAATCGGCAGTGAATCAATTGCCAATGATTTATACGGCGAGAGCTGGAATCAAATTATTGATGACGTTCCGGATACTTATTTCATAAATTATTCGATCGGTTCGCCGTTAGCGGCGCCGGTTTGGCCTACTGGCACCGTAGTGCGGCGCTCTAGCGACGACGCATTTTTTTACATAGACAATGGCACCAAACGCAGAATTTCCACCGAAGACCTATTGGATCAATTGAGAATTCAGGAACAGCATCTGGTGACAACCGAACTGGATTTATCTACCTATCCGGAAGCCGAATCAATTACCGCACCCGAAGCTGCGATAACCGATACGGCTGAGCGCAATGTGGTTTCGGTTGCTGTGCCGCCGCAGCTGCGAGTTCAGACGCCGCCGTCAACGTTCATCGCCGTGGCCAGTAACGCCACTTTGCTGGAGCTGCATATAACTGCCGGGCGAGATGTTCGACTGACTCGTCTTACCGCGGTGCTTCAGGCGACCACAGACGACTCCCGCGACGAGGGTGAAGTTGACGATGATGCAGGTGGATTAGTCTACGGCAATAACGCTCAGAAGAATTTTTCGCATCTGACTTTCGTTAATGGTTCAGGTTTCGAGGTTCTGGGGCGTCAAGAAATCGCGCTTGATGTCAATCTTGACCAAGTGCAGACACTTAATTATACTGGTAATTTGTTGATTCCGGCCGGCGAAGATGTGGTGCTGTTTCTAAAGGCGCGACTGAACCATCTGCTGCCGGATTCGGAAGGATATCAGGTCAAGCTACTCAATTCCGGCATTCAATTCATCGATGATCAGGGACAGCTAACACCGTTCCTGCCCGCCTCCGACATAATTGGCCCAGCGCTTACCACGCTGGCCGACAGCCTAGAGGTGGATGCCACAGCCGCATACAGCAACCAGACTTACGTCAAGGGTGCGCTCAATGTTCCGATAACCGACTTCACCCTTCATGCCACGACATCGGCGCCAAACGTCGTTCAATCGATGACGATGCAGGGTTATATCGATGAGGGCGATTCCGGCGGCTTTCTGCCCGGTAGCGACGCGGACAACGGCACCGAAACTCTGGTGCGCGAAACTTTCGTGTCAGATCAGGTGACTCTGCGTAATCCTGATGGAAGCACGATCGCCGGTCCGGAAACTATAGACGTAAACGGCGTGGTCACGTTCACCGGAATGAATTTGTATATTCCGGCCGGTGGTTCACAGCAAGTCATCGTGCACGGCGATATCAGCCACAGCCTTAATCTAGAAGGCAGTCCAAATATGGTTGCTTTCGATATTGAAGATGCCGCACTAAACGTCATAGTTACTGATGAGACGGGCGATCAAGTACCGGCTAGCGGCAAGAATCCCAATCATGGTGTGAACGCCATCGGCCGTCTCACCATTCGAGAAAAAGGCGAGATGGATTTAGGTTGGTATGGAGATAGCGGCAACCAAATTGCCGGGCAAGAGGTGCATCTCGGCGACATTAAATTCGAGCCGCAGTTTGATGATTACCTGCTCAAAATAATCACCTTCAGGCAGTCGAGTTCAACTGCTGATTCTTTGGGTAACTTGCGACTTGAATATGATAATCAGGCTGGAGAGGTTGTGTCTGTGGACGGGGAAATGCTCGGCGGTCTGGCGACCTTTTCCGGCTTGGCGGCCTGGCTGCCCCGGGATACAGAAACTTCGGTGCGTCTATACGGTGATATCTATCCCAAGATTGGCGGCGTTGTATATGGTGAGGAGTTGGGTGTTGATCTAAACATCATGGGTCCGTTGGTGTTCTCGTCTGTTTCTACGCTCGATGATTTCGAGGCTACGGATTTGAATTTGCCCGGGTTTGAGCTAAAGGAGAATCGCTCTAGTGCAATCATCGTCAGGTATTCCAAATTGTACGCCAGCAAGTCCGAGTATTCCCCATCGGGTGATGTCTATCGCGGCTCCGAGATACAGGTGCTGAGATTCAGTTTGGCGGCGGATGAAACTGGTATGGTGCGGGTGCGGAAACTGTCGTTCATGCTAGACCCATCAGACGCCGGAAAGGAAGGTTCCGATAATGATGCGCTGGAACTTTGGGCGGATCGAAACGGCGATGCGCGTGACGATGACGGCGTGGTAAATCTAAAACGCGTCTATCCTAACGGCACCAAGGATACGTTCGGTGAGGACAGCAGTGTCAGCATCAGATACTATATAGCATCCGGTAGCAGCCGAGACTCCACGCCGTCCGGTTACGACTCACAATCGAGCGATTACGGAATCATCGAATATGACATTGACGAAGGTTCAGAAATTATCATTCCGGCTGGTGCTTCATTTGATTATCAGCTTGAGCTCTATACCACCGCATTCGCGCAAGACAGAGATTACTCCCTGAAAGTGGAGTTGATGACAAACGGTGACTTTCTCTGGACTGATATACCGTCCGGCACATATGAACCGCTGCCCGGAACCGCTGCTGATGGCGTGGTCAATGTGAAGAGCTCCCTGAATGTCAAGGGTTCTTAGCGTGTTTTACACTGAAGTCTAATCGCCCTCTTGCCGCCCTTCCTCGTTTCCGCGCGGGGGAGGGTTTTTAATTTTTTGTGCTCAGAAAGTTTTTTTGGTGCGGTGGTCGCCTCAAGCATGTTTAAACGGAGCAATTGAAAGCTGCCCCCAAAAATGCTATAATATAAACAGAAATAAACAAAAATAAAATGTTACCTTCAGATTTTCAAGGTGGGGGGCCGTTTGGCCCGCCAGACGGTTCGTTTGGTGGTGGATTCGGGAGCGAACCACCCTCTGACGACATGTTCGGACAGATGCCAATGGATGAAGAATTTGGCTTTATTGAGCAGGAATTACTCAAAAGCTCAAGCCGAAAGGACGTGATAGGCATCGGTCTGCATTTTCACGAGAAGCTTCGGAAGATGAAATAAGCAGCGGGGATAAAGGGCGCGAACAAGCGCCTTTTTTTAATTCGCAAAAGCACTTTTCATTATTTTATTCTCTCTGTACAATACCCTCGTTACTGAATGCGGCAGTATAATCTCGGCAATGAATTTACATCCATGAAACAAACTCCAGTGAATCGAGCAATGTTAATCATGCTGGTGCTGTTTACGGCCAGCTATTTATGGTTTCCGGGCGCTGCATCGGCGCGTGTTCCGGATGACCAGTTTTTTGAACAGCAGTGGTATCTGTCGCATATCGGAGCACCGGAAGCTTGGCAGTACAGTTTGGGCATGGAAAATGTGCCGATTGCGATTATAGACAGCGGCATTGATTTGGATCATCCCGATTTAAAAGATAATATTTGGCGCAACGTCTACGAGGTCGCCGGTGACGGGGTTGATAACGACGGCAACGGATATGTCGATGACATCGTCGGCTGGGATTTCGTTGATTCTGATAATGACCCAAGTCCGCATACTTACGGTGACTATTCACTGTTAGGTGCGAACCACGGCACAATTAGCGCTGGCCTGGCGTCAGCTAAGGGCGATAACCGGATTGGTATCGTGGGCGTCGCCTGGCAAGTGCCAATAATGCCGATACGCGCGCTGGATTCAAATGGGGTAGGAGACCCAAACGATGTGGCGCGTGCGGTTGATTATGCAGTCAATAACGGAGCCAAAGTCATTAATCTTAGCTTTGTTGGTTCGACTTATAGCTCGCGGCTGAACCATGCGCTTCGTCGTGCCTATGACAGCGGCGTATTTGTGGTGGCGGCAGCCGGCAATGCGCCGGATAACGGCGAGGCGGATAATCTTGATCGCAACCCGCTTTATCCGGTTTGTTTTGATCGCGATTCAAACGTAAATTACGTCTACGGGGTGGCGGCGACCGACGCAGACGATTTGAAAGCCGAGTTCTCTAACTACGGAGCCGCCTGTATTGATATCAGCGCTCCGGGGGAAAGAATAATTTCCACTCAGGTCGTTGTTCCTGGGAGCATGGATTTTGTTGAAGCCTATGGTGGTTATTACAGCGGGACTTCCGTGGCCGCTCCTCTGGTTTCAGGTCTGGTGTCGTTGATGTTTTCGCTCGATAGCGCATTAACCCCTAAGAGGGTGATGAACATCTTAACCGAGACTTCGGAAAATATTGACATTTTGAACGAAGATTATTTTGGTCGTCTAGGACGTGGTCGGATTGATGCCGCGGCGGCAGTGAAAAAGGTCCTGCAAGATCAGCAGCTGCAACCCATAGAGCAGGTGAAAGCTACGGCAATGTTGGCACCAGAAGAAGCTTACGGTCGCTATGTAGTTACTAGTCCCGGCGCCGGTCATGCTCCTGAAGTAAGAATTTTTACCGAATACGGCCTGTTTGTTCGGAGCTTTAATGCGTTCCCCGAATCGTTTATGGGCGGTGTTTCGCTTGCTATCGGTAACTTTGACGGCACTCATCGTGACAGCATTATAGCTGGTGCACTGTCCGGCGGCGGTCCGCACGTTAGAATTTTTGACATAAATACACGACCGATCGGCGGATTTTTCGCCTATAATAGCGATTTCCGGGGTGGGGTCGAGATTGATGTCAGCGATTTGGATGACGATGGCATTGATGAAATTATAACCGGAGCCGGTCCAGGTGGCGGTCCGCATATTCGGGTGTTTGATAAGCGAGGTCAGGTGCTCGGCGGATTTTTCGCCTTTGAGGAAGGCTATCGCGGGGGGACAGACGTTGCTGCCGGTGATTTCAATAACGATGGCGAAACAGAGATTGCCGTATCACCGGGACGCGGTAAACCCGAAGTGCGTATCTTCGATAAACACGGCACACACCTATTTACTATTATGCCCTTCGGTATCGACTATGATCGTGGAATGATGGTGATGATGGAGGACTTGGACGGTGACGGCACGGTTGAGCTGGTTGTGCAGGGTCATGACCCGAAAGGAGAACCGACGACCGCGGTCTACAACGGACAGGGAGATTATTTAGGCGATGGTGGTGCGGTACCGGAGATGACCGCCAGCGGAGTTGGCCTAGAAACTCCCAACACAACCGCGCCTCACCGCACGGTTTGGGGATCACTAGAAGGCAAGGCACCTGCGGTAACCGTGACCGCCTCATCTGCTCGGCCCGAGATTACTTTTCAAGCCTACGGAATGCATCATCGTGGCGGAGTCAGAGCTCGATTCATACATTAATCGGTCATGGTAAAGTTCATCAGCAATTTGAGGGTATTGGCATATCGCCATGCCACTGCTCGCCAACTCATTAAGTTCTGTATCGTCGGAACGGTGAATACCCTGGTAGATTTCAGCGTGTACATTTTCATGACACGCATTTTTGAATTCTGGGGTGAACGTCTGGTGCTGGCCGCTGTGGTGTCATACTGTTGCGGTATGGTTTCTAGTTTTACGCTGAACAATTTTTGGACTTTTCGGAAAAAACGCGACGGCATGGCTGGGCGCATGCCAAAATATTTGATGGTGACTTTCGCCAGCCTGGGTCTGAATGCTTTGCTGATGTACACGCTAATTAATCTGGGGGTCTATGACATCATCGCCAAGGTGTTTGCGACCGGATGCGTCATTTTGTGGAATTTTACGCTCTATAAGAAGTGGGCATTTAGAGAATAGTGTAGAAGTATAGAGGTGTAGAAGTGTGGCAGACCTCCACGTTTGCATCAGGCGTCTATCGTAAGTGTGTGGGTCTCCTAAACATCTACACCTCTACACATCTATACTTTTTCTTATATTTAAGCCTTTTTCTTGCCTCTGCCAGCCTAAAGACGTATAATTCCCATACAGAAATTATTGTTGTCAGCGAACTAAAACTTGGCACGGACGCCAATACCTAACCCACGCGAAGACATGCTGTAATGCGTGCGAATAGCAGCATTCAGCGTGTCTGAGCCACCGCTTAGAAATAAGACACCACATTTATGGAAGACAAGCCAATATTTGAGAAGAAAAACGTCTTAGTTACCGGTGGTGCTGGATTCATCGGATCGTTTCTTTGCGAACGCCTGCTTAAAGAAAACAAGGTTATTTGCGTCGATAATTTCATTACTTCCCAGCAGGCTAACATCAATCAACTGTTCAAGAATCCGGATTTTGAATTTATCAATGCTAATATTTCTGAGCCGCTCGATTTGGAGATATATCCCGAATTGGAAAGGTTCAAGCTGAAATTTCAGGGCGTGCAGGAAGTGTATCATTTAGCCTGTCCGACTTCACCAAAAAAGTTCGATGAGTATAAGCACGATACGCTGATGGCCAATTCAGTGGGTATGCGAAATGTGCTGGACTTGGCGCTGAAGTATAAGGCTAAGTTTTTTCAGGCTTCCACTTCGGTAATTTACGGCACTCGTCCAGAGGATGGGCATCTTTTTTCTGAAGACGAGTTTGGCCGTTTCGACCACATGACACCGCGCGGTTGCTATGACGAAGGCAAGCGGTTTGCGGAAACCATGTGCAATACGTATCGTGATGCACACGGACTAGACACCAGAATTGGACGCATCTTTCGCACTTACGGACCGCGCCAGACGCTGGCTGATGGACACATGGTTCCCGATTTTGTGCTCGATGCGATAGATGGCCGCGAGCTGGTGATATACGGTGATGATAATTTCCGTTCTTCGTTGATTTTCGTCACGGATGTGGTGGATGCAATAATACGTCTGATGGAACTACCGGAGGATCCGGGACCGATGAATATGGGCAGCGACTATGATATTAAGCTGGTTGATGTAGCTAGTAAGATTCTCGAAATGACCGGCTCCAAATCGCAGATTGTATTTCGCGACCGATTGCCGTTCATGCGAGATTTGGGTCTGCCCGATCTGAGCAAGATTAAGGAAACTGGTTGGATTCCGTTAGTGACTTTGGAGCAGGGATTAAAGAAGACCGTTGAATATACCGTGGCGCATAAGGATATTTTACGCCCATCATTTGACTAGAGGAGCGAGGCGGCAAAGCAACAGGGAATTTTCCGTCAACGTAAGTTTTACCTCCTTATTACCCAAATGCCATATGAAAGTAGTCGCCGTCGTACCGGCCTACAACGAAGAAAGCACGGTGAGCGGAGTTCTCCGCTCACTTTCGGGTTTGGTTGATGAAATTATAGTGGTCAATGACGGTTCAACCGACCGGACTGGCGAGTTGGCGGTGGCCGCTGGAGTCAGGGTCGTGACGCATGTAATTAATCGTGGGCTGGGTGCCGCAATTGGTACCGGTTTGTTGGCGGCGTTACGTTCGGGCGCGGATTTCATTGTGACTTTTGATGCAGACGACCAGCATCGGGCGGAGGATATAGCGCGGATGGTTGAGCCGCTGAGGCGGGGCAGTGCTGAAGTGACCATCGGCACCAGATATCTTGACCGTCATTTGATGCCGAAAAC
This sequence comes from uncultured Gammaproteobacteria bacterium, assembly GCA_964486995.1. Taxonomy (GTDB): domain Bacteria; phylum Patescibacteriota; class Patescibacteriia; order SG8-24; family SG8-24; genus JAHJAU01. The sequence continues at coordinate 144,996 of CAZAOV010000001.1, read as the reverse complement.
GCGACGTCTGGCGAACTGGCTCGCGAATCTGCAAACGTTTTTGCTGTTTGGTAAATGGGTCAACGACAGTCAGTCCGGATTACGCGGCTTTACGCGCGGTGCGGCGCTACAGCTAGACTTGCGGTCAAATCGAATGGAAGTTTCGTCAGAGATTATCGGTGAAATTAACCGCAATGATTTGATGTTGGAAGAGGTACTGATTCGACCGGACTACTCGGCATACTCGTTGTCTAAGGGGCAGGGATTTTACGAAGGACTGAAGACAGCCTGGAAACTGTTTCTTCATCGAGTAATGAGATAGTAGATGGTATGTTACTGATTCAGATAATCATCATCGCGTTTGCGGCGTTTGCCATGTGGCGAACTTTTTCTCGGTTTCGAGACGGCGCATTTAGCGGTGGAGCCCTGGCGCTATGGTTGGTGTTCTGGCTAGTGGTCGTGGTGGCTGTGGCTTTGCCGCAAGCAACGAGCTGGTTCGCTTCGCTGGTTGGGGTGGGGCGCGGCGTGGATGCGGCTATCTATGTTTCGGTTATCGTGCTGTTTTATCTGGTTTTTCGCATTTTTCTTAAGCTCGAAAAAATAGAACGCGAAATCACGATGTTGGTGCGCGAGTTTGGTCTAAAGCAACAGGAAGCAGGGGAGGGGTCCGAAGACGAATAATGATGCCAAACAAGAAGGTGACAATCATTTTGGTTACATACAACTCGTCTCGATTTGTGGGCGGGTGTTTTACTAGTCTCGAAAATATTGACCGCACCGGTCTGGATTTGCGAGTGGTGGCTTTGGATAACGGTTCGACGGACGGAACGCTGGAGTCAATCAAAGAGAAGTTTCCCTGGGTTGAAGCGCGAGCGTCCGGCGGTAATTTTGGTTTTGCTGGCGGAAACAATATCGTCATGCGCGAAGCCATCGAACACGGCGATGATTATGTATATTTATTGAATTTGGACACGGAAGTTGACCCGAATTTCTTGGTGGAGGCGATTAAGGTGATGGAAATGGATAAAGCCATCAGCTCGGTTCAATCGCTGCTGTTATTGCACCCAGAAAGAGAATTGGTGAACAGCGCCGGAAACGCGATTCATTTTTTGGGCTTTGGCTACTGTCAGGACTATCGCCGCAAGCTCGAAGAAATAGATACAGAAACCGTACGTGACATCGCTTACCCGGCCGGAGCCAGCGTATTGTTTCGTTGTTCAGCTTTAAAGCACGTTGGGCTTTTTGATGAAAAGTTATTTATCTATCATGAAGATTTGGATTTGGGCTGGCGCCTACGTTTGGCCGGCTATCGAAATGTGTTGGCACCGAAATCAAAGGTATATCATAAGTACGAATTCTCGCGCAGTATAGGCAAGTGGTATTACATGGAGCGCAATCGTTATATTGTGCTCATAAAAAATATGCGTCTTTGGACTTTGTTGCTGATTGCGCCCAGTTTGATAGCTGCCGAAAGCATGATGGCACTGACCGCGTTGCGGGGCGGCTGGTGGCCGAAGAAGATAAAAGCCATGACCTATTTTATGAATCCACTTGTCTGGCAGCATTTGTTGCGCGAGCGTGATCGAGTGGGCGCGTTGCGATGTGCTGGAGATCGGCAGGTGATGGAACTTTTCACCTACGAGATCCGTGACCAGGAAGGCACCAGCTTATTCGTTCACTTTGTCGCAAATCCTCTAATGGGTTTTGCTTGGGCCATAATCAGACGCTTAATCGTGTAGTCATATGACCGGTTACAAAATCGCCGTAGTGACCCCGACCTTTCTGCCGTATCGAGGTGGAATGTGTGTGGTGGCGGAACAAGACGCACGACAGTTGGCTGCGTTAGGTCATGAAGTGGATGTGTATGTGCCTGGTCAGGAGCATGGCGAAGCCGAGGGTTATGCGGTTAAATCGTTGAAGCCATGGTTAAAATACGGCAACGCCGCTTTGGTGCCCGGAGCATTCGGAATATGCAAGCGATACGACTTGGTCGTACTGCATTATCCGTTTTACGGCGGAGCGGAACTCGTTGCCTTGGTCAAGTGGATGCGTCAATGTCGTAAGCTGGCGATTTATTATCATATGGACACTGTCGGTACCGGTCTGATCGGCACAATCTTTAAAGTGCACGGTGCGTTGATTCGACCGTCCGTACTGCGAACTGCTGATAGGATTTTGGTCACCAGCTTTGATTACGCTCAGTCTTCAGCGGTGAAGGATCGTTTTTTGAACGAGCCAAGTTTGTTTCGTGAATTGCCGCCGGCTGTCGATACAGAACGTTTCCGGCCGGGTGACGCGCCAGTTGATTTGGCGAAGCGATATGGATTGGATTTATCTCGTCCAGTGGTCGTTTTTGTCGGAGGTCTGGATCGCGCCCATTACTTTAAGGGGGTGCATAATCTGATTGACGCCCTGGCCGTTTCCGGACTAGAAGAAGTACAGGCGGTAATTGTTGGTGGTGGCGCGCTGCTAGAGGAATACAAGCAACGTGCAGAAGAGAACGGCGTGGCTGACCGAGTTATTTTTACCGGTCCGGTAAGCGATGAAGAACTGCCGTCACACCACCTTTTGGCGAGCGTGTTCGCATTTCCGTCAATCGACCGTTCCGAGGCTTTCGGCATTGCCGCACTTGAGGCCATGTCGAGCGGTGTGCCGGTGGTGGCGAGCGATTTACCGGGTGTGCGAACCATCGTACGACCCGAAGAGACAGGTTTTTTGGCTATGCCTGGAAGTGTTTCTGGTATCGCTGCTAGACTGCAAGACGTTATTTATGATACTCGTAAGTGCCACGAATTAAGTGAGGCTGGACGAAAAATGGCATTAAACGAATATTCAGAACAGCGGCGCATTGAGAAATGGGACCGGATTTCCGCTGAGTTGCTGCAAGACTGATGAAGATATTATTAGTTTCAAATTTATACGGTTTTCACGCACGTGGGGGCGCCGAGCGCGTGGTTGAGATAGAAGCAAACGCCTTACGTGAGCGCGGTCATGATGTGGTTGTGGTGAGTGGGGTTTCTGAATCTGACACGCTATCGGCCGGTGTTTGTTCGCCTGGACTTCCCGATGATCTGTGCGGTAGTGCAATCGGCTTCAGTTCCAGTGAGAACGAGGTGGGGCACTTTACATACTATCCGCCCAACAGCTGCTTCTATACGGACTTGGAAGGCAAGTCATGGCTCGGGCGGTTGGTTTGGCACTGGCTGGATATTTTTAATTGGCGGTCGGCCGAGCAGCTGAAAAAAATCATCAAGGCTTATCGACCTAATGTGGTGCATACTCACAATTTGATGGGCTTAGGATTTACCATCCCTAATTTAATTTGGAAGATGCAGATTCGGCACGTGCATACCGTGCATGACGTGCAGCTACTTCATCCGTCAGGGCTATTGCCGGTAAATTGGCGACCGCACTGGCCGCACGAGTGGATTTATATCTGGCTGATGAAAGTAATGATGGGGTCGCCGTCCGTGGTGTTGTTTCCGTCGGAGCATTCGAAACAGTTGCATAATCGATTTGGTTTTTTTCCGAAATCGACCAAGGTGGTGTTGAGGAATCCCGTGGAGGGAGTGGGGGTTCAGGGAGTTAGGGGGGCAAAGGATTTTATTTTTATCGGGCAGCTGGAGGAACATAAGGGTGTGATGAATTTGCTGGAAGCTTGGGAGAAGTGGGGAGAGCGGGGTGATGCGGTTCTGCACGTGATCGGTGACGGCTCCCTGAGGCATAAAGTAAAGGCCAGAATGGAATCGATGGATGGAACTAAATTCGAAGGTCCGATATACGGTGCTGGACTGAACAAGCATTATGCCGAGGCCGCATACCTGGTCGTGCCTTCGAAGGTCATCGAAAACGCTCCTATGGTAATTTTGGGGGCTTTCAGTCGCGGTGTGCCGGTTATCGCTGCCGATGTCGGCGGTATTCCCGAGTTAGTGCGGGATGGTGAGAATGGTTTTATTTTTGAGTCGGGTCATGCAGACAGCTTGCTTGAGGCGCTTAGTCGAGCCATAAAAGGCAATAATGAATTAGGAGAAAGAGCGCTGAACACGGCTAAAAAAATGACGACAGAATCACACGTTTCCACGCTAGAGAGCGTTTATGGGAACTAATCAGATGTTGACGACCGTTTAAAAAATCGTCAGACAGTTTTTCGTCTTAGAGCGAAAAACTGTCTGACGATTTTTTAAATGAGGCTATTCCTATTTGGAGTATTTAAATACCCAGACCTTGTCATCAATTTCCCACCACGAATCCGCTTCCTTTTTTGCCTTGATAACGATTTGTTGCGCCTGCCACCAGTAGTGATTCACTACGTAATATGCGACATCAACGCCCACTAGATTCATGGCTTCCTGAATCGCCTCCGTCGCTCCGCTCTGTTCGTTGGCGTCCAGGAATATTTCATAGAGCGGACCTCCGGTTGGGATGGGGTAGAAGAAAACCGGCTCGAGGTTTTCTTCGTCGTTCGATTCGTAATATTTTTTGAAACCCAACTCACGGATAGCGGCAGCGGAAACCGATTGATTCGCGAGAACCACATAATTCTCATCAGATGAGTCATTGTCGATAGTTTGCACTGCTTTTACGTCGGACGCGCTTGTTGACCAGCCGCGGCTAGATTCATACCGGTCGCGTCGTGGATAGGCGATGTAAGTATTGGCCACGATTATTGCCGCGACCAACAAAATCATGGCAGCCGTTAGGGTGGGGAAGCCGTACTTGCGCATGCGCTGAATGAATCGTCCAACCGCATAAAGAGCGAGTGGGGCGGCGATAAATAAAGCCAAATCAGCTATTCGATCGGCATAGTTGGTTCTTTCGTAGTCAATCAGGAACGGGAAGCGCACCCAAGCTCTTAGTAAAACGTAATTCACAAAGAAGGCGATTGCCCCGGCACCAAACGCGATTGCCGCCTCATACATCAAATCGTTTTCTTTTCTACGACCAGCAAACCAGAGCAGTGCCACGCCGACAGCGGCAAGCGTAGCCCAAATCGCGGTGCGACTGGTGCGCCAGAAATAAACGAAGTCCAGAGCCGCTGAAAATAGACGCGTTTCCAGTTCAGGATTTTTCAGCTGTTCCATAATTGCGGCCGGAGTTCGGATGGTGTCCTGGTCCAATGTCACGCCAGTGTCCGACAGTCGTGAATTAACGATAAACATTACCGGCAAGGCGATGCAGGTCACGATAGTCAGCTTCATAAAAAAGGCCCAGCGAATCTCCGGGTGATTCCGCAGGCGATTCGAGGCGCGTAGATATGCCACCATAGCCACAAAAAGCAACAGCGGCACACCGGCTAACGGATGTATCGTTATGGTGGCCACGGCCAGCATCGCCGGAACTAGACGGCGAATACGGTCCGTGGTCGCACTCACCATCAGCATAAAAGTAGTAATCAACAGCAGCGTATTTGCTAGTCCTTGTGGTGTGGTCATTACAAATGACGACAGTGGCAGTGCCAGTAGGGGTATGCACGCCGCGGCGGCAAGCGGACTGTCCCAATTGAACGAACGGCGTAATGACCAATAAGCGACCGGAATCACTAACGCGAACGCCAGCGGAACCAGCCAGGTATCTATTAGGTTGACATGACCGCCCGTCATTCGAGCTAGAACCGTAATGAAAGCGTACTGCCCCAAATAATATGGCGGTTTGGGGGTCATTTCGCCGTAAGTGAAAATGTGATTTTCCGTGGCTTGGTGAATGAACGGATCAAAGCCGAAACCGATGGCATACACCGTGGCGGCAACGGAGGTGGTCAGCACCGAGAGTCCGGCAAGCGGTAGGAGAGTGGCCGCACCGGCCAAGCGTCCGGCGGACATGGCAAAGGTGCCAGCCGCCACTGCAAATATCACAATAAAAAACAGTCGCGGCACGTAGTCCCAAGGTGATCTGATGGATAGCTCGGTCGTTGCGCCGTCCAGCAGCCCGAGCCCGTACACAGCAAAAGCAAAAAAGGCGATAGACAGAATCACTCCGATAATCGCTAGAACATTTTCATAATTATTTTTTTCTGTTTCAGGTTGCGTTTTTATTGCGTTCAGGCTGACTGTATTGCGGCTGATTAGCCAATTGTTCAGCCGCATGGTCAGTATGGTCAGAAGCGGAGCTAAGATAATTACCGCCGCTGTTGCCGCTAGGTTCAAGCGATAGAATAGATAAACCGCACTGCCCACAATCATTAGAGCCGCCACGTGCATCAAAAAACCAATCAGTGCCCGGATCGCCAAGCGCTCCTCGGCTAGCGTAATGCGACCGATTACATAACCGTTGCCAATAAAGTAAAGGGTAACCAAAAAAATTCGCAGCCACAGGGATGCGGGGAGGAATACCGCTATAGTACCGACTGCTGTAAAGACGGCAGCAAACAGGATATACTTGTTGTTGGGACATTCAACCTCCATGAGGATAGGATAGCAAATAATCTCCATGTTTGGCGATAAGTGGAACAAAAATATCCGACTGCTGCCGCACGACAAGGTCTATAGGCGTGCGATTGATCCGTTTATGCCACAAGCGGTTCATCCGAATCACGTTACTGTGTTCCGCATGCTGATGATACCGGTGGTCTTGTATTTTTTGCATGTGCAGGCATATCACATCGGTGTGCCACTATTTATTTTTGCGGCGTTGACCGATGCTCTGGACGGGTCAATGGCGCGAGTGCGCAGACAGGTTACCGAATGGGGCATTAAATACGACCCCTTGGCCGATAAGATGCTGATTGGCGCAGTATTGTTTTTGGTGGTTCTGCAGCACATCAACTATGCGCTTGGTATGGCTTTACTCGCAGTCGAATCGGTTATGATCATCGGCGCTTGGGTGCGCCAGCGAAAGGGCATTATTGAGCCGGCCAATTTTTGGGGTAAACTCAAAATGGTGACTGAGGTATGCGGAATCTCACTGCTGTTGTTTGCCTTGTGGCTGGACGTGAGTTTGCTGGTTGAGATTTCGGCGGGTACTCTAGCACTTGCATTGGCGGTGGCTATTGTAAGTGTGCTGTCGCGGTTGCATACGTGATTGCGGATAAAACAGCACTAATGAGATGTAAGCGACAGTCAGAAACACGTTCATTGTTAGTGCTTTGCCCAGGTTTTCTGAGTTGCTGAGCTGTTGATTTGCTTAACGCTTGCTAAGAAAGAGCCGGCTAGCTCAATAACTAAGCAGTTCCATATCGCATGACGTCTATAAAACCAGTTCAATTGCTCAAATATGCCAGCGCCGCCGCCATCGGCGTCGTATTCTTTTTTTTGTATTCGTTTTTGCCGCTGTCTGTTCCGGGAATTTATAATTCACCGGACGAGAATTCTAATGCGGTGTTTGCCGAACAGGTCGCACGTAACGGGCAGCTGCATCGGATTGATTATTTGAACGTTAGATTGGACGACCGTATTCATCCGCGCAGCGTCAAAGTGGTGGACGGTCTTCAGGTGCCGGGCGGTTTTTTGGGCTTGCCGATGCTCTACGGCTGGTTGGCCAAGGTTTTCGGAACGGGAGCGCTTCCGTTTTTTACTCCGGTGTTCGCGCTATTCGGTGTGTTGGCGTGGTCGTTGATAGTCAAGCGATACTACGGTTTACGGGCCGCGTTGTTGGCCGCACTGTTGTTACTGACTAACGTATTTTGGTGGTACTGGACTTCTCGTTCCATGATGCCGAACGTATTGCTCGTTTCCTTGTTGTTGATTTCGGCGTATTTTTTATTGCGCGCTCCGGTGGCGGCGTTTACCGAACTGTACGGGTACGGCGGCATGGGCGTATTGCGTCGAGCTGATGGAATTATTGCCGGTATATTTTTGGGTTTGGCATTGGCCGTTCGGCCGGCGGCAGCGTATTGGCTGGCAGCCGGAGCAGTCGTCTTTCTGATGCTGGCTTGGCGTCGGGTGGTTTGGGGTAGGGTGGTGTTGTGTATGGTTTTTGCCATGCTGACTTTAGCGCCGTTTTTGATAATGAATCAGTCGTTGTACGGCAGTATATTTGCCACCGGATATGGTGATGTGGTCGCGACTGTAGGCGGTGACCCGCATGGCGGCTTGGGCGCCCGGATATTGGGTCCGTTGCGGCCGGCGTTTTTTCCGCTCGGCTTTGCGCCGCGTACCGCCGCGATCAATTTTTGGGTCTATGGTATGGGATTAGCGTGGTGGTGGACGGTTGCTGTTGCAGCGGCGGTTATATATTTGGCCGTCGGTGTTTATCGCCGCCGCCGCCTCTTGCCGGACTCGAAGGTTTTTTTGGCCGCCGGTCTGGCTATAGCCGCATGGATGATTCCGCTGTACGGTAGCTGGCATATTCAGGATAGTCCGGATCCGACAGCCGTTAGTCTGGGTTCATCATATCTGCGTTATTGGTTGCCGTTGTTCGTGTTGTCCACGCTTCCGGTCGCGCTGGCGATGGATTCGCTGCTAAAGAGGGGTAAGCCCGGTAAGTGCGTTGCATATATTGCGCTCTTCGCCGTCATTGTTGCGTCGATAGGTACGATATTTTCCTCAAAGGGGGAGGGGCTGTCCGCAGTGCGCGACAACTTGCTAAAATACAAAACGGAAGCCGAGATGGTTTTTGAGTTGACCGAGTACGATTCGTTAATAGTAGTTGATCGGGCCGATAAGTATTTGTATCCGTATCGTTCAGTGCTGTATCCGCTTCGAACCGCAAAAACCTATGAACTGTTACCCGAAGCGGTTCGCATAAGACCGACTTATTATTTCGGTCTTACTTTGCCGGATTATGACGTACAATGGCTGCAGACCGACAAGCTGCCTCCGCTGGGTTTGACTGTTGAACCGATGGCGAACGTCGGCGACAAAACTCTGTATAAATTTGAACAGTTGGATGAATAAAAAGCCGGATATAAGATTCATGATTGCGATTCGCATAATTGCGGTGGTGGTAGTCATCGCGGCTTTAATGCGGATTATCTCGGCGGCCGTTTCCCCGGACGGCTATCTCACAGCACGTACCGACATTACTGACCCTTCGCCGTACATTTCTGAACCCAAGCCAAGTCAGCGCCTGGAGTTGGAAGCAGGGCCGCCGTACCGAGTGGTTGGAGATCCGATTTATTTTGATGTGCGACCACCGTCAGAGTTTGAGAACGTAACCGTGGTAGCCCGCTATCGGAATCGCGGTCAGTCGTTGGTGGAAATCGGAGCGCTAGCCAATCGTTTAGATGGCCAGTTTGACATGCGACCAGCGGAAAATCAGCTAGTGGACTCATTGTCATGGCCGCGAATCACTAGCGGTGACGTCACATTGCTGCAGCGGAAAAAGATTTACAACAGCGTGGACAGTTTTCTGCGTGAGCCACCTGATTCGTCTCGAGTGGCGATGTACCGCACCGTGATTTCGTGGCCCCATGAAATGTCCAGTCATATCACTCTAGATGAGCCGAAATCACGGGTGGTCTCGTTGCGCGGCAATCATCGCATCTTGACCTACGTCGAGCAGGAGCCGCTATCTTTTTCGTTCAAGGTTCAGGACATGAACCGGCAGGAGGGTGCGGATCCGGTGACGTTGTCGGTGTATCGTGAGGGAGAGCAAGATGCGGTGGCGCGTACTGTGCTTGAAGATGACGGCAATACTAAGGACAATCAAAAATCTTCTGGCTTGCGAAATGTGTCGTTAACGCTTCCGTATCCCATCAGCGGGTTGTACCGTATCGAGTTCACTGCGTCGGGAGATGTTTTTATTCGCGAGCTTTCTACGCGGCAGAATAAATTTGTGTTCTTGAACCGACTGTATTTGGGCGACCATGTCGGTTATAGCGACCAAACTTTGCCGGTGACTGTATTTGTTGGTGGTCGTTCTATGGTCGCACGAACCGCACATGAGGAAGCACTGCAGAAGGTCAAAGTAGATAAATGGGAAGTTGATTTGCGAGAACCGCATACGCGATATTTTTCCTGGCTCGATAAGGGGGGCGGTCCGTTCGAAATAATCTCGCCCAAGCGCGATGTGCTATTAGAGACCGACGGCGTGTTCGCCTTATCGCCCGATGATTATTTCAATCCTTTGCCCATGCAGCTAGATTGGTATATGAACGCCGATGATTTGGCGAGCAGTGGAATTGATTTCATCTTGACCGAATATGAGTCGCCTAAAATGGCAGTTGATACCACGGTGGCGGAAGCGACGTTTGAAGTTTCTAGACTGGCGACTACCGAGGATGGGGAATATCGTTTCGCGATTTCCGCACCCGGCATCGGGGTTACCAGAAAAGACTTGGCGTTGGAATCGGTGAAATTCATTTTTTTCCGCGATCCAGTCGGCTGGATTGAAGGCATCATAGGTTTGTTGGATGAGTTGGGTTGGCAGGTTACGGACCGCGAGACAGCCGTGATTTTATCCGATGGCTGGAGCTATAGCGAAGAAGTAGAATAGTATGGATATCGAGACGCAACAATATCTAGAAGAGGAACTGGTGGCGATACGCGAATTTTTTGTGTATATCGCTGATTTGGGACGGGTTGGTTTTGTGGTGGCTTTTATTTTGGTGACTTGTGGTGCGGCGGCCGAGACTATCTACCCTGGCTTGTTTTTCAATCATATTTCGCCGCAGCGGTTAGTGGTGGCGCTGGTGATTTTTGGTGCGATGTCCATGCTCGGACCGGTTTATGAGCGTTCCGCATGGCGTCTTATATTGTTCGCGCTGGCTGGGTGTGCGATAGCCACGTTAGTCGTGCTGTTTGCCCAAGCTTATTTTGCTCAGTTGGACGAACATCTGATGCTGACTATCGCAATGGGTGTGGCCGCTGCGCTGGTTGTGGTTGGTTCGATTCATTCGGTTGTCGGTGGTCCGAGGCCGGTTAAGAAAGAATAATACTGTGGCTTTTGTTTATTACCGACCCTAGTGGAACGGGTCTCCCCTTTGCAGAGGGCCACCACAGGGGGCAAAGAGATCTCTCGGTGTTGGCTAATTACGAAAGTCATAAATATATATTGAAATATGTCAGGCTGTCTTTTCTGCAAAATCGTGACCGGAGAAATTCCGTCCAAGAAAGTTTACGAGGACGATCAGGTGTTGGCGTTCATGGATATTTTTCCAGCCAGCCGCGGGCACTTGCTGGTTATACCGAAGGAACACAGCGAAAACATCGCTGATGTAGATACAGTAACCATGTCGCATATCTTCAGCGCGGTAGGACGCCTAGGCGAAGCCGCCGAAAAGAAACTAGATGCGCAAGGTTACAATATAATCGTCAACAAAGGCGCTGCCGCCGGGCAGCTGGTGTTCCATACTCACGTGCACATGATTCCGCGCTACGACGGAGACGGCCTCAGCCATTGGCCGAAACTCGATATGACCGAAGACGAGATAGGGGAATTAGCTGCGGCCATTAAGTCCGGGTTGTAAATTTTTAAGTCTAGTTCAAATCCAAGACGGGACAGCCACATCCATGAGGATAAAAACACCAGATTTAATCCGGTGTTTTGCTTTGGCTATTTTATGCCGACAAGATTTTGAATTTGGTAGCGGCGGCCGCTAAACATGGTGATTTCACGGTCGTATTTTTGGTGTTTGGTAGTCAGTTCGTTGACGTACTTATTAGGTCGTTCTTCCGTTGCGTGGAGTTTCTCGGTGTGGCGTTTGTCGATTGATTCATTGAGGATAGTTATCAAATTAAATTAAATCTAACGCCTCAAATGTTATTCTGCATACTATCAATTCGTTTCGTAAGCTCATGCCCGGTAGGCATTTATTCTCCATTACGTCAAGCCTTATACGGGTGCGATTTCTGGTTCATAATTTAAGAAAACGATAAGCTGTAGTGAGCGCTAAACTAATCTGTGGATAAGTATGAAAATTTTCGTTACAGGCGGGGCTGGCTTTATTGGCTCTTCCTATATTAGATACCTGCTCAAAAAATATGACGACGTTCAGGTCATCAATTACGACAAGCTGACTTACGCCGGCAATTTGGAAAATCTAAAGGATATTGAAAACGATTCGCGTTACAGATTTGTGCGCGGTGATATTTGCAATTTGGAGCAGCTCTTAGAAGCAATGGGGGATGATACCGATGTTGTCGTTAATTATGCGGCTGAGTCGCATGTTGACCGGAGTGTCTTGGAGCCAGACGTTTTTATTCGCAACAATGTCATTGGAACGCAGATGGTACTGGAAGCATGCAAACAGAAGGGGGTACGTCTGCATCATATTTCGACCGATGAGGTATTTGGCGAGATTGGTCTGGACGAAGACAGAAAATTCAAAGAGAGCGACCCTTATATGCCAAAGTCTCCTTACAGTGCGTCCAAGGCCGCTTCGGATCACGTGGTGCGCGCTTATCATCACACGTTCGGCCTGCCGGTGACGATTAGTCACTGCTGCAATAATTACGGACCGTATCAGTTTCCGGAAAAATTGATTCCTAAATTTTCGACCGATGCGATGGAGGGAAAGCAATTAACACTATTTAAATCCAGCCAGAATTCGCGCGAGTGGATTCACTGCGATGACCATAGCGCCGGTATTGATTTGATTGTTCGCAAAGGAAAGATCGGTGAGACCTATAACTTGGGAACCGGTATCGAAAAATCCGTTGAGGAGATTACCGATTTTATTTTGGAAGCGCTGGGCAAGTCGCAGACGCTGAAGTCATACGTACCGGACCGACCCGGTCATGACGCACGTTACGTGGTGGATTTTACCAAGATTCAAAACGAATTGGGCTGGGAGCCGAAGATAGATTTCGAGAGCGGTATGATGAGCACCATCGAGTGGTACAGGGATAATCCGGGTTGGTGGCAGCGCGTGAAAGACGGTTCGTATCGTGAGTATCACGACAAGTATTATAATCAAACGCTAAAGGAGGTGGCGTAGTATGAATGTTGTCGAGACAGGAATCGAAGGATTGGTCGTGGTCGAGCCGCAAGTGTTTGGCGACGAGCGTGGCTGGTTTATGGAAATGCATAGCGCCACCAAGTTCGAAGGGCTGGGAATCGAGCCGACAGTGGTGCAAATTAATCATAGTTTTTCTGCGGCTGGCGTATTGCGCGGATTGCACTATCAGGCACCGCCGCACGATCAGTCCAAGTTGGTGCGGTGTCTGCGCGGTAAGTTGTTTGATGTGGCGGTTGATATTCGTCTCGGTTCACCAACTTATGGCAAGTGGTTTGGCGTGGAGCTGACCGCGGACAACAAAAAGATGTTATTTGTGCCGGGCGGTTTTGCGCACGGATTTTATGCGATCGAGGATTGCGAGCTGATGTATTTGTGCGGGAACGCGGGTTACGCGCCCAAAGCCGAAGGGGGGTTGCGGTTCAACTGTTCGGACGTGGGTATCGAGTGGCCGTTCCGCGAGGAGCCGCTGGTGAACGAGCGCGATGCCGGCTTTGTCGGACTGGCAGGCCTGGAAACGCCGTTTGTTTTTGAAAACGCTAATCATGTACATGCATGAAAATTTTGGTATTGGGTTGCCGAGGCAATCTTGGTCAGGACCTGGTTCGGTTATTCAAATCGGCTGAGCAAGAAGTGGTCGGGATGGACAAAGACCATCTGGACGTGACAGACCGTGACGCTCTGCGTGACGTGATAGTTGACGGTAGTTTTGATGCGATTATAAACGCAGTAGCCTGGAACGATGTTGACGGTGCCGAGGATGCGCACAAAAAAGAATTGGTCTGGGAATTGAATGCTGCGGTTCCGGGACGGTTGGCTGCGTTAGCCAAAGAGGTCGGTGCCAAGTTTGTGCATTACAGCAGTGACTACGTATTCGCCGGCACCAAACCCGAAGGCTATAACGAGGATGATGCGCCCGGTCCGATTTCGGCTTACGGCGAGAGCAAGTTGGCTGGCGAAATCGCCGTGCGGGCGGCGGGCGGTGACAGTTATATCTGCCGGCTGTCCAAGCTATACGGCCGGCCAGGCTCGTCCGCTGCGGCCAAGCCCAGTTTCGTCAGCATTATGTTGAAATTGGCTGCCGAGAAATCAGCGCTTTCCATAGTAGACGAAGAAGTCGGCATGCCGACCTATACCGCAGACGTAGCTGCGGCTACAATGCAGTTGTTAACCGATGACCATGAGATCGGCACATATCATTTAGTAAACGAAGGTGCGGGCGTTACTTGGTATGAATTCGCCGAAGAGTTTTTTGCTCTGCTTGGCATAGACACTCCGCGCGCGCCGGTCACCTCGGAAGCATTTTCCAAGCCAGCCAAGCGCCCCGCATACGGCAAATTAAACAACACCAAATTAGCGCCACTCCGCCCGCGCATCGAAGCTCTCAGGGCTTTTTTCACCGATTATCCTGAAGTGGTGCCGGAAAAAAACAGGCAGGCGGCGTAAATAAATCCGAAATACACAGCCGGATTTTTGACATCAGCTCGTTAAGTGCGGCATGAATGAAATATCGTTTTTTAAAACGAGGAGCAGTAGATGGCAAAGGTCATCCTTTCTGACGTTGGTAATGTGGTGGTCGGTTTCGACAACTACAAAGTCTGTAAAGCCATAGCTCGTTATTGCGACTATGACGCTTACTTCATTTATCTGATCATATACCACGGCCCTCATCGGCTGACGCGAAAATATACTCGCGGGCTAATCAGCACGGATGAATTTCGCGAAATGGTATTGCGCAGGTTCGGTTGTTTAGGCACGATGCCGTTCGGTGAGTTCGACGACGCGTTCTCCAGGGTGTTTACGCTGAATAAAGACGTGGTGCGGTTGTGGTTCAATTTAAATCGAGCCGGCGTCATTATTACCGCCATATCGGACATGGAGGAGCTGCGCCGTGAGGAGCTGGATCGACTCGGCGTGATGTCGCTGTTTAATTACACCGTCCTTTCTTATAAGGAGAAAATCGCCAAGCCGAATCAGAAAATGTGGCGCTTGGGTCTCGATCGTTCTGGCGTACAGCCAGACGGAGCCGTGTATATTGATGATATCCCTGAATACGTGAATGAGGCTCGCAATCTGGGTATTGTGGCTCACCACTACAGAGATTATTCCGGGTTGAATAAGTTTTTGCGCGAGCAGGGGTTTGACCTTGATTCTTAAGTACATTAAAATCGGACAGTTGTCCGGTTTTTTAAATCTGGAGATATCCCCAAAATAGGTCCCTGGCACCTATTTTGGGGATAAGTCCTTAGACTAAATTGGTGAGCTTGATAAGGTACAAAAAGACTGGTTTTTAACTTAGTAAGCGCATCATTGCCTTACGCATAGGGTGAACCCTCGCTACCCACTTCAAATTAAAATACGATTTATGAAAGCACTTATTGCCGCTGGTGGGCATGCCACACGCCTACGCCCAATCACTTGGACAATCAACAAGCACCTGATTCCATTGGCCAACAAGCCGATGATTTTTAACGCCATCGAAAAGGTGTGCGACGCCGGAGTGACCGAAATCGCCATCAACGTGAATCCGGGGGAGCAGGAGATGCAGCGGATAGTCGGTGACGGTTCGCGGTGGGGTGTAAAGATTACATATATTGAACAGACCGGCGGTCCGAAGGGGATTGCGCACGTGGTCAACGTCGCCAGGGATTTTATCGGTGACGATTCGTTCATCTTCTATCTGGGCGACAATATTATTTTGGGCAGCATTAAAAATTTGGTCGATAAGTTTAATCAGGAAGATCGTAACTGTATGCTGGCGCTGTCCAAAGTCAAAGATCCGCGGCGATTCGGAGTGCCAGAGATGAAAGATGGGCATATTGTTCGGGTGGATGAAAAGCCGGAGAATCCAAAGAGTGATTTCGCGGTAACCGGCATATATATATACGACAGCAGTTTCTTCGAGGCGTATGAACATATCAAACCTTCCGCGCGCGGTGAGTACGAAATTTCCGATATTCATACTTGGCTAATTCAGAACGGTTTCAATGTGGGCTATGAAGAAATCACTGGCTGGTGGAAAGATACCGGCAAACCAGAGGACCTGCTCGAAGGCAACCAACTGATGTTGGCGGAGATGACCCGCGAACAGGCCATAAACGAGGCCAAGTGCGATGACGAGGTAATTCTTCACGGTCGGGTAAAAATAGGCCGGGGTACGGAGATTCGCGGCCGGTGCTTGATTCGCGGTCCAGTAACTATTGGCGAGAACTGCGTCATCGATCGCAGTTACATTGGTCCGTACACGTCCATTGGCGATAATGTGATCATTAGAAATACCGAAATTGAGCACTCTGTGGTATTTGACCAGGTGAATATAAGTTGCCGGAAGCGAATAGTCGACGGCCTTATCGGGCGTGGTGCCTCGGTGGTTTCGGCTCAGGAGACGCTGCCGGCTGGTCACAGAATGATAGTCGGGGACAACTCTACGGTGGAACTTTAGAATACTACATGATAAGACGCACTCACAGATTGGGTGCGTTTTGTATGCTTCAATTCGCATTTTTCAATACGGTACGGATTGAACAGGGGTCTGCTGACGAATCATCTGAATGTTGTCTTCCGTACAGTTGTCACAAAGACACGCGGGAACATAGTAGCGGTGTTCCGGCGTGGGCCGTCTAGATTCTCCTTGATGTATTGTGAGTACTGCAGAAAATTCCAGGTCTGTACTTTTGACATGAGCGTCTTTCGGTGCTAAGTTTGTACCTCGCACTTTTAAAACGGGAGAAAGAGCATTGTCACATCTGATTCAGCCCAAGGAACTAAAAGTTGTCTTCGACCTCGATGATACGCTCATCATGACTATGGTCAAATTCAACCGAGCTGCATTTGAGTGCGGCGGCATCGTGATGAATGCCCTTGGTTGGTATTCAGCTTACGCTCCGCAGATTCTGGATTTACAGCAGAGAATCGACGTAGAATTTACAGAACGTTACGGATTTGGTCCGCGAAAGTATGTGGCTTGCTGGTTGGAGACTTACCGACTTCTTTGCGAAGAGCAGGCCCTGATTCCGAGCGATGACGTCGGTCATCGTCTGCAGCGCGCTGCGATGAAGCCATTTATCGGATCCAGCGAGGTTGTTCCAGGCGCTTTTAGTACCCTGGAAGCGGTAAAAGATTTGGGCTACGAACTCTACATGTGCACCATCGGCGACAAGAACGTACAGCTGACCAAGGTGTTGAGTTCAGGCTTGGGTCGATATTTTCCGGAAACACGAGTGTTCGTGGTATCACCAAGCAAGTCCGAGGTATTGGCTCAGATTGCGGCGGACACACCGGAGCGGACAGTGATGATCGGTGACTCCAAGAAGAGTGACATCACGGTCGCACAGCAGTTGGGAATTCATGCTGTGTATGTGAGCTGTCCGACGCAGTGGACTTACAATGATATGGATGAGTCCGTGCTAGGGCCGTATTGGGCTCCATTTGGTATTCGCGGTGTTCCGGATGTCCTTAGCCGGATTTGTCGGGGGGAGACTCCCTAAAATAAATTACCGACCCAGTAAAGGTCGGTTTTTTGTTCTTTTAAGATTGACGTCACGTTATTTATCTAAATCATCGCCTTTTTCGCGCATTTCCAAGTGGGCCGCCTTGCTCGCCGCCGTCACCTTTTTGCGGGTGCTCGCCCTTAAAAAACGTCAGACTCACTTCAAAATAAGTTTGACGTTTTTTGCACAGGTGCGCGGCAAAAAATAATAGACCCATCTGTACACGGACTGATCCCATTATAACGGCCTTTCATAAATCCCGCGTTGATTCCCGATTGAGCCAACAAACCGTAGGAGATTAGACTCTTTTAACACCACGATGGAATCTACGGCGCCAAATTCCACCAGACGGAAAATATTGCGGCGGTTGCGGCTGTCTATTTCGATGGCGGTTACTCCGGTGCCGGTTACAAATAAGGCGTATGAGCCATCCGGGTGCCAGGCCACATCCAGAATAGGGGTACCTAACCGAGTAATGAGTTCTGGTTCTGGTTTTACAAAATCAATCAAGAACACTTCGAAATCGTTCCATAGCAGTACCCGCCCGTTGTCCCCGGCGTATTCCCACTTCATTCCCGCAGCTTCTGGTGTGCGAAAGGAGCTGTTGTTTTGGGGGTTCAGCGCTAATCCTCCGCTCAAGCCGTCGCCACCCAGCCACAGCAAGTCTTCTTTGCCGGAGACAAAACGTCTTTCATCTGTCCGTAACGTATTCACGAGCACGGGCAGTAACGGGTTTTCTTTAGGAAGTTTGGTTAATTTCAACCCATCGACCGATTCCAGGAGCAGCCAGTAGTTGTCTCTGGTGCAATGCACGTCCACGATTTTTTCTTGTGAGGTGGCGAACAGGGCTTGGACGTCCTGGTTGACCCGGGCCAAAAATAATTTATTGTCCGTCGCTAATATGGCGCTGTCGTTTCCGGACCAGCAGTAATTAAAATCAGAAGTTGAAGGTAGCTCGCTAATGGTGGTGGCGGTTTTTGTGACGCCTATTTCGTAAACCGTGATTGTTCGTTGATTCGTTTCTGGCGTTAGGGCGATCATCATTAGATGTGAGCCGTCCGGTGACATTGATAGGGACAGTTTCGAATATTTTTCAATTCCGAATCGGGACAACAGCATCTTTTGGCCGGTGCGAAAGTCTCGGTGCGTTAGTTCAGCCCATTGTTCGTCGGTAGAAATATAGGCTATAGCGGTGCCGTCCGAGCTGAATACGCTTTCGATAATGTTTTTTCGAAGGATGATTCGCGGCAGCACATCCTCAATCAAAGTAACGGTTTTCGCAAAAGTCGTGCGTCCGCTTTCGACAGCCAGCGTTTTTTTCCAGGGCAGGTACCCGTCTAGCTCAATTTCCACCTCGTACTCTTCTGGCAACAGTCGCGGCACTGATACCGGCGTGGTTTTGCTCGCTCTCTTGCCGTTAATCAGCAAAGTCGCCCCAGACGGCTCGGTATCCACCCGGATAATTCCTGTTTTCTCAATAGATTTTTTCTGCCAGTTATAGCGATATCCCGATGCAAACGACAAAACCAACGGCGCCACCACAGCAAACGTCGCGACTAGTGCTGAGATTAGAATATATCGTTTCAGTTTGGTCATTTACGTAAATTTTACCCCGTACCCCTTTGCATTTCTGCCTCCTTAGGTATCCCCTTGCCAATTGGATTCAAGAGAAGTATCATTGAACGTGTTTAGCTGAAATAAATTTTTATCATATATGGTCGAAAATGACCAGGTTCGAATGGTGATTCGTGGCGGTCGACCGCTTGAGGGGGATATACATGTTGGCGGAATGAAAAATGCCGCCACCCCGATTATCGCCGCCACGCTACTGGTAAGCGGCGAATGCATTATAGAGAATGTGCCGCACCTATCAGACGTTGAGCGTATGCTCGATATTTTACGTTCATTAGGAGCTAAAGTTGAATGGTCAGCCGACAATTCACTGACTATCGATACGACAGCGGCGGACATCGGGACGTTAGACAATCAGTCCGTAAAAGCAATGCGCTCCTCCATATTATTAATGGGTCCACTGTTGGCGCGATTCAACGAAGTCACCATTCCGGAACCGGGTGGTTGTATCATTGGCAACAGGCCGATTGACGACCATCTCCGAGTTTTGAGCTGCTTAAACGCCAATATCAAGACCAACGAAGATGGAACGCTTACATTAACGACTGCAGGTCTGGTTGGTTCCGGCTCTGTTGGAATTTTACCAGTATTTTCTGTAACGGCCACAGAAAACGCGATCATGGCAGCAGTACTCGCTGAAGGTTCTACGACTATTCGTTTGGCGGCCGCAGAGCCGCATATCGCCAATCTGTGCGAATTTTTGAACGCCGCCGGTGCAAGGATAGGGGGAATTGGCACACACACCCTAACGGTCGAGGGTGTTAAGGAACTGCATAGTGCCACTTGTCGAGTGATTCCAGACCAAATCGAAGTAGGAACCTTCGCGGTGCTCGGCGCACTCACCAAGGGCACGTTTAATATCCGCGGTATAGTGCCCGAACATCTGGATATTATTTTGTTGCAGCTCAGGCGTGCCGGAGTGAATTTTGAAATTAAGGGCGACACCCTGGTGATGCCGGCAGCAGGACAGCTTGACGCTTTCAAATTGCAGACGTTACCTTATCCCGGTTTTCCGACTGACCTGCAAGCGCCGTTTGGTGTATTGGCCACGCAGTGTTCGGGTACGTCGCTCATACATGATCCGATGTATGAGGGTCGCTTGGGCTACATCAACGAACTAACCAAGATGGGCGCTAACGCCACAATTTGCGATCCACACCGTGTAGTAATCACCGGCCCTACGCCGCTTTACGGCAAGGAGATTCGAGGACTAGATTTGCGCGCTGGAGCTACGCTAGTGATTGCTGGACTAGTGGCGGCCGGAGAAACAGTCCTGCACAACGCCGCTGTAATTGATCGAGGATACGAAAGAATAGACGAGCGACTCAAGGCTGTTGGTGCTGACGTAAGAAGGGAAACATAGTCAGACTCCCGAATACGATTCCGTATTCGCCAAGCGTTTTTTGGGGTTACGATTTTTTAGATTAGGTTTCCGGTGCGGTCGTTTAGAAGGGCGAATAACCCCCTAGCACCCTTTGACCTCACCTTCCACTATTGGTATCCTTACCGCGAATTATGGAGAAATATTTACGACAAAAATCAGAAAAGAAATCAGACGTCTTAAAACGTTATGCGACCGGCGCAGCGGTGGCTGCGCTAGTTGTTATCGCCTTCGTTTTTGGGGTTGCGATAGGCGAGTCTAATCATGACGAAACCAAGGTCGCTGAGATAATTCGCAAAACCATATCCGGTCAGACCGAAGTTCCGGCCAGTGTCGATAATAAAATTGAATTTGAAAGGTTTTGGGATGTTTGGGAGATTGTCCGCAGTCGGCACGTCGAACAGCCGGTTGATGAGACTGACCTATTTTACGGCGCTATTTCCGGCATGGTAGGTGCGTTGCAAGACCCGTATTCTGTTTTCCTGGATCCGCATTTTGCCGAGATGTTCGAGTCTGAGCTGTCCGGTACTTTTGAGGGGATTGGTGCGGAAATAGGCATCAAACAAGATTTGTTGAAAATAATTGCTCCGTTGCCCGATACTCCAGCGGAACGTGCTGGGCTGATGGCGGGAGACATAATTTTAGCGATTGACGATGTGGAAACCTATGGTATGTCAACTGATGAGGCGGTGCGACGCATCCGCGGTCCCAAGGGAGAGGAAGTTATACTGACGATTGGTCGTGAAGGCGAGGAGCCGTCCGAAGTCTCCATTATACGCGATACCATTTATGTTATTTCGACACGTTGGCGAATCGAGGAGCAGGACGGTTTGCGCTATGGGCTGATCGAAATATTCCACTTTAACGAATCCACCATGCCGGCATTTGAAGAGGCGGTGCAGTCGATTTTACTGGAGAATCCGGACGGTGTGATATTGGATTTGCGCAACAACCCGGGCGGATTCTTGGATACCGCTGTGGATGTAGCCGGTGAATGGATTCAGCGCGATGTGGTGGTGCAGGAGAAGTTCAGCGACGGTTCGTTGCGAAATTACACCTCCAACGGTAACTCACGCTTCACTGAAATGCCGACCGTTGTGCTGGTTAACGGTGGCTCAGCTTCGGCGTCGGAGATTGTGTCTGGAGCATTACAACATTATGATAGGGCGATACTGGTTGGCGAGCAGACTTTTGGCAAGGGATCGGTACAGGACTACGTTGAATTTGATGATGGATCGGCGCTCAAAATCACTATCGCTCTGTGGTTGACTCCGGGTGGACAGTCAATAGAAAAGGAGGGCATTACGCCAGATGAGATTGTGGAGATGACGGTTGAGGACTTTAATAATAATCTTGATCCGCAAATGGATCGAGCGATAGAAGAGCTAAGGGAACTTACTGACACTAGGTAATATGCCGGCCAAGGCAGGCAAAAAACGAGTTAGCGCTCGAGCGCCCAAAAAGAAACCGGTCCGAGCGCACCAGCCAGCAAACAAGGGCGAGAAGTCCAGAGTTGAAATCTCCGCTGGTGGCATAGTGTTCAGGCGCACCCCGAAAGGGGTGCGTGTCGCTTTGTTGTTGGATCCTTTCGGTAAATGGGCGTTCGCCAAGGGGCACGTGGAGAAGGGCGAGACCATTCGGCAGGCCGCGGTTCGTGAGGCCAAAGAAGAAATGGGCTTGCGCAGCCTGCGGGTGAAGGCGCCGCTCGGTAAGATAGATTTTTATTTTCGCGATCAGTATCGACCGGCCACGCGCGGTATGCTGGTGCATAAGTTCGTTCATTTTTTTCTGATGGAAGCGGCATCTAAGGCATGGGGCAAACCACAGAAGAAAGAGAGGATTCGTAAGATTGTCTGGGTACCGGTTAGCCAGCTGAAGAAAAAATCTACCTATAAGGATGTCAACGATGTAATTGATAAGGCTGTGGAGGTTCTCAAGAAGATTAAGAATAACAACAAGAAGTAATTTGTCTGAGCGTATGAAAGTCATCTTACTTAAAGAGGTTAAGGGAACCGGCCAGAAAGGCGAGGTCAAAGAGGTTTCCGATGGACATGCGCGGAACTTTCTGATTCCACAAGGTCTAGCGGTGCCGGAGAGCGCCAGGGCCGCCAAGTCGGTCGCGCAAGCCAGTAAAGACGCGGCCAAGAAAGAACAACGAATGAAAATGCGCGCCAAGAGGAACGCCAAAGCGATTGGCGAGCTGGATATCGTTTTCGAGGAGCTGGTGGCACCGTCCGGAAAGTTATATCAAGCGGTCACGCCGGAGCGAGTGGCGGAATTCATTCAAAATGAGACCGGCATAGAAATCGAGCGAGCCGAAATGGAACAGCCCGTCAAAGAACCCGGTGACTGCCACATCAAAATTTACGTCACCAAAGAACGAGTGGCCGAAGTTAAAATATCAATCATTCCCAAGGAAAAATAACTAGATAATTATGCCGAAATATATCTTCGTAATCGGCGGTGTGATGAGCGGCGTCGGTAAGGGGGCGGCCACCGCATCGGTTGGACGCATATTGCAGAGTTATGGCTACAACGTGACTGCAGTAAAAGTCGATCCATACGTTAACGTCGATGCCGGTACGATGAATCCAGTAGAACACGGCGAGGTATTTGTGACCGATGACGGAGATGAGACCGATCAAGACATCGGAAATTATGAACGATTCCTGAATACAGACATTCATGCGGTGAATTACATGACCACCGGTCGAGTTTATCAGACCGTGATAGAGAAAGAGCGCAATTTGGAATACGGTGGACGCTGTGTCGAGGTGGTGCCACATGTTCCGGAAGAGATAATTCGACGAATAAAGGAGGCTCAGCGCAGGTCCAAAGCTGATTTCACAATGATCGAGATTGGCGGAACGGTTGGCGAATATCAAAATATCTTGTTCCTAGAAGCGGCTCGCATGATGAAGTTGGCCGCACCGAGAGATGTGCTGTTCATCTTGGTGAGCTACCTGCCGATTCCTAAGAATACCGGCGAAATGAAGACAAAACCGACGCAATATGCCGTACGCACCGTAAATTCAGCTGGAATTCAGCCAGACTATATTATGGCTCGCGCCGAACAGCCGCTTGACGCGCCGCGCCGTCGCAAGCTATCTATTTTTTGCAACGTCAGTGAGGATGAGGTAATTTCTGCTCCCGACGTCAATTCAATCTATGAGGTACCGGTTAATTTTGCGGCAGAAGGTTTGGGTAAGAAGATTCTGAAGAAGCTCGGAATGAAACCGAGGCGGCGTGACTTAGGAGAATGGGCTAAGTTCGTGGATACGATAAAAGATGCGGAGAAGCCGGTGAGAATTGGCATGGTTGGTAAATATTTTTCTTCCGGCGAGTTTACGTTGGCCGATTCATATATTTCGGTGATTGAAGCGGTAAAGCATGCGGCGTGGAAGCAGGGGCATAAGCCAGTGATTGAGTGGCTGAATGCCGAAGAGTTCGAGAAGAATCCTCGTGGT
This sequence comes from uncultured Gammaproteobacteria bacterium, assembly GCA_964486995.1. Taxonomy (GTDB): domain Bacteria; phylum Patescibacteriota; class Patescibacteriia; order SG8-24; family SG8-24; genus JAHJAU01. The sequence goes on along the minus strand of CAZAOV010000001.1, from coordinate 121,215 downwards.
GTGCATAAGTTGGCTGATTACGACGGCATTATTATCCCAGGTGGTTTCGGCAGTCGGGGTATCGAAGGCAAAATCAAAGCAATTAAATATCTGCGCGAGAAAAAGATTCCGTTTTTTGGGCTGTGCTACGGCATGCAGTTGGCTACGGTTGAATACGCTCGGAACGTGGTTGGTTTGCATGGGGCCAACACCGAGGAGATTGACAAGAAGGCGCCGCACCTAGTGATTCATACCATGCCCGGACAGGAGAAGCTTATTGAACAAAATAAATACGGCGGTTCGATGCGTTTGGGGGCGTATGATTGCAGGCTTGCCGCTGGAACCGTGTCACGCAAGGCATACGGCCGTCAGGATGTTAGCGAACGCCATCGACATCGCTATGAATTCAATAACGCCTATCGTGAGCAATTGCGCAACGCCGGCCTGATAATTGCCGGCACTTCGCCGGACGGCAATTTGGTAGAGATTGTCGAACTCAAGGACCATCCGTTCTTCGTGGGTACGCAATTCCATCCGGAGTTCAAGTCGCGACCACTCGCACCGCACCCACTATTTATGGCGTTTCTTAAAGCTGCAATTGGCGACAAGAAAAAAACCGCAACCCGAACAAGAAAAAAATCTTCGGCTAAACGGAAGTCTACTCCGAAAAAGAAGAAGTAAGAAAATAGTAGCATCTCAAAGAATCGTCAGCTTATAATCAAAACCGCCCGGATATGCCGGGCGGCTTTAGATTTATCGCATGACTCTTAAGCTGGAAGCACGGAAACGAATGTGGTCTGTTCCAACCGGTCGTTGAACTTGCGAACCAGCTTTTTGTTGAAGCGAACAGTGCCGGTAGCGGTGGCAAACAAAGTGTCGTCCTTGCCGCGCATTACGTTATCTCCGGCACGGAACTTGGTGCCGCGCTGCCGGATAATGATACTGCCGTCTTTTGCTGTCTGTCCTTCGTACAGCTTAACGCCAAGACGCTTGGATTCGGAGTCGCGTCCCAGTCTTGTGGAGCCTGATGCTTTTTTATGTGCCATAGGTTAATTTCAAGCGATGGTGGTGCTAAGCACCAGATGTGTTTATTGCGATGCTTAGATTACAGAATTTCAGCTCAGTTGTCAATAGGGCTAAATAAGGCGGTTGAAAGTTATTTAGCTTGTCGCTATATTACTGAGCGAGCATCAAAATAATAGTTCTTTTTAGCCAAATCCGTGCACCGCTGTCTAGATTGATGTCATCCATCTTTAGAGAATGGACATGATCTCTTTCCTGGCTGGACGCACATCTCAGCTGGTTATTACATGGGTGCGCGCGTTAGTTCCTCGATTCGCTAAGTGACATGTGACGAATACGTACCATCGGAGGCGTACTGATGTCAAAGCTTAATTTTACCCGAGCCCGATTGCTGGCTGAAGAGTTTCGTAAGCGTTATGCCCCATTCATTCTGAAAGCCCAGGCTGGGCGGCTCGCGACAACAAACCAGACTTACTTATGTTGTGGCTTTGGCCTGTTGGTCGAACACGGTTTGGAGCTAGAAATAGAGTTGCAGCCAATCGCAGGCGACTGCTCGTTGGCGCGAACCGCCGTCGATTTGCCGGAAGAAAGCTACACCGGTAATTACGGTACGGTGCCGATTCGTTATGTAATCAGATAATAAGACCACCTCGATCGAGTTGGTTTTTTGTATCCCGAGAAATCCCGGATGGAGTTCCAGCGGAACGCGAGGCGATAGGGTAAGGTTCGGCAAAGTCGGCATTAAAAAATACCCCGGATGCAAGCCCGGGGGATATTTATTACTCGGTCGCCGGCGTATCGGTGCATAGATACGTCACCGGATACGTGGTTAGTTTCATGCCACGGATGCCGTGTTCGTGGATTTGCGGAAACACCCGCATGTCCGCTTGGCGCCCCAGAGGAAGCCGACCCACAGTGCCATAAGCAATGGCTAGCGTCAATGTTGAGTGTGCTGGTGCGGTTTCGTCGCACTTAGGAATCACTCCATGGTCGATGATTTGCACCAGGACGTTGTCTTCACCGTTCTCCATGATGCCGACGGCGCCTACTGGATACATGCCCTGAATCTCCACTAGAGCTTTCTGGAGATCTTCAAGGTCGGTGCGGCCAATCATTTAATACCTCCAATAAAAAAGTACATGCTTAAAAGATAGCAACTATCTGTTTTCGCAACAGGTGCTAGCTGTGGATAATTGACCACGGACTGGATTTATGGCAGAATAATCGCACTTTAATCATATATATTATGGAAGACATAAATAAGATATTAGATAAAATCCGACCGGCTCTTCAGCAGGACGGTGGCGATGTGGAGGTGGTTTCGTTTGATGGTGAAACCGGCACTTTGTACGTCAAGTTTTTGGGGCATTGTGCCGGCTGTCCGTTTGCCCAGATGACCCTAAAGCAGGGGATACAAAAAACAGTCGTCGAAGAGATGCCGGAAATTAAGCGCGTTGAGCTGGCGCAGGACTAATGATTTATCTTGATTATGCAGCGTCGAATCCGGTTGATTCGCGTGTTCGCGAGACGATGGCGGAATCTTTGAATATGACCGGAAATCCGTCCTCCATTCATATGGCTGGTCGGATGGTGCGCAAAGCAATCGATGAGGCCCGGACCAATGTAGCGAATCTGTTGGATGCGGAACCGCACTGCGTTGTTTTTACGTCCGGTGCGACTGAAGCGAACAATACCGCCCTGTTCGGGTACTTCAAGCGGCTACGAGAATTGTTTGGTGCGGAGAGGGAATTGCATCTGCTTGTTTCTGCGGTTGAGCATCCTTCTGTTCGTGCTGCTTTAGGTCGGCTGGAATCAGAGTTTAATATCGAAATTGATCGCCTGTCGGTTGATGCCGATGGTGTTGTGCGAACTGAATTTTTACCTGAGATTGTTAAAGAATCGACCGTGATGGTATGCGTAATGTGGGCGAACAACGTCATGGGCGCGATTCAACCGGTGGAAGATATTGCCAAGTTCATCAAAGAGCAGCGAAAAAACAGGGGAGAAGATTCGTTGCCGTTTGTGTTGATGTCCGATGCGGTACAGGCGCTGCGAACAGAAGAAATTCATCCGATGGAGGCTGGTATTGATATTTTGACTCTGTCCGGCCACAAGCTTTACGGACCCAAGGGCGTGGGGGCGTTGTATGTTCGGCAAGGGATTGAAATTGCGCCGCTTATCATGGGAGGCGAACATGAATCAGGTCTGCGCGCCGGAACAGAAAATGTTCAGGGCATAATTGGGCTCGGAAAAGCCGCGGAAATATTGCAGCAAGAACGATTAGCTGACCGCGAAAAATTAGTTCGTCTTTCACGACGGTTACGCGAGGGGATTCGTGCTACAAAAAATCTGACTCCGGTTGGTGACGCCAATAAAACACTACCCGGAATCTTGTATGCATCGTCGGCCAAAGAAGAAGGCGATATTTTGACGATAAAATTAGATGCAGCTGGCATCGCGGCATCATCTGGTTCCGCATGTGACGCTGGCACAAGAAAAACTGCATCCATACTTCAGGAGATTCGTACGGGGCAGTCAGCGCGTCGTGGCGGGATAAGATTGTCGTTCGGTCGGTTCACCGCCGAGGCGGATATTGAACAGGTACTGTCAGTTCTCAAGCAGATTCTATAGAAAATAAAAAAGCACCATCAAATGACCAAAAGCGCCAAGAAGAAGCGAAAACCGAGCAGTGCTCGGTTTTTAACGTTTTAAGCAGATTTGCATCGTCTATTGAACGGGCCGCGCATCAACCGGAGTCTGCACTTCGTCGGTTTTTAACGGTACAGGTGGATCTATGGGGAGTCGTTCGCTGAACGGGTTTCGCAGGCGTCCTTCGCGGGGCACATCTAATGCATTCTTGGCCTTAATTTTTTTCTCCAGTTCAGACAACAGCTCCAGCTCTATGGTTTCTACTGATTCCCTGTCTTCTTCCGTCAGCTTAAACGCATTAACCGTAATACGTTCGATAGTTTGGTGCACAAAGACGCCGGTCGCCACGATACAGCAGAGAGATACAGTAACCATTAGAATGCTAGCAACCATTCTAATCTTACCGCGGCTGACCTTTTGCTCGTTAGTTTTTTTGCGTTTTTTTGCCATAGTTATGTGGCGATTTCCTCTTTGGTCGTTGATTCGGGCGGTAGGTTTAACGACCTGTCTAGGTCAAGGTGATAGGGTGCATCTTTTGATATCCAATAGACATTACCAGAAAAAAGCGCATTTACATTTCCGGTTGCTCCCATGATGCCGCCTGCAGTTTGGGTAGAGTTGATATTGAACGAATTGAATATAACGTAATAGTCCAGGTGTTCGATTTCATTCAACCAGCTCATCACGCTCGGGAAAGGACCGCTGACTTTAATTTTGATTGGAATCATTTTATCCCAGAGCGTTATTTCGGTCGCGCTCTCGGTATTCAAGCTGATAGTTTGGGTAATGCCGGACATTCTGGCCGCCTCTTCCAGCGCTTGTATAAAATTCAGCTCTTCCCCCTCATAGATATAGGTATGTCTGATTGTGTCTAGCTGTATCTCTGCGGTGCTCAGTTCTGAGAAGGTACGCCTAACGTAATTTCTCAGCGTGTACTGTCGCTCTATTTCGCTTTCTTGTAGTTTGATTTCCTCTTCAATTTGTCTGATGCCCAATACGGTCGGAATCACGACTGCTCCAATTACTCCTCCGGTCAGGAGCAGCAGCATTATGGTAGAAGCTATGATGCGCTTGTTGATTCGCATATTAATTACTGGGCGCAGGATTATATTTCATTACGAACCGAAAGCGGGTATTTTCTTTCGTGAGAATATTCGACAGCGGTGATTCTATGTCCGTAAATTCCGGCAAGTCATTTAAAAACGTCTCCATCTGTAGAATATCGTCGCGCGACGCGGCCGAACCCTCGATTGTGATCGTATTGTCGGTATCTACTACAACGCTTTCAAACATCAAGCCGTCTGGTGCCGAGTGTCCCAGAGTCTCCAGCACTGCAGACCAGTCGATAAAACTTTCGTTTAGCTCATCCGTTCGATGAATATAGTCGTTAATGCTTTGAATGTATTGGCTTATGACTTCATGCTCTTCCAGTGAGGCCATTGAGCGCTCGGCTAAGCTGTCTGCCGTCTCGTTCATTACAAACTTGATGGATAGAAGTATGCCGGCGATAATGAGCGAAACCAGAAATACGTAGGCAGTCAAAGTTTTAACAAACGTAATAGCTAGCGCGGTCTGCAGGCCGCGTTTTTCTTTTGGCGGTAATAGGTTTAGAGACGTCCGCATAACTTATAGCAGTAGCTTGACTTGGTTTTTCATCTCATCTGCCGCTCGAATACCGAGCCCCAGCGCGGTCGTATAAGAAAGGTCTTGAGCGGATCGGAGCCGCTGCGGTAACGGTTTTTTCAAGTTTATTGTAGAGTCGGCTCGTTCAACTTTAATGGTGAGTTTTCTGGATAGCACAGAGTCAATTTCACGAAAGTGCGCACCGCCACCGCAAACGTACAGCTGTTCGATGTTTTTTCCTTGCGGAAACCCGATTTTATAGAAACGTAATGCGCTGCGAATTTTTTGCGCCATGTCATCGATGAGCGGTTGCAGTACGGTCCATATTTTATTTTCGCAGCGCTGGCTATCCAGCCCGCATTCCACCTTTAGTATCTCGGCGTCCTCAAGGCTCACGTTCAGCATCTTGCTGAGGGTTTGTGTTATGGTCGTTCCGGCGATTGGGATGCTTATAGACATTTGTATAAGGCCACGGTCGTATATCACCAGGCTGGACCGGGTGGCACCGATATCCAAGATGCCGACTGCCTGTGCGAATCCGCTTTTGCTCGGTATTATGCAGCGACTGATGGCTGTCGCTTCAATTTCAAGAGCAACCGGAGCCAAGCCCGCCATGTCCAACATCTCTGTCAGGTCATCTACTAGCACCTTGGGTGCAGCGCCGAGCAGGATTTTCGCTTGGTCAGGCGTATTCTTACCCGGCGAGGTGGCGGCAGGTTCTTTTTTGTCTCCTGTTTCCTGGTCCGTTTCGGCCCGTCTCTTTTTCGTGTCGCCTCGCCTGTCTTTTTTAGGCGCTTTTTCATCCTTTTCAGCCGTGTCTATCGCTGGCTTATGCTTCGCTGGTCTAATGAGCTGCCAGTCATAGTAAATGTCTTCTTTGGGCAGTGGGATATTTTGTTCAATCTCAGACAGAACTGCGCGTTCCAATTCAGGTTTAGATTGTCCTGTTGGCGCGTCAATTATCTTGATGAATGTCTTTGCTTCGGGTAGACAGGCTACCACAGCTCGGCCGCGCACCCGCCCGGTGGATTTTTTTACCAGTTTAGACACCAGCTCAGCACCTCTCTTTTTATCCGTTATTTCGCCTCCGCTCATAACACCTTCAGGAACATCAATTTGACCCAGCGCCGTTAGGCGATAGTCTCCCTTTTGGCGATGCTGTAACTGCGCCAGCTTATATGATTTATCGCCGATGTCCAGACCAAAGGCGTTAGCGACTGGATTCAACATAGATTGTTGTCCGTTTTCTACTCATTTTTACCTATATATGATAACCCATTGCCCGCGATACGGACAATTACGGTGCAACTTCACGCCATGACAGAGTGACATATTGTTCTGAGGTCAACGGGAAGCTTGGCGGAGGTGAATAAAGCAATTCGGCATCGTAGTTCAGGTTGCGGATTTGATATCCGGTGCCGTCGGTCCATGCAAAGCCGTACCGTTGGTTTGTGCCGATCATGCCGTAAAGATCTATTTGTTGCCGCACGTTGTATGGATTACAGCCCCACTCGTAATAATGTCTGCCGACACGACCGTTTTGGGAGATTAACGCGGCATCTATTTTTAGATAGTTTTCACTGCCCAAACCCACGTTGATGTTGCCTTGAGCGATAAGTGCGATTGCGTCTTGTCCATCATAGTTCGTATATTCCAAATCGTTGTTGATGGTTATATGGCGATAGGTTGATGGGTTAGACGGGAATCGTCCAGCAGCAATCGTAATCCGTGAACCGTCAATTTGACCGTCCGCCCAAACGTGGTCTTCCACGAATATAAGCCCGTTGTTAGGCATGGGGTAGTTGCCCCAATAATCTTGGCGACGAATTGACCAGGTTCCCCAATAATCTTCACCTAGAGCATTGCCGCAGTTTGACCAGCCGCTGTAAACATTTCTGACCCGGTAAAGATTGAAGGTGTCATTGGATAGAAAGCTGATTCGCCACCCCTGCTGGCCAGATGCCGGTACATAATAGCCGTCGTCCTGTGAGTCGGATTTGATTTGCGCCAAGTCGGCGGTGATACCGTCAAAGTCAACTGTTGAGACCGGAAAGGTGCGTCCGGCCTCAAAAACGTCCGGACGACTTGGTACCGATGCCGGTGGCAGTGGGTCGACCGGACTGACATGGGTATGAACAGCATGTTCGTTTCCGCCGCTGTGGTCTGGATCGTCATAGGTAGTTCGGGCGCTGGATATGATGTTATGGATCAAGCCGTCGAAGCGAATGCCCTCGTTGGAGTGGATCTCGCCAAACACTTCGGTTCCTCCTCCGAAACGCATTACGTCGTTCGCTACCACTGCGTACTTTGCCCATGAAGGTTTGGCTAGTCGAGTTTCCACCGCGCGCTGGATATTGGGATTGCTAGCCGGACTGCCAGTGGATTTTATGGTGACCAGGGTTGAACCTTGCGTTGGTGCGGTGATGTCCAAAGTAAAAGTGCCGATGACGCTTCCGTCTTTGTCATGGTAGTCGTGCACATAGGGTCCGGGCTGTCCGGTGCCGTCCTGGAAATCTTGCGGTGCATGCGCCAGATGCCATCGATAATACTCGGTTCCGGCCTCCGCCACCATAAGCGCCAGCTCTCGATTACGTGTATGCGACACCGCTCGAATATTTATCGTGGCCCAACTCGCAATACCCGTCAGGAACAACATGGCAATGACTGTGACGGTCAAAACCAGAATTAGCGTCTGTCCAGACTGATTCGACAGCGACCCCCGATTGTGTCGGCGTACACGCATCATAGGTTATCTTTCAGATTGCGCAGAGATACCTGTGTGGTAAAAGTCTGCGGTTCTGGCGAACGGTCTCCGTTGCTGTCGATAATGACCGTCATTTTTACCAATCGTATGTCTGACAGGTCGAACGGTGTAGTGAGCGGGCCGGATTGCCCGTCGTATGATTCATCGTAATATTCAAATACGTCAGTGAGACCGTTTGCCAACTCGCTGATTATGGTTACCACCTCCTCATTTCCCGAGTCATATATGGCCGGCACACCGCTCGGTTCAGTAACGCCTTTTCGTAGTGTGGTGCCGCTAACATAGTAGCGCATCCGTTCCATAACCCCGTCCGAATCATAGTCAGAGTAGAAAATAAATGAGTCACTCAAAGCTTCGGCGATGGGGTATGAGCCATTTTCGGCATGATTTATGATTCTGACCTCCTTAGACATTTGCTTGAATGCGCGACGGGCTTGTTCCTGAAGCGTAAAGGCACCGTGCAAAACGTCATTGAATTTGAGTACATCTCGCTGCAACAATAGAGCCGCCCCCATTACCATAATACTGATGCCTAACACCACCATCACTTCCATCAGGGTGAAGCCGCTACTGCGAGTTTTACGGAAGGGGCGCATCATAGACCTAATCCGTGCTTAGTAAGACTTCGTATTCTGCCCAGTCATCTGAAATTAAGACTGATCCGTCCGTATAATCCTGATATCCGGAAGCAGTAACCTCCAGGCCGTAGCTTACTGGACTCAGTCCGCTGAACAGTGCTTGCCCCGGTGGCTGACAGCTTGAAGAGAAAGTAAAATTAATGTCAGAAACATTTGGTGTGTGGTTATTGTCATTGGTGGTCAGAAATATTTTATAACGCAGGTAGCGATCGCCATCATGAGATGAATGTATCGTGGTTTCACCAGGGGTGTAGTACGAACCTGATGTACCGTCAGGCCCAGTGAAGTTCCAGGTCATGTTGTCGGTGTTCGTGGCGACCTGCAGACGAACGCTGCTTGGTCCGACCTCGGGTGGTTGGTCCGTGGGCTGCCATGATATCTGGTGGAAGTTGCTGTCGGTTCCGGTGTCGAAACTGGAGGACGTCAGGTTGCCGGACCACGCGTACGAACCGACATCGATTAGTCGTAGTTCGCCGGTTGGGTCATCGATTTCGATATTTCCGTCAGAATCAAAGAAGCGAGTCGTGTCGGTATAATCGTTTTGGCCCGATCCGCCCTGCCAATCGGTCTGAGTCAGATAGCCACGTCCAGTATGTTTGGTTTCCGAATATGCGCCCCTGCTCAAAGTAACCTCAGCATCGGTGATGGGCAGCTTACTGGAGGCATCCTTGACTGTAACCATGAGTGCGCGAGGGTTAGCTGGGACAACTACTAGCTGCAGGCTGGCCGTGGAATCCGGCGCCACATTCAATGGGTTTAGCGGAATCAAACCGATCAGGTCATAGGTCGAACCGTTCAGTTCTGTAGTGTAGGCATCCCATTCCATATCGGTCAGAGTGAGCTGTCCGCTGCCGTTGGTTAAATGCGACTGTTCGTATTTCAGGACATCCGGAGTTTCACCGATTTTTTTGTCTCCAGCCAAATCAAACGAAACATTGCCGACTGCCGAACATGTTTGCGTAATTGAGGTGACGTTTATCGTGCTCACCTTGTCTATGAATAGCGAGAGTGGCGTCACATCCTGAACCACCACCGTGACGTCCTCCTTAATTGGGTCAGGATTTCCGGGTCCGCCGATGGGGTAAGTTTGTTCGGTTGAATAGCCGGGTTTAGTTGCGATAACGTTATACGCATTAGTGCCCGGCGGAGCGTCGATAATACGGAGGTATCCATCGTTATCGGTGACATCCTCGATTAGAATCGGCGGAAATTCATCGTCGTTAGTGACGGTGATATCGGCGTTGGCCACCGGCAAACCGCTGCCGTCGAGCGCACGAATAAACAGCGCACCGTTAGTTGATAGCGTTTCCAGGTCCTTGGGTGCTTGAGTGGTGGTGAATCGTATCGGCGTTTTGTTGTGGCACGTCGTGCAAGCGACCTCGATTTCCACCAAACGATAATCCGCCGGCGAAAGATCATTAGGATTACCGCCGACCGTACCGTCGAACGGGTCATCGATGTTGCGTACTGTCGTTGTGACTTCGTATTGCTGGCCACCGCGAGTGACGTTTGTGACATGCTGGAGAACTCCGTCAGGAACGCCACTGGAAATTCCCACGTCACCAAAACTTAGATTGCGAACAATCTCCACCTGCTCCTGCAGCAGTTCCACGGAAGCAAGCATTGATTTTGAGTTTTGCACGGCCACGAACATTCCGCCGAAGAATTCGTAAATGACGATACCGACCATAGTAAAAATAGCGATGCTGGCCAGCGCTTCTATTAGTGTCAAACCGGCCCGTCGCTTCTTTGTCTTTGGGGTATGCATTTATCCAAGGTAATTAACCACCTTCAGCCATGGCTTGGGTCAGCGAATACATCGGGGTGATAACTGCCAAGGCGATTCCGCCGACCATAAGCGCCAGTACCAGTATTAATACCGGTTCGATAATTGAAGAAAGACTGTCCAGCACATTATCAACTTCCTGTTCGTAGAACTCCGCTATCTCTTCCAGCATTTCATCCACGCTACCGGACCGCTCACCAACATGAACCATCTGCACGACGAGCGGCGGAAATATTTTATCCTCCCTGGTGATGCTCTCGGCGACAGTGGCGCCTTTTCTGATTAGCTCGCTCGCTTTCATTATCGCTTCTTTGTAATAAACGTTGCCAACCACCTGCGAAGTGATTTCGAATGATTGCACAACAGGAATATCCGTACGCAACAGTCCAGAAATTGTGCGCGAGAAACGAGCCAAGTTTATTTTTTTGGTTATTGGGCCGAGAATCGGTCCGTGCAGAAAACAATAGTGAAATACTCTTCGTCCGAATTGAATCTGAGAAAAAGCGCCGGTTCCAACTATGATGAACACGATTAACAGTCCGGTCAGAATTCCATTGTTCTGTACGAAGTCACTGATTGACATGAGCATGCGAGTGGCCAGCGGCAGCTGAACGGAGTCACCGAATTCCTTAAACACGCCGAGCAGTTTGGGCAACACAAACACCATCAGCAGGGCGGTAATACCAAGCATTGCAATCAAGATGACAATCGGATAGGTCATGGCACCCTTAACCTTGGATCGCAACTTGTGGTCCTTTTTCATCTGTATCGCCAGCTCGTCCAAAGTTTTTTCTAACGTGCCGGAAACTTCACCGACTTCAATCATGCTTCGATATATGTCCGTGAAGGTTTTCGGAAAGCGTGCCATGCTAACCGATAGCGATTTTCCGGTCTCTATATCCTGACGAAGCTCGTTGATGATTCTTTTGAACGTCTTTGATTCTGATTGCAGTGATAACGTCCCCAAGGCCTCCGTCATTGATAACCCAGCCTTCACCATCACGCGAAGATTTTCCGTAAAAAACACCTTTTGCGTCAGCGGCACCCCGGTGTGATGCATCAGCCAATAGTCTAAACGTTGAATTGCGTTCATTTTGACTAGTCTTTAGTTACGCGTAACACCTCTTCGACCGTTGTTGAGCCCTTGATCGCTTTCATGAATCCCTCTTCGATCATAGTCACCATACCCTCTCCTATGGCCGCTTTTTTAATTTCTTCCGATGAGGCGTTTTCGTTAATCATATCAGCGATATCAGGTGACGTTTCTAGCAGTTCGTAAATTCCCATCCGCCCTTTATAGCCTTCTTCGCCGCATTGCGAGCAGCCAGAGCCGCGCCAGAATGTAGTGTCTTCAATTTTTTGGTCTTTCTCGACAAACCCCTCTCTTCTTAGCGTTTTCCATATGGAATCCAAGTCAACCTCCTTTTTGAGCTCATCGACGGCGTGTTTAGGCAGACGATATGACCGAAGGCAGTTCTGGCATATTTTACGCACCAATCGCTGACCGATAATCATGTTTGCGGTATAAGCGATCAGGAATCGCGGCACGTTCATGTCGACTAGGCGCGGGAGTGAAGTGGCTGCATCGTTGGTGTGCAAGGTTCCGAGTACCAAGTGGCCTGTCATAGCGGCTTGTACCGCAATGCCGGCGGTTTCTTCATCGCGAATCTCACCGACCATAATTATATTCGGATCCTGACGCAGAAGCGCGCGCAGACCACCTGCAAACGTGAAACCGATTTTTGGATTGACCTGGCTTTGATTGATGCCGGGCATGCGATACTCAACCGGATCTTCGACGGTAGAGATATTCACCTGAGGAGTGTTCAAAATATTGATAATTGAATATAAAGTGGTCGATTTTCCCGAACCCGTTGGTCCGGTTACCAGGATAATACCGTGAGGTTTGTTGACGTTGCGCATCACCTGTTCTTGTATTTTTGGCCGGAAGCCGAGCTGGTCAAGCGAGAGAGCGGCCGCTGTTTCGGAAAGTAGGCGCATGACGATTTTTTCGCCGTCTTGTACCGGCAGGATAGAAACACGTAATGAAAACTTATAGTTATTGTTTTCAATTTTGAAACGACCGTCTTGTGGTAGACGGTGTTCGTCTAGTTTTAGATTAGATAAAATCTTGATGCGAGCGACGATTCCTGGCGCGACCACCTTCGGAAAGGTCATTACCGGACGCAACACCCCGTCCACGCGGAACCTAATTTGTATCTCATGTTCGGTGGGTTCAACATGAATATCTGAAGCGCCTTCCAGTACGGCATGCTCCAAGATTGAATCCACCACACGGATAATCGGGATATCTTCTGCCAGCTTAGACAGCTTGGCCTCTTCCTCTGGCGATGAAGCTTCGCCGTCCTTGGTCGGTATGGCAGTGAGCGCACCCAGTTCGGCAGACAGGCTTTGCTTATATTGTTTGACCGCGGTTTCAAAAGATTCCGGATTGGTATAGTGCACTTTTAAATTAAGGTTGGTCTTTCGTTTTATGAACTCGAACGTCTGTAAGTCCGTTGGCTCCATCGTGGCAACAAAAAGCTCGTCACCTATTTGATCAAAGGCCACGAGCTTGTGCGAATTGGCGATAGGTTCCGGAATCATGAACAGAATATCCCGACGAATCGGTTTTTCTCGCAGATTGATGAACGGCAACCTATAAAATTGAGCGGCGATGCGGTAAAGCATCTCTTCTGGCATCTTTTTCTCCTTTATCAGAAAAGTCTCAAGAGGCATTTTCGGGTCTTTTTCTCCAGCCTCTTTTATGAGATCCTTTATTCCTTTGGCATCCAGTGTTTTAGTTTCTCGAAGGATTTTTTTAAGCAGGTCGTCTTGTAGCATATAAGAATAGTTTCATCTTCTATATTATACCATATTTTTGGAGATAGTTGCCTTAAATAGGGCAGTCGGCGCCGGGTTCGCTAAAAGGCATGATATAAAGGGGCACAAGAGTGAAAGAGCATAAGGGCAAAAGGGCGATAAGCGCAAATGCGCATCCGCGAGCTTCGCCGCTCTTCTGCTTCATGCCCCCATATTGCCTTACCTCTACATCTTTCCAGCCTTCCGCAGCCGTACTTATCGCTGCAATTACGCATATACCGCTCTTGAATCCATCTCAAAATAATGTTACATTTTGCCCTAGATGCCGCGTAAGTCGGCTCATCATCCGCCCTATTTTATGCCTGTACGTAAATACGGAAACGGAACGCTTGAGAAGCTGTTCGGTATATATAATCGCACGATAGAAGTTATGGCCGTATTGGCTATGGCCGTGCTGTTGGTTCATTGGCTTCTTTTACTGTGGTTTGTATTGTCGCGGATTGGTCAGTTGAATTTTTTGCGACTGCATTATACGGCTGCGCTCGGCGTTGATTGGATTGATGTTTGGTGGAAGATATTCATATTTCCTGGTTTTGGTTTGGTGGTCTTTTTCGTCAACGGTTTGATTGCTGGCGCATTGTCCAAGAGCCATAGGATGTTTGGTTCGGTGTTGTACGGAATTACAATCTTTCTTCAGCTCCTGTTCCTGATTGGTGGCGTGATGGCGGCACTGTTGAACGGTTAGACATTTGAAGCATGCTGATATAAATTACGCGGGCGATACGTTTTGCCCGCGTTTGGCACTTAAAGAGCACAATAGAGATATGATGGAGTTTTCGCAGGGCACCGCTTGGCTTTAGCGCCTCATATATTTCGCACTTAAAAACCATGGAAATCTACGGTGTAATCAAAATTTTTTTTCTGACCACAGTATCGTTTTTAGTGGCCATTTGTTGGACGCCGCTTTTGACGAACTTTTTGTATAAATTTAAGTTGGGTAAACAGATACGTGATGCCAAGTCTGCACCGATTTTTTCGAAGCTGCATCAGGGCAAGTCCGGCACTCCGACCATGGGTGGAATTCTGATTTGGGTGACGGTATTGGCGTTGGCGTTATTTTTTTACTTTGGCAATCAGTGGTTCGGTGGACCGTTCTTCTCTTGGTTCAATTTTTTGTCTCGGTCACAGACCCTGTTGCCGCTCGGCGCTTTGGTGGCTGCGGCGTTGATTGGTGTGGTGGATGACTATTTTAATGTTCGCAAGATTGGTCCGCATGGCGGCGGCCTTACAATGGCACATCGTTTGGTGGTTTACACAGTAATAGCGCTGGTTGGGGCTTTGTGGTTTTATTTTAAGCTTGATTGGGATTTACTGCGCGTGCCGTTTTTGGGTAATTTCAATATCGGCTGGTGGTATATCATGGCGTTCATTGTCGTGATTGTGGCAACGTCCTTTTCGGTTAACGAGACCGATGGTCTGGACGGGTTGGCCGGTGGCGTTCTGCTTTCAAGCTTTGGCGCATACGGAGCGATTGCGTTCATGCAGGGCCGCACAGACTTGGCGGCGTTTTGCGGGGTAATCGTCGGCGCGCTATTGGCGTTCTTGTGGTTCAACATCAATCCGGCGCGGTTCTTCATGGGTGATACGGGCGCGATGTCGTTAGGTGTTACGCTCGGAATCGTGGCCATGCTCACAAACACCGCGTTATTGTTGCCGATAATCGGGTTTATTTTTGTGCTCGAATCAGCATCGGTCATTATTCAGGTTTCATCTAAGAAGTTGCGTGGCGGCAAGAAAGTGTTTCGCTCCGCGCCGATTCATCATCATTTTGAAGCGATCGGCTGGTCCGAACCAAAAATTGTGATGCGGTTTTGGATTATCGCTGGCGTGACTTCGGTGATGGGCTTCGTGATGGCGCTCATCGATATCGGATTCTTCTCCTAGCGGGTAGAAACGCCGAGGCGAAGATTATAGAAGCATAGGAGTATAGGGGCAGAAGGACGACAGGACTTGCATCTGCATTCGCCAGCCATGCCGCCTTTCCACCCTTACACTTTTGTACCCCTTACTACCCATTACACATGGCTCAAAAAGACAACCAAGAATTTGCCGAACAATATTTCTCGGACCGCAAGTCTCGAGAGGTGCCGTTAATTCCGCTTCGGGACACCGTGGCTTTTCCGCGCGTGGCCATGCCGATTGTGGTTCGGCGAGAAAAGTCCACGCAGGCGCTGGACGACGCAATGAAGCACGGTCGGGTAATCGCGCTTTCAGCGCAAAAGAATCCGGAGGCCAGTGAACCCACCGTCGATCAGCTGTACGAAGTTTGTACGTTGGCTCGAGTGCGTGAGTTGGTGAAGCAGGACGATGGAACGATTCGTGTTTTGGTAGAGGGGTTAGCGCGGGTTCGGATAGCGTCAGTCGCAGTGGAGAAACCATATATTAAGGCTGTAGTTAAGCCATTTTTTGAGCCGAACGATCAGAAGACCGAACGAATAGAAGCGTTGATGTACAGCGTGCTGAATCAGTTTAGGCGAGTGGTGAACATGGGGGCGAACGTGTCGTTTGATGTGCTGTTGGTGATTTTGAATATGAGTGAGCCGTGGCTGCTCGGCGACATGATTGCCGCGAACGTGGAGATGTCGGTCAAGGAAAAACAGGGCGTGCTCGAATCAAATACCGCAGAAGAGAAATTGGACCGCGTCAGCCAGGCTTTAGGCCGACAGGTAAAAATTTTGCAGATGGCATCGCAGATTCAGGCCGAAACCGGTAAGGAGCTCGACAAAATGCAGCGCGAAGTGTTTCTGCGTGAGCAGTTGAAATCGATTGAAAAAGAGCTGGAAGGCATCAACGGCAAAAGTGACGATGACGATTTGAGCGAACGTATTGAATCCGCCAACATGCCGGAGGACGCAAAGGCTAAGGCGATAAAAGAATATCATCGGTTGAAAGCCATGCCGTCGTTCAGTCCGGAAGCGTCGTACGTTCGGACATATCTTGAATGGCTGACGGATTTGCCGTGGGACAAGAAAGACGAATCCGAGATAGATGTGAAGCAGGCCAAAAAAATTCTGGATGAGGATCATTTTGGTTTGGATAAGCCCAAGGATCGCGTGCTGGAGTATTTGGCGGTGCAAAAATTGGTCGGCAAGATGCGTGGGTCGATAATGTGTTTTGCCGGGCCGCCCGGAACCGGCAAGACTTCTATCGGCAAGTCTATCGCCCGGGCGCTCGGGCGGAAGTTTCATCGTGTCAGCTTGGGTGGCGTGCATGACGAAGCTGAGATTCGCGGGCATCGGCGGACATATGTTGGTGCGTTGCCCGGTCGAATTATCCAGGGTATCGCTAATGTCGGTACCTGTAATCCGGTATTTATGCTGGACGAAATCGATAAGATTGGTTCTGATTTTCGTGGTGATCCGTCAGCTGCGTTACTGGAGGCGCTTGATCCGGAACAGAATCATGAGTTTTCTGATCATTATCTGGAAGTGCCGTTTGATTTGTCTGACGTGCTGTTCATTACTACGGCTAACGTGCTCGACACAATTCCGCCGGCCCTTCGGGATCGCATGGAGGTGATTGAATTTCCCGGCTACACCGAGCGTGAGAAGACAGAGATTGCAAAGGGGTATCTGATACCGAAAGCGATTAGGAACAACGGGTTAGGGCGACGTGGCTGCAAGTTCCAGCCAGCCGCACTGCATGAGTTGATTCGTCATTATACGCGTGAGGCGGGCGTGCGCAATCTGGAGCGAGAAATATCATCGGTATGCCGAAAGATCGCCAAGAAAGTAGTTGAGGGCACTAAACCGCGAAAAGATATTCGTGCTAAAGACGTTGAGAATTTCTTGGGTCCGCGCAAGTTTACTCACATGGAAGCCGGTGCACGCGACGAGGTCGGTGTGGTGACTGGCCTGGCGTGGACGCAGACCGGCGGTGAAATTCTGCAAATTGAAGCGACCCAGATGCCGGGCAAGGGGAAACTGATTTTGACTGGGCAACTTGGAGAGGTTATGCAGGAATCCGCGCAAGCCGCATTTTCTTATGTGCGGTCGGTGGCCGACAAGCTGGGGGTGAATGCGGACTTTCACCAGAAAACTGATTTTCATATTCATGTTCCGGCCGGAGCCATACCTAAAGACGGACCGTCCGCGGGTGTAGCTATGGCCGTGGCGCTGGTGTCGTTACTGGGCGGCAACAAATTAAGCCGGAGTGTTGCCATGACCGGGGAGATAACGTTGCGCGGTCGAGTGCTTGAAATCGGCGGCGTCAAAGAGAAGTGTCTGGCCGCGCATCGCGCTGGCATCAAGCGAGTAATAATGCCACACGACAATCGCAGGGATTTGGCTGACGTGCCGCAGGAGGTACGGGACAGCATGGAATTTGTTTTTGTGAAAACCGTGGATGAGGTTCTCCCTTTAGTGCTAACGAAAGGTAAAAAATAAGGTATCGTGTACTTAAGCCAAGAAACGGTCAGCCGCTAGTCATGGCTTACATATGATTACGCCCCAGATAGACAGGAGATTTCTTGTGATGCTCGGCATTTTGCTGGTGCTGGGTTTAGTCATGCTCACTTCCGCATCTGGACCGGTGGCGTATGAAAAATTTGGTGATTCGTATTGGTACGTCAAGCATCAGCTGTTTTACGGCTTGTTGCCTGGCATGGTGCTGTTTTTACTGCTGTCGCATATCGACTATCGGTTTTTGCGAAAGATGGCTAAACCGATGTTTTTTGTCTCGTTGGTTTTGCTGCTTCTGGTGTTTGTTCCGGGCTTGGGTGCTACATGGGGCACATCACGCAGCTGGATCAACATCGGTGGTTTTTCTTTGCAGCCGGCCGAGGTGGTGAAGTTCACACTGCTGGTGTTTCTGGCCGATTGGTTGTCGCGCCTCAGCGGTGATGAGTTGCAGAATCCGAAACTCGGGCTGTGGCCATTTATTCTATCGCTGGGCTCGGTCGCGTCGCTGGTTATATTACAGCCCGACCTAGGTAGTCTGTCGGTGATTGTTGCGCTTTCCGTTATCGTGTTTTTTCTGGCCGGCGCACCGTGGGCGCATCTGGTCGGCCTGTCAGCCGCCGGTGCGGCGGCGCTTTACCTGTCGATTAAGAGCGCTCCATATCGTGCGGCAAGACTGATGACCTTTCTTCATCCGGAGTTGGAACCGCAGGGGATTGGATATCATATCAACCAGTCCTTCTTGGCGATTGGTTCGGGCGGATTGTTTGGTTTGGGGCTCGGACACTCGCGACAGAAATACATGTATTTGCCCGAGGTGGTCGGCGACTCGATATTCGCGATTATTGCCGAGGAGTTGGGATTCGTGCTGACTATGGCGGTGCTGGCGCTAATGGCCGTTTTTATTTTGCGGTTACTGACTGTGGCCAGAAAAGCTCCTTGTGGCTTTAGTGCGCTGTTTGTTGCTGGTGTGGCCGGTTGGCTCTTGTCGCAAATATTGCTGAATGTTGGTTCCATGATTGGACTGTTCCCGATGACTGGGTTGCCGTTGCCTTTCATCAGCCACGGCGGAACGGCGTTGCTGGTGGTTTTGGCCACTATGGGAGTGGTGGCAAACATAACCCGCCACATCGAGGCAGCCAGCAATAAACCGCAACGGCTAAGACGACGAGTATGAAGATAGTATTTTCCGGCGGAGGCACACTGGGTTCGGTGACACCGCTGCTGGCCGTGGCCGAAGTGGCTCAAGAAAAAAATTCCAATCACGAATTGCTTTGGCTTGGCACTAAAACCGGACCGGAACGAAAGATGGTCGAAGCTGCGGATATTAAATATGTCGGCATTACTTCCGGCAGATTGCGGCGATTTTTGACCCTGAGAAATTTGGCTACGCCATTTTTGGTTCTGAAGGGTTTGTATGATGCGTGGTCGCAGCTGAGGCTCTTCCGCCCAGATGCGGTGGTTAGCGCCGGTGGGTTCGTGGCGGTGCCGGTTGTTTGGGCGGCTTGGCTACTGCGGATTCCGGCGCATATTCATCAGATGGATTGGCGGCCAGGTCTGGCGAACAGGCTGTCGGTGCCGTTCGCCAAGAGCGTTTCGGCGACCTTTGCCAAGTCACGGGAAGATTTTGGCGGCAAAAAAATTACGGTTACCGGAAATCCGATTCGTCGATTTTTGTTCAGCGGTTCCGCCGAGAAGGCGCGGCGTCGTTTTAGGCTTCGTGAGGAACTGCCGATTGTGCTGGTCATCGGCGGCGGGACCGGTGCGGTGAACTTGAATCGACTGGTGATGGCCGCATTGCCGGCGCTTGACGGTGTGCAGATAATTCATGTGGTCGGTCGCGGAAAAAGCTATCCGACCCATAACGCGCCCAATACTTATCATCAGGTTGAGTTTTTGTCCGAGGAGATTGCCGATGCTTATGCGGCGGCTCGATTGGTGGTGACGCGGGCCGGGATGGGCACTCTGACCGAGTTGGCGGCGCTGGGGTTGCCAGCTGTTGTGGTGCCAATCCAGAACTCGCACCAGGAAGAAAATGCGCGATACTATGTTGAACACGGCGGCGCGGTGCTGTTTGAAGAGTCCGGTAGCGGGGACAAGTTGGCTGAGCGGGTGAATTATTTACTGCAAAATCCATACGAGTTACGGCAGTTGTCCGTTGCGATGAGCCGGATTAATGATTCGGATGCTGCGCTTAGGGTTTATGAATTGATTGTTGGAAATACAGGGTAACATAAAAAGAGCTAATTTTAGCTTTTTTAGTGGGGCTTCAAGACTTCGTCGGGCCCTATTCGGGACGGGGGTGCTATGCGTTCTCGATTTTTTTGCTAAAATATGCTAAAATTTAACTATAACGAGCCCAATTAGCGCGAGAGCGATTTTTTCACTAAATTTGGAAATATTTTCTCACTACGATAAATATATGGCTGAACTGCCAAAAGAAAGGCAAGAAGCTAATCTGACCAGCGATTTCGGTCATGAACAGGCGCCAAAAACCGTCGAGGAAATAATAGATTACATCAACGATCGTCGGGTTGATGCTCACAAAAAGGCGTTGGTTGAGCAGTTGGTGGGGGAGAATTTTGACGGTGCGGTCGATATGCCGTCGGAAACCGGACAGTCATCAGTTGCCTCAAAGGCTACCGGAATTATTGATGCCAAATCCGAAATCAGCGAGTTGTTAGCCGACGTTTCGGACCAGGATAGGAAAATGATATTAGAACAACTGGTTCAAGATACGGCCATGACCGCTTCGGAACTGTATGCATCGTCCGATGCGCTCAAAGAAATCAAGGCGAAGTTCAGGAAAGAGTACGAAGCCCTAGACGAAGAAGAGAAACAGAAAGTTTTTGATCAGTATGTCGGCGATTTGGCCGAGCCTTTTAGTGATTTGTCGGAGCGATCGATACGTGATGTTTTGGACTACATAGAAATGATCAAAGATGTTCGGGCGTTCGACCAGATGGAGGAGCTGACCAAGGAATATGCCGCTCGTCATCGGGAGCTGTTCGAAGATAAGCGATTCATGTTCGAAACGGCGGACGGTCGCAGTGAGCACATGATGAAAGACGTGTTCGGCAAGCTGCGCACCATGGAATGGCTCAAGGAATTTTTTCAGGACGGGCAGATGGATGCGTCGGATTTACGGAAAGTGGCCCGGCTTTCGTTTGACGCCAATGGTTTGAAGGCGGTCAACGACTTGTCTGGTTCGCACGACAAGGGTGATGAGTATCTGAAAAAAGTGGCCGCTGTTTTTCGCAATAAAGACAGTCGAGCACGTCAGATGCTAGAAGAGATGGGCGTGGCCGAAGAAAACTACCTGCCGCTGTTGGGCGGTGGTGATGAGTACAGCGTGCTGGTGCGTTCGGACAAAGAACTGGATCAGCGAGAGCTTAACGAAGTTGTCGAGAAGTTCGAAAAAGAAATCGAAGCCATTGAGGGCATAGAAAACCTAATTGATCTGCAAAATGATTTCGAGGTGCGGTTGCGTTTCATGGGTCTCACTAGGAGTGAGTTTGACGCCATGGACGAGAGTCAGCGAGCAGAGGTGCTGAAACAGGCCGACGAAACTATTCCCGAGGATTTTAAGATGTGGGCATCCGCAGCTGGTGGTGTGGCCACGCTGGAAGAAGGTATGGCCACGGCCTTAAACGATAGCCGTTCGGAAAAAAGACTAACCGGCGACGAGTCAGAAGAAAATTCCATGCTGGCAAAGATAATGGGTGGCTTGTGGGACGCATCCGACGAGTGGGCCGAGTTCAATAAAGGACGCTACAAGGAAGACCTGAAGAACGGCACCGAATTGGAGCAATTTTATTCCAAGGTAATGAAACGTACCGAGGAAGCACGGCAACTGGAGAAGCACGAAAAAATGCTAGCGGATGAATTGGCTAAAATCGAGGAAGTCAAAAGAAACATTCGTGATGAACTGCTAAACCGAGATGATTTGACCCCTCAACTGTTGATTCAGCAGATATATGCCCGACTGGAGGCGTTGGGTATGGAGCGAAAGAGTATGCTTCAGGAACGGATGACTGCTAGTGAAGAGGGGCAGGGGGAATCCGACGAAACAGGTTCGTTGACCGAGCAGACTTTGCGGAAAGAGAGAGCCGATTTCAGCACCGTCCAGATGAAAGAGGTAATTAGTAAGGTAAGCGACAGGGCGGAGAAAACGGGGTTGGACTTGTCGCGTGCCGACACAAATTCCGAACTTGAGGAAAGATTGGCGCGCCTACCGGAGAAGCATCGGCAAGAGGCGGTCAAACGGCTCGGAAATGTGGTTGAGCATGTCGATGCGCTAATAAACGGCCGTCAGCTAGAGTTTGTTGAACTGATGGACAGCATTGAGGGTGAGCCGAACCAAGAGCAGGTGCAGAAGATTATGCAGCTTGAAGCGGAATTGGATGACTTGTTCACTAAGCGCGACAGTTTCATCGAGCGAGAACTGCAGATATTTGACCTGGCGTATGCGGACAGTCGATTCACTTTTGAAGCTGAGGACGGACAGGAGGAGCTCATGATGAAGGACGCATACGGCAAGCTAAAGACTATCGACTGGGTTAAGGAGATGTACGAGCAGGGTCAGGTATCGCCTGAAGAAATGGATAAGGTCGCACGGTTTTCGTTTGACGCCAACGGGCTGAAGGCGGTCAATGATTTATCCGGCTCGCACGCCAAGGGTGATGAATATCTTAAGCGATTGGCCGAGGTGTTTCGTGACCCAAATACAGAAGCAGCTACGCTGTTGCGTGAAATGGGCGCGACAGAAGTGTTGCCGCTGCTTGGCGGGGGAGACGAATACAGCATAATGGTCAAATCCGACCGGCCACTTGAAGCGGAGTCGCTTGAGAACGTTTTGAACGCCTATCGAAATGAAATAGCTAAACTGGACGTGTCGGATTTGGTGGATTTTTCTGACCCAGAAGTAGCAAAACGAGCTGGCTTAGATGATGTTTCGGACGATTTCAAGATGCGCGCTTCGGCATCTGCAGCTGTGGCGACACTCGGCGAGGGTATGCGACAGGCTATTATTGATCGTCGTGAAAGGAAGCGTCTCACCGGCAATGAAAACTACGCGGAACAAATGTACGCCAAGATCGTGGGCGGTTTGTGGGACATATCAGACAAGCGGGCGGACGACGACAAGAAAGAGTTCAAACGCCAGTTAGCGTCATCTGCAAAATCCGAAGATTCGGTCTACTCCAAGGTGCTCAAGCGTACCGAGGAAGCCAGAAATTTAGAGCGCTCCATCAATGAGTTAAATGAAAAATTAGGTCGTCAGGACCGACTGCTTCGTGATTTAGCGGTCGGAGTGGGCGGAATTGGGGTGGATGCCAAGCATGCGGATCAGGAGACAGACATGTCGGTACTGGCATTAGATTCCTTGAAACGCCTAGTGAGCAATTTAATTGAGGAAGGTTCGGAATAATACTTAGCTTAAGGAGGCTCTATTTCATCGACAATATTATTTGTGAGTTCATCGGAGTAGAGTCAAGTGCTCACGATTCGAAAATAGCTAACGGGATTGACAGAGAGATTCTTTTGTGATATATTTAGCGGTTCATTTTTACCCTTAGCGCTCTCAAAAGTTAAAAGTTCAAATTTTGAGTAGGAGTTAAACATGATTTTGGATTTTGTGAACAGGGTTCCGTTCGGAAGCGGGGAAAAAATCGTGTCAGAACCGGTGCGGAAGTTTCTGTCGTCGCTCGTGTCCAAGCAGGGAGTCGGAGTGATGGAACGGACTAGATGTCTGTCGGAAATCATATCTATGACGTTCCGGTTCAACATGGACCTGGACCAGACAGGGGTTGGTGCGGTGATGGCGGCGACATCGAATGAGAAAGCATGCGTGCAGATTATCGAAGTGTTTTCTGCTCGGCATGCTGATGTGTTTGATTCGTGGATGCGGATCGGATCCTGTTTCTGGGATGGTGACGTGGTTCGGATGGAGTCGGTGGAGTTGATTGCTGTACTGGCTTGTTTGTACGAGAAGTGCGCTCCGTAGCGCGTTAGGCTCTAAAGCCGTTGGCTAATTGTCGACGGTTTTTTGTATTGGTTTTTGACCTTGGATATTTTTAGTCACTTAGTTGTTTAATGGGTTTTAGAGCGAGAACCCGGCAACTGAGCAGCTCAATCGCAAGCTTTCCTTATCTGGCCGGCACGCCCCCGCCCCCGGCTCGGGCTTCCTGATCCCCCCCTCCTTTTTTTCTGCCGAGGCTCGCTATCCTAGCCGCAGAAACATGACCACTTTTTGGGCCCGGCCCAAAAAGTGGTCATGTTTCTTTTTGTGCGCCCGCGGCCCGAGCTTTCCCTTCTGGTACGCCACTAAAAAAATTAAAGACCAAACAACTAAACAAATCGAGACAGCCGCAACCGCGCAGGCGTGTGAATCAAGGCCCTGCACCCTGAACTCCGCTTCATCCACCCTTGACAACCAACTAGTTTTCTGCTAGATTAATAGGTATTTCTCTGGACATTAGCTTACAGAAAATGAAAGGAGTGTTCCGATGAACGGGGACATACGAGAGATGCGGCGCTTCATCGACCAGCGGACGCTCGACTGTTCGGCTTATCTTGTATTGACCAATGCATTGCTCGGGATACATCCGCTGGTAGCCAATGAGTGCGAGTGCGTCATCGCTGAAATGCTGCATGCGATCAGAGCCGATGTCGCCCTCAGTTACGAGCAGTCAGTCGAGGTCGTTAAGGATCTGACGCTGGCCAACCTGCAGGCGATTGAAGAGCAACTTACCATGATTGCGCTCATGCCACCCGGCATTGCCGGCCCTCTTCGTGCGCTGTTGCGCGACGAAGAGAATGATAACCGGATTTATCCGGCCGTGCAGATGATTGTGGCGCGCTTCGTCGCGCTGCATCTGCATGAGGTCGGGCAAATCGCTAAGGCAAGCTGCAGTTAACGACAATAAAGCCGCCCCGCTAGCTGGGGCGGCATTTTTTATCGTAATAAATCTTTGTCGTAGATATAATATGCGTTTGAATGTCGCGCCGCACACGATACCGCCCCGCCAGGAAGGGCGGCAGCCGTTAACGTTATCTATCAAACAGACCACCAAACCACTTACCAAACTTTTTTAGCGGACCCAACTTAGATTCGGCCTGACGTTTTTCCTCGGCCGTCCGTTTGGCTTTCGCCGCCTTTCGTGCCTCGCCAAATCTCGGCCTGCTCTCCCAAGTTGGCACACCCGAATCGATGGACTTGGCCTTATAGAGCTCTTTCTGCTTAGCTGAATCTTTAATTTTTTCGACTTCTTTTAGAATACGCCGTTCGATAATCTTTAGCGATTCCTCCGGCTTGCGCGCCGACTGTAATTCAAAATTTATCTGCGCCGACAGGTCGGTGGTCATCCGTTCAGCCAGCGCATCGATGCCCCGTTCGACAATGGGTTTTCGTCCCTCCGACTGGTTGTTCTGACCCTCGGTCAACACCAGCGCAGAAATCCGGTGGTCGCTGGTTAACCCGCGAATCATTTTCTGAACTACTGCCTTTTTCTCCCGCATGGTTACGGACTCGCTGTCAGCGGAAAATTTTTTCGACAATTGAGACCAGCTTTTCTCGGTCTCTTGCTTGATTGCCGGGTCGATTTCTTTCCGGGTCGATTCATTGCTCGTGACCGGCATCTCTCCATGCTGTTTTCTGGTCTCGCGGTCCGCATTCCAAATCGTGGATTCGATAATGCGTTTCAGACTGGCAATCGCAGAAATCTGGTCTGGCTGATTCTTGAGCTGGTTTTTCAGATGCTCCCGGATCTGTGGCTGAGTCATCAGCTTATCGACCATGGTTACCACTCCGCTCTCCAGCGCTTGCTCATCTTCGCCCGCCGCAATTCCCTCGCGCATCAATATTTCTTTTACGCTATCCTTTTCCGCCAGCTCGCCCACAATTCCTTGGAGCAGTACCTCCTGTTCAGCATCGAGCATCACGCCATCTTCAGCCGAAAGTTTTTCGCGATCTTCTTTTTCCGCAAGTTTTTTCGCCGCGTCAAACGCTTCAATATTTTTTTGGCTGGTTTTCCGGTCACTCAAGTCGAGGTCGATGATGGTTTCACTGTCTTCCCCGTCAACCGCATCGATTATCGTGATTTTCGGCTCTTCGGCGGCGCGCTTAAGCATTTCGGCTCTCTCCTTCAGGGTTCGCTCGTCTTTAATTTCTCCCTCTTCGATCGGCTTACTGCCCCTGTCTTTAAACTCTTCGAGGTTAATTGGTTTGCCTTTTTCATCCTCAATATTCTCGAACCAGCTTTCCGGATTGAAACCAGGCTGACTATCTCCTTTGCCCATATGTTTTCGTATTACTAATCTCTTATCAGAATAGGCGCACTGGTCGCTTGCGTCCAGTTTTGTTCATGTTGTGGGTAACCATGTTTTCGCGCTTTTAGCGATGTGTTATTCTCGGAAAGATTATCCAAATTATTTTAAAAAAGGAGGTATGGATAACCTGACACTAAGTATCGAAGATTTATTCGAAGAGGTAAGTAGTCGCGCCCGAAACGAAGGCGCCTATTCACGCGAAGAGTGGAACGACACTATCGAGGAGGTGTTGGAGGAAAAGCGCGGAATGGATGAGATGGATGACGACGACAATTTTCAGTACGTTCTGGAGTCGTTGCAGGCGCGTTTTGATCAGTTTACGCAGGGCGTCGCGCGGATGTAGCAGAGGCTTGCCAGCCTGTAATAAATATGTTACCTTCATGTCGCGCCGAAGAGCGCGGCATTTGAATACGCCCTTATTCGCGTATGCTTCGGAGGGCAGATACAACATAAATACATGCGGCGGTAGCTCAGCTGGTAGAGCAACAGCCTTTTAAGCTGAAGGTCCCGGGTTCGAGCCCCGGTCGCCGTACCACACGAAAACACCAACCCACAGGTTGGTGTTTTCTTTTTTCGTGTACACTCTAGATATATGGAGAAAAAGTGGATTGCAATAATCGGAGCCCGGCATATTCCGGTCAGTGAAGGTGCGGGCGGCATCGAGCGTCACGTCGAGGAGCTGGGCGCTCGGCTGGTCGAGCGCGGGTACGAGGTCAGCGTTTACGTTCGGCATCGACAAAATATGACGCATGAACATCGGGGTATGCGGCTGCTGCCGGTCGCGAGCGTGGACATCAAGGGTCTCGGTACTTGGTGGCGCGTTCTTGTTTCCACGATTCGCGCGATGTTCGGTAAGTTCGACATCGTTCATTTCCACGGTGTGGGTCCGGCGACGTTCGCGTGGTTGCCGCGGGTATTTCGGCAGGACATGAAAGTTGTGGTCACGTTTCACAGCATCGACCGTCGGCACGCCAAGTGGGGGAGAGTCGCTCGGGCGTATCTGCATTATGGCGAATGGGCGGCGCTCAAGTTTCCTCATCTGACCGTTGCCGTGTCTCGATCCATTCAACTCTACTGCGACCAGCGTTATCAGGCCGACACCAAGTATGTGCCGAACGGAGCAACGGTGGCCGAGTATCCAGGGAGCGATCTGCTGGCACAATGGAACCTTCGGCCGAACGAATATATTCTCGGCGTTGGTCGCCTGGTCGGCCAGAAAGGTTTTCATTATTTGATTAACGCCTACAAAAAAATCGACACCAAAAAGAAACTGGTGATAGTTGGCGGTGACGCGCAGGGCGGTGACTACGCGACGTTCATAAAATGGATGGCGGCGGGCAACTCGGACATCATCTTTACTGGTTTTCAATCTGGTCAGGCGCTGGCGCAGCTGTATGCCAACGCCTATCTATACGTTCATCCGTCCGAGGCCGAAGGCTTGTCGGTCTCGATACTAGAAGCAATGGCCGCCGGGCGGTGCGTGCTCACGTCCGACATTCCGGAAAACCGCGAACCGCTCGACCATAGCGGGCTGACCTTCATGAGCGCCGATCCGGTTGACCTGACCAACAAGCTGAATTCGTTGCTGAATCATCCGGAAGTGGTCGAGGAGCGCGGCAAGCGCGCTGCCAAATGGATCGCCTCGGAATACAGCTGGGACCGGGTGGCGGCGATGACTGACGGATTGTTGCGCGACTTGTAGAAGGAACAGCTTACGAAGCTGTTTTTTTGTTGCCTAGATTGACTCTCCGCACGAAATCGGGCAAAATAGTTCATCGACGCTCTTTACAGGAAGGGAGGGCTCATGCCCGCACCAACTACCGGTGAATCTGCGTCGGATGACTATCCGGAGCATGATAGCGGTCGCAAGTACGACGAGGTCAATGTCATCATCAGCGATCTTCATCTGAGCGAGGGACCGCATGTGAGCCTAGAATATGGCGGGCGGCGCGGCCTTTCGCGAATCTGGCGCAGTTTGTTGCATCGTCTGTTTAAGCGCGGCAGCAAGCATGAGACCATCAATAACCGGCTGGAAGAGTTTCACTACGACAGTGAGTTTGCCGACTTTCTCCAGCTGACCGCTACGCGTTACCGCGAATGCGGCTGTCTGCGGCTGCGCCTATTGGGTGACATTTTTGATCCGCTGGCCGTTTCCTGGGGAGGGCAGTATCAGGATCCGCCCTACGAGGACGTGGCTGTCGCCAAAATGCAGCGCATCATCGAAGGGCATCTGGAATTCTTTCTGGCGCTCAGCGAGTTCGTTTCTCAACCCAACTGCCGACTGGACATCTTCGTGGGAAATCACGACCTGTTCATATGTTGGTTCAAAGTGCAGAAGTTGTTGCGGCAGGTGATTGCCGGGAACGATGCAGAACTGAATTGTCGCATTCGGTTTATCGATTACGGGAAGAGTTTTCGGGTGAAGGAACGTGGCGTGTTGTACGAGCACGGCAACTTCGCCGAGCCGCATAACAGCGTCAGCCCGGAAGACACCATCGTTGCGGACGTTCTGGGCGCGGAGCTCAGACACCCGATTTTGAACCATCCGTACGGGAACTACATGTTCGTGGACATGGTGACCCGGCTGAAGAACAGCAACCAGCTGGTCGGACGGGTTCGCAGTGACCGCCGTGTCTGGAACCATGCGTTTAGGTATCGCTGGGTGTGGGGATTGCGAGCCGGGCTGCTGCTGGTGTGGCACTTCATCTATAGTCACTTCTTTGCGCTGGCGGACATTCGCCGCAAGGCCACGCTCCGGAAGATTCTGGATATCGTGGCTTGGACCACCAGCACTCAGTCGGTTGACGAGTACGCAAAGCGACTGCAAAAGCGAAACGAAGACTGCAAGGTGGTGGTGCTCGGCCATTCACATAACTGGCGGCGCAGTTCCAGCGACCACGGCACGTACCTGAACGTTGGGAACTGGTCGTGTTCGTACAGGCTTGAAGAGAATGAATTTGAACTGAGCTGGGACCGCTTTCCGCGGGTCGAGTTCGCCTGGCGAGCGCTACAGCATTTTTTCCGCACCGGCGAGGTGCCGTTCGCCTGGCGGCTGACCAAGTTCGTTGGTGTGCTCGCATTGATTGCGGCGATGATCGCGTTCGTGTTCGGCGCGTTCGACGGCGGCGACTGGACCTTCTGGCCGCTGCCGGCAATCGTGGTGAAGGTGCTAGTCGGTATCGCGATAGTGTTCGTTAGCGCGGCCGGAATTTTCCGGCTGTTCTCGGCCGAGCCCTACATCCTGCCGGACACTCGGTTCACCTTCGGGCTAATTCGTCACCGGCGCGACGGTAAGATGAAAGCCGACCTGATGGAGTTCGATTCGGAGAGCCGGACAGTGCATGAATGTGTTTGAGATGTGACCGTCCTCTGTTTGAGGGCGGTTTTTTGTGGGCATCATTAGGTGTCAGGTCTTGAACCTCGGC
Source organism: uncultured Gammaproteobacteria bacterium (assembly GCA_964486995.1). Lineage (GTDB taxonomy): Bacteria > Patescibacteriota > Patescibacteriia > SG8-24 > SG8-24 > JAHJAU01. The sequence continues at coordinate 91,720 of CAZAOV010000001.1, read as the reverse complement.
GTTTAATAGCGGCACACTTTAGGGTGTGCCGCTTTCTGTTGGGCAATATCACCTACCGCTCCGACGTCGGCACGTACTCCTACGAGGGCGATACCGGCACCAGCCGCGCCAACCCGCACGCCGCGACCGCCGCCGGCTCCGATACGCTGGCGTACGACCACAGCGGCAACATGACAGACTCAGGAACGTCCGCGGACTACTCTAATTCCGACGAGCGGGAGCTGTTTTACGAGGTTCTGCGCGAGGTGGCGGGGGACTACAACTGGGTCTGTCACGCCGACTGCCAGATGACCAACCACTACCATCTGTGCGTCGAGACCCCTGACGCCAACCTGTCCGCCGGAATGCGTCAGCTGAACGTGGTGTTCACGCGCCGCCTCTAATTAGGGGTCGTGTCTTTAATCTTTAGTCCTTTGGCGGTGCACTTTCCAGTGCGCCGTTTTTGGCCGTCCGCTCGTTGTCCGCGAAGCGCTCCGGATATATGATGGTGGTATAAATTAAAGATTAAAGACACGACCGCAAAATACAACCTTTTACGTTCCTACATTCTTACGTTCTGATTTTTTGTGTTTTAAGGGCAATACTTGAATTAACCCAACAAATGAGCCATAATGTACTGGACTGACCCTAAATAGACCTATGCAACAGACCAAAACCATGGCTAAAGTAAACGGTTTAACAAGAAGTGTGCGCACGCACATTCGTCGCGAGAAGGCACGGATAAGGCGAAAAACGGCCAGCCAGGAGAAGCGTCAGCAGAAGATTGCGGAGCTGTACGCTCGTTTTCGTAGCGATTCGACCGCTAAATAAATATGCTGGACAAAGAATTTGTTGGCCGACTGAAGGAGGCGGTTGCCGAGTACGATAAATCCAGGCGGGAGATCATTCGCATGTCCGACGACATCAGGAACGCGTCTAAGCGCGCGATTTTTGCTATGCATCGTGACGATTTGGCGGCGGCGGACGAATTGCTAACCGGTGCGTTGCAGAACTCGATTGACGTTCAGAAGAGCATGATTACCGACAAGCTCGGGCAGGAAGGCTCGTTTCGTTCCGCCATCGAGGAGTATGTGGAAGCGCGGCTGTATCGTGATTACCTAGACGGCAAGGAGATTGGTGAGGTAAAGATCGAAGGCATCGATATGCCGCATGATGTTTATCTCGGTGGCCTGTCCGACGTGGTCGGCGAGTTGCAACGCCGTCAGGTAAAGATGGCTACGGCCGGCAACCTGGAAGCGGTGCAAAAAATCCGCGATGACATCGAAGAGATTATCGGTGAGTTCATGCAGATGGATTTGACCGGATACTTGCGGAATAAATTCGACCAGTCGAAGAACAGTTTCCGACGCGCCGAGGAGGTGCTTTACGAGTTGTCGGTTCGAAGACAGTAGAATTGAATTAAGTATAGAAGTGTAGAAGCGTGGGGGTGTAGGAGGCCCGCACACTTGCGAAAGACGACTGATGCAAATGAGCAGGTCTCCTACACTGCTACACTCCTACACCTCTATACTTCGATACTATGCAGCTTAAGACCGCAGCGATAGTCCCGGCATACAACGAAGAGAAGACCGTGGGTACGGTAACAAAGACGCTGGTTGAGTCCGGCGTTTTTCAAGATGTGATAGTGGTGGATGATGGTTCGCGGGATAAAACCGCGGAAGCGGCTGAGCGGGCTGGCGCTACGGTCGTGCGTGCGCCGCAGAATCTCGGAAAAGGACGGGCGATGGCGTTGGGTGTTCGCAGTACCGATGCGCCGGTGATTTGTTTTTTCGATGCTGATTTGCTCGGGTTGAAGCCTGAACATGTTCGGAAATTGGTTGGACCGATAGCAAGCGGAGAACTGATGATGAACGTTGGCACAGTGGATCGCGGTTCGTTCGTGAATACTTTTTCGAGCAAGCTTCCGGTGGTGAGCGGACAGCGTGCGATGCGCCGCGAAGTTTTTGAAGGAGTGCCGCCGCGACATGTGACTGGGTTCGGTATCGAGACCGCATTGAATTACAGTTGTCGCATTGCGGGCGGAAAGCGTCGCAGATTTTATCTTCGCGACGTCAGAATTATTCGTAAAATGCAAAAGGTCGGTTTTTGGCGCGGATTGCGTGGATATTTCCGGATGTGGTATCGAGTAATCGAGCGCGCTGTGTTGGTGCGGATCGATAGAAAATTATTCGAAAGTTATCGGTAGCTGCGCAGCTACGATTTAAATTATGTATACAAAAGAATGGTTTAAGAATCGCAAGGTAACCGTGATGGGTTTGGGTTTGCACGGCGGCGGTTTGGGTATCAGCAAGTGGTTGGTGCGGGCGGGAGCGCGCGTTACTGTGACTGATTTGAAGTCGCGGCAGGAGTTGAAGAAGTCCGTTGACGCTTTGGAGAGAATGGCGGGAAGGCGGGAAGGCGGGAAGGCGGGAAGGGTCTCGATAAAACCCCCTCGTTTTGTGCTTGGTAAGCACGTTGAAGCTGATTTTAGAAATGCGGACATGGTGATTCGGAATCCTGGGGTGCGGCGGGATAATAAGTTTTTACGTGTCGCGGAACGCGCTGGTGTGCAGGTCGAGACCGAGGCCGCGCTGTTTGTATTGATGTGTCCGTTTCCGATTACTGCGGTGACCGGCACTAAAGGCAAGAGCACGACCGTGACGTTGTTGGGAGACATCGCCATGCGGCACGACAAGCGAACTGTTGTCGGCGGCAATATCCGTATTTCGCAGTACGACGCGCTCGATAAGTTGTTGCGTGCTGCCAAGCGCGGCGAAAAACCGATTCCGGTGGTGTTGGAACTTTCGTCGTGGCAGTTGGAGGGGTTAGAGAAACATCGGGTCAGCCCGCATATCGGAGTGGTCACCAATATTATGGAAGACCACCTAAACGCATATTCTGGAATGGCGGATTATGCTCGTGCGAAGTCTTTGATTTTGGCCTTTCAGGGCTCGGGTGATGTGGCGGTAGTTAACCAGGATGACGAACGCGTGGTATCGATGGGGCAACGCAACCGACCGCGTGGTGCATCTTTTTCCGGACGACGATTTCCGTTTTCCGTAAAAGCATTACGCGGTGACGGTTGTTTCGTCCGACAGGGGAGTATCGTGCTGCGAGAGGGCGGGAAAATAAAAACGCTTCTGCCGCTTTCCGCCCTTAATATTGCAGGTGAGCACAACGTGCCGAACGTATTGGCAGCCTGTGCCGCGGCGCATGTCATGGGCATTTCGCACAAGACCATCGTCGCCGTGGTACGGCAATTTCGTGGCGTTTCCGGTCGTTTGGAAGAAGTCCGGCGCTTGAAAGGTGTCCGCTACATCAACGACACCACTGCTACCATGCCAGACGCATCTATCGCCGCGATGAAAGCATTCACCATCGGTCGCAAGAAAACCGTGGTGCTGATTGCGGGCGGCGCCAAAAAAGGATTGCACTACAAAGAATGGGCCGCGGCCGCCAAAAAATATTGCAAAGCTTTGGTATTGCTCGACGGCACCGAAACTCCGACATTAGAACGAGAACTAAAACGCGTCGGCTACAAAGGCGAAGTCTGGCTGGTGGACTCGATGAAGAAAGCGGTGCTGGTCGCCAAAAACATCGCTGAACGTGGTGACACAGTAGTGATGTCACCGGCCTGCTCTAGTTTCGGCATGTTCGTGAATGAGTTTGATCGGGGGAATCAGTTTGTGAAGGTAGTTAAGAAACTCAGGTAGGGTGACGGCGCGAACGTGGCGGGGTGCCTTGCGAAACGACATTAGGTTCATCCCTAATAAAGTGAAGGTGATTACTCTGTCGAATCACTGATCGTTTCTCAAGGCACCCCGCCACGTTCACACCTCTCGGATTTGCGACATCACTTCACTCGGGGGAGGGGAAAGGGAAATAGGTAGATGGCTTGCGCCGTCTTTCATTTTTATAAATACAAAAGGACGGCTCTCCCTCACGTATGCCGTCCTTTTGCTTTAGATTGTTGGTGGCTCGACGTTCAGGTTTTCTTTTGGGATTTGTTTCGTCGGCACGATGAAAATATATCAGGCGTTCTTGTTCTGCTTGCTCTTTTTGCTCCTGCTCCAGCTCTCTGGCAGATTGGTAATGTGGTCTGTGTCTTTCGGCAGGTCTTCACGATAACTACTGAGAGTGTCCGCGAAGCTGGCCATCTCACCATTCGGGTACAGACCGACCTGAACAAATGGCGGCAGTTCTGTTTCCGACAGCGGTTCAGATAAATCTTCCCAACGGAAGAAATACACTGCGCGGCGGTCGTTGGCCTCGAGCGGATGCAGAGAATTAATTAAGTTCGCGAAATCGCAGATTTGCCGCCCGGCGATTTCTGTAGCGCGCTCTCTTAATTCTACGACAGTGAGACCGTCAGCCGATCCAGCCGGCTGTGGCGGCGAATAGCGACCCGTTTCAGGACCCATTTGCACGACCGTCCCGCTGTGCGGCTCGATCCAGTATTCGTTACCTTTTCCATCGACATAAGTATCGAGGATTAGCGGCTCACCATCGGAAAGCGGTTCTTGATCACGGGAGCGAAACTCCAACTTATCCGGTTTTCGACCGGTAAGATGTTTGATCGCATCTGCCGCTCTCATCTGCTCCTCCTCTGACGCCTGAGGCTTGGGTGGTTCGCTGGCATTAAGCATCAACGGCCCTAACGCTCCAATTACCTCGGCAATCGTCTCCGAGATGTGATCCATAAGTTTTTAATTAATGTTTGTTTCCCGCGGGTAAATCGACCTTAGCAATAATTGAAAAAGTGTCAAGCTTCTGACACTTTTTTAAATTTAAGCTTATTTTTGAATGAGGTTGTGGATAAGTTTGGAGTTCGGAGTTCAGAAGACTGAGATTTTCACTTTTAAACCTCAACAAAAATCCCCCTCGGATTAACAGTCCGAGGGGGCGGAGGAGAGGGGATGAACAGTCCCCACATTCTAACAAACGGGCGGAGGCAACAGAACAGTGCTGGGTCTGTCAGGAGGATGCGCCCAGGCGCATTCATTTTTATTCAATAGAGAAGGAAAGAAAGTTTGTCGGATGGCACTCATTAAGTCAGTGTCGGGTACTGCAGTCAGTCGTAGTTGGCGCTGTCCTAGCGACAAAAAACTCCTGAACAGCGCACCGTTCCGCCACCTCCGCATACGAATTTAGCAATGCCGTCAAAATTTGTCAATAATATGTGCGCGAAGTTCATATCGAGTTGGTCGCATCGGAAACATAGCGGCAGAGCTTGCTCCTGCCTATAGTAGCAAGCACGAACTTGGTGCATCGAGCAGAGGCAAGTTCTGCCGCTACGCGATATTTAAAAAATAAATGCCCCAAGTGGCATTAGGTACCACTTGGGGCGGAGTTGAAGTTTGGCTTAGAGCTCACCCCAATCGTTGAAGGGGTTGTGCTCTTCAGCCTGGCCGATCTTTGAGTCGATCTGGTTGAGGATGAGATTATCGAGTGAGCACCCGTTTTCGGCCGCAGCGAAGGGATCGGACGCAATCGCCTGCTCGGTCAGTTTGACTATACTCTCGGCCGTTTCCACATCCGGAGCAGCAATTACATCGTCCAGCGCTCCGATAGCACCCGCACGAGAGGCGAGCTCTGGACCAACCTTGCTCGCGGCCTCGCAGGAAGTCATAAGAATGCTGGTGAGATTCGGTGTCGAGGCTTCGACACCGGCTGGAAATGGGGTGCGATCGATCCGCGCGGTGGCGATGCCAGGTTCGGCGGGCCGCTGTTTCTTGAGTATGTACAGCGTTGCTAAAAGCAACGTCACGGTCGCGACGACGGTCGCTCCTGCGATGAATTCCATCCTTTTCTCCTCCTCCTGTCCCGAAATTAGGACACGTAAACATAACATATTTTAGCTTATTTGTCAACCCTAAAGGCTCGACGCGAGCCAATACATTACCCACGCGGGAATCTGCTTGTAATGCGTAGCGAAGCCAGCATTCAACCTGTCCCCGCCACCGCTTTTAACTAAAACACCACAATAAAAGACCCCCAGTCATGAAAACTGGGGGTCGGTAGGTCTGTCAGATGAGGAATCGTCACTTGGGAATTATGTCGTCCAAGAGGACGTTTTCCCAGGCGATGGGAGCGGAAGGAACAGTGGTCTGGTGAGCGAGCGAGACAACCTGGGCGACGCGCTGGGGCGAGGCCGCCGGGGCTCGGGACGCAGCGGCTTTGGGGCGGTTGCTCATGGAGCGTTTGCCGTGACGGTTAGGGCGACTTAGTTTCCTCGGGTCGATGAGCTTCTTGCTCTTTCGGTCTCGGAACTGCGGCTGTCCGTCCATGTAGCTGGCTAGCTCCATGGTGCGCGGGTCAAACAGCTCCCACAGGGGCGAGCCGTCGGTGTATTTGCCCGCATGCTTCGGCTGGTTGATCCAGTCGCGGGCCGACTCGTCGTCGGGCCAGGTTGGAGTCCGGCTCTCCTCCATGGGGTTGTCGCATTCACCACTCAAGATGCTCATCATGAGCTCTTCGACGTGGTTGCGAGCCGGATCAAGCTCGGCATCGCTACAACGCAGCGGAATGAAACGCTCGCACGCCTTGATGTAGGTGTCGGGGAAAGCATGGCTTTTATGTAGGGGGCAGGGGTTGCGATGCGAGCGATGCGCTGCAGGAGTGTCCAGATCGAACGACTCCCGGGTGGCAGTAGCATCCTCGCTCATCAGCGACAGCTCGCCTAGGAGGCGAAGCTCCATGCGCTCTGTGATGATGTGCGGTGCTGTGGTGGAAATCCCACCAAAGTTGCGTCGAGGTCGGGGATCGTTTCGACTGGCCATTATGGCCTCCTTTCTTAAATAAAAGCGCTCTCGTTTCAGCAGCCGTTAAGACTGAGGAACAACTTAGCATAGCAGAATTTCAGTTGAAAGTCAAGGGTTGTAAAGCTTGTGGGAAAGCAGGACAGCTCAAACATTTATAAGCATAAATAAATGACCCCCGGTCATGAAAACCGGGGGTCGGTGGGTTGAAGGGGAACGGCGACTAGGTGTAGAGCTTGAGGTCGTCCTCGTTCCATTCTGGTTCGTGAGCCGCGCGGTACATCTCGGATTCCTGCTCGGCGATGTCGCGCTCATCGAAGTCAATCATCTCGTCGATGTCTTTTTCGGTGAGCGGGGCGCTTGAGAGCGAGATTCCGAGAATCGCGTCTTCCCATGGGTTGTCGAGCAGCTCGGAACCGCGCCGGTCGGCATCGTCGTAGAAGGGTTCGCTCCACCCGATGTCGATTGTCTTGCAGTCGTCGGCGAACTGGCAGCGACTGCAGCTGCACCGGGGGCACAGCGGGTGGGTTCGGGAGACCTGAGCATCGTTGAGCAGGCGCTCGCGCATCTCCCAGTCGCCCAGGTAGCGGTCGAGCCTTCTGTACTGCTCGTCCTGCCACTCACGGAACTCCCAGTCGATGCGGGATTTGCCGGCGAACTCCAGCCAGGCGCGCTCTTCTTCACGTTGCTGGTAGTAGTCTTCGTCGTCGGAATAATTCAATCCGAGGTCCAGCGTCTCGCGCTTGTTGGCCATGCGTCATCTCCTTTTTGGTATTTTATGGAACCGGTTTGCTACTTTCACGGCAACATTTCACGATATCACATTTAAGGTTATTTGTCAAGGGTTTTGACGGGCTGTTTATGGCTAAGAATGGGGATTTTTCTGGTAATATTTTTTGGCTTAGTGTAGGGTGGGGTTGTATGGATATTAAGTTGGGAGTCAGGAGTAAGGGGAAACTCATTGGACATGAGGGGGTTTTTGCTTTGTTTGAGCGGGTTTTTAATAACGACCGGTTGTCTCATGCATATTTAATTACTGGACCGCGAGAGGTGGGTAAGGCTAATTTTGCGCTTAGGTTGGCGCAGATGGTTCTGGGAGAGAGGGGAGTGCTCGAAGTGCATCCGGATTTTGCTTGGATTGAGCGGGGGGATGACCCGAAGACCGGTAAGGCGCGGGCGATTATCGCGCTTGATCAGATTCGTGACGTGCGTGGCAAGCTATCGCGCAAGCCCATGCTGGGTGGGTGGCAGAGCGCGATAATAAAAGATGCTCATCTCATGAACAGTGCGGCCGCGAACGCCCTGCTGAAGACACTAGAGGAGCCGCAACCGCGGACACTGATTCTGCTCACTGCGCACGATACTGAGTCGGTGATGCCGACTGTGCGGTCTCGTTGTCAGGAAATTCGTCTGAATCGGGTGTCGCGGACTGAAATTGAACAGGCTTTAGTAGAGCGAGGAGTATTGAAGGCTCAGGCCGGCTTGCTGTCTCGCCTGGCCGACGGTTGCCCGCAACGCGCGGTGCGTCTGGCCGAGAATTCGGATGAATTAGATTGCCTGAAGGAGATGCGAGATTCGGTGCTGGCCATGGTTGGTTCGAATTATGCTGCGCGCTGGAAGACGGTTGAGGATTTACTACCAAAAAAACATGTCTTTCAGGAGGCGGGCGCACGGGCGCAGGAGTTTTTAGATGTGACGGCCGAATTGCTTCGCGACGCATTGTTAATTCGCAACGGACAAGAAGACCGCATCATTCATGTCGATGTAATTGACGGACTGCGTAAGTTGGCGAATACGGAACATGAACTCGCATACGTGCTTGAGGATTTGTATCGCGCCCGTCAGTTAGTGCGCGAAAACGTTAATCCACGAAACGTCCTGCAGCATTTTGTATTATCTTTATAGTCTACGATGAAGCTTCTGGGGCCGGACCCGAAAGGTTCGGGGTAACTATCAGAATGCGCCAATGGCGCTTTTTATGATAGAATTACTGAGCTAAGCATTGAAATCATTACGTGATAACCATGAATAAGAAAATCGCTTTAATACCGTTGCTGGGCAGCTTGATGTTGTTCGGTGTCGGCTGCATATCATTTTCATCCGACGGCACTTCGACCGGATCGGATGGAGGAATATATAAATCTGCTAATCGCGGCGACCAGTGGACACAGAAAGTGTCGGTGCCGGCCACCGGCGGCGAGCAGAAGTCAATTGGCGGAGTAAATGTCGTCTATCTGACACAGGATCCACAAGATACGAATGCGATTTATATCGGCACGGCCAATAGCGGCATGTTCTACAGTTACGATGGCGGCGATACTTGGCAGCGTCCGGCTCAGCTTTCCTCGGGTCGCGTAGCGTCGATCGCAGTTCATCCGAAAGACAAGTGTACGATTTACGCCACGTCCACCAACCGGCTGCTGAAGAGCGAGGATTGTTCTCGAACTTGGGAGCCGACCTATCTGGATGCGCGCACTGATCGGCAGACCACGGCGGCGTTAATCGATTTCTTTAATCCGAGCACGGTTTGGGTGGCGACTGACAGTGGTGATATCTTGAAGAGCACAGACGCCGGTCGCTCCTGGGCCAATCAAATAACGTTCAAGAGCGCAGTGCGGCAGCTGCACATGATTGCGTCTGACAGTCGGCGGTTGTATGCGGCTACCAAGAGCAACGGGATTTATCGTACCGACGACAGCGGCATTAACTGGAAAGAGTTGGCCGAGGGGTATCGTGAATTTTCTGGGGCGATTGAATTTTCTGACATGGCGTTAGGCGTCTCGGATCCCGCGGTCGTAATCATGGCTAGTCGGTACGGATTAATTCGCTCGCGCGACTATGGCGAGACCTGGGAGTCAGTTGATTTATTGACTCCGCCTCGGTCAACCATTATATATTCGGTCGCGGTTGACCCGAAAGATGTAAATGCGATTTACTACGGTACCGGCACTACGTTTTATCGTTCACCAAACGGCGGCGTTAATTGGATTCCCAAGAAACTCCCCACATCGCGCACGGCCTCGGTGCTGAATGTTGACAGCGCCAACTCAAACGTTCTATATATGGGTGTAACTAAAATTAAGTAGCTGCAGAGCTTGACTCTGCCCTTGAGGGCGAACTCGAAAAACAGGTGCATGACCTAAAGTTACGAGTGCGCTATTGAATGAAATTATAATTATGTCGAGTGAAATTATCGAAGGTCATAAGGCGTCATTCGAAGGGACAATTTCCCGTTTGCGGGATGAGTTGTCGTCTCTCCGAACTGGTCGCGCTAATCCGCAATTGGTCGAGAACATTCAGGTGGAGGCCTACGACTCGCGGCAGGCGCTGGTCGGATTGGCATCTATCACCACGCCGGATTCGCAGACTATTCAAATTGAGCCGTGGGACAAGACTATCGTAAAGAATGTCGAGAAAGCGATCATAGAGGCAGATCTCGGTTTTAATCCGGTAGCTGCCGGCACAGTAGTTCGCGTTCCGTTGCCTCCCTTGACTGAAGAGGGACGGCATAAGTTGGTAAAAGTGCTGAAGGAGAAGTTGGAAGAAGCTCGTATCGGGATTCGTAAGGTACGTGATGAGGCGCGAACAAAAATTACCAGCGCCGAGAAGAGCGGCGAGATTAGTGAAGACGACAAGTATCGTCAGCACGAGGAGCTGGACAAGCTGGCCGCGAGCTACAACGAGAGGATTAAAGCGATTGGCGAGGAGAAAGAGAAAGATGTGATGACACTCTAGAAGAAACTTGTCAAAAAAAATTGACAGAGGTTGCTAGGCGGCTAGTAACCTCTTTTTATAGATAAATTTAAGATACCTGGGCAGCACTTGTGTTTTTTGTCATATACTATTGACAAATATTCACAGGTATGATATAGTGTCATGTTGATCAATAAAATATTACTCCTGGTTAGCGGAATGGAGGAGGACATGCCGTACTGACCGAGCTTATCCGGAAGGCGCGGTTTTGATGCAGAACTAGCCATAGTCGGCTCCGGCTGACAGTGGCCAGCTGAAACATCACTCTCAGGCATCCCTAGGGACACACCCTGAGAATACGCCTCCATTTCATTAACCAGGAGTTTTTAAGGACCAATTTCTTTCAGTTCTTGCCTGTCTGTACTTTTTCAAGTACTGCCTGTCTGTACTCAGAAAAGTACAGACAGGTAACATATCCTGATTGTTGACATGGAGGGGGGATGGGTCGAATCTATTGGTTCACCAGTAAGATGCGACCTCGACATGGAACCTGGTTGTCACCGGCTCCGGCTGGAGACGATCCAGTGGAAATGTCACTTTCTAGGCGTCGTACGACTACCCTAGATATCCGTCTCCATATCAGCGGTCGGGATTTTAGTTTTCGACTGGGGAGGATAAAACATGATTTTTGACTTTGATCATGGCAAGCAATCGCTAATCGGAAAGGCGTTTGAGGTGGCGCTTGACGCCAACGAGACCGAGGAGCAGTTCTTTCGGGCCGTTTCGACGATTATCGCCAACGAAACTCGTGAAATCGTTCGGCAGAGAAATCATCATGGCGGCTGGCTGTTCACAGTCAACTCCAAGAAGTTGGGCGTCGGCGCCAAGAAGGTCGCCCACGGCGTGTACAAGGCCGTGGTCAGTCAGCGGGACGGTGGCTCCGCCAACACCATGGCAGCTATCGCCGAATTCATGACCCTCGATGTCACCAACATCGAGGATGAGGTCGAACGCATTCTGGAAATCGATTTGTTTGACTATCAATCGGTTCGGGTCGGCACTGACGGCTCGGCAACGCCACCCCCGCTTCCGGCGGAGTATTACAGCTGGGATTAACACTTTCCAGCCAGAAGAAAGGGTCCACCAAATGAACCTGAACATCAGGCGAGTATCCGGCCAACTCTACTGTGGTCGGGCGTATTCTGTCGATCCCCCTGAAAAACAGGTGGATAATACGACCGTTCACGATTTCCATCTGGTGATTGTCTCAATGGCCGAGGCGCTGCATTCCTGGACCAAGGAGGATGTTCTGCGCCAAGGAAGCGGTGGTCGCTGGAACATCTGGACCAAGAGTCGGCGGCATGTGTTGACCTCGCTTCGCAAGGGGCATCGTCTGTACGTGTTCTTCTCGGCGTTCCCGAAAGGAGAGCAGACATTTCTGGAATCGGTTCAGGACCGAATCAATCTAGATCAGGAGCTGCAGCGTTACAATGACGAAATGGAGCGTCGAAATACTCAAAGAATCGACATTCCGGTAAACGTCATTGACGAGTGGATCAAGGATCGGGGCTATGCTTCGGGCAAGCACCTGCATGTTGGTACGGACCCCAGGATGACGCCACCGCCGCTGCCACAGAAGCCGATTCACACTCCAAAGGAGGATATCTGAGCTTCAAGGCCGTCCGTAATGGGCGGCTTTTTATTTATCCTGGGCGATGGGACTCGCCCTTGCCCGGTCCGGCGAGCGCATGCCGCTACGGGCAGAGGCGAGCTCTGCAGCTACGCCCCTATCCGACGTCCCAGCCGCCCGGTCGGCATAGCCAGCGAAAACAAATCCACCGAACCTTAATCCAATGGTCGTATGGTGGTTAAAGCATTGACACGTTGAGCGAAATAGTGTAGATTACAAAGTCAGCCCAACAACGGGCAGCCCCGTGAGGGGTAAGGGAGATAACAACATGCAGAGTCAGCTTTTGGCGCCAGTGAGTCGGTTCGAGGCTTGGAAGTGCGGTATGCAGGAGCGCATCGCGGCAGTGATCAAGTTTTTCATCGGCGAAAAACCGATCGCGGCCCTGGTTGGTCCCGATGATGCATACCCCCATGATGAGTTGCTGGTATGCGGCGCGGCGGAGTCTTTCATCGAGGGCTTTCACGCTGAGGTCACCCGGCAGCAGCAGGAGAAGGAGGACGCCGCCACCAACTAGTAAGACAGTTTTCGATATTTGCCACCCTAAATCACCCTTGGGTGGTTTTTGTTTATAGAGTTCAGGAGTCGTAAGCAAGGTTTCCTTTGCGTGCTTTCTAAAATATATTAGAGTATTCGACTGCGGGGGCACATTAATTAAAATTCACGAACTCCAGAAGCACGTTTCTAATCTTGCCCCCATTACCCCCTCGTGTTACCTTATTTCCGTATGACTAACGCAAAAAAACAACCCGAACTAATGGATAAAATCGTATCGCTGTCCAAGCGACGCGGTTTTCTTTTTCCCGGCTCCGAAATCTACGGTGGCATGGGATCGACTTACGACTACGGCCCGCTCGGCGTTTTGCTCAAAAATAACGTGCGTGCGGCTTGGTGGACGGCTATGGTTCAGCGTCGGCCGGATATTGTCGGCCTGGATGCAGCCATAATAATGAATCCCAAGACTTGGGAGGCATCCGGTCATTTGCAGGGTTTTTCCGATCCGCTGGTTGACTGCAAAGGCTGTAAAAAAAGGTTTCGTGCCGATCATCTGGTGGAGGCACATGTTGCCGGAATGCCCGGCCTAAAAGAGGAGCAAGTTAACTTCAAGGATTTACGCTGTCCGGATTGCGGTGGTGAATTTACCGACATCCGCGAGTTCAACCTGATGTTCAAGACTCATATGGGTCCTGTCGAGGACGAAGCTTCGGAGGTGTATCTGCGACCCGAGACCGCACAGGGGATTTTTGTGAATTATGCAAATGTCCAGCAGACACAGCGCCTCAAACTGCCGTTCGGCATCGCGCAGGTCGGTAAGTCGTTTAGGAACGAAATTACGCCGGGGAACTTTATTTTTCGCACGCGCGAGTTCGAGCAGATGGAGATGGAATTTTTTGTGAAGCCGGGCACCGACGAGGATTGGTTCGAGCAGTGGAAGGATTTCATGCATACGTGGTTCGCCGGGCTGGGCGTCAAGGAAGAGAACCTGCGTTATTACGAGCATCCCAAGGAAAAGCTGTCGCATTATTCCAAACGCACGGTGGACTTAGAATATAAGTACCCGTGGGGTTGGGGCGAACTGTGGGGCTGCGCCAACCGAACCGATTTTGATTTGAAGCAGCATGCTGAGTACAGCGGTGAAGATTTGACTTACCGCGATCCGGAGACCAACGAGAAATACACGCCGTATGTGATTGAGCCGGCGCTCGGTCTGGACCGGTCGGTGTTGACGTTTTTGATTGATGCTTATGAAGAGATAGATGGTGGACGCACTACCACGACCGAATCGGCCAAGGATGTCGAGACCGTGTTGCGGTTCCATCCGGCCATCGCGCCGATCAAGGCCGCGGTGCTTCCTTTGTCCAAGAAGGAGCCGCTGAAAAATATCGCCGGAGAAATTTTCGACACATTGTCGCAGAAATTCATGGTTCAATACGATGAATCCGGTTCAGTCGGCCGTCGTTATCGTCGTCAAGACGAAATCGGCACACCGTTCTGCATCACCGTCGATTTCGACACCTCAGAAGACAACAAGGTGACGGTCCGCGATCGCGATACTATGGAACAGGAGCGGGTGGCGATTGAGGAATTGCCGGCATTGCTCGAAGAAAAAGTACGATTGTCATAGTTATTATGTAGAAGTGTAGAAGTATAGCAGGGTGACCATGCTGAGCAATACGACCTTCTAAACTTCTATACCTCTAAACCTCTACACAAACAACTGAATGAATTTCCAAAAGCATAGGCTCAAAAATGGAATCCGCGTTATCACGGTTCCGCATGCCGACACGGCAGCGGCGACCGTTTTGGCTTTGTATGAGGTGGGTTCGAGGTATGAGAGCATGGCGTTGAACGGCGCGTCACATTTCATCGAGCACATGATGTTCAAGGGAACGCGTCGTCGGCCGACCAATCTGGACATAGCGCGCGATTTGGATTCGGTCGGCGCTGACTATAACGCTTTCACCGCCAAAGACTTCACCGGTTACTACATCAAACTGCAGTCTGGCAAGATCGGTCTAGCCATAGACATGCTCGAAGACATGATTTATCATTCGGCGTTTCGGGCGCGCGACATCAATTCTGAACGGCAAGTAATCCTAGAAGAGCTGCGGATGTACGAAGACAATCCCATGATGCTGGTCGGGGAGCTGGTTGAGGAAGAAATATACCGCGGCTCTCCGTTGGGGCAACGCATTGGGGGTATCGTAGATACAGTCAACGGATTAACGCGGCGCGACCTGATTGATTACCGCGATAGCTATTATGTGCCTTCTCGAACGGTGCTGGCCGTGGCCGGAAAGTTTGATGAGCTAGAGGTTCTGTCTATGCTGGAGAACAGCTTTGGTCGCACCAAAGCTAATGGCCGACCGCGCGGCTACAAAAAATTTAGTTTGTCCAAGGCCGGTTATCGCAAACCGCGCATTCGGATTCACGAGCGCGACACCGAGCAGGTGCAATCTGCCATTTCGTTTCCAGCCTATAAATATGATGACTCCCGCATGCCAGCGCTCAAGGTGCTGGCCACAGTACTCGGCGGAACCATGAGCTCGAGATTGTTTACGAGCGTGCGTGAGCGCGAGGGTTTGTGTTATTACATCCGGGCAGTTCCGGGTGCCTATCAGGATATTGGCGACTTATCTATTCAAGCTGGCCTGGCAAAAGATCGGGTTAGTCGAGCGCATGAATTGATACTGAGCGAGCTATCCAAGATAAAAAAGAAATTGGTGACAGCCGAGGAACTGCATCGGGCTCAAGAGTATATAAAAGGAAGAACCTTGCTAGCCATGGAAGATTCCAGCCGGCAGGCCGATTGGTTTGCCAAGCAGGAGCTGCTGTCGCGAAAAGTCTGCACGCCCGAGGATAGGATTCGAGCGATTCTTTCGGTAACTCGCAACGATGTTCGTAAGGCGGCTCAAGATATTTTCCGCCGCAACCGACTATCCATGGCCATCATCGGACCGTATAAAGATGGTAAGATGTTTAGAGATGCTATAAGCGAGCTAAGATAACAGTTTAATAGTATAGAAGCGTGGAAGCGTGGAAGCGTGGAAGCGTGGAAGTATAGAAGACCCGCTCATTTGCAGCAGACTCCATGCGCAAGTGTGTAGGTCTTCTACACACCTACACTGCTACACATCTATACTCGAGATACATATGCGCACAAGATATCTAATCGCTAACTGGAAGATGAAACTCAACGAAAGCGAGAGCGAGGCTTTGGCTAAGCAAATCGCCAAGAGTTTGCCGTCCGATGAGGCGGACTCCCCAAAGATAGAAATGGTCTTATGTCCGTCACACTTGGCGCTCAGTAATGTCGCCGATATGGTTCGCGGCGCCGGTATTTCGCTCGGCGGTCAAGATTCTTTTTGGGAAGACGAGGGTGCTTACACCGGTGAGATTTCTCCGGTCACGCTCAAGGAGTTGGGTTGTAAGTTTTGCATCGTTGGTCACTCGGAGCGGCGTAAATACCTAAATGAAACCGATGAGATTGTAAACAAGAAAGTTGGAGCCCTGCTACGACACGACATCAATCCGATAATTTGTGTTGGCGAGACTCAGGAGGAGCGCGACGCCGGCAAGCGCGACGCCGTAGTGATTGAACAGGTGCGTAAAGCGCTCGGTGACGGCAATTTGCGACCGGTCGGCCATCAACGAGTGATTATCGCTTACGAGCCGGTTTGGGTTATCGGCACAGGAAAAGCTGTGGATTCGAACGATGCAGCCGAGGCGCATCAGCTGATTCGCGACGAGCTCAGTGATATGTATCCGACTGACGTGGTCGACAATAACTGCTTCGTGATTTACGGTGGCTCGGTTGACTCCAGTAATATCGGATTGTTTTTGGATATCCCAGTCATTGAGGGGGCGCTGGTCGGCGGCGCATCTTTGAAGGCCGATGAATTTATTAAAATGGCCAAAATAGTTTACGCAATGTAACTATGTTTTATTTCGTCTGCCTAGGAATTATCATTGCCTGCCTAGTGACGATTGCGGCAATCATCGGAAGCAAGTTTCCGCAGTTGATTTTGATTAACACCGAAGTGATCCCCAAGGAGCGTGACCTGGCACGCAAGCGACAGATCATGGACGAACGAGTACGCCGTGCGGCGAAAAAATGGTCGGGCGGAATTTTATCTTTTTTGACACCTCTTGGAGTTAAGGTTCGTGATGCTTTTCGGCGACAGGTAAAAAAATTGCTCACCATTGATCGGCAATTTCGTAATGAAAAAATACTGCCTGAGAATAAAAAAATCAGTCAGGCCGATAGGCTGCGCGAGGACGCCACTAAGTTGATACAAGCGGAGAAGTACGGCGAAGCGGAAAAAAAGCTGATTGAGGTGGTGGCGCTGGACGAGATGAACGAGGACGTGTATCGCGATTTGGGGAATCTGTATTTGGAAATAAAGCGCTGGGATCGGGCGCGTGATATCTATGCGTTTTTGGTGAAGCTGCTGGTGAAGAAATATTGCAAGCAAGCGGTATCCGAGCTTAAGGGCGTACCGGTGCCGCGATTCGAGGCGTTTGCCGACAGCTGTCCAGCCGGTAAGGCGGCTCATACGGACATTGCAAAGCAATATGCTAACTTTGCTGAAGCCTGCTCTGAGGTCGAAGATTTTGTTTCAGCTAGGGTGGGATTAGAGTATGCGGTATCTTTCGAGCCGGCAAATCCACGACATCTTGATTCTTTGGTGGAAGCGTGTATAATAGAGGGCGATAAGGAAAGGGCTATGGGAAGTTTGGAGCGCTTGCGGACCGCTAATCCCGAAAATAAAAAGCTGGATTCCCTGCAGAAGCGAATTGACGAGATTTCAGTGGAAGAGGAAGAAGATGCGGCGGAGCAAGTTCTCGTTTGACGCAGATTGACAATTCAAGAAATATCGAATAAAAAATACTATATCGCATAGACGAATAGCACTTACGTGCCGACGTAGCTCAGCTGGTAGAGCAACTCCATGGTAAGGAGTAGGTCATCGGTTCAAGTCCGATCGTCGGCTCCATCTAGATTCGTTATGCGATATTTTGTCTATATACTATCCAGTAAGGCACGAGGTCGGTATCATATTGGTTACACCGCTGACATTAAAAAAGAGATTGCGATAGCGTAATTCCGGGTGTGTCAGATCAACTAAAGCATATCGACCATGGACGCTGGTATATGCTGAAGAACATCTAGATAAAACTGACGTGCGAAAGCGAGAGTTGAAGATAAAATCGCCCAAGGGCGGAAAGTCATTTAAAGCAAATTGTAAAATCACGGGTAGGTACCGAAGCGGTCAAACGGGGCAGACTGTAAATCTGCTGGCTACGCCTTCGCTGGTTCGAATCCAGCCCTGCCCACCAGCCTTCACCAAGGCTTCAGCTGGCGTCGCCAGTCACCACGAAGCCTTCGTGAAGATTGCGCCACCTTAGCTCAGCTGGTCAGAGCAACTGTTTTGTAAACAGTAGGTCCGCGGTTCGAATCCGCGAGGTGGCTCCAGAAATAGTACGCCGAGCTTAGTCTCGGGACTGGACAAAATGACGGAAATCGGCTAAGGTCGTTGCCGTAATGAACAGCAAAGAATATGTCTCAAGATAATTTGATGAAGTTGGAGTGTACTGGATGCAAGCGCATCAACTACTTCTCCCACAAGAACAAGAAAACGCTGAAAGACCGCTTGGAGATGAAAAAGTTTTGCAAGTGGTGCAAGAAGCACGTGCTGCACAAGGAAACTAAGTAGCAATCAAGCGAAAAAACGGCGGGCAACCGCCGTTTAAGCGTCACGTGCTTGATTGTTCGGCAACGATCTTCTTGCTTGATTTTCTCGTCCTCCTCATGTCATTCCTGCGGAGGCAAAAATCCACATAAACGCACCAGACACTCAATCAACCCGTCGTACTGACCCCGGACTTCGAATTGCGGTAAGGATTCAGTTCAGCAGATAGGCCGCTCGAATAGCCTTGCACAACCCCAAATCCTAAGGTAACATCCAAACGCAATTCATAGGGGCGTGGTGAAATGGTATCACAAGGGTCTCCAAAACCTTTATTGCGGGTTCGATCCCTGCCGCCCCTGCCAAAAATCCTCTGCTAATTTTAGCAGGGGATTTTTGATTGCTTTAATAGTAATCAATTAAAGCTTGGGTGTGATAGGATGCATGAGTATGAATTATTTTGATGACAATCAAGGGATTGAAAAAGAAATCCCGGCCGACGTAGAAATTTTTTGGCGACCGACGGTTTATGCCGTGATTATCCGAGATGACTCAATCTTGATGGTCAGGCCCCATCATGGTTTGTACGCGTTTCCTGGTGGTGGGATGGATATGGGCGAAAGCGTTAAAGAGGCTCTTCATCGAGAGGTTCTAGAGGAGACTGGATACAAGGTTAAATCATCTGAATTTTACGATTTAGCAGAAAGATATTTGCACATAGAAAAAGACGACAGGTTTTATCATGTCGTTGCCATGATGCATCAAGTGGAAATTGTTGAAGGTAAAGAGGGTACGCCAAAATCAGTCATTGACGGAGAGGTTAAGTCAGTTGAATGGGTGAGATTTCTAGATGTAAGTGAAAGCAATTGCCACTTCCTTTTTTGGCCAACTATACGAAAGATAAGGAGTTGCTAAGTTGCTAAATTTTTGCTAAAATATAACCATAATTACAGTATAAAGCGATATGGCAAAACGAAAGAAAGCCACCATGAATGATCTGCGGCAAGCGGTAGCACGCTCATCAAAAATCGAGGGCATGAGTCTTTCGCGAGCAAAAAAGAATGCGACCATTATTAAGAAACTGAAGGGAAATGGCCGAGCATTCTCGATATAACGTCAGTGATGAGGATGCAGGTCTGGTGAACGGAGTGCTGAAAAACAGGCTTGGCATCACGGATCAGCAGTCGCTGGAGGATGCGGAGACCATTCTGTTGGCGGACGCATACGAGCATTTCTTCGGCCTGCTGCAGCAGGGAAATGTGGCATTCAATGTTGCGCTACTTTTTTCTATTCACGAGTATTTTTTGGGTCCGTTGTATGACTGGGCTGGTGAATTGCGGCGTGTCGATATATCTAAAGACGACATGTTATTTGCGCCGGTCGCGCATTTGCGGGATTCAATGGATACTTTAAGTCAGGCTCTAGAAGGCAGCCTTCCGACGGAAAAAGACAGTGAGAAGGAAATTGCCAACAAGATTGCCTTCATACATAACGAGTTCAATGCAGTACATCCGTTCCGTGAAGGGAACGGACGAACGATTCGACTGTTCCTTGATTTGCTGGTAGCAAGCTTGGGGCTGCCGGAGGTCGATTGGGACGAACCAGACTACCTAAGGGCCTGCATTGATGGAATGTCTGGCAAACACGAGGCGATGTCCGAATTAGTATATAGAAGCTTCAGTAGTGTGCGTTGAGGTTTCTAGCATAGTCCACGAGCCCCTGCCAAAAAATTCCGCTTAATGTAGAGTAATTTTTTGTTTTGAAGGCGGCAGAAGCATAACTTGTGGTCCATCTGTATTGAGGTTGACAAAAACAGCAAAAAATGCTATATTTCAGTGTCGTACCTGCCAATTCGTGCATGTTGAAAATGGCTGTGCGTGGTTGATCGTTCGACCTCGCACCGCCGTTTTGTACAATGGGATAACGCCTGTGGACGATGGTCGTCCGTGCGCGTGAACCGACGGCAAGGAAAGGATGGGGTAACCCATGGCCAACCTATTTGACTGGAAAGCTGGTAAGTATAACGCCCTTATGGGCAAGATCGCGGAGAGAATCACGCCAGAGCAAGGCGAGGCGATGCTCGCCGATACTAAGATTATCGACCGAATGGTCGCGTCGATCTGCCTTTCGAACCATCTAGTCGACTGCGATGCCGCGCCGTTCTGCCCCGACAGGTGGGAGGTCGTCGAACATCGCGAGGGCGGCTCCCTCGATCTTTCAAAGGTCGGAATCGACCTCTTCGTTTCCGAGAAGCAGAAGGCCGGTTGGGTCAAAGGTGATGGCCTTCGCAGTATCATCGCCGACGAGCCGGCCCTGAACGCCAACGTGCTGGACCACCTGCTGGTCCATCCGCACCTCATTCCCGAGGGGTGGAAGGGTAAGGCGGTGTACTTCTGGGGTACCATCTACCGCCGCCCTGACGGCACTCTGTGCGTCCGCTCTCTCTACTGGGTCGGCGGCTGGTGGGACTGGAGTTACCACTGGCTCGACAACGACTGGTACTCGGACTACCCGGCGGCGGTTCGAGCAAGCAGCACTTGATTCCTCTGTCCTTCTTAGAGCCTTAGCTCTTAGCCCTTCGGCAACGCCCCGCGCATTCTTTGCGCGGGGCGTTTTCCATTCAGATAATAAACCACCAGCTTTAGCTGGTGTGTGCGTTTGACGCGTAGCGAGTTGGTCAGTTAACTGAAATCACCCCCAGCGAAAGGAGGTGATAACAGTGTCGAACGCACGATTGTACAGGATCCAGAGCCACTGCACGTACACCTGCACCTACCACCTGCCGGTGATTGAAATAAAGTTGCGAGAAGATCTTCGGCTCGAACTTCATCCGAACAAGGTGTGCATCAAGACGCTGTCGTCCGGTATCGACTTTCTCGGATGGGTGCATTTCCCCGACCATCGCGTGCTGCGCACCGTAACGAAAAGAAGGATGCTTAGGTCGGTTGTCGGTGGTGCGAGTTTGCCCGCACTGAATTCCTATATGGGCATGCTGAAGCACGGAAACTCGCGAAAGCTCGAGAGGGAGCTAGAACATGCAGCACAAATCGGTCAATGCGACGGTTCCGACGGTATCGACGGTACTTCGGGAAACTAATGCCCTACACCTCCATCGCAAGGGTTCTAACATAGTCCACGAGCCCCTGCCAAAAACGTCCGACGCTGAGTCGGACGTTTTTGATATGTTAAAACAGGATTAGGTATTTAGGGACCGTGTCTTTAATCTTTAGCGTTACGCCCCCCCCATCTTTTTGATAATCTGGCCGATTCGGGAATGTTGCAGCCCCGGCCGGTCAGCCGCCTCGCTCTGCTCGTACCCGTGTATTCGAGTACGGCGGCGGAGATTGACTCGTCCCCGCCGCCTCGAGGTGTTAGTGGTTGCCTATCAGGCAGTCCGCGTGGCAAAAGAAATTGCGCTCGTCCGCCGTGGAAGCTAAAATGTTGCGGAAGGAGAAGGCAATCCTCGTCGTCCGGGAATACATCCTGGCGGTTGTTCCTGGGTGGGTAGATGGTGACCAGATACTTAATGCGTAGCTTTCTGAATCTTCTAAAACCGTCAGACTTGTTTTAAGGCGACGCTATGCGCCCCCTTAAAACAAGTCTGACGGTTTTTTACACCTTGACCTGCTTACGCCCCTTGCCGAGATTCACCAGCCGGTGTATCACCCCCGCGCTTTCGCATATCGGTATTTTGCGTTAAATTAAGTTGCGCTGAACAACTCCGAACAGCTGGCGACTGAAATTGAGCAAACAAGGAGCATCTCATGTCAAAAAAAGCGTCAACCGCGACCGGCTAGCCGAAGCGACCAACGGTCGGGAGCATTGGGACGACCCCGGCACCGATGCCTTAGAAACTGGCTGGGAAATTTTTCCCAAAGGCACGCGGGTCGAAGTCAGAACGCGCGGCGATGTCTGGCGCGTCGGAACGGTCGTCGAAACCTGGGGCGACAACGACCGCGCCATCGTAGTTAAGTGCGATGAGCGCTGGCACAACAATCTTGATTACTACGACGGACGTGGCACCACGGTGATGGTGTATATGAACACCTATCGCGGTATTCGCTCGAATATTCGTCTGCTCGACGAATAAAACATAACCACCCGCGCGGGTGGTTTTTTGATATCGTAAGATTTACTTAGGTCCAATTTCGTGCTAAAATAAAGGCATATTTACCGATTTTTTGCGCAATGCTAGGAGAAGGCGGCTACAAACCAGAGCATAAAATAGACAGGAAGCCCGACTCTCAGGAGGTTTGGGCTAGGTTAAGTGAAGGCGGAGCGCTAGACGTGCGGCAGGCATCCGAGCAGGATATGGCCGCGCTTTTTGATCTGTTCGAGAATTCGTTCGACCAGTTCGACGAGAGTCAGCAGCTGCAGATCGTTGAAGGTCTGCTGGCCAAAAACATGGTCGGGGATGAGGAACTGCTCGACAAGGTCAGGGCGATGAATTTGGAGCAGAAGGCTGATCTGGGCGTTTACCTCGGTCGGCTCATAGAACCGGGCACAGCAGTGCGTACTTTTCATGAGTGCTGGTATGATATTCCGATTGCGGTTCGAAAAGATTTTTTGCAGGAGTTTCGCGAAAATGATTCCGAGCATGCGCTCATGGTGGTGCCGTTTACCAACCTGCATCAGCATCACGTTTCCGTCGAAGTGAACGGCAAGGAAGAAAGCCATTCCCTGCGCGAAGCGCACTTTAACAGTTACGACCGTATAGAAGAGTTGATTGACGTAATGACCGAATACAGTCGGCAGCACCCCGAAGCCCATGACGCGAAAGAGCTGATGATCGCAACGCTAGAAACCATGCCGACCGTGGTACTGCAATATTTAGATAAATTGCAGGAAGCGGATTTGGTTACCGACAAGATGTTAGAAAAAATGCTTGGGCAGACCAGTTCCCATGGGCTGGTTTATTCTCGGGGCGAATTTTTTCTGACCGACGAAGATCAGGCCGAAGAAAAAGACGTGATGGACGAGCTGGTCAGGCGAGAGGGGGTAAAAAAAGACGACGTGAGATGGGTACACCAATCCGCCGTTGCCAGCCGCTCACTGGCACGAAGACTGGCTAAACTTAAAGATATCGCTAACGAACGTCGCGCCGAGGCGATACTGAAGAATTACAAATTATACGAAAATTATCTCAACGATAAGGATGATCTGTTCATCGAGATGGTGGAATCCGGCGTGCCGGTGATGAATCACATCGATGAGTTGTGTGCAGACAAGCAACAGGCAGCCGAACTAATGAAAAAGTTGTATCGAAATTCAGGTTGCTACTTAAATTCGAATCGGTTTACGGATTTGCAACGCATCGCCGAATTCAATCGCCAGCGCAAGGGCGCGCCTGATTTAGAAAAGCTAGTTCTGGATCATCACATCCGACACATAATTGAAGAGGGCCAGAGTTCGTATTTGGCACGTGAATTGATTCTGGAGATTGATTCGGTGTTGCCGGTGCTGTCGCCGGACAAACAGCAGTGGCTGGTGCGGCAAATCACCAAGCATCAGCCGGCGCTATGGATGTATAACATCGAATATGCGCTTCAACACGATATTGTTCCGGCTGACCGGCTGGTTGAGGAAATGCAAAAAGACGCGTCATATTTTCTTGAACACTATCCGCGCCTGACAAAGCAACTGCGTCAGAAAGAAAAATCCGGTGAAACTTTCGATATCAGCAGTGACACCCTGCAGGTCACCGCTAGGCGGACAATCGAGGCGTCGCCTCACCTGTTTGGCAGCTTGGCATTCAAAAAGGTGTACAGCAAACAGGAGCGAGAAGATTTTTTTGAGCGGCAGCTGACGATTCCCGTTGATTTAAATTTTATTGAGTATTTCATCGGGAGCGAAGCGGCTAAACCCTATCAGGAACAAATAAAACGAGTCTTGCTGGAACAGCCCGGCGCTTTCGAGGCGGCAACAGACCTGGCTTACAAACTGAGAGCCGTTATTGAGCTAATCGGAGCTCGAGAAACCATCGGACTCATGTTAGAGCGAATTCGGTCTGTCGATATCGAAGATTTTTTAGATAGTGAAAGCATAATGAGAGAGATGATTGCGCTGCCTGGACTGCGACGGCAGTTCATGGAACGGCTGGCGGAAACTGGTCAAACTCGTTACTACGGAAAGCTGCTAAGGCAGTTGCATGGGGTGGAAAGTGATTTCAAGAATCACCTCGAATGGTGGCAGGAGGGGCTAAAAAGACAGGAGCAGAATGTGAGATACTTGCGTGACCGCCTGAAAAGCAAGTTGGTATCCATGAGCGAAAAAAAGACACTACGGGATGACTTGCGCGCGGCACTGCAGAAAATTGATGATATTAAAAAAGAGCGCCTCGAGGAGTCGCTGTCCGAGCAGCATGAGCGCAAACGTCTGCGATGGATTGACGAGGTGCGTGATTCCATAACCGAAGAGAGTCAGGCGAATAAATTTTATGTCTTCGAGGCAGGTGTCGCCGGCATGGATGATTTAGAAATGCAGGATTTGATGCGCGAGAACATCGCTGAATATGCGGTGGTGAATCCGGCGGTGCTCACTGATACCAGTCGGGAATTTAGGGATATCAGAGAACAAGTTCCAGATGAGGAATTAGAAAAACTTTATTTGGCCAGAGCGCGGAGCGTGGCGTTTTCCGGTAATCGATACGGGCAGTATTATCACAAACTTAATTTGTCGGCCGAGGTGACAAATAAGCTGGCGGAAATAAATCCCTATCACCACATCGAGCAGGCCGATGAGCTGGAACAGGACTATTATGATGCCATGCTGGAAATAGCATCGGGTAAAGCGTTCTATGAACTGCACCGCAAAGAGCTGGAGGTCATTGCCAAGGTTCAGCAGCAGCGAAAGGGCAAGCAGTTGAAACCGTCAGAGGCTTATCCGCCCGAGCAATTCATGGATATGATGAATCGCGTGGCGATATTAGATGTCATGCCGCTTGCTAAGGATAATGCTCCGGCGATATTTGCTTTGTCATCGGCTCAGCGCAAGGAGGCGGTAGAGATGCTGGAGTTTGTGGCGCATAATCAGCTGGATGAAGGTTTAGAATATGATTTGGCGCAGGGTGATTGGTCAGAGTTGCGCGACAAACTCATGGGTCGTATCAGCGAACACATGCAGAATATTTTCGAGCTGAAGTCGGAGAACGAGGTGCGGTTTGAGGGCCTGACCGGTGAGGCGATTGCGGCATTGTCGATTTATTATCGGCAAACCTGTCGGAAACGGGCCGACATGGAAGATGCGTTCAGGCAGTTCATTGAACATGTGGTGGCCGGTGACTATGAGGATTGGCGGGCGTGGGGCGAGGGCGGATCGCCGGAGAACGAACAGCAGGCTGAGGGCCGATTGAATCGGCTCAGGCAAGAAGGGTTGTTGCCGACCGAGCTGTCGGCCGAACAGTATCGTGCCTGGCTCGAACATGATGAAGCTGGTTTTGATGAGGCACTCGGCTATGACATCAAGGATGTTCATAGCAGCGTGCGCGACATTCTGTCTCAGGCGATGGCCGATCATCATATTGATGTGAACGAAATTCCGCCCGATGACGAAGTTCTAAAAGCCAAATACGAGCGCCTGACCGAGCCAATCAAAGAGTGGACCGCGCGACAAAAGGAGCTTAAAGCGCGTTTCAAAGCCGTAAAGAAGGCCAGGAAGAAAGGGTTGAAATACGAAGATGTTCCGGAAGAAGAGAAAGCGGAGTTCCACGAATTGCAGCAAAAAGTGAATGAACACCTGGCGGGGAACAACCCGGAAATCAAGAGAACTCGGGCGCAGATTTACCTCGCGAGGTTGCGACGCATCTCTCTGGAGGGCGTGGAAACAAAATCACTGGCGTTTGACGACAAAAAGAAACGCCTGCCGCTCGATGTTGTTTTCCGCGATATGCATGACGTATTCGACGACGAGAATCCTGACTTTGCGCAGGATTTGGAACGCATCGAACATTTGTTGCATAATGCGCATCAAAGCATGTTTGGCGGTGAACGGATTTCTAAGTCCAAGCTGATCTTGACCGACGAGGTTGATGTGTCAGTGCATGCGTTGATTGGCGAGAAACCGGTGCCGTCATGCCAGAGCTATAAAAGTTCCATGGGGATGAACGTCGGGTTGATGTCATATTTGAGCGACCCGGGCGTGAAGATTATTCAAATGTACGATGAGGACAAGAACATCTTGGCGCGAGCCGTGGTGCGTATGTTGGAAAACGACGCTGGCGAACCGGCGCTGTTTATGGAACGCGTTTACAGCAGCAATTCGCATCCGAAGATAAAAGAAGCCATGGGTAATTTTGTGCAGAAAAAAGCGCAAAAAATGGGCGTGAACGCACATTCCAAGGATGAGACTGTTTCTGACAAATTAAGCGATGTGGTCACACTTCGCGGTGGGGGCTCGCGCAGTCCGTTTGTCTATACTGATGCCGGTGGCGGCAAAGTACCGAACGGTTTGTTCGAGGTGAGAGTCTGATTGCGGACACAATTTGGCGGCTGTCTTTTTTTGTTTTTCGCCAATGATGCTATATTCATAATAAATTTGACTTGATAATTATGAAATTAGTTTTTCTAGATACAGAAACCACTGGCGTGAAGCCGCAGGATCGGCTGTGCCAAGTTGCATACAAAACGGAGGGTGAGATGAAGTGTGAGCTGTTCAAGCCACCGTTGCCGATTACGATTGATGCGATGGCAGTTCACCACATCACCCAAAAAATAGTGGACGACAAACCGGCGTTTCAGGATTCCGAGATGTTTAATAATTTGCGTGAGCTGTTGGAAAGAGACGATGCGGTGCTAGTGGCGCATAACGCCGCGTTCGACGCGGACATGCTGCGGCGCGAGGGTATAGTGACCAAGAACGTCATATGTACCTTAAAGCTGGTGCGGCACTTGGATATGGAAGCCAAGATACCGCGCTATTCACTTCAATACCTGCGATATTATCTGGGGTTGGATATCAAGGCGGTCGCCCACGACGCGGCTGGAGACGTGGATGTGTTGGAAGGCCTGTTTGGTCGTCTCGAGGAAAAGATGAGGATCGAGTACGGCAAGGATGCGGATATATACAAGGAAATGATTGAGATTTCCAAGCGACCGTCGCTGATGCGGCGTATCAATTTCGGCAAACATGCCGGAAAGCTGCTGGAAGACGTGCTTAAAGAGGACCGCAGTTATCTGGAATGGCTGCTGATGAAAAAGATAGACGATCCGCAGGGCGAGGAAGACTGGATTTATACGCTAAAGTCCTATCTGGCGCAATAATAGGGTAAGCACTAACGGCTCGCGTCCCCACCGGTTCCGAGCCGAGCAGATTTTTTGAATCGTCGTTGGTAGCGGCAAGCCGGTTGGCATCCTAGACTTCAATCCTCGCCCGATGAACTTAATGCTGTTTTAGAGCGGTAGCAGGCGCCCGTTAGCGAACAGAAAAAGCAGCTGGTCGGCGGAAATAACAAGGCGATTCGTTGGCTGACATCAGTAAATAAAAAACGGCCGAGCGTGTTTATGCTCAGCCGTTTTTCGTTTACATCATCAGGTGTTCCTCGACACACTGAACGACGGGCTCGTCTGGCCAGGGGATCGGATGGCACGGAATTATAGATTGATAATCTATGAATCCGCCGGCCGTTTCGTAGCACATGATTTCCGGGCCGGAATCGTCGGCCACGACCAGAGGGGGTTGCCAGCCACATGAAGTGAAGGCGAATATCACGTCTTCTCGGGCGGCATTGCAGTCTTGGGTATAGAAGTCCCAGCCGACGATCGGGTCAGAGATTATGACGACATCGCACATGGAGTAGGGTTCTTCTGGGTCTGGCGGAACGACTGGAGTCGCGGTTGGTTCCTCCGGGTTCGGTTCGCCGGCCGTAATGCATTCGGGCGAATCAAGGTTTTCAGGCAGTTCGCAGGGGTCAGGCGTGCCCGTACCGTTCGGCTCGACTGTCGGGTCATCGGTCTCGTTTGGTTCGGTTGGTTCATCTGTCGAATCGGTGGAATCGCCGGAAGCGGGGGTCGAGTCGGATTCCGTGTCGCCGGGCGGTTCGGTTGAATCGGGTTCGGGATTGCCGGAGGCAGCACCTGAATCCGCCCCGGTATGTTCGGTGCCTTCCTCCGTGTCGGCGCCGACCGGCGGTGGGTCACCTTGTGTCGGGTTACCGTCCGAGTCAGTTGCTTGTGTCTCTCTCTCGTAAGCGCCGACATCATCACCGCTCTCCTCGGTCGGCGGGGTTGGAACGGCTAAGGGCTCATCGTCGGAAGTATCAGCGGTGGTCGTTGTGCTTTGCTTATCGCATTTAATCGGTTCCGACGCCTTGTTCTGCGGCATGTCGTTGGCTTCGTCTCCTTCGTCCATGTCGTAGAGATAAGCGTACGCCGCTTCAAGCTTGCCGGACATTATATCAGCGCAGGCAACCGTACTGCCGAGAATTTTTCTGCAGCCGGGCGGCTGGCTCAACAGCTCCTGGAACTTCTTGAGCTTCTCCGGGTCGGGATTGCAGATGTCGATCTTAATCATTTCTTGCAGGGCCAGTCGTCGCGCTCGATACCGCACCAACAACGAAGGATTAGACCCTTCCATGAGGCCGGAGCCGGGTGAGTCGCCTTCCTTTACGACAGCCTTAGTGTAAGCTTGGGCAAAGTAATACCAAGTATGGATGTTCTCGAGCGAAGCGTTGTGCACTAGCGCTGCCTGTAGCCACTCCTTCATCTTGCCCTTCAACGCTTCCATGACCTTCTTGATATTGTCGGTCGAAAACCAATACCCCTCGCCGCTCGCGTTCGTGCCGGCCATTAGGATTGAGCGCAGGCCAACAATCCTCTTGTACGTTTTGGCACTGCCGTCACTGGAATCGATTTGTGCCAACAGCCGTTCCTTTAGGACATCGCCGCGCTTACGAAATTCATCCATAAAATCATTCATGCAGGCGGCTTGGGATTTGTAATTTTGGTTGTGCTTGTCCTGACAATAGATCATGAAAATAGTGCGCAGTTTCAGCAAGTCCGGTATGGAGTCGGCATTAGCAAGGGCATCTTTGATTTGCTGGTTTATGGCTTCTTCATTGCCGCGACCCTCGCCGCGATGATAGCCGAGCACGCTCTTGCCTGCCGCAGAAGCCGTGCGCCAGGCAATGTTTAGTTCAGAACGGTTCGGATCCGGTTCTTCGGTCGGTGCGTTGCCGGTAATGAACTGTACGACCCTGCTGAAAAAACTGCCGACCCAGTTGGTGAACCGTTTCCAGAGACCAGGCGTTGTTTCCGGTTCGGGCTGACTCTGACAGCTCCAGCATTGGTCTTCGTCCAAGACACAATTATCGCACCGCTCTTCGCACTCGATGGGCGTCTCGTATCTTTCATAGCCCTCATCGACGCACAGGCCAGTTGCGTCAAATGGCTCATCGGTAAATTCCGGTACCTGCGCATATGCGTTCGGCATCCAGAAGAACATAAGCACGACTACTGCTGCAGCCGCAATGATTTGATATGAGTGACGCATGGTATTGGTTTGCATAGACAAATGAATAATTACCCGTTAAATATAGCATGGCACGTTTAAACCATGCTTTTTTGTGACGAATGTGTAATATTCATTCATATGCCAATGTCGCCCTTCACATCATTTCCGCTTTCGCGGGAATGACGGGAGAAAGGACGGCAGGTCTGCAATATTTAACCTAATAATAATTTTAGAAACATATGCAACCAAAAATACCCAAGAAGGCCATAACCGGAGCGGTTGCGGTCTTTGTTCTGCTGCTTTTCGCTTCGACCTGTTTGGCGGTGGTGCCAGCCGGTCACCGCGGCGTCATAACGCTGTTTGGTAAGGTGCAAGATAACGTCTTTGATGAGGGAATCCATATCAAGAATCCGCTTAAGGCCGTGCATAATATCGAGGTGCGAACACGCAAGATCCAAGTTGAGGCTGATTCCGCATCTAAAGATTTACAGAGCGTGAGCACAACGATTGCGCTCAATTATCATCCGGCTCCGGATGCGGTCAACAAGCTGTATCAGGAGGTCGGTTTGGATTATGCCTCGCGCATTATCGACCCGGCCATTCAGGAATCGGTGAAATCTGCGGCCGCCAAGTTCACTGCCGAGGAGCTAATCACCAAACGTCCAGAGGTGAAGACCGAGATAACCGACCAGTTACGCCAACGCCTGCAGACCAATCATCTGTCGGTGGATGATTTCTCCATCGTCAATTTTGACTTCAGTGCGCAGTTCAATTCAGCCATCGAGGCCAAGCAGACCGCTGAGCAGAACGCCCTGAAGGCCGAGCGTGACTTGGATCGCATCAAGCTGGAGGCTCAACAGAAGATTGAGCAAGCCAAGGCCGAGGCCGAGTCGTTGCGCCTACAGCGACAGGAGATTAGCTCGGCCGTGCTGCAACTTCGTTGGATCGAGAAATGGGACGGAAAGACTCCGACCTACTGGGGCAACGCCACGCCGTTTATCGGACTGCAGTAATCATCGAACAAAAACCGCTCGGTGCACCGAGCGGTTTTTGCTACGTAAGACTTCAATATTCTGTATTGATAAGTTAGTATGGTGGCAACATGAAAACTCTTATCGCCGGAAAAAACGTTGAACGGATTTACGGTCGTCAGGTGGTGCTGTCGGGCGTATCTTTTTCGGTTTACGAAAAACAGCGCATTGCGCTAATTGGCCGCAACGGCACAGGCAAGACCACCCTGCTCAAGATGATGACTGGGCAGGACAAGCCGGACGACGGCGAAATTATGATCATGCCGGATGCGCATTTGGGCGTGCTGGATCAGCACGAGCGCCTGCCTGAGGCCGGAACCGTCTTGCAGCACCTAATGACCGAAACCGGTAAAGAAAAATGGCAATGCGAAAAGCTGGCCGCGCGGTTTGATATGCGCGACGAGGTTTTGACCGCCGTACCGGCTGAACTGTCTGGCGGCTATCAGATTCGCGTGAAGATAATTCGGATGCTGCTCGTCGAACCGAACGTGCTGATTCTGGACGAGCCGGTGAACTATTTGGACTTACCGACTCTGCTGTTGTTTGAGAAATTTCTTCAGACCTATAACGGCGCGTTCGTCATCACGTCGCATGACCGCGAAGTGTTGCGCAATCTGTGTACGCATACGTGGGAAATTGAGCGCGGCCAGCTGGTGAATTTCACCGGCGACGTGGATACGTATCTGGATTGGAAGGAAGAGCAGGCCGAGTTTGCCAAAAAGACGAACAAGAAATTGCGGCGCGAGATTAAGGCTAATCAGAAGTTCGTCGATCGTTTTAGGTTCAAGGCGAGTCAGGCATCGCGGGCGCAGGACAAGATTAAGCATATCGGCCGCTTGCGCAATCAGCTTCGGATCGTGGAAGGGTCTTTGCCGACTGCGGCGTTTACCATCACCTGTAGTTCGGTGCCGGACGGTCCGGCGGTAATTACCGAAGGTTTGAGCGTCGGCTATGACGGTTGCGCTGTTGCCCGGAAAATAAATTTTGAAATAGCGCGCGGAGACAAGGTGGCGATTGTCGGTGAAAACGGGCGCGGCAAATCCACGCTGCTAAAAACGCTGGCTGGCGTTCTGCCCTCGGTCAACGGAAAAATTAAATGGTGGCATCGGGCGGACATCGGTTACTACTCGCAGTTGTCCGAGGAGACATTGCCGCCAGAGCAGACCGTGCTCGATGCGTTGACTAAAGCGTCATTGCCCGGCACATCCGGGGAGCGAATCCTGGCTGCGGCAGGTACGTTTCTGTTCCGTGAAGACGATCTGGAAAAGCCGTGCAGTGTGCTGTCCGGCGGGGAGCGAGCACGGGTGCGGCTGGCGCGCATAATGTTGCGCGAGCATAACGTTCTGCTGCTCGATGAGCCGACCAATCATCTCGACGCCGAAACCGTAGAGGTACTGGCCGAATCGCTCAAGAAATATCCGGGTACCGTGATTCTGGTGTCACACGCACGAACGTTCACTAATGCCATAACCAATCGGCTGTTCGAAGTGACGGACGGTACGGTGCGACAATATATCGGCACGTTTGAGGAATATGTTTACGAGTTGTCGGCTCGCGGCGTCGAGGACGAGGTCGAAATCAAGAAAGAACCGTCCGCTGAAAAGTTGGAGCGCAAGCGACTTGCCGAAGAAGCACGCAATCTAAAACGTCAGCGAAAGAAACTTGAAAATCGCATAAGCGATCTGGAGAATGAAAAAGACGTCATTCTTAAATACTATTTTGAAAATCCGACCGACTACGTGCCGGAAAAAACCCGGCGGCTAGAGGAAATCAAACAGGAAATAAAAAGGCTTGAGGATAATTGGTTGAGGTTGGTGTAAGAAACCTAAGGGTAGAAGACCAAGCGGCGTCTTACGGATGTTCATAAATACATGTGTGCAACTGCGGGCTTGCCCCTGACCTAGGCGAGATGCGTATTTTCGGACAGTCGAACCAGTCATGATTGTATAAAAGCGCCTACGGGACGTCGCGTGGTTTTTTTCGTTTTTACGTATTTTGCTCATACGCTTGACTCATTGTTAAAATTATGCTATGTTTAGCAGTTCTTTGGCAATCAATTGGTCACTATATGGTATAATTGTCGGGTATGACCCATAACGAAGGGTTTTCGTCGATGCCGGAAGAGGCGCTGAACGAACCAAAAAACAAGGAGGACAACATGCCCAATCTCGTACCGGAGGGTGAGCTTAAGATTACTGCCACACGTTCTTCTGGTCCGGGTGGTCAGAAGGTCAATAAGACCAGCTCCAAGGCAGTGTTGCGATGGAATCTGATGGAGTCAGCCGAGTTTTCCGATCAGGAAAAGCAACTCATTCGGGAGGTCATGGCCAATAACCTCAACAGCGATGATGAAGTCGTGATGTCTGAGCGGCAGAGCCGTTCTTGGCACAACAATCGTGAGCGAGTCATCGAGCGGCTGAATAAGGCCGTGAGCAAGGCGCTCACCCCTAAAAAGAAGCGAATCAAGACCCAAAAACCCCGCGCCGCGGACGAACGGCGTCTAAGTGACAAGAAACGGCAGGGGCAAAAAAAGACGGAAAGGAGTCAAAGATTCACGGCAGACGATTAATTCCGCAAAAAACCGATCTTCAATGTGGGGTCGGTTTTATATTTAATTCTCGGCGATTCGGTTTTGATAAAGGTCAAACCACTATTCGTTAGAAGAAAGGCGATAGTAGGGACTGTACACGATATGGTAATTGCAGAAGCCTTTCGGAAAGATTCCGTTTTTTTTGGGTGTCCGTTTAAAGTTCACGAGACTGCGGCGCTCCGCCCGCGATCACAACGTTGTCGGTGCATTCATCATCGGCTGGTTTGTGAGTTATGGTAAGGGTGGTGCCGTGGTTAGAATGTCGCATGGGCTGGCGATGCGTCTTTATTATATTTTCCCCCTGCTATAAAATTAGGCAGTATGACAGAGCTATATCTTATCGGTGGCCTAGCGGGTCTGTGGTTGGCCTCGGAATTGGCGATTAGCGGTGCGTTGGATATTGCCAATCACTTCAGGTTATCACGTGCCTTTATTGGTTTGACGATTTTGGCGATCGGTACTGACGTGCCGGAAGTTTTCGTCACTTTGACTGCGGCTTTCGATCGCGTTGCCGGCAATGAAACTTCTGGCTTCATCGTTGGTCAGACGGTCGGGACCAGTTTTGGGCAGGCAGCGCTTATGATGGGATTGGCCGGGCTGATAACCACCCTGCACATTAAGCGAAGCCGGTTGCTTCGTGATGGTTTCATGCTGGTGTTTGCCGCCGTGCTGTTGTTCGGCCTTTCATTGGACGGAGAAATAACGCGTGGCAACGGTTTGCTCATGCTGCTTGCCTATCTGATGTATCTCTTGCTGCTGATGCGCGAAGAAAAAATAAGAGATAGGATTCGCTTACAACCCAAAATCAATCTTTTCAAATCTATTTTTACTTTAATCGGTGGTTTGGTGCTGTTGGCCTTTTCGGCAGACATGACCGTTGAAAACGCCTTGAATTTGAGCGAAAAGTGGGGTGTGGCCCAGTCGGTAGTCGGAGCGCTTATCGTCGGTTTAGGTACCAGTTTGCCCGAGTTCGCCACGTCGGTGGCGGCAATCCGAAAGAAGCAGGGCGAATTGGCGGTCGGTAATCTGATTGGCAGTACGACCTTTGACATCTTGGTGGCGTTGGGAGGTGCAGCTGTGGTATCTGGAATTTTGGTGACAAAATCATTGATTTATATCGATATGGTGATGTTGATGGTGCTCACCGCATTGGTATTTTTCGTTTTATGGAGTCGGAAGAGATTGTCACGGCGTGAGGCAGCACTGCTGTTAATTGCCTACATCATTTACGTTGGCGCTAAGTTGGGCGGTACTGTCTAGCTGATTAATGCATCAAAGATGGATTAAACCGGGTTTGGCCCGGTTTTTGACTTTGCGCTGTAAATAAGTGAAGCTCAGTTGGGCACATTCCATAAAGGAGGGCAAGGTGCAGGTGCGATTTATGCTGATGCTGACGGTGGTGACTGCCAGTGCATTTACGGCTTGTAGTTCTGGCGCTCGGCGGACTGCGGCAGCAGAAATTGGGACGGACAACAGTTCGGGGCAGGCAGAGCGGCTTGCTGTTGCGGATAACGACGATTTCGTTCCGCGTGATTTTCTGTGCTCGTTTACCGGCGGCCCATCCGGCGACTCGCATGACATGATGGACGGTCGGCGCTACACGCCCGATGAACGTGCTCGAGCGCGAGCGCGCATCGCGGAACAACTGCGGCAGATTCCCGGGCTGCAGTATCGTGAGCATAATTACGAGTGGATCGCAATCGACCGACAATGGATGACGCGCGAGTATGTGGCTATGAACGAGGGGCGCGGAATAAACCTGCTGGCCGAACTGCACGCCACTCGTCAGACCGATGAATGGATTTTGGTCGGGGCGCATTATGATTCGGTTGCCACTACGCCCGGCGCCGATGATAACGCATCTGGCGTGACCGCGACCATTATGATTGCTCGTCAGTTGGCGGCCCTGCCCACTCGGAACGTGAATGTTCTGTTCGCTTTCTTCGACCAGGAGGAAGAAGGGCTGATTGGAAGTCACGCGGTGGCGCGGGAGCTGACACCAGTGATGAATATTCTCTGCGCGCACGTCATCGACATGATAGGTTGGGACAGCGATGACGATCGGGTGGTCGAATTGGCCCACTGCGGCATGCCGGTCGCGCCTAACGATACCATGATGCAGCTGTATCGTCGGGCTGCCGAGCAACTGAATGCGCGTGCCGGCGAAACGCGAGTTGGCGGAGTAGTGCGCCGAGATTCATGTCGTTCTGACCATGTTTACTTCACCGAATACGGCATTCCAGCCGTTCAGTCATGCGAGGAGTTCGGCGGCGATGACGTGACGCCGTACTATCATCGTTCGGCCGACGCCTGCGATACGCTCGACTATGTTTTTCTGACTGCGGTCGCCGAACTCGTGGCTGAGGTAGTTACAATTCAGGTTCAGTAACCAGATAACCCCTCTATCAGGGGTTATTATTTTGGAGTTTTTTGGTTGGTGGGCTGTTCGGTTTTTCAGCGGCATTCCGATGAACGCTCTTGCTCTAATAACTGTCAGACTTGTGTTTAACATTGGCCGCCTTAAAATAAGTCTGACAGTTTTTCCGCTCAAAAGATGCGGCTTTTTCTTGTATCAGGTAAAATATCTACAATACATAAAGAAACTCTATGCGCGACACCAAACAAACAGGCTTTAGTTTAATTGAGTTATTGGTAGTTATTGCAATTATCGGCTTACTGACCACAATCGCTATGGTCGGTTTTAATTCGGCTCGACAAAAAGCACGCGACACCAAGCGTGTGGCTGATGTTCGGCAGATTATGATGTCATTGGAGGTTTACAACAATAACGCTAACGGCTATCCAATTGAAGAAGATCCTGTGGCTTTAGGCGAAGGCGAGTATGCCGCTCTTTGCGAAGGCGGTTTCAAGGACGAGTGCGATGCCGGTGAGAATGTCTATCACGGCAGCATACCGTCAGCTCCTATGCCTCGGGATGGTGGCTGCTCAGAAACTGATAATGAATACTCCTACTATACTGACATCAATGGAGAATTTGTGGTTGAATTTTGTTTGGGACATGGCGTAGGTGATTTTGATGCCGGCATTGTGACGGCCACACCGAGTGGGATAATACAGCCGTAATATTTTAAGCAAACAAAAAAAGAGGGTTTGACGCCCTCTTTTAGCTTATTGGAAGCGCAGTAATCGCCAACAGTGCGCATAAGCTGTCCTGCTGGGACTGCTCAGCTCATCTGGCGAGTGGGTGAACAGCAGAATGGCATCCCTAGACACTTCGACATGGCCAATGCCCACCGCCTTCAACTTATCAATCGCAGACCGCAGCGGCATTACCGCAGAGACCAGCTCGAGGACCACATCCATAATCGCTTGCGGCGGTGCGGCTACGGCCCCATGAAACGGCTGACCGGAATGAGGGCTATAGAACTCAACGACTCGATCCAGGTCAACGCCTTGTTCATCGTTCATCGTTCCTCCGTAAAGAGCATTTAAATATTACTTGAATCGGTTCATTTGACAACCTGACGCATACACACGAGATAGGTGGAAGCACCGCAAAAGGGGATTGCCGTGCGCATGCCGGGCGGGTTCTCATTGCTTTTATCAGGCATGACGGTGAGCGGAAGCTCAAAGTGTAGGCCGAATATTTTTTGTCGGCCGTATCAGATGCCGTGCAACAGGGGCTAAAGAAAAAAATCGCCACTTTGGCGGTTTTTATGTCGATCTATATTTTTTGGTCGAT
Organism: uncultured Gammaproteobacteria bacterium; assembly: GCA_964486995.1. Classification (GTDB taxonomy): domain Bacteria; phylum Patescibacteriota; class Patescibacteriia; order SG8-24; family SG8-24; genus JAHJAU01. The sequence continues at coordinate 54,643 of CAZAOV010000001.1, read as the reverse complement.
TTTGGACGTTAGTTTTTTATTGCACTCCGCACCGCGTAAAGGTGCCAGGCAGATTTCAGGCGCTTTTCTATTTTTTGAAATGCAATGTGATGTTTTTGTTTCGGTCTATCATTACTCGTAGGAACACGATCAGGAATATCGTATTGCCCAACATTTCAAAAAATTCTTCCAGCAATTTGGCGTTATGTTTGACGGTATGCACCGCAAATATTCCCTGATCCGCACCTTCGACATAATCGAGCAGTACGGCGAACGCCAGAATAGCTATTGCTATCATAAACCACCAGAAGTTTGCTCTGGTTTTTATGTTCTTCCAGAGAAAAACCACCATGAAGGCCGTTATCGCAACTAATAGCGGTCCGAGAACTAGCTGCCAGTAGTAACTAGGGAATGTATCGGCCAGTCTGCTGGTAAGTGACAGGGCATCAGCGCCTTCCCTAAACGATGAACCTATCCGTTCGTGAAATTTTGAGCCGTCATCAATGGACATGCAGGCGAAAAATCCGGTCAGCACCGCCCAACCCCAGGCATGTTTTTGGCGCTTTCGTCGCGCTAGCAGAAAAATCACCAGCAGCACCAGTGCGGTTACAAAAGTCTGCATGCTGGAGAACCAGTTCACAAGCGTGTCCTCACGGGTAATATTGAACGGAATTCTCATTGATCGCCACGGCAACCATTCCAGCTGATAAAGAAAAATATCTCCCAGTACGATGAAAATTTCTGCGGACAGCAACGAAAAAAACAGAATATGCAGAAACCGGCTAGCTGATATTTTTATCGCAGTTTTTGATTGGAGAATGCTCATGTGAGCATTGTATCAAATCGGTGTTGGTGCGTCCCATTCCGTTTTGCCGGCGATTTAAAGTTCATACTCGAAGCTGAGCCTCATCCCACAGCCCCTGCCTGCCAGGCGGGGGTGTAAGGTGAGGGGTCAAAAAAGTACGCATGTTCAATCGCTTTGACCGGTTGGCGTAATAATGCTACGTTTTTTGAGCTTCTTTCGGTTTTGGAGGTCGGCGTGACAGAAATCAGGCTGTTCGAAGACGCTCGCAACTACCGCCTCAAGGGTGGTGTTCTGGTTCATGAAATACGAAAGTCTGAAGATGTGGTCTGCACTGAAATAATCGGGGAATCGGTTGGTATGCCGTTTGTAATCATTCGCTACAGGGGTGCGGACGGACGGATCATCAGGGCTGAGATTTCGCTGGAGGACATTGGCGCGCAACGAATGCGCGATGTAGCTCAGCTCCTGGAGAGAATTAATGACGGCATTGATCGTCTAACCAAGGTTCCGCTCATCGGTCGTATGACCAAGCGCATCCTGTGCGTGAGTGCGGCGGTGCGATACAGGCCGATTCCAGAGTCTGGGCTATAGATTCGGACACCTTAAATCTAACGGCTCTCAATTTTCAGCTTGAATTGAGGGTCATTTTTTGTTATAATTAAGCTGAAAATAGACAAAAAAAGGACTTTCTGCGCAAAAAATAGGATTTTTATCTTTTTTGGCGAAAGTTAGGTAAAAAATATGGGGATTCTAAACCCCGCAAATTATCAATTTGATCCACTGAACTTCTTTTTCTGGTCCGGTCTGATTAATGCAACCGCAGCATTTGCGGCGAGTTTAGTCGTGTTAAATAGAAATATTTATGGCAAGAAGAACGTCGCGTTCTTCTTGTTTTCGATTAGTGTAGCGGCTTGGGCGGTACCCTATACGGTCTTTACCACAACAGTAGATCCAAACGTCATGTTGTTCTGGTTACGGATTCAATTGATGGCGGCCACCTTGGGCGCTCTGTTTCTGCTGTACTTCGTTATTGTCATGTTGGAGCTGGAGAAGAGTCGACACCAAATCTCCCTACTACTGCTCATAATGGTGATGGAATTCTTTGTCGTCACTTTTTTTACGCCGCTCATCATTGAGACCATGAGTGAGAGTGGGTTTCATTTTGCTTACATGCCTGTTCCGGGTCCGCTACACCCGTATTACTTGGTTCTGTGGGTCGGCACCATGGCTTATGCAACCACCTTGCTCGCATTTGGGGTAATGAATTCGACTGGTTTGGTGCAGAAACAACGCAAACTGATTTTTATCGGTATTTGCATCGGCGTGATTTCGGCAATCAGCAACTACTTGCCTTGGTATGAAGTTTCGATCGGTCCTTACACGAATATAGCCACCACGCTGTATGTCGCGACTATCACGTATGCCATGCTGCGATACAGACTGTTCGAGATTTCTCCGTCATCGGTGGCGGCTGATATCATCGATACCATGGGCGAAGCTTTGATAATCGTGAATTCCGAACGTCGTATCTCGGTCGCCAATCAGCAAACCGCCAAATTGGTTGGGTTACCCGTGTCAGCGCTGTCTGGAAAACAGATTTCTACATTTCTCCCGTGCGCTCATGATGTGATAGGTCGCCTGCTGGACGATGATTCGGGCGGGAGAATTAAATTATCCATACCCGAAACATATTTACGCACCGGTGGCGTTCGTCACATTCCGATTTCGCTGTCAGCGAGCCGCGTGTCTCTGGGCAAGAGTTATGCTTTCGTGCTCGTCTGCCATGACATCAGCGTGTTACGCGAAAAAATATCGGTGATTGAAGCGCAGGGCAAGGAACTGTCTCAAAAAACCGATGACTTGGAAAAAGCCAACGTTGAACTGGTCGAATCACGAGAAGATGTGTTGCGTGCGCTCGAGACGGCGCAACAGGAAAAAGACGTCGCCGAGCGAGAGCGGGAACAGAGTCAGGCCATGCTACGCAGTATCGGCGACGGTGTATTTGTTTTGGATCGCGAGGGGAATCTTCTGATGTGCAACGCCGTCGCAGAGGTGATGGCCGGAAAAATATCCGGTCAGACCACCGGACAGACCTACAAGAAGCATTTTCGCTTCGTGAACGAGGATGATGAGACAGCCAGCGATGATTTCATCGTTGAATGCATGGAGTCGAGTATCGTTACGCATGCGCCGGACGGCACAACTCTGCTGTCCGCCGATGGTAAGATGGTTCCGGTGGCAGTAACGGCGGCACCGTTGGTTGATGAGGGTTCGGTTTTTGGTGCGGTGGCGGTTATGCACGACATTACCAGGGAACGAGCCATCGATCGTGCCAAGACCGAATTTGTTTCCATTGCGTCACATCAGCTGCGAACGCCTTTGTCGTCGCTTAAGTGGATGTTGGAGATGCTCTATGACTCCGATATCAGCAAGCTCACCGAACAGCAGCGGGAATATCTCATCATGGCTAAGCGCTCCACAGTGCGCATGAACAAGCTCGTTAATGATTTGCTGAACGTGTCGCAAATCGAAAGCGGTCGCATTTCTTCGCATCCGGCTCATGTTGACATGGACGCCCTATGTCGCTCTGCGGTTAAGGACATGTCTTTTGAGGCCAAGGAAAAAGGCCTGGAGCTGCATTTTGAGCCCTGCCAGCTAGGTCAAGCATATGTGGATGCCAGCCTGATACGAAACGTTCTATATAATTTACTTTCGAACGCCATCAAGTACACGCCGCAGGGCGGTTCGGTGATGGTCTGCGGCGAACGCAGCGTTTGCGAAATTACCGTATGGGTGACGGACACGGGAATTGGTGTGCCGCCGGAGGAACAGGATAGGGTTTTTCGAAAGTTTTTTCGCGGTGACAATGTGGCATTGCTGGATACGGAAGGCTACGGCTTGGGCTTATATATCGTTAAGTCAGTTATCCAGTCTTCTGGCGGTCGGGTTTGGCTGGAGTCTGAGGTCGGCAAGGGATCGAAATTTAATATCACTCTCCCGATTGAACACAACGAACCACAAGACGGAGAGGCCCATTAACCTGTATAATGTAATTAGAATAATTTATATAAGAGACTATGCCTGCAAAAAAAGCTAAAAAGGTGCTTATCGTAGAGGATGACTTGCTTTTGGCCAAGGCGCTGACTTCGAAATTCGACCAGGAGGGTTATGAAACGGCCTTGGCGAAGGATGGTCAGTCTGCGCTCGATAAGACGGCCGAAGACACGCCGGATATAATCCTGCTTGATTTGATGCTGCCGGTAATGAGCGGCTTCCAAGTGTTAAGCAATCTGAAGCTGAACAAAGATACACGCGATATTCCGGTATTAATATTGTCCAATTTGGGACAAGCCGAAGAAATCAAGCGCTGTGAAGATCTTGGCGCGAATGATTATCTGGTTAAGTCTGACGTCAGTCTGAAAAGCATCTCAGACAAGGTGGAGGAATTACTTAAGGGCAAGAAGAAATAATATGGCGGACCAAGAGCTGAAAAAGTTGGTGTTGGATAGCTTGAAAAATAATCGGTTGGCGGCTTTGGCGACCGTATCTTCGGATGGCTTGCCGCATGCCGCGACTGTGGTGTATGCGGTTGACGATGACTTCAATGTTTATTTTGTCACTCGGAAGAACACCTCCAAGGTTAGGAATTTGGAGCAGAATCCGGTGGTTTCATTAAGTATCGGCAGCGCCTTGCCTATATATGTGCAGATGCGCGGTCGGGCCGAGCGAGTGACTGATGAACAGGAGCGTCAGGAGCGGTTGGATGCGGTGGCTGCGGCCGGTGCGGGCCTCAAAGATGTTTGGCCACCGATTCTGCATATCGGTAATGATGATTATGTCCTGTTCAAAATCGTGCCGGACTTGATTCGGGCGTTGGATTTGCGCGATCAGAATATCGCGGCCGAGGAGCCGCCGTTTATTGAGATAATGTAGGTGTATATGGAAATCGAATTGCCGCGCAATAAAATTCTCATATTTGATCAGGACGAGTTTTTGGTTCGGATATACGCGAATAAACTGGAGCGCGCGGGTTATGATCCGCACTACACGACTAGCGTTGATGAATTACATGGAATGTTGGGTTCGTTGAGGCCGGACTTGGTATTGTTGGAGCCGATGGTACCTGGGCATGATGGGTTTGAACTGATTCGGGTCGTTAAGGAGACGTTTGGTGTGCCGGTGGTTGTGTTGACTAAGTTGTCGCAGCCAGAGGATATCGACCGGGCGACTGAGGCTGGTGCGGATTTGTACATGATTAAGACGCAGGTTTCGTTTGCCGAAGTTTTGGAGAAGATAGGGGAGTTGGTTGGGTGAACGTTTCTGCTGTCTTGTGATCCACCGCTTTATCCGGCGGTGGTTTTTGAATTTTGGGACCACGTCTTTGGCCGCAGAAACATGACCACTTTTTGGGCCGGGCCCAAAAAGTGGTCATGTTGCTTTGCATACGCCTACGGCTCGGGACTATCCTCCTCAGCACGCCGCCAGAAACTCAAAAACCAAACAACCCGGCAATTCCACAGCCGCCCCCATACCCCATGATCCCAAACAAAAACCCGCACATAAAAGTGCGGGTATCCCCCTAGTCGTCCGACGATCTGCTGCTATCGCGAAGAATGATGCCGAGAAAGATTAGCGCTGCGCCGACACCGATTCGCCACATTTCGAAATCCGCGAATGCCATGTCGGCGCTTCCGGCGGTCATCAGGAGATAGGCACCGCCGATCAGAAAGGCACATCTGACTACGAATCCAGCCAAGGAGAGCGCCATGAGCAGACCACCGGCCGTCATGCCGCCTACTCCGCCGACTGCCGCTCCAATCACACCGAAGGCTAAACCTCCGCCAGCGCTGCCAGCCACGCCGACACCGAGAATCATGAGCAAGGCGAACACGCCGAGAACAAACGCGAAGATGATGCTGACCACCCAGTACCAACTGTACAGCAACCCGGAAGCCTGTAGGAATGCCGCTTCCGTGCTCATGTCACCGCCGATAAAGGCAAGATAAAGAAAGTAGCAAGCCGAAACGATAAGACCAAGCATCTTTCCTCCTTAAACTGTCGCACTGACACTGTGTCAGATTGAATTTTTATCAAGCAGATGCGGACCTGTCAAGCGCATTGGGTCGCATTGACCGATGGAAGCAAAAATGCCAAATTAATTGCCAACGGGTTTACCCGCGTTCTTTATAAGAGGGAGAGAGGAATGATTGAGTTTCAGCAGTTTGGTTGGAATTTGGTAACGGTTGGCTTCATCGGTGCGATGTGCACGGCCCTGCTGGGATTCTGGGGGCTCATTAAGCAGGGTATCGCCATCTGGCGCGAGCGGTCCGGCGAATCGGTTTCGGTGCTGATGATGAACTACGGAGTGTTGTTTTTCGCGTGTGGTTTTATCTATGGACTCGAGATCAAGAGCCTGGCGCTTATCGTCATGGGCTTTCGTGCGGTGTTGCAGATGGTGGTCAGTATCGGCCTGCTGAAATATAAGGGTTATCGGCCCTGGGAATGGGTCGCAACCGGATTGATTCTGGCCGGAATCGTGGCGATGGCACTGGTTCCGGTCAAGGACACGTTTTATTTCGTGGTGGCGATGGGCGCGATTCTGTCGTTCGTGCCGCAGCCGGTGGAGATGTTTCGTCGTGGGCATCGCGGCGTGGTCAGCGCACAATTCCTGTGGACCATTTTGGTTGGTGTGACATTCTGGTCGGTGTATTCGATTGCTATCGGTAATTGGGTGCTGTCGATTTCGAACCCGACGTTCCTGACGGTAGTTATCGGCACGGTAGTGCTGTACTACGTTCTGCCGCCAGCGCCGGCGCACGTACGGGCGTCTAGCATAGCGGAAACGGAGGCCGAAGATGATTGAGATCGAACAGTTCGGTTGGAACCTGGTCACGCTCACGTTCGGCATCATCGCGGTCACCACTGCAGTGGGCGTGTGGGGCATGTTCAAGCAGACCCGCACTATCTGGCAGCGCCGCTCCGGTCGTTCGGTGTCGGTGATTCTGTTCAGCTATGCCGCGGTGTACATGACGTCCGGTATCATCTATGGATTCCAAATCGGCAGTCTGGCGTTGGTGTGCGACCTGCCGTGGTTGATTCTCACAGTGGTCGCGTTGGCTGGCCTGTGGTGGTACAAGGGTTTTCGTTGGTATGAATACGCGTTGACCGCGCTGTTCTGCGGCGCGGTGGTGGCGATGTTCATGTTGCCGTATCGTGAGTGGTTCTATCTCGCGTTTTGTATCGGCAATGTGGCGGCGCTCGCCACGCAACCATGGGAGATGGCGCGCGAGGGCACACGCGGTTCGGTTGACCGGAGATTTCTGTGGACGCTGCTGTTCACCTGCACGGTGTGGGTAATCTACGGCTTCGCTATCGGCGACCTGATCGTGCCGCTTTCTAATGTGGCTTACGGAATCGTGGTCATCGTGACCATTATTCTGTGGGATCGCTTGCCGCGCGAGGAACGTCTGGCCGCCGAAAAAGATGTGGCCGAAGATGATTGAGCTGCAGAACTTCGGTTGGAACGCGGTGACCGTGTCGTTCGTAATACTGATGGCGATTCGCGTGTTCGGTATCGTCGGTGCGTCGCGACAGAGCTATCGCGTTTGGTCTAGGAAGAACGCCGATTCTCTTTCGTGGTTTACGGCGACGTACTTCGTGCTGATCATGGTCGCCGAAACGGCATTCGGTGCGGACATCGGCAGTATCGCCATGCTAACCGCGACGATACGGATTATTCCGCAGATAGTGTTGGTGGTCGGCATTTGCAAGTTCCGCAGCTTGGGCTGGCCGCTAATCTTATTCATGGTGTCCGCGCTTGCGGGGCAGGCCTTAGCGATATTCTATAACTTCGAAGGATTGTTTTTTACGGTTGTCGGAGTTGGATTGATTATCGCAGTGGGCACTCAACCGCTGGAAATATGGCGCAACCGCAGTGCCGGCAACACAGATATTTTTTATCTGTCGGTGTTCTTGGCCGGCTCGACATTCTGGCTCGTTTACGGCATTGCGACCGATAATATCTGGCTGATGATTGTGACTCCGCCGCAGGTGTTGTTGAATCTTTTGACGGTGATTCTATGGCTTGTCTATCGCCAGAGACGATCTCAAGAGGCCCTCTAAGGTCTCTTTTTTGTTTATTGGGGTGCGCGCCTGGAGCCAAGACCCCATCCCCGCAGTGGAGCCGAAGAAGCGGGTGTTATCAAATTAAATTGGCGATTAAGTTAATAACACGTAAAATAACACCAAACATACCTACTATATATTATGGACGACACACAGCTAGACAATATTCTTCCGCCGGAGGGCGATGAGCCGGCAACACAGCCGACGCCGTCATCTTCGCCAATTCCGACCGGCGAAGCTTCGCCGACTTTTGATGAGACAATTCCGCCGGCATCACCGGCTGGCGGTTCGGTGTTAGCTGCCAGCAGAGAACACATGAAAGGGCAGACGGGCAAGAAGAAACGCGGTTTAGGGCTCATCGTCGCGATTGTTGCTGTACTGCTGCTGGTGATTGTTGGCGGCATGATTATTGCCGCCTATCGCGGTTATATCAATCTGCCGCTTCTTTTTCCGCGGCCGACACTGAATGACGCGTTTAATAATCTGAACCAGATAGAAACGGCTCGGATTGGTTCTAGGTTTAGTCTAAAGACGACTGAACGCCAACCAGATACCAAGATCCTATCCTTTGTGTCGGATGACGCGGAAAATCAGATGGAGAAAATAGAGTCGCTGAATCCGCTTGGTGCGGTTCCGTCCGATCTGTATGCGGACTTCAGTCTGTCCATGGATGTGACCCGCAACATGGATTCCCCGCAAGGCGAGATAACACTGAGCGGCAGTTTTGAAACCGAGGGGTTAAGTGCAGAAATTGCCGGTCGGGCGCTGTTGGTTGATGAAGATGTCTATTTGCGTGCTGACACCATCCCGCCGATAATTTCCACCTTTCTTGGACCGCTAAAAAATAACTGGATAAAAGCCAGCAGTGCAGATGAAGAGTCGGATCAGCCGGATATCGAAGTGTTCAAATACAAGAACGAGCTGAACGGCAATGGGGAAGCGGATGAGTTTTTAAGTGGGCGCATGGATCCACTGGCCGAAATCGAGTTACTGCTTAAGCGGGCGGTGGCCAGGGGAGTAATGACTTCCGGCAAACCAGAACGAACGAGCGACCCGCTCGGGCGTGAAGCATGGTTGTTTCGGCTGGCGGTTGACCCGGATGGCCTGACTCTGATTCAGAACGACATGTACGATCAGCGCGAACAGCTGTTCCCGAAAGTCGAACGATTCTACATTCTGAAAGATCGGTGGACTACTTTGGTCGATAATCTTAGCGTTGATGCGGAACAAATCGGAGAGATTCTCGATGCCGTGCGTTCGGACCTATACGTGGACCGCGAGTCTTACTTGCCCATCGCTTACGTGATGTCGATGTCGGTGGCGACCGAACCGGGCGAGCTGCCGCCACTCGATGAGAAGCAGATTGATGTCATGTCCGAGCTAACCTTTCAGGATATCAACCAGCCGGTGAAGGTGGAGGCGCCAGAAGAATATCTGCTCTGGGGCCAGGCCATACAAGCCGCCAGCGGCCGGACCGAAGAGGACCAGATGATGCGTGACCAGGCCGGTATTATCGGCGACCTGCGCTATGCCTTGGATTACTATCATGAAATTAACGGACGGCACCCTTCCTCTCTCAATGCATTGCTTGGTTTGGAAATTATGTCGCCATTCGCGTTCGAAAATCCGGATGAGTTCACTCGCGTTGTAGTGAATATTCCAAATGATCTCTATACCGGTAAGTCGTTCGGGTATTCGCTCGACGAAGAGTTGGGCGAGTATCGTCTTGAGTACCAGATGCGGGTGCCGCAGGTCAGTTCGTTCATCGATCGTTATGATTTCGCGCAGGGCACCAATACGGCCACGTCGCAAGAGGTGTCGCTGGAGGGAATCGATAATCCGGCCGTTGATCCGGGCGCGAAACGACCGGCTGATGCGGTGCCGGCAGATAAGTTGGATACCGACGAGGACGGTCTTTCGGATTTGCGGGAAGTTGAATTGGGCACCGACCCGAACAATCCGGATTCAGACGGCGATGGGTATCTGGACGGAGAAGAGGTTTCGGGTGGTTACAACCCGCTTGGCGAGTGATTTGTTGGGCGTTGGGGTATGCGCTCGGAGTCGAAATCATCCTGTACAAACCACCTTTCGACAGGTACTATTTGATACTAATATTCAACTCATATGGCACAGAAAAACGGAAAAACACCAGTCAACATCGTGATGGGGGAGCTAGGTTCGGGTAAGACGACCGTCATCATGAGCCTAGTCAAGCAAATCGCCAGCGAGGACTACCAGGTGATTTGGCTGAAGAACGAGTATGGTGACGTGAACGTCGACAGCCGGCTGGCGCGCGAAGCGAGTATCGAGACCGAGGAAATCATGAACGGCTGCCTGTGCTGTACGGCTATAGGTGCGCTAGAAGTTGCGATGGAGAAGATTCTGGAGATGAAACCGGACCGTGTGATTATTGAAACGGCTGGCACGGCACATCCAGCGCCAATCGTGATGGAGCTGAAGCGATTCGACAATATCATTATCGATAGCGTGGTCGAAGTTATTGACGCGGTGAATTTCGGTGGATTCGAGGAACCGCCGATAGTGCGGCAGTCTTACACCAAGTACGTGGATTTCGCGGTAATCAATAAGATTGGCCTGGTTGACGACCGGCGGCTCGATGACGTATTGGATTTGGTTTTCGAGTATTATCCTAACATGCCCAACATCAAAACCAATGACGGTTCGATTCCGGTCGAGGCAGTGATTGGCTTGGACGAAGGGTCGGCAGTGCGGCGGCTAACCGCGGATGAAATCGGGGAGGGTCTGGAGCATGCCGAACATCTGCACATGCAGGCGTTCAGTTTTCATTCGGCGGACGGTGTATTTGATCCAGCCAAGGTTCAGGCCGTGCTGGAGATGATGAACACGCGCGACATTTGGCGTGCCAAGGGTCTGATTCGCACGGCCGACGGCTGGCAGGTGATGAATTCGGTGTTCAGTCGCGTGACGTGGCAGTTGTTTACCGGCGAGGTTGAAGAGACCGAGATTTTGTTTGTCGGTCCGTATGCCGAAGAACACAAGGAAGCTATCCTGACAGAGCTGGAGAAAAATGCTAGGATTGAGCCGTAATTGGATTAAGCCGTTCATGTATGCGTAATGTTAACTACAATTTGGTGAAGATGATGCTGTCTAAGATGGATAATGCGTGGCGGCTGGAGAATTACTACGTAAAAGACGCCGAGGCCGAAGGTTGCGAGAGCGCAGCGGCGTTACGCGATATTTTGGAAGACGAAAAGCGGCATATTGAGGTGTTGCGCGGAGAGGTTTCTAAGAGGTGCGGCTCGGAGAAGTTTGATTAATTAGAAGAAGTAAAAAGATCGGACAGCTCCGGTCTTTTTTAATTATTTTATCCCCAGAATAGGTGCCAGGCACCAATTTGTGGATAAGTACTATTTACGGTTTCATCGCTGTGGGGTAAAGGAATGGCGATGCCTAGAAAACCGCGAATACAATTTGAGGGCATGTTGGTGCATGTAACTACCCGTGGCAACCGCAAGGGGGATATTTATTTAGATAATCAGGATAGAATCGTTTTCAATACGATACTAGCTGATGTGTGCGAAGGCTGTGACTGGAAAAGTTTTTCGCATTGCCAAATGAGAAACCACAATCATTTGGGTCTTTACGTGCCTAAAGGCAATTTGTCCATTGGTATGCAAAAGCTTAACGGCGATTATGCAAAATATTTTAATGAGAAATACGGCTTTTTGGGCAGGGTGTATCAGCGGAGATACGATAGCAAAATCATAGACAGTGAAAGATATTTTTTAGAGGTGTGTCGGTATATCGCCCTGAATCCGGTGAAAGACGGTTTTGTTGAGCATTCGGTTGATTGGCCTTGGGGGTCATATAGAGAGATTGTTGGACTTGATCCGGAACCAGGTTTTCTCGATCGGTTTTGGATATTGAGTCATTTTGGAAACAATGAGGATGAAGCGATGCAAAATTATATTGAACATATAGAAATTGGCCGCCAAATTTTGAAGGAAAAAAATTATCCCCAGAATAGGTGCCAGGCACCTATTCTGGGGATAAAGTAAGCAGCTCTCGGGAGTTAGTTGGTGCGGATGGTGCACCCCTTGAACGGCCAGCCGCAGCAGACCATGATATCGACGCGCTCACCTTGGGCGTTGGTGGCAGTCATTTCGAATCCAACGGCGTCGTTGCGGTCGCAGCCCTGCCACGCCATACACATGTAGTTCTCGTCGGTCACCGTGACATCGGTGAATCCTATGGTCTCGGCGGCTTCGATGGCGGTTTGCGGCTCCACCGCAAATCCACGCAGACAGCTGAACGCGATGACCGCGATGATGAAAAGTGTGCCAAGAACCAAACCAATCAAGCCCCAGCCTTCTCTGTCCATGTGTTCCTCCTTGCTGAGCCGTGCACCTTATGTCGATTATATTGATTTGTCAATAATAAGACCGCCTCGTTAAAGAGGCGGCTTCTTATATTATCTTAGCCGATCGCCAGATAAAGCATTCCTAGATTGGACCAGTCCAGCTCGATTTCATCTCCGTAGAGGATGTCGTCGAGCGAATGGATTTCTAGGTAAGTCAGTTCGGTATCGTCCGACTCACCGTGTGTTTGGTTGGTCTGTTCGAGTAGCGCCTGGTACTCATCGTCGTCCAGTTGGTAGGTGAACACGTGAGCGCGGTGCGCCGACAAGGTAGCGGCAAGCTGGCGCGATTCGACTGGTGTCAGATATTTTGGGTCGAGCTTCAGGCCGGTTTCTTCGTGGAATTCGTCGATGGCTATCTCGGCCGGTGTTTTTTCTGGATTCTTGCTAGAACCGCCCGGCAGTTCCAGCACGAAACCATCCTTAGTTGAAGCGGGCGAACGGAACTCGCGCACCAACACCACCTTGGTGTCGCCGGTGTCCTCGTCGTCGTAGTATGCCACCACGACCGACAGGTCAGGTCGCGACAAAACGATTTCGATAGTCTTGTTGCGACTTTCAATGGCGATATGAACGTCCACGTGCAGTGCCCAGAATAAAACGTTGCCGGTTTGCTGCAGCCGAAACGACCAAACCACTTCCGCACCGTCGAGTCGGTTGCCAGCCGTGGTCTGCGCGGCGTACCACTGCTGGAACTGAGGAGTCCGCCAGATGTGCAGCGGCACGAAACGCTCGCCATCTGTGCGGGCAGCGCCATCCCCGAGCATGTCCACCGCAGTCTGTAGCGTGATTTCGAGCGTATCGCATACCGGAGTGCCGACACGACGCGCGTGATGGTCGAGGTATTTCATCTTTTTGGCGTCCGGCGGGTACCCGAGCACCGCTTTGCCGGTGTCGTACCACATGCCGAACTCCACGTTCGTGGTGAAGGCCGGCAGATCTGTAAGGTCGCGCGGCACCCAGAACACCACCACATCGGCCATATTCAGATGACGCGTTTCCCAGTTGACCTGTTCGTCGTACGAATGTGGCCAGCCGCCGTCTTCGGGTAGCGGAATGAACACGGTGCCATCAAAACCCAGCTGCTCCAGGATTTTGATTGCATCCGGTCGCCAGTTGTATTGCCCGTCTTTTCGTGGGCTCGGCCCGGCGAGAAAGATGGACTTGGTAATTGTTTCTGGCGCGTCCCGCGCTGCGTAAATTATTTGCATACCACCCTCTTTATAATGTGCATTACCAACGACCTGTCATATTAAATTATCCACAAAATAGGTGCCAGGCACCTATTTTGTGGATAAAAAAATCGTGGCTGAAATTAGCCACGATTAAAGAATTAGCCGTAATTAGGATCGCCCTGCAGCAGTGCAGCGGCCTCGGCGTGGTCCCAGCTGGTGGTGATCATGCCGTTGCTGAAGAAAATCAGCGAGCGGTGGTCGCCGGGGGCGGACTGCATGTCCGAGGTCAGGCAGTTCGACAAGCAAACATTTTGACCGTTCCAGTCGAACACCATCGCGCCGTGCGCCAGGGGATACAGCGCCTGGGCGCGCGCTTCGACCGCTTCGTACAGCTCCCGCGGCGCATCGGGCGACACACCGTGTTCGCGTACGAACCGTGCGGCTCGTGACTCGCCACCGTTGTCGGCCGCGGTAATCGGCCGGGCGGTGAGCTGACCCACGTCATGCGCGCGGCAGAACTCGACCACTTCCTCCAAACCGTCGATATCAGCCACACAGCCCTCGCCGCGCATCATCATCACACACAACCGAACTGTAAACCCGAACCCGCGCAGGTACGCGATGGTATCCACGAGCGACGGATAATCAGGGTGATACACCGCCGCGTTGGCCGCGTCATGAATCCCAACCGTAGAAAGTGCCACCACACCGAGCCGCAGCGACCGCCAGTGCCGAAGAGTCTCCTCGTCCAGCCCGTCGACGCCGCTTTGACCAGTCTCGGCCAGCCGGCCAATAGCCAGCGCGTTGGTCTGCAACTCTTTGGGCGCAAACGGCTTCTCCCGAAACCACTCCAGATATCGCGTAATTTCGTCCGGGTACAGCGTGGGCTCGCCCTTTCCGGTCATGAGCAGCGTGGGCGGACTTGCAGTCCCGCACATCACACACGCCTCTTCCAGATTGATGAAATTGATATTGCGTTCGCGACCGCGACTGATTTTATCAAAACCGGTCTGTTGCGAAACGCAGAACGGACACCGCGCGTTACACTTGCGCGTGCCGATCACCAGGCTCATGCATTGTACAGACATGAATCCTCCTCCAGAAAATCACTCCGCCACGAACCGCAAGATACGACTCGTCGGGCAGATATAGTCCTCGCCCTCATGCTCAATTATTTCGACCGCGCGCAGCGCCAATAGTTGCCCCAGCGCCCAGTGGAAATCGCCACGCCCGCCGTCTCTTGGCTTGTCGAGCGGCAGGGCGTCCAAGTTGATGCACTTGGTGACGAATCCACCGAGCAGCGTGCGACCGCGACGGCCGCCATCACCGAGCAGGGTCAGCATCGAATACCGCAGCCAGCGATACGACACCGCGTTCCAGTGCGTGTACGAGCCGGCGCCTCCGGAGAGATTCAGCAGTACCGCACACAGCAATCGGACGACATTGTCCTCACATTCGATAAGCGGATTCGGATTCGGACCCATGCGACGAAGTTCGCACGGGCTGGACTGTGGAGTGGCGACATTATATCTCCGCGGATCCAACAGGCGACCAAGCAGTGCGGCGGCTACAGTCTCGACGATTTCGCGATAGGTTTTCATCTCGGCTCTCCTTGAAAATAAGCGGCAGTTTAGGTTAGTATTTCCAATCTTAATTGTCAATCTAGATTTGTGAGGCGGCAAAGCTCGCCTCTGCCCGTTCAGACAGGCGAGTGCTTCATGGGCAGAGACAAGCTCTGTCGCTACCGCTTTATTAACGCCCCATCGCCCCCTCTCCTAAAATAAGTCTGACAGTTTTTATGCGAGCGCGGTGGTGCCGGGACATCATCAGTCGATAATCTAGTAATTACTTAAAACATATATTAACCTACCCCCATGCTGTACTCCCACCAAAAACTAGGTCGCGCGCTCGCCGAATGCCATCGGCGGGTTTTGTGGCCGGCCACGATACACCTGAATAACGCGCTTGGGAACTACAAACACGACCGGGTCTGGCTCATCGGGTCGGCGCGGAGCGGTACGACTTGGGTGCCGCGGCTCATTAATTGGGACCGTCGGTATCGTGAGATTACCGAACCGTTCAATCCAAAAACCAACCGTTCGATATGGCAGCACTATGTACGGCCCGGAGCGGACAGCCCGAGATTAGCCGAACTCCTTGAGCGAGTGTTCAGCGGCCGGCCGGTCGGTCGTCAGCCGGACTGGGGAACGGCCGCATCGGCGTATGACGATTTGTTCATCAAGCATCGCGGCTTGTTCGTCAAAGACGTCACCGCGCAGCTGCTGGCACGTTGGGCGATGAATCGGCTGGCTGACGTTAAATTGATTTACATCGTCCGTAATCCGCTCGCGGTGGCGTTGTCTCGATACAAGCGAAAGGATTGGTTTCGGCCCGAACCGGAATTGGCGACGCTGGAACAGCCGGAACTGGTCGAAGATTGGCTGCAGCCGTTTGACCGTGTCATCGCCGAATACAAGAACGATGATTTTTATCGCAAGGTCGTTCTTTGGGCTGTTGAGAACTATGTTTTCATGCGGCAGTTTAAATCAGATGAGTTGCTGGCGCTGTTTTATGAGGATGTGGTTCGTTATCCGTTGGAACAGCTCGGTCGGATTTATGATTATATCGGTCATGACCGAGCGAAAATTGACCCAAAGGCGGTGGAACGATTGCGTCAGAGCAAGAGCAGAACGACCGTAGTTGACGGGGCAGATAAGTGGTCGCCGCTAACGACGTGGCAGCAGGAATTATCCGACGAACAGATTAGCCGCAGTCGCGAAATTTTGGCCGAGTTCAGGTTGGCTGGTTTATATGGCCGTGACGGCCAGCCGAATCCAGACCGGTTATTGTTTTCCTAATGCGTAGCCGCAGGGCTTGCCCCTGCCCCTAGAGGCACGCCGCCAAACCCCGCAGCTACCGCCATCAAATAAAACATCCACAGCCACTGCTAAATCAGAACACATGGCCAACCCAAAATTTTCCATTATTGTGCCGGCCTATAACCGCGCTGACTGTTTGCGGAATGCGGTTCAGAGCGTATTAGCGCAGACCGACGGCGATTGGGAGCTGATTATCGTTGATGACGCGTCCACCGACGAAACTCTGAAGGTGGCGAAAGAATGTGCGGCAGGCGACGAACGCATTCAGGTGCTGGCGCTTTCGAAAAATCACGGCGCGGCCGGTGCGCGCAACAAAGGAATCGTGTTGTCTCGCGGCGAATTCGTCGTGTTTTTAGATTCGGACGATCGGTTGGAGCCGGCGCTTTTAGAGCGGGCCGCGTCGTCGTTCGTTGATTCTGATGTCGGTTTGGTGTGCGGCTGGGGGCACGGAAAAGACCGGCAAATTACCAATCAGTTCGACGAGTACATGCCGGCCGATATTAATAATCCGGATGTTTATCTTTCTTCTAACCCGTGTTTTTTGACCGGCACTGCAGTGCAGACAAGTGTTTTGAAAAAGGTGGGGTCGTTTGATGAAAATATGATCTGTTCCGAGGATTGGGATTTATGGATTCGGATTTTGCGCGTCGCGCGCGGAGCGGTACTCGATGAGTTTCTGTTTTCTTTCGAGCGCAGTGCGAACAGCCTGACCCGGAACGTCTCTGGTCAAGACATCATCGCCGCCGGTGACAGGACGATTGCTAAGCAGCGTGATTTGTACGACGCGCATCGTCGGGCGCTGGCGCTGCGGTATCGACATGAGGGCAGCTTTTGTATCAATGCGGGTGGCATGCGTCAGGCCCGCCAGCGGTTTGTGTCCTCGATTCTGGTGCAGCCGCGTATGCTCGGGACCTGGGTACGGCTACTGGCGTCGTTGTTTGGGTGTCGTGTCTATTTATTTTTAGTGTCGTTGTTTTGAACGTGACCCCTTCCGCCAAGAAGGAAGCCTCTTTCCATTTTATTAACCAAGGAAGTTGGAAAGGGGCACCGGAAACCCACACAGAGCACCCCCCAACAAAAAAACACGGGCGAATCCCGTGTTTTGTTATCAGTCTTTCACGATTGCATTGACCAGTTTGTCCGTTGGAACGACATGGTCGGCTTCACCGTCGCGTACGCCGGTCAGGAAACCCTCGGCAAGCAAATGCCGAACCGTGCTGTTAAGCGTTTCCTGCGCATCGGTAAACGATACGCTTTCCGGGTCTGGAAACGCGTCGAGCCGTGCGGCATCCACCTTGCCGTTAGGAATCTTCCCGGATATGGGCGAATGCACCTTGATGCCGAGTTCACGATACATCCATTGAAAATACAGGATGTGATAGGGGACACTCATCCAAGCGCGACCCTGACCGTGCGCCGTGGACATCACCAGGATCATGGCCCCGACGATATCGCCGTAGCGCGACCCGGTATTGAGTGCAGGCAGGGCGTGTGGATTAATCACTCCGGCCGGACCGCTAGTGGGCCCAGTCACTCCCAACATCGTCGGACTTTTCGGGTGAGTAAAGGACTTACTAGTCACGTTTTCCTCCGTTTTGCTGCTTGATGAAGTTATCAGCTTGGCGGCGGTCAGTCAATGCGGGATGTGTTATTATCAAATTGCGATTACCATGATGATAGCCGCAGGGCTTGCCCCTGCCCGATTCGGTAGGTGTGTTTCCGCCCTCCCGTGTCGCCCCCCCCCCACCATGTCATTCCTGCGAAGGCAGGAATCCACATCACCGCACCAGCCAACCAATAACCCTGTTTCCGCAAGCTCGCTCACATAATCCGTCATTGCGAGTGCAGCGCCGCAATCCCGTGGCAGCAAGAAGAAAGCCCACGATAAAACATCGGGATTCTCACGCTACGCTCAGGATGAAAATATCGAATATATGTCCACCAAAAACGCAATCGTAACCGGCGGCGCCGGCTTCATCGGTTCGCACGTAACTGATTTACTAGTCGAACGCGGCTACAACGTCCATATCGTTGATGACTTCACTACCGGCTTTCGCCAGTATGTACATCCGGACGCGACCTTGCACGAGATGGATATCCGCTCCAAGGAACTAATTTCGCTATTCGAAGAAATCAAGCCGGTCGCAGTAGTGCATCTAGCCGCCCATGTGGACTTGCGTAGTTCATACGAGGAGCCCGGCATCGATTCGGAGATTAATATCGGCGGTAGCCTTAACGTACTTGACGCAACTACTGCCGGAGGTGCGAAGGGGATAGTGTTCGCCTCGTCCGCCGCGGTTTACAGCCCAGCCATCAAGACCAATCCCATCACTGAAGACATGCCCTGCGAGCCGGGCTCGCCGTACGGAATCGCGAAGTATGCGTTTGAATTGTATCTGCGGGTGCTCGCTGGACGGCGGGGGCTGGCCGCGACCGCATTGCGGTTTGGTAACGTGTACGGTCCGCGACAGACTATCAAAGGTGAGTCCGGCGTGATTTCTATTTTTACGCAGAAATTGATTCAGGGCGAAGCGCCACGAGTCAACGGCACCGGCGAACAGACTCGCGATTTCGTTTTCGTAAAAGACATCGCCCGCATGATCGTCGAAGGGGTAGAAAAACATCCAGACGGCGCATTCAACGTCGGCACCGGCGCCGAAACGTCGGTCAAAGATTTATATGATGCGGTGGCGTCAGCGGTCGGTACAGAGCTGGAACCAGAATACGGCCCAGCCAAACCAGGTGACGAGCGCAATGTTTCATTAGACCCATCTAAGGCCGAGCAGGAAATCGGTTTCCGTCCCGGGGTTCTGCTAGCCGAAGGAATCCCCGAAACAATCACCTGGGCCAAGAAAATGATTGAGGCTGGGGAACCGGTTAGATAAATATGTCGGAAATCATCGATATTCCACAGCTCAGAAAATTGCCAACGCATGACGCTAGGGTCGCAGCGATTTTTGGGAATATCGTAGACGAGCATCGCGAGTTGTCCGAATGGTACAGTCCCGAATTTCATAAAATATTCAAAAAATTTAGCCGCTATTATCGAGGTCCGACAGAACTGAGTCGACGTTACTATCGTATGTGCACTCAGTCTGCCGTGTCCGCGGCGCCAGGCAAAAGATGTTTGGACGTCGGTTGTGGAATGGGTACTCAGAGCCTACTGCTTGCAGCTTCCGGCGCGCATCAAGTCATTGGCCTGGATATCAACCCCGTTTACATAAAACTTTCTCATGAGAGAGCCGAGCGTTGGGGCGCGGACAATATTACCTTCGTTGAGGACAGCATTACAGAATACGCACCAGATGAGCTATTCGATGTCATTTATGTGCAAGAAGCATTGCATCATATAGTTCCACACGAGCTTTTCTTTAAGCAGACGCGCAAGCTGCTCAAAACGAATGGTAAGTTAATTATCAGTGAGCCAAACGGCGGCAATCCAATCATTAAATGGAGGCTCAAGAAGAACGGTTGGAATACCGGCAAGCTTCGCCCAATCGGAAACGGATTTTATCTGACAGACGAAATGTATGTGCCTTCACAGCAGGTCACCGAACCGCTGAAAGCTAATGGTTTCGATATCGAATCGTTAAAGCGTATGCGGCTGTTTCCGAATATCAAAATACCAGCAGTCGATAAAGTTTTAGCCGCGGCCGAACCGGTGGGTGAGCGATTGGTGCCGCTGAGAACTTTTGGAGTTGGATATGTCGTTACGGCTAGTAAAATAAGCTAATCTATGATGCAAAATATCAGAGACAAAATTGCCACGTTGAGACGGGTCAACCTAACGGACCGCCAGCTTTGTGATTTGGAGCTGTTACTAGATGGCTCGTTCGCACCGCTCACTGGATTTATGAATCAGGCGGACTACGAGTCGGTTTTAGATATTATGCGATTAGCCGATGGTGCATTGTGGTCAATGCCGATAGCCCTAGATGTGAATAATGCCAATATCGAAGTCGGCGAAGAAATCGTACTATGCGACAAGTACGGTAATCCGGCGGCAGTCATGAACGTGACTTCAACATACATACCAGACAAGTTGCGTGAGGCTGAAAAAATTTATCAGACTACAGACAAAAATCACGCCGGCGTACGGAAATTGTTTGACGATGTCGGTCGAGTATATCTGGGTGGTCCAGTCACTGACGTGAAGCTAAAAGGCCGTAACGGAAGTTTCATCGACTTGCGCCATAGACCAGACGAGCTAAAACAATGGTTCGCCGAAAACGGCTGGGAAAAGGTAATCGGATTCCAGACCCGCAACCCGATTCATCGCGCTCATTACGAACTGATGCGTCGCGGGGCCGAGGAACACAACGCCAAGGTGCTAATCCATCCGACCATAGGGGAGACAAAGCCAGGGGATATCGATCATGTCACACGTGTGCGCTGTTATCGCAAGGTAGCAGAGAATTATATGAGCGACTTCGCCAAGCTGAGCCTGTTGCCGCTCGCGATGCGAATGGCCGGTCCGCGCGAGGCGGTGTGGCACGCGCAGATCAGAAAGAACTACGGCTGTACGCATTTCATCGTCGGCCGCGGGCACGCTGATCCGGGCGGGAATTACTACGGATCGTACGATGCACAGGAGTTGGCGCGGGAACACGCGGACGAAATTGGCATCGAGATTGTCTCACCAAAGGAAATTGCTTACGTGCCGTCCGAGAAAAAATACTTCTACACGCATGAGCTGGAGGAACACCACCAACCGGAAAAAATTTCCGGAACAGAACTGCGTCGCATGATTCGTGCGGGCGAAGATGTGCCGGAGTGGCTGTCCTTTCCAGAAATAGTTTCCGGATTGCGCAAAGCAGTACAGCGCGATAATCGTCGCGGTTTCACGATTTTTATGACTGGCCTGTCTTGCTCCGGTAAATCAACGATAGCAAAAATCCTGCACGACAAGCTGCGTGAGGTGCAGGATAGGGAGATTACCGTGTTGGACGGAGACGTAATTCGCAACAACCTATCGCAAGGCCTGGGCTTCTCCCGCGAGGACCGCGATACAAATATTTTACGTATCGGCTTCGTCGCCAACGAAATCACCAAACACGGCGGCATCGCTATCTGCGCGACGATTGCGCCGTATGCGGCCACCCGCGATAAGAACCGAGAACTAATAAGCAAAACCGGAACTTACATCGAGGTGCTGGTAGATACTCCTATAGAAGTCTGCAAACAGCGCGACATGAAAGGGCTGTACCGTAAAGCCGAACTGGGTCAGCTTAAGAACTTCACCGGCGTAGATGACCCGTTCGAACGTTCCGAAAACGCCGAGGTGATTCTGAACACCGTAGAATATTCTCCGGAAGAATGCGCCGAACAGGTCATTGCATATCTAATGGAAAGAGGTTTAAATTGAGGCATGATAAATATATTGGCAGACGGACAGTTTCGCTTTTGAAATCTATTAAGGAGTAATCATGCGAGAACATTAATTCTTGGTGATAAAGGAAATCTGGGGCAGGATTTAGTATCAGTTTTCCAGATGGATGGCCATGAAGCTGTTTGCGCCAGCTTGTATCCTGAGCACAGTCCGGCAAAGCCGGGTGATGCGCGAAATATGTCGCTTGATCTGTCTAAAGCCGAGAAAGAAATTGGTTTCCGTCCAGGTGTGTTGCCGGTGTAAGGGATTCTGGAGACCATTGAATGGGCCAAGAAAATGATTAAGGTCGGGGAGCCGATCAGATAGTCATATTGACTAACAGTTGTGCCGTTCGTGAAAAAAAGTGTGCGTTTGTTGATGACAAACTTAGAATCATGCGCACGCATTTTTATGATATCAACAGCTACCTTTTGACACCTAATGACACCCATTGATATTATATGAGTGTTTGTAGAGTGAATCACATTTTAGCGATCGGCATGGAGATAAATCCGAACGAAATCTATACGCCCAAGGAAACGGAACAGATGCTCAAGATTAGCTCGAGCACTTTTAAGCGTCTCATAAAGAAGGGTTTGCTCCGCGCCAACAAAGTCGGGAATCAGCATCGCATCTTCGGCCATGAGATTTTGAGAATGCTATCACCGGAAATAGACCAGGCGGCAACGAAAGCCTACAAAAAAATGAAGAAAACTACGAAGGATAAAACTAAGCAGTGGTAACGATAATGTTAAGCTGTATAGCCGTATGAAAAAAGCGTTAATAACAGGAATAACCGGTCAGGATGGTTCATATTTGGCGGAACTCCTGCTTGAAAAGGGCTATGAGGTGCATGGCATTATTCGCCGGGCCTCGTCGTTTAATACGGAGCGTATCGACCATATCTATTCTGACCCTCATGATGTCGGCCGTCGGTTGATTTTGCATTATGGCGATTTGGCTGATAGCAGCAACATCGCCCGACTGCTCAAGAAGATTATTCCAGATGAAATTTATCATCTTGGAGCGCAGTCACACGTTCGGGTAAGTTTTGATATTCCAGAATACACGGGTGACGTCACGGGTCTGTCCACGACGCGTATATTGGAAGCAGTACGTGATATCTGTCCAAAAGTTCGTTATTATCAGGCGTCTTCCAGTGAAATGTTCGGAAAAGTTCAAGAAATTCCGCAGACAGAAAACACGCCGTTCTATCCGCGTTCGCCGTATGGTTGCGCTAAGGTGTATGCGTATTGGATTACCAAGAACTATCGAGAAAGCTACGATCTGTTCGCTTCAAACGGCATTTTGTTTAATCACGAATCTGAACGGCGGGGCGAAACATTTGTCACCAGAAAAATAACCAGAGGGTTAAATCGTATCAAAGCTGGTTTGGACGACACGTTGTTCTTGGGTAACCTGGAAGCAAAACGTGACTGGGGTCATGCTCGCGACTATGTTGAGGGAATGTGGAAGATACTCCAGCATAGCGAACCGGATGATTTTGTTTTGGCAACGGGGGAGACGCATAGCGTTAGAGATTTCGTTGAGGAAGCGGCCCATCAAATGGAATTTGATTTGACCTGGAAAGGTGAGGGCCTGCATGAGCAGGGGATAGATCGAAAGACTGGCCAGGCGATTATCAAGATAGACCCGCGTTATTTCCGTCCAGCTGAAATCGATTTGCTGATTGGCGATGCTACGAAGGCCAAAGAGAAGCTTGGCTGGGAGCCGCGAATCAAGTTCAGTGATTTGGTGAAAGGAATGATCGAGGAAGATAAAAAGGTACATTACGCTCAATATGTGGGACAAGAGCTCTAAAATATATGTTGCTGGGCATCGTGGAATGGTCGGTTCAGCAATTTTGCGGTTGTTGGAGAAAGAAGGATTTACCAATATCGTCACGCGCACTCGACACGAGCTGGATTTGTCGGATCAGGCGGCTGCAAGTAAATTTTATGAGCAGGAACGTCCAGAGTATGTTTTTGTGGCTGCGGCCAGAGTTGGTGGAATCATGGATAATAAGACGCATCAAGCCGATTTTCTGTACGAAAATTTACAGATTCAAAATAACGTTATTTGGCAGGCTCATCTGCATGACGTGAAAAAATTATTGTTTTTAGGTAGCAGTTGCATTTACCCTCGTGAATGTTCTCAGCCCATGAAGGAAGAGTATCTGTTAAGCGGAAAACCAGAACCCACAAACGAGGGTTATGCCATCGCCAAAATCGCCGGCATGAAGCTCTGCGAAAAAATCCACGAGCAGTACGGCCAGAAATTCATCTCCTGCATGCCGACCAACCTCTACGGATCGAACGACAATTTCGATCTGGAAAATTCCCATGTCCTGCCGGCGCTAATCAGAAAGTTCCACGAAGCTAAAGTCAGCAACGCCCCGCAAGTTGAAATCTGGGGAACCGGCGCCGCCCGACGTGAATTTCTGCATGTCGATGACCTGGCGAGCGCCGCCCTGTTCCTGATGAACAACTATGACGATCAGCAGTTCGTGAATGTGGGGACGGGAGTGGATTTATCTATTAGAGAACTGGCTGAGCTGATTAAGCGGGTAGTTGGATATAAAGGGGCATTAGTATCTGATACCACCAAGCCCGACGGCATGCCGCAAAAACTACTCGACCTGACCAAGCTGCACGCTCTTGGCTGGCATCATGCCATAGAATTGGAAGAAGGTTTGCAGCGCGTCTATACATGGTTTAAGGCGGAGTATAAAATAACATCAGCATAATAATCACCCAAGCGGGAATTAATATGTCCAACCGAAAAAAAATCGCCCTCTACGGATACGGCTACGTTGGCCGTGCGTTATATCGTTTTTTGAAAAGTCATTACGACGTGATGGTCATTGATCCGTTCGTGGATTTTGACGCGCTGAAAAACAGCGATGACCCAGACTACCCTGAACTTTGGAGCAAGGAATATAAGGCCGCGGACGGCATAGAGCACGCCGTGGTCTGCGTACCTACCCCGACCGGTTCGGACGGCTGGCGCTGCGACACCTCAATCGCCGAGGACGTGCTGACTGAAACTAACCACAAGAGCTACCTGGTAAAATCGACGGTTGCGCCCGGCACCATTGATAGCTTGTCAGAAAAAACCGGCAGACGAATTTGTTTTAGTCCCGAATACATTGGCGAGGGCAAGTATCAGATACCGTACTGGCAGGACATGCCTCATCCGACCGACATGAAACTGCACAGCTTCCATATTTTTGGCGGCAATCGGGAAGTGACAACGGAATGGCTTCAAATTTTTCAGAGAATTGCTGGTTGGGGCGCACGTTTCATGCAAACTACAGCGCTGCATGCCGAGATGACCAAGTATTTTGTAAATATGTATTTAGCCACTAAAAAGATTTTTTGCGATGAGATGTATAACGTCTGTCAGGCATTCGGCGCCGACTATAACGAGATAAAGGAACTGTGGCTATTGGATGGACGCATCGGCCGTTCGATGACCAGCATTTATCCGGACGGTCGCGGCTTCAGCGGAAAATGCCTCCCGAAAGATACGGCGGCGATAGTCACCGCCGTGCGCGCCAAGGGTTACAATCCGAAGCTGTGGGCCGAAGTCGTCGCTTCTAATAAGCGGGTGAGGGGAGAGGTCTCGGAACAAACCAAGCCCCAACATGAGGAAAAACAAGTAAAATCAGTGCCCGAACCGCAAACGCATGGAAGTCATTAGACCCAAAAAAATTTTTCAGTGGAGCGATTTGCGTGAAATGTGGCAGTATAAAGAACTGTTGTACTTTTTTTCCTGGCGTGACATTAAAGTGCGATACAAGCAAACCGTAGTCGGTGTTTCTTGGGCTGTATTCCAGCCATTTATTACAATGGTTGTATTTAGCGTTTTTTTTGGAAAGTTAGCTGGTATGCCTTCGGACGGAGTGCCTTACCCGATTTTTGTCTTTGCTGGCCTAATATTTTGGCAGTTTTTTTCTAGCTCACTTTCAGACGCAAGCAATTGTTTGGTCAGCAATCAGAGCATTGTACAGAAAATCTATTTCCCGCGTTTGATTTTGCCCGTCTCCGCCACCCTGACAAAATTGATTGACTTCGTTATTGCGGCGGTCATCCTGCTAGGAATGATGGTATTTTACGGCTACGGCGCAAACATACTTGGTTTCTTGATTTTTCCGTTGCTGATTCTCATTTCGTTTATGGCCGCAGTCGGAACGGGATTATATCTGGCGGCCATAAATGTCAAATATCGTGACGTGCGCTATGCGGTGCCGTTCTTTATTCAAATCATGCTGTTTGTGACGCCGGTTATATACCCACCCAGTTTAGCCGGAAAATATTCCTGGATATTGGCTTTGAACCCGATGACTGGAGTGATAAAAGCCGCGCGGGCCGCACTATTCAACAGTGAACCGATAAACTGGATGTTGTTGGGCATTTCTGCGGCCACCTGTTTTCTGCTGCTGGCTGGCGGCATATACGTTTTTAAGAAGACCGAGCATTATTTTGCCGACATCGCATAATTATGAACGAACCGATCATAGAAATCAGAGACGTTGGCAAGAAATACAATATTTATCACCAACGGGAGAAGTATTTGTCTCTGCGCGACCTGATGACGCAATTTTTTACATCCCCATTCAAGACAATCAAGGAAAAGATGACCCGAGAAGAATTTTGGTCCTTGCGAAATATTTCCGTGGATATTGCGCGGGGGGAGACAGTCGGCATCATCGGCGCTAATGGAGCGGGCAAATCAACTTTGCTGAAAATATTGTCGAAAATAACGCCACCCACAGAAGGAGAAATTATTATTCGTGGCAAAGTCGCTTCTTTGCTGGAGGTGGGCACAGGTTTCCATCCAGAGCTCACGGGCAGGGAAAATATATATCTGAATGGTGCGATTTTAGGCATGACAAAAAAAGAAATTCAGCAGAAATTTGACAGTATCGTTGAGTTTTCTGGCGTAGAAAAATTTTTGGACACTCCAGTCAAGCGATATTCAAGCGGTATGTACGTTCGTCTCGCATTTTCTGTCGCAGCTCATCTTGAACCAGACGTTTTGATTGTTGATGAAGTATTATCGGTAGGAGATGCTGAATTTCAGAAGAAGTGTTTAAATAAGATGAATACTGTAGTTAGTGAAGATGGACGGACAGTTATTTTTGTGAGTCATAACATGAACGCCATAAAAAAAATATGTCAAAAATGTATATTACTCAAGAACGGGGAGATAATTGCATATGGCGACACCTTAAGTATCATTGCACAATATAATAAAAGCGATAATAAAAATATTCAGGCTGTACACGAGTACAAGATATCTGAATCTAAGGCCGCAAGCATTACGAGTATAAAGTTTTTCAACAATAATAATGTAATAGCCAGCGAGATTAATGTAGATGAAGGTTTTTATATTGATATTGAGTATCATGTTCAAGAAGAAGTGCAGCGAGCCTGTATATGTGCTTTATTTTATGATCAAGGAGATGATCTTTTTTTGTTATCTTCTGAAACGGACAAAACACTTCGTTTAAGAAATTACAAAAAAGGAAGATACATTACCAGAATTGCCGTACCTGCACAGCTATTTAATATCGGTAAATATCATTGCGACATTTCTTTTCAAAAGCCTTTCATTGAATATATTGATCACAAGCAGAAAGTATCTTTTTCAATTGTTGATTCTGCAAATTTTAGAATTGACTCGCGCTGGAAAAGACTTGGGAGGACAGCGACAGTTTTAGACTATTTGACTAGCAAAAAATAACTATGAAAGCTTATTTAAATAAAATTTACAGAAGATTATTTATTTCCCAAAATCATAATCAAACGCCAAATCAGATACTGACTAGTGCATATCAAAAAATTGGTGTGCTGAATTTCGGTGACGAAAACACCACGGGGGAAAAATATGTGCTTAAACGATTGGTCTCTCGGTATGTCTCATCGGTTAAGCCGATCATGTTTGATGTTGGTGCGAATGTAGGTAACTACTCTGTAATGTTAGCTGAAATATTTCCAACTGCCAGAATTATTTCATTTGAACCAAATAGACAGCCGCATAGTTTTTTAATAAAAGCGGCAGAAAAATTTCAGAATAGGATATGCCCAATACGGTGTGGCTTAGGGTCAACAAAAGATTCGAGTAAAATTTTATATTGTTTTTCTAAACCGGAACACTCATCACTCGGATCCGTTCATAAAGGAATGCTCGAACTGTTTGAAGTAAATGACGTTATTGAAGAAATTCCATTTACTATCGACACAACTGATCATTATTGTTTGGAGAACGGCATTACTCACATTGATTTTATGAAAATCGATGTTGAGGGGCATGAGTTAGATGTACTCAAAGGAGCGCAATTGATGCTTAATAGTGGGGCTATTAAAGTAATTCAGTTTGAATTTAATGAGTTTAATGTTTTCGCGCGTGTGTTTATGAAGGATTATTTTGATATTTTATTCTCATATAATTTATATCGGATATTGCCCGAAGGGTTGTTACCACTAGGGTCGTATCAGACCTTTTATGAGATTTTTAAATATCAAAATATACTGGCAATTCGGAAAGAAATTGATGAAAAAATATGGTAATTTATGCATTAAAAAAAATTAGGAGAATCTATCATGATGTTAGAAATGCAGATCAAAAAATGGCGGCAAAACGACACTGGACAGGAATCAACAAGTTACGAAATCAGATTTTCGCAAATGAAAGAAATATCAAACTACATATCGGATGTGGACCCCGTGTCCTAAAGGGGTGGATAAATATTGATTTGAAGTATTGTCCGTTTGAGAATTATTTACAATATTATACCGATGAATTTTATCCGCCGCAGATTAGGGGAACGGAGAAAAATGATTTTTATTCGATTAATCTTACGAAGGAGCCGTTGCCATTTCCTGACAATTGTGTAGATGTTATTTTTCATGAGGATTTTATTGAACACCTAACTCAACGCAGTCAATTCCTTTTTTTATCCGAGATGCTGCGAATTATGAAACCGGGGGCCGTACATCGGGTCAATACACCTAACATTTTAGTTTCAATGAAAAGTCATTCGGAATTTGATAAGGGTTTTAATGGTGTGTTTGTTGAGGAGTGGGATAGGCATGGCCATCTTAACGTCTTGAGTCCAGCAATACTCGAAGAGATGGCACGAGCGGTTGGATATAGCAAAATTCTTTTTAATAGCCGAAATAGTAGCATCTCGTCTGCAATACCGTGTGAGTATCGCCCAAGTCCAAATAGTCGGACGGAGGACGGGAATATTTTTGCTGATCTTATTAAATAGTACTTCTGGATGAAAATTTATATGCGTTAAATGACGGGGTTAACTAATAGTATGAAAATTCACATTTTGCCCTGCAAAAAAAAATTTCAACCCGAAGTGCAACGTTTCGTTTATCCTGCACACAATAATGATTTTGGCATTGAACAAGATTTTCTTCTCTATTTAAAAAATAATCCCGAGTTGTTGGTAGACAATCCTAGTAAGGCAGACTGGCACTATTTACCCATATATTGGACTAGATGGCATGTGGAGCATGATTATGCAAAACGGGGTCGTCCTGAACTGCAAGAAGAACTTGACCGAATCATGATAGACGATAATCGCACATTTACGATATGTCAGTATGCGGACGGTCCGCTATCCAACATAGGGTTAGCACGTCAATTTTTGGGATCACGCAAATCAGAGAATGGATTTGACGCCCCTTTATTGTTGCAGGAAGCCCGTAGACCATTTTTATTATTTCCAAGAAAAAAATATAAGGCTTGTTTCTTAGGGCGGTATCATACACACACTATTCGGAGTGAAATGCACGCTCAGCTTGAACAACGCAAGGATGTGTATTTGTATAATGGCGACATGGGAAAAAAATCTTTTGATAAAAAATTATTGCAGTCATATATCTCATTATGTCCGCGCGGGTATGGTGGTGGCTCATTTAGATTAATAGAAAGCATGCAGCTTGGTGTGGTGCCATTCCTAATAGGTGATGTTGATACGCGTCCATTTAAGCAATGGATTCCTTGGAATGAAATAAGTTTCTATGCCGATGACGTGAATGAAATTGAGGACATTATTGATGGTCAACCACCTGAGCGCTTAGTTGAAATGGGGGAAAAATCCACGGCTGTATATAATAAATATTTGGCATACCAGAAATGGTGCCCATTTGTTTTGAAAACCTTAGAAACTCAGTCTTAGAGTAAATAAACCAATCTCACCCTCCGGAGCCGTTGCTTGAACCGGCGGAAGCTGAGATACCCAATCCATTTATTGATGAGGCTGAACACTACACATGGATTTGCTACGCTAAATTAAAAAATTAAATACATTATATGATGCAAAATATTAGTTATGTGATACCCACATACAATTACGAGAAATATATTACAGACTCGATTTTATCTATCGTGCACGGAAATTTAAAGATGGGCGATGAAATTGTTGTGGTTAATGACGGGTCAACAGATGGTACTGCTGAATTATTGCAGAGACTGCAAAAAAAATATTCAAGCATTCGCGTTATCAATCAAAAAAAAAATAGCGGCGGCGCGGCGGCGCGAAATACGGCAGTTAGCAATGCCAGACATGATTTAATATTCTGCCTCGATTCAGATAATTTGTTAATGCCAGGGAGCGTTCAGAAGTTACTTGCATTTATGAATAGCCAGGAAGCCGATGCCGCAGCATTTGAATGTGTATATTATTTCAATAAAAGTCCGAACAGAGTTACACATGTCTGGAAATTTCAATCTGAAAAGCATACATTTGCAGACTGCCTGGCTGGCAGTATTTCCCCAATTGCTAGTGGTAACTATTTATATACCAAAAACAGTTGGGAGCGCTCTGGTGGTTATCCAGAATTTGCACAAGCACTTGACGCTTGGGGGTTTGGTTTGCGACAGCTTGCGACAGGTACAAAAATGGTTGTTATGCCAAAGTCATATTACCTACATCGATACGGGCATGAATCATACTGGATTCGGGAAAGCGAACAAAATAATGAGATGGCATTTAAGATACTCGAGCCATATCTTGATCAGATAGCGGATGAAGACATTGCATATCTTATAAACAATTCATGCTCATGGTTCTCAAAGTTTACGAAAAAACCAATAAAAATAAAAAATGATAGTTTGGGCAGGACGGGTAAGGTATTGCGTCGAAATTCTTTTTCAGTCTTGCTTAGAAATATGAAGCACTGCGTAAAAATGAATCAAAAAAAATAATGAAGATATGCTGCCGCTATTCATTCTGACTATAAAACCACGAGTTAGAACCCATGCTTTTATATCGTGTTTAGTTTTTTCAAATCAGGAGGGCAAATGTTGGCTTAGGACATCGCCCTAAAATAATCAATCGTTTTTTTCAGACCTTCATCTAAACCAACCGTCGGTTCCCAACCAAGTTTTTGCTTAGCTAATGATATATCTGGTTTTCGTCGTTTGGGATCGTCAGCAGGAAGGGGTTTGAAAATGATTTCAGAGTTTGACCTAGTTTGTTTAATAATTTTTTTTGTTAGTTCTAAGATGGTGAATTCGTTTGGGTTACCTAAGTTTACGGGGCCTGCGAACTCATCTTCCGTGCCCATCATTCTAATCAACGCGTCAACTAGGTCATCAACAAAACAGAATGATCGGGTTTGCTCTCCATCCCCATAAACAGTTATTGGCTCATTGTGCAACGCCTGCATAATAAAGTTAGATACAACCCGCCCATCGTCTGGCCGCATCCGTGGCCCGTATGTATTGAAGATGCGCACCACTTTAGTTCTGACTCCATTTTGTCGCCTATAATCGAAACATAGTGTTTCAGCGCATCGTTTCCCCTCATCATAACAAGCCCGCAATCCAATTGGATTAACATTGCCCCAATAATCTTCAGTCTGCGGATGCACTTTTGGGTCGCCATAAACCTCACTTGTCGAAGCCTGGAGGAATTTCGCCTTAGTCCTTTTGGCCAACCCCAGCATGTTGATGGCCCCATGGACTGAGGTCTTGGTCGTCTGCACCGGATCGTATTGATAATGAATGGGTGATGCGGGACAAGCTAGATTATAGATTTCATCTATCTCAACGTATAAAGGAAAAGTGACATCGTGTCGTATCAACTCAAATAGCGGACTGTCTAATAAGTGGTAAATATTAGATTTGTTGCCGGTAAATAGATTATCCACACATAACACCTCATTGTCCGCATTTACCAGTCGTTCACATAGATGAGAGCCGATAAATCCTGCTCCACCGGTGACTAGTATACGTTTCGGTTTAGTTGTAGTCATAGTTATTCCGATTGTATTTGCACCACATCAACGACTAAGAATTAAAGTAATTAGTTTGATACAATAATATTATACCCGAGTATTATTAAGGTGGCGATTTTAATTTAATATCTTTATCATGTTAAACGGAGCAAAATATAGTCAGCGCCATCTTATACAGATCTATATCCTTGTTTTTACGGTAATATATGCACTGTTCAAGATATGAAATATGACCATAATCAACACCCAGAAGATGAGCACTGTTATCGGTAGATTACCAAAGCCGGTTCGCAAACTACTTAAGGGCGCCTATCGAAAATATAGAGCCATAAATAAGGTGCTGTATAAGCATTTTTTGTTTAGGCATGAGCTGAAAAAATTTAGGAACTTATCGAAACATAATGAGCGCTTTGAGCTACATGATGCTGATTTATATCCCTGTATTAAAGATAATACGTCGCTAACCGGGTTTGATGCCCATTACATCTATCATCCGGCTTGGGCGACACGGATTCTTTCGGTGAACAGACCAGCGGAACACGTTGATATATCGTCCACCCTGTATTTTTGTTCCGTGTTGTCCGCGTTCATTCCTGTTAAGTTTTACGACTATCGTCCGGTGAAGTTGAATTTATCTAATTTGGAATGTTTGAGGACCGATTTATTGAAGTTGCCATTCGAAGATGACAGCATTGCGTCACTGTCGTGCATGCACACCTTGGAACATGTGGGATTGGGAAGATATGGCGATGAATTAGATCCCGACGGTGATTTAAAAGCCATCGCAGAATTGAAGAGGGTTACGGCTAAAGCTGGCACCCTGCTTATTGCAGTTCCCGTTTCTGGTCAGCCAAGAATTCAATTTAACGCTCATAGAATTTATTCGTTTGAACAAATTCTAGAGTATTTTTCAGGTTTTAAGTTGGTTCAATTTGATTTGATACCCGATAATGCTGGGAAAGTAGGTATGGTTTTTAATGCCTCTGAAGCGGATGCCAATAAACAGCATTATGGCTGTGGATGTTTTTATTTTAGAAAGTCGTCTATATGAATTTGGTAAAAAAAGTTATCAAACGTTTGTCCGGTGACGTTGGGACAAAAAATGTGATTACTCGGGAGGAATGGTTGGAACGGTCATTAAAGCGCATATCCACGGGGAATAGGATTTTAGATGCTGGGGCGGGAGAATTACAATACAAGAAGTTCTGTTCTCATTTAGCATATACAAGTCAGGATTTCGGTAAGTATGATGGCAGTGGTAACGCTGTTGGTTTGCAGACTGACACCTGGGACAATTCGAAGCTTGATATCATTTCAGATATCTGCGATATACCGGTAACTGGCGGCTCGTTCGATGTGATAATGTGCATAGAGGTGTTTGAGCATTTACCCGAACCAGCAAAAGCGGTAAAAGAATTTTCTCGAATTTTACGACCTGGCGGGACGTTAATTATTACCGCACCCTTCTGTTCCCTAACACATTTTGCCCCATATTACTTTGCAAACGGGTATAGTAGATATTGGTATGAAAAAATTCTCGCTGATAACGGATTTAAGGTTGAAGAAATTACGCCCAACGGAAATTATTTTGAATATCTGGCTCAAGAAGTAAGAAGAATTAAGAGCGTTGGATTTAATTATGGTGGTAGCAAGCCAAATTTTTTTGAAGAAATTGGATTGTTGTTGGTGATACGGTTATTAGCCCGATTTTCAAAGAAAGGAGACGCATCTAGTGAGTTGCTAAATTTTGGTTATCAAATTCGCGCTATCAAGACTTAATTTGTGATTATTATTAGTGGCATCACATGATAGTAACCAGAATAATCGGAGGATTAGGTAACCAAATGTTTCAGTATGCATATGGACGTTTTTTGGCGGAGATTAGTGGTCAGCGATTGAAACTCGATTTGTCTGGCTTAGATGATTCAAAAAATAATACTAAACGCCATTTTGGGCTGGGGGTTTTTAATATTTCAATTGAGATGGCCACCAAGGCAGAAATTAATCGTTTGCAAAGGAAGGGACGAACAAGATTCGGTAAGCGATTACAGGGTTTTCTGCTTCGAAGGCTTGGATTGTTTGACGATAGTGTTGTCAGTGAAGGCACAAGTGGTTATCGTATGCCTCCGGCAATTGGTGAGCGTGGAATATATTTGAGCGGCTATTGGCAGAGTGAAAAATATTTTAAGGACACCGAAGAAATAATTCGGGAAGAATTCACATTGAAAGATGAATATAGCATTGAAGGGCGCGCAATCACTCAAGAAATAATAAGTTGCAATGCGATATCTTTGCACGTGCGGCGCGGCGATTACGTCAGCGATAAAAGAACGAACGAATATCACGGCACTTGCTCCCTTTCTTACTACGAAGCAGCAATGAAATTTGTAACCAGCAAAGTAGAAAATCCGCACTTATTTATTTTTTCGGACGACATCGAGTGGGTCAAAGAGAATTTGAAGATTGATCACCCTGTGACTTATGTCTCGGACGGCAAGCTCAAGGACTATGAGGAGCTGATGCTGATGTCCTACTGCAAACACAACATCATCGCCAACAGCAGTTTTTCCTGGTGGGGGGCGTGGTTGAACAGGAATTCAGATAAGATCGTCATTGCGCCGAAGAAGTGGTTTAATAGAGTTGAAAAAGATATCGGTAATTTAATACCAAAGGAATGGTATCAGCTTTAAAAAATAATTATCAGCTTTCTATATGCCGAAAGTAACGGTCCTGATGGCCGTCTACAATGGGGAGAAGTATCTGCGGGCGGCGATGGAGAGCATTCTCAACCAGACCTTCCGCGATTTTGAGCTTATGATAATTGACGACGCCTCGACCGACTCGACGCCGGAAATTATTTCTTCGTACCCAGATCCGCGGATTCGGGTACTGAAGAACGAAACCAATCTCGGCCTCACTAAGTCCCTGAACAAAGGTTTGAAGGAGGCAGTGGGGGAATATGTTGCGCGAATGGATGCGGACGATATTAGTTTGCCGGAGCGTCTCGTGCAGCAGGTTAGTTATCTAGATAAGCATCCTGATATCGCGTTAATCGGGTGCCGAGTTGAGGTGATCGATGATAAGGGTCAATCGCTGGGTATTTCGCATTCGCTGGCGACCACTCGCGAATCAATTTTTTATTGGCTCATATTTAATAATGTTTTAACGCATTCATCGGTAATGTTTAGGCGCGATGTCGTAATGAATTTAGGTGGGTATGATGAATCGCATAGATACGTTGAGGATTATGGATTGTGGAATAAACTTTCTTTGCGGTTTGGCATGGAGTTGCTCGATGAAGTTCATGTTAAGTGGAGGCTGTCGCCTGGTGGTATTTCTCAGCAGCACAGAAACGCACAAAAAGCCAATGCTAAAAAGGTGTTTATTGAACATTTGAATAATGTGCTATCCGACCTAGATGCGCGCACAACTCGCCACTTGGTTTATGTGCATGAAAAAACCGATTCTTGTTTTGGATTGTTGTATATATATATGCTCTGGAGATACAATAAACTTATAGTAGCAAACTGTCCCACCCATCTAAATCGCGCAAGGCTAAGTGTTCAATGGAGAAGAAAAGCATATCAACACTTTAAGCGGAACGCCATGCGGTATCAGTCAATTAGAAAATTGAATGCTATAGTTAAGATGATTGCGGGTAAAAAATAGCGCGCTACAATAGAGATTTTATTTTTTCTTCCATCACTTTATTCCGGCGGGGGCGTAGCTACTGTTGCAGCTGGGTTTGTAAATTATTTTTCAACAAGAAGGGCGTTTCTGTTAGCGTATTGGTTGCTTTATATTCCTATAGTTAACAATCTAACGCAACGAGGTGATACTATTCCCTCGTATGCAACAAACAGCGCATAAACGTCTTTCAGAAAGTGAAAGAGATGAAATAAGCATGGGGCTGGCTCGTGGTGAAACGCGGGCGAGCATTGCTCTGCGTCTCGGTAGAAGTAAAAGCACAATCTCTCGTGAAGTAAGTCGGCATGTAGGCGTAACAGGCTATCGGGCATTCTCTGCCGGAAGAGCATCGGAACGTCGCGCTTCTTCTCGTCGTTATGGCAAACGTCGACTTGTTCAAGAAGAACGTTTATGCACACATGTTCTCTCCGGCCTACGCAAGCGCTGGTCGCCCTGCGAGATCGTCAGGCATATGGGAATAGCGCATCCTCAAGTTATGTCTATGCACATCTCACACGAAGTCGTCTATCAATATGTCTATGTCCTGCCTCGGGGAAGTCTCAAAAAAACTTGTCTCCCGTCTGCACCAAGAGCGTAAATACAGACGCAAGAAAGGATGTAGAAAGGGAAAGAAGGAAGAAAAACGAGGGAAAATAGCAGATATGCTCTCCATTTTTTCGGTCGATATCGAGTGGGTGTAAAATAAATTTAAGCAATGAATATTCGATTACGTACGTTTCTGACGGTAAGCTTAAGGATTATGAGGAGTTGATACTAATGTCGTGTTGCAAGCACGGCATAATCGCCAAAAGCAGTTTTTCTTGGTGGGGGGCTTGGTTGAATCACAACAAAGATAAAATAGTGATCGCACCGCAGCAATGGCTTAGGGAAACAGATGGTGATCAATCGACTCCGGTATCCGTCGGCTGGATAAAAATGACCGCCAAGCCGTCGGTGGACGGTTTTTAATTGAAATCCATGACATACGCCTATCTCAAAAATAAAACGAGGGCCGCTGCGATTAAGGGTTTTTATTATTTGATTAAGCGACCAGCTTTCACGTGCAATTACTTATTTGGCAACTATAAGGAAAAGATATGGCTAGTTGGCTCTGCTAGAAGTGGCACCACATGGATCGCTTCTTTAATAAATTGGCAGAATAATTATAGAGAGCTATTTGAGCCGTTTAATTTTCTTGTTGGAGACAAGCTACATGCCAGGCATCCCTATGTCAGGGACGGTCTAGACAATGAATATCTGGAGAATATGGGGAGGCGGATCTTTTCCGGATTGCCGGTGACCAGAAGAATTGATCAGGGAAATGGTGGCGAGTTGATTCGTGAATTTACGAATACGCATGAAGGAGTGCTTGTTAAGGATGTCACTTCACACTTTTACGCACACTTGATTAAGCAGCGCTACCCAAATATAAAGTTAATTTTTCTGATTCGCAATCCTTTTTCAGTCGCAATATCAAAGCTGAAAAAGAAAGACTGGTTTAGCGCCGAGGAGCAGCTTGCAGCATTATCTCAGCCGCACCTTGTCGAAGACGTGCTGTCCGACCATCGCCACCATCTTGCAGCAGCAAAAAAGGATTCATTTCTGCGAGAGATTATGTATTGGTCAGTAACAAATCACGTTCCACTAAAACGGCTGTCTTCATTTGACGATGTTTATCGGATTTATTATGAGGATTTTTTTCTAAATCCGTTGGATGAATTGATAAAATTACATTCCTTTTTTTGGTCAGAAAAAAGATTCACTTTTGAGAGTGGTGCTATCAATAAAATTGTACGTAACCCCAGCAGAGTGACAGGATCTAGTGGTACGGTGGCAAGGGGGTTGTCGCCAATATATAATTGGCAAAGCGAGCTATCCCACGAGCAAATAAGAAGAGCGCGTGAAATTATAGCTTCATTCGGCCTCGATGGTTTATATGGTGGCGAGGCTCTGCCTAAAAGGACTGACTAGCTTATCGAAATGGAGAACGACAAGCAGAGCAGCAATACGGTAACGGTTGTTATACCGGCGTATAACGCAGCACGAACTCTGAATCGTGCTGTTAAAAGTGCTGTCGATCAGACATATAAGGCCATAGAGATAATTATTATTGATGATGCGTCGACCGACGACACTCAAAGCATCGCAGCGAAAATAGCGCTCCAAGAACCCAGAGTAAAGGTAGTCAGCCTATCAGGAAACGTTGGTTTGGCCGGGGCGCGAAACGCGGGTATTGATGAAGCGCGAGGTGAATATATAGCACCACTCGACGCAGACGATGAATGGTTGCCGGAAAAACTTGAAAAGCAAATTGCGGTATTTAGAAACGACCCCAGCGGTAATGTGGGGATAGTTGCTAGCGATTCCGTTGATATCGATGAATCGTCCGGCGAGCAAACGCTAAAGGTAACCCCGCAATATGATGATCCTTTTTTTGCTGCGCTAGCTTTAGAGCGTATTGCAAGTGCGGATAGCGTGTTAATTCCTAGGAAGGCCATGCTAGAGGCAGGTAAATACGATGAAAAGTTGCGACACCAGGAAGATTGTGATTTATGGCCGCGCCTGCTCAAGAATTACGATTTTGCAAATGTGTCCGAACCGCTTTTGAGACGCTATATACACGGTGATAATATGACGTTGACCACTCCTAAAGATAATGTGCGTCAGGCTGTATATTACATATTTGACAAGCATCGCGATATTTATCGTCACGACGCAGTCAAAAGAAGCGAATTACGTAGAAGATGGGGATCAATAATGCAGAAAAAATTTGATGATAGTCGTGCTGCGCGAAGGGAGTTTGCAGAATCAATAACTGCGAATCCAAAAAATTGGAAAAGCTATATCGGATACGCTGTTGCGCTTACGGGATTGTCTGGCTTGCATCGCTTACTAGGAGACATAAACCTAGCGAGGAAAAGGTTAGAAAAAAAAATATGAGCAATCAAGAGTTTACGTTTATTGTAAAAGCTTTTATGCGCCCAAGATGCTTGGAGAGGTTGTTGCTGTCTGTGCGGAGTTTTTATCCAGATATAAGAATTATTGTTGCTGATGATTCTCGTCACATCACAAAGACACCGAGAGTGAAGCATGATTTGATTAAGCTGCCGTACGACTCCGGTGAGGGTTATGGTAGGCAGGCGTTGATGCAAAAGATCGACACGCCGTATTTTGTGCAATTGGATGATGATTTTATTTTTTCCAAGAAGACTAGGGTAGAGTTGCTTGTTGATATTGCGAAGCGCTGCGGACACGATATTGTGGGTGGCGGAGTATATCAGGATTTACACACGCGGCATCTTGAGGGGTTGCTGGAAAAACAGGGGACGGAATTATATTTCCGTCGTGGTTTTCATGAGAATCACGGCGATCACAGAACGTGTGATTACGTGATGTTATTTTGTGCGGGCAATACGGAAACTGTTCGACGGCATGGCTGGGACGCGCGTTTCAAGATTGGTGGTGCGCACGAGGATTTTTTCTGGCGCGGCAAGGGCCGCCTATCGGTTGCTTATTGTCCAAAAGTCGTAGTTAAGCACGATCCGATTCGGGAAATGGAGTATATGGATATGCGTGTCCGCGGTCATCACTACACTGACATGTTTATGAAAAAACACGGATTCACTGCGCTTTATCCATTCGAGCAAAAGTTTTCAGAGAGGATTGGACACAGCATTCGACGCGGTAAGCGGCTTTACAGTAGGGTTAAGAAAAAGCTGGATTTTTGAAATATGATAAAGGAAATGAAACAACCCGCGGTTTCCGTTGTAACAACAACTTATAATCGTTTCAGGTTACTACCAGCTGCCATCAAAAGCGTTCAAAAGCAAACTTTTGTTGATTGGGAGATGGTTATTATTGACGATTGCTCTACCAACAATGATGGGCGAGAGGTGGTTGTAGAAATGGTACGGAAAGATTCCCGCCTAAGACTGAAAAGGTTGGGATTAAATGCCGGAATGGCTGGAGGTCGAAATGAGGGGATTAAGATTGCTCGTGGTAGGTACGTGACTTTTTTGGACGATGATGATGTATATCTATCTGCCAAGCTTAAGCGACAGGTTGATGCCGCATATGCGAACGAAAACTCAGAGGGGGCGCCTGTAGTAGTTTGCGGCGGTTTCCGTGAAGACTTGGGTACCGACACTAAATGGCCTTTTCTTGTGCCACACCATGACAATTTTTATCACGCTTTTCTCAAGATGACTGCAGTTGATGTGCCAGGTATGCTGGTGCGTCGTGATGTGTTTGATGAGGTGGGTTTGTTTGATAAGCAAATGCCGCGGGCGGATGACCGAGAAATGTGGTTGCGAATCTCGCGGCGTTATCCGCACTTTAAGATTGTCGATGAGCCACTATATATAGTGTACTCGAGGCAATACAATCGTAAACCACCACCGAAAGAGATGCGTGAAAGACAAGTTGCCGCGGACATAATCATGAATAAACATCGTAAATATTATGAAAAGCATCCGAAATTGTTCAGCTCTCAATTGCAGTACGAAGGCACATCGTATATTTTGCGGGGTTACGCAGGTGAGGGGCGCAAGAGGTTGGTTCGGTCGATTCGAAAAAACCCCAAGAATATCAAAAGTTATATCTGTCTAGGAATTTCATTGGGTGGTTCTGGGGTGTACCGCGGTGTGGCGCGTATTAAAGCGCTTGTCACAAATGGAAAATAGTGCAATCAAAAGAAGCGGCATCACCGCTTCTTTTTTATACCGATTATGTCACCGCAACCGCAGCTTTTTGTTCAGTTCTATGCCACTTCGGCGTATTCGCCGGCATGATACATTTTGGATTAATGCGATCCTTATGCGCACGGACGGTGTCTATAATGCGCGGCAATTCTTCTTCAAGCGTAATGGTCTTTAGGCCGAACTTCTTTAGCTTTTGCGCCTCAAATTTGAAGTCATTCTTCGGCATTTCGAATCTTGGGTTCGGGACCGAACGAACTTCTGCCCCGGTTAGTTCGGCGATTCGGCGGGCGATATTGCCGACACTGTGCGTTTCGGTGATTTGATGAATGACGTCGTAGCCGTCCGGCGGGTTCTGCATTACGAGTGCGATGGCGTCGAGAGCGTTGCGGAGGTTGATGAATCCGCGGGTTTGCCCGCCTTCGCCATAAACAGTGAGCGGGTGTCCGGCGATGGCCTGCACGGCAAAACGATTCACGACCGTTCCGAATACGCTGTCGTAGTCGAGGCGGGTGCCCGGCATGTGGCCGTATATCACACCCTGATTTAGGTCGGTGGATCGTAGGCCCCAGATACGGCAAGCGTAGTCTGCATTATATGAGTCGAAGAATTTGGTGGCGTGGTAGAGACTGCCGAAATAGCGCGGGGTCGGGATTTCCCAGTCATCCTTACCGCCATAGCTCACCTTAATGCGCGGCCCTTCCGGAATCGTCATGCCGTTGTAGAGCCAGTCCGGGTATTCGCCGGCCGTACCGAGCTTAATCAGATGACATTCCGGTGCGTAATCCTTGATGGCCCACAGAATATTCAGTGACCCGACGACGTTGTTGTGCTGGGTGTACGCCGCATGCTGGGCAGAAATCATCGAGTACGGCGCGGATGGCTGTTCCGCCAGGTGAACGATCGCGTCTGGTTTCGCGTTTTTGATGCTTTTAACCACACCGTCATAATCCAGCACATCAAGCGTCTCGATACCGTTAGTGTCAAACGGGGTTAAACTATTGCCTCCGACCTCTTTAACGATGGTCTCGCGGACGCCGTTATCATATGAAAAAACCTCGTGACCGAGTTGGGCCAGGTGCTTGCGGAGCGCGTTACCGATAAATCCGGCTGCGCCGTAGATAATGACACGCTTTGGTGTGTGGATAGTTTCGTTGGTGGACATAAACCTCATTAGCGGTAATAAAACACGCGATTAGTATCGCTTTTTCATTATATATAAGATTATACGTTCTGTTTTTGAGTTATCAACAATAAAAAAAGTGCCTTTAAAGCGCACTTAATGTATTGGTCGTTCATCGCGCTATGTGGATTTCCGCCTTCGCGGGAATGACACTGGGGATTGCGCAGGGGCTATTTCTTAATTGGTGACAGGAAACCGGCGATAATCCCAGTTCCTTTGGCGAAATGACCCACTAGCAGCTGCCGGACAGACCACCCAAGACTAGCCCAGTAGAACAATATGTTGCGCATGAAAGTTTTTGGACAATGATCGTGGTAAATAACTTTTCGGTTATATCCTTCACGAAATCCAACTTCGTACTCGCTGTCTCGGCCGCCCGAGCTATGGTAATGGTTGCAGCCAGCGCGGGGTTCGATGATGTAGTTGTAGCCGAGGCGCTTGGCGT
Source organism: uncultured Gammaproteobacteria bacterium (assembly GCA_964486995.1). Classification (GTDB taxonomy): domain Bacteria; phylum Patescibacteriota; class Patescibacteriia; order SG8-24; family SG8-24; genus JAHJAU01. The sequence goes on along the minus strand of CAZAOV010000001.1, from coordinate 12,639 downwards.
GGGCGCTGAAGTGGACGTCGCATAAGCCGGGCCGGCCGCCCTGGAATACGGGAAATTTTACCTTCAGTGCTTTTTGGCAATCGTACAGGCAGAAGCCGCTGTGCACGTAATAGCCCACCTGGCGTTCGGTGATATGGTCGTCCCAGGACTGGAAACCGAAATCGTTTACGTCCCAGGCGTTTTTTGAGCCGTGCAGGAATATCTTGCCGAATAACTTCTCCAATTTGCCGCGGCGGCGGTTGTTTCTGATGGCGCCAGCAATGCCGATGGTGTTTTCGTCGGCGGATTCTTGTTTGGCTTTGGCCATCCACTCCAAGCATTCTGGTTCTAGTACGATGTCGTCGTCGATAATCAGCAGGTCGTTTTTGGATTTGGCGAGGGCGATGTGGCGGGATAGGGAGAGGCCACGCGGTTCCGTTTCGTGGTTTTTCTTATGATATATAAGCTCGGCGCCGATCGGCTTGATTTGTCGGCGGAGATCCTCGATCAGGTCGTTCGGCAGTTCGTCGTCGTCGATGATGATGACTTCTGAGGGCGATAAGGTTTGCGCCACGATAGAGGCGACACATTTCCTGATGTCTTCCGGACGCTTATAGGTTGGGATGGCGACGGAGATTTTCATACAGGGTTATTATACATGAATGTTTGGTTGTTGGCGGGGGCGACCTTGTTTTCGAGGGGCGTAACGGCAGAGACGAGATCTGTCGTTACGGGCGAATTATGTAAATCAAAAGACGGGCCGTGATGGCCCGTCTTTTCTGGTTCTTTCGTTGTTTATAGTCCAACGTCTGCTTCGGTAATCGGATCGCCGATCACGTAGTTCAGGAAGAACGCTACATTGATGTCGTCGATGAACTGGTTCCAGTTATCGCCGTACAATGCGCGAGCCACCGCTTCGGTGGTCACCCAACGCAATACGCCACCGCGGGCCACTGCGTAGGTCTTCGGGTCGGACTGAATCTTCACCATCCGGACGCCCGGCTTGTAGGTTACGTTGCCGCCGAGCGGAATCTTGGCTAGGTCTTCCGGGGTAATCGTCACTACGCCGCTGAAGTCCGGATACCACGAGAAGTAAACCGCCGAGTTCGGGAACACGTAACGCTTACCGTCCGCGCCGCAGTAGTACACCGCGGGGTTGTCCGGAGACTTGATCAGACTGCCGGACTGGCAGTAAGTCGCTTCGCCTTCCGGAGCCTGCGGGATGTTCTTGTCTGAGTTAATCGAGCTGGTGGATTCACGAGCCGAGTCGGAATCGTATCCGCCGGTCGTGTTCGGGTCCATGAACGGATCACCGCCTTCTTCTGGCGGAACACCATCCCACTCGATGCTGAACGCCGAGTCGCTGTAGTCCTGCGCCAGCATACTGCCGGTACTGCTGATAACCTCGGCCTTGATATAGGCATTGTCCGTATCGACTGCCGGAATCGTCCAGAGGTGCTGGCCGTCGTTGATTTCATCAGTCGCGAACGTGTTCCAGCTTTCGCCGCCGTCAACCGATAAGAGCAAATCCATGGTCACTAGGCCGAAACCGGTCGCGTTCCAGGTTACGGTATAGGTATCTCCGGCGCCGAACACCTGTCCGCCGTTCGGGTTCAATAGTCGGACGAACGGAGCGACACTGCCGCCTCCGCCTCCGCCACCTCGACATTCAGGCGTTTCTTCTGGCGTGACGGTGACCTCTCGCGAACCGCGAATCTCTAGGCGGTTGTTGCCGCCTACCCAGACGCAGTCGTCGATGCCGGCGTCGTTAGTCATTGTGCCGGGTTCCGGTCCTTTATAAGCGACGCGGAACGTGGAACCTTCTGGTACCGACACCGTAAAGCTTTCACCGTCCGGGTTCATGGTCAGCGTGTCGGCCTCGGAGCCGTTCTCAATATAGACGGTGATACCGGACGTCGGAAGGTAGAGCGCGGTTTCACTCGTCCATTCGACGTTAACCACGTAGCCGTTCGCCTTGGCGGGCAGGGCGGCGAGCCCTGCTGTGAGCAGGACCGCCGCCGCCAGCCAGACCAAGGGGCTTCTTGCGATTGTTAGAATTTTTTGAGTCATAGTAGTACGCATCAGTTACAGAGTTAACACGCGTACCAGACTAGTGCGACCAGACGTCCGCTCGCCAGGTCTTATCGTCACTTGAGTTAGCCGCGCCGCTGACGTTGCAGAGGCGGACAGTTACCGTGTTGGCACCGCTAACATAACCAGACCAGGTAAAGCCCTGCTCGATGTCGCTTGGCGGGCCAAGCACAACCGTGTCGCCGGTCGCGGCACCAGTAACTGTAATCGAATCTTCGATGCAGGCCATTGTACCGACATCGGAGCCACCGTTACCTACCGTGTCAGTAGCTGAGAAGTGTCCGTTGATTTTATCGCCGTTAGTGGTGTCGATAGTAATGGTAGCGAGCGTGACTTCATCAGCCGTCACATCACCATCGCCATCCACCTGGAAGGCGTCGCCAGAGCCGACGGTGAGTAGTGATTGTGGGCTGGAGTCGCCGATACCGACATAGCCGTTATCGCCGATGCGCATGGCTTCGGTTGATGCGTTGTTTACATCCACCGTAAACAGCATGTTTGAATCGGTCGAGCCTGACGTGGCATCGGTCCAGACCACATCAATGTTGGCCGCGTTGCTAAATGGGTTGGTGTCATCCTCGAGATAGAAGTTGATACCAGTCCCGAGCCCGGTACCACCTGCAGCGCTGTCGTTATATGACCAGACAGTGAACGGCCTGATTAGGCTGTTGCTTGAGGTTACGGCTGCAACTTCCAATGGAGTGTTCGGGCTGGTAGTGCCAATACCGAGTCGTTTGTTCGTATCGTGCCAGAATAGGTTGCTGTCAGAATCGAAGTCGCTACCGTCAGAGAACTGGATGTAGCCAGACGCGCCATCAGGGCCGCTGCCGCCGCCAGGTGCTGGGGCCCAAACCGGAACGCCGCTGCCGGAAACGGTCAGCACATATCCGTTGGTGCCGACGTCCAGGACATCCAGAGTGTCAGCGGCGGTGGCGTAGATCAAGTCGCCCTTGGCGTAGGTGGTCATGCCGGTACCACCTTGGCTCTCATCCACGAAGCCGTTCATGGCGCCGAGAGTCAGCTGACTCTCATCGACGCCTAATGTGCCGCCAGTGATACCCAGTTCGCTGTCGAGTGACAGTTCAGCCAGGGTGTCGGCGCCAGAGGCGTACAGTAGCTTGCCAGAGGCGATAGTGGCTAGACCGGTGCCGCCTCGGGTCACGCCCAGCGTGCCGGAAGTGATGTCGGTCGCGCTGTGGTTGTGTGCCGCGTCAGCTTTGGCTGACGGGGCGAGTGCGGACCAGGAGTCCAGGTTGGTGCTCCAGGCCTGTACGTCCGTGCCGATAGCCAGACCGAGCGAAGCACGGGCAGTGGCGCCGGATTCGGTTACCCAGTCGCTGCCGTCGCCGACGATGAAGTTGCCGTCGTCGTTACCGAGCGCGGCGATTTCATCCAGAGTCGGACCCCAAGCCTGCACGTCGGAGCCGATTGCTAAGCCGAGAGCAGTTCGAGCAGCGCCTGCGGTTGCTCCGCCCGTACCTCCGTTGGCAATCGGCAGAACACCGGTCACCTGAGAAGTCAGGTCGAGCGAACCGCCCATGCTGCCTAGGGACAGCGCAGATTCGTCTATGGTTAGGGTGCCGTCGTTCGCGATACTGCCGTCGCCGCTCATAGTGGCGAAGCGCGGCTTGTTGCCGGTGCGGCCCAAGAACAGTGTTCCGTCGGTACCGATACCAGTTTCCTCAAGTGCGTTGCCAGCGTTACCGAGTAGGACAGTGTAGGTTCCAAAGCTGCTGTGTCCGGTGCCACCGTTGCTTACGCCGAGAATGCCGGTGATGGAACTGGCTGGGATGGAGTCTGTATCGAGCAGGATGGTGCCGGAGTTATCCGGGAAGGTCCAGTCGCGATCAGCGACCAAGCTCTCGGTCTTGAGCGAACCCCAGTTATTGTTGCCGTTGGCTGACTCAAGCAGAAGATAACCGCCAGAGCCTAAGCGAATGTTGAAGTCGCCGTCTTGTATCCAGTCACTGGTGAGTTGACCTAGGTCAACGGTCGGATCGGCGGCTTCGCCGGATTCTTGATCAATGTAGATGCCGTTTCCGCCGGTAACCGTCTCGACATAGTCGCCGTTGGTCTTGTCGCCGAGCGTGACTGCATCGTCGTCAATCATGCCGGTTTCGACCGCCAATGGTTGGATGGTCAAACTGCCGGTGTTATCAATCAGCGCGTCGTTGCTCATGCTGACGAAGGTCGGAGTGCCGCTGACGCTCACTAGGAACTGAGCGTCGGTGCCGGCCGCAGTGACCTGCAGGTTTCCGCCGCCGTTGCCGTAGAGCACGCCGTTAGCGGTGAATGAACTGACGCCAGTACCGCCGTTTACGACTTCCAGTTCATTGACTTCGGTGTTCAGGTCGAAATCCCAGGTCTTGTTGGTCAGAGTTTCCGTGCCGGTCAGGGTCAACAGCGTGTCGGTGTGACCGGGCAGGGTAACCGTGATGTCGCCGGCTGGATCCTGGGCTGCCAAGAAAGTTTCGTTATCGTCGTCAACACTGCCCTCGAAAACCAGCGGCGTGCCGAACTGCAGGATGCCGTTGACTTCCACCAGGTCGGTCGCGTCATTGCCGAGTGAGACGTTGCCGTTTAGGGTGGTGTCTCCATCGACATTCAGCGTGCTGTCGAAGTCGGCCGCGCCGGTGACGCCCAGCGCGTTGTTGAGCTGGGTCA
>CAZAOV010000001.1:0-7805 GCA_964486995.1 uncultured Gammaproteobacteria bacterium | reverse complement strand
CGTGCTGGCGAAGGCCCCGACCACGTCCAGGGTGTTGTTCAGGGTGGTGGCCCCGACCACGTCGAGCGTGCTGTTCAGGTCGGCCGCGTCGGCCACGGTCAGGGTGCTATCCAGATCGGTAGCGCCGTCCACGTCGAGCGTGCTGTTCAGTATGGCAGCAAAATCGACCTCTAAGGTCGAATGGAGGAGGGTAGCGTCGTTAACGTCCAAGATGCCGGCTACATCAACGTCGTCGTTTAACGTTGTTGCGCCGTGAACGGTCAACGTGCCGTTAGTTTCGATATTAGCGCCGATGGTCGTGCTGGCCTGTGCAGCTGCACTCATTGGCGTTAACATCATGGCACCTGTGGCGGCGATGGCGGCAAGCCTTCGCCAGTGCCTGAGAATTAGTTTATGCATAAGCAAAATAATTTGACCCATATCGGGCTTAAATATATATATGTAAGATTTATTAGTTTTCTTGTCTATAAAAATACCTCTATTTAGTGCAGATGTCTTGTGGATATGATTATTTATATTCAAATTACCGCTTGACTGGAAAGGCTTAAGGCGGTAATTTGTTTTTTCAGGAGGTCTGATGAAGGTTATCGATTTGCATCAGGATGTTCTTTTTCATGCCCGTGGTGGCGGGGGTGTTAAAGCTGGTTCACAGACGTCGTTTGATGCACTGAACGGTATTGGCGACAATTTGGTTGTGGCGGCGACGTTTATTCCGCCGCGCGATTTGCCGGAGCGGTTCATGCCGGAAGAGTCCGATGATGAACCTAAGTATTCGTGCATCTCCGGACCGATCGATTCTGATTTTATGGAGTACTCTCGCGCGATGCGGAATAAGAGTCAGTGGAGTTTTATCTCGATTGAGGGTCAGCAAGATCTGGCTGCCTGGAAGGCGTCTAACGCCAGTTCGTTACTGCTTCATCTTGAGGGTCTAAACGAATGGCCGCGTGATGGTTGGCTCTCGCTGAACACTTGGTATCTGATGGGCTTGCGTTCGTTGGGTATTGTATGGAATAAGGCCAATCCGTTGGGCGGCGGCGCTGCCGAACCGTATTATGGGCTGACCAAGTTGGGTGAATCCGTGTTGCGGTGGTGTGGTGCTATGGGGATCGTTGTGGATCTCGCCCATGCTAATAAGCGCACTTTCCAGCGGGCGGTTAAGTTTATCGACGAGCCGTTTATGGTGAGTCATGCTAATGCCGCTGCGGTTTGTGCTCATTGGCGGAACTTGGCTGATTGGCAGCTGAGGGCTGTGGCTGCGCATGAAGGTGTGGTTGGTGTTAGTTTTGTCGGTGGGTTTGTTCGGTCTGGTGGCGATGCTGTCGTGGGAGATGTGGCTGATCACATTGAGTACATTCGTAATTTAGTCGGGTTGTCGTGTGTGGCGGTTGGATCTGATTTCGGTGGGATTTTGGATGATGGAGTTGCCGGGTTGCGGTGTGTGGTGGATTTGCCTAATTTGTGGGCCGAGTTGCGTAGACGTGGCTGGGATGAGGCTGATATCGAGTGTGTGGCTTGGCGGAATGCGGCGCGGGTGATTGAAGCGGTTCTTATTTGAAAAAGCGACGTCTTTTATTGGCGTCGTTTTTTGTGTGGGCCGGCGCGACCCCGGCTTCGCCTGAAAAACAGTCAGACTTATTTTTATGAGTGGCCGCCTTAAAATAAGTCTGACTGTTTTTTACACCCCCATCAAAAAAAGAAGCCCCCGACAGAATCGAGCGCTTCAAGAAACTATATTGACCGCCGAAGCGGATTGTATATTGCCCCCACATTCGGGGGCTCAGGGTTAGATGCAGCCGGTGCAGCCGAAAAACTGTACCAACCACCACAACATGGCCAGGAACACGGCACAGGCAATCATGCCTCCGATTTCTTCCATGCGGACACCTCCTCAATTGAGATCTTCACCCCACGACAAGTAGGGTCAAGAGCTCAATTGAGCAGGCAACGTACCATTATCCACAGATTGGTCCCTGGCACCTATTTTGTGGATAACTTTACTTAGTAGCCGGGCCATCCCTTTACTTTCACGTCCTGACAATGCACCATAACATATATTGAATATTTTGTCAAGAATCACAAGATACTATTGCTAACATCATGCTTATTTTTAGCTAAAATATTGTGTATTAACTTATTGACAAAATTATAAGAGTACCAGGACGGCAGAGCAGAAGGTTAATGAGCGCGTATGCGCAGCTGCGAGCCCCATTATTCTTCTGCTCTTCTGTCTTTCTGCTCTTGCATCCAAAAAAAAGCACCCGAGCGGGTGCCGTTAAGTTTATGTCAGGAATCGTCCTGATGGTCTTCATCGTCGCAGCAGCTGCCGTCGCGCTTGCCGGTGCCATCGCAGCTGTCTTTGTTGCGGTTCTTGCCTTGGCCGCATTTGCCTCGGCCTTTGCCCTTGCCTTGGCAGTTATCGCGATCTTTGTCGCAATCGTCGCGTCTGTTTCCGTCACAGCCGCCTTTGCCGTCTTTTCGATTTCCGCGATTTTTACCCACGCCATCCTCCTTTATGGGTTATGACCCAGAATACGCTATTCGCTTAGGGCTGGCAAGTTTAGCATTTTATTGTATACTACAGCCGTTAAATATTAACCATCATAAATATGAGTGGCTTTGGTATTGATTTAGAGAAGAAAACCTTAGATAACGAGCATTTTCGTGAGGTGCTGTTTACCACCAAACGCAGTCAGCTGGTGGTGATGGCGCTGCAGCCGGGTGAGAACATCGGCCAGGAAGTGCACGAGGATCATGATCAATTCATTCGCGTCGAAGAAGGTGAGGGCAAGGCGGTGATCGACGACGAGGAGTTCGAACTGCATGACGGTTCGGCGGTGGTGATTCCGGCCGGTGCCGAGCATGACATCATCAATGGCGATGCTGCTCCGATGAAGTTGTATACAATTTACACTCCGCCAGAGCATCCGGACGGGACGGTGCACGACACTAAAGAAAATGCGGAAGCAGCGGAGCACTAAGACAGACAAAAAACCACCGGTAATGCATTGGTGGTTTTTTGGTAGCATTATTTACTTCCTGTCCCTACTCCAACCTCTATACAGGAAACAGTCAGAATTGTTATATTTGAGCGCCCTTATGGTATAAAGCCAGCAGTTCATTAGAAAGAGGTTAAAACATGGGGATGACCGTGCTTTTGGTGGGCAGCGGTGGACGAGAGCATGCCTTGGCCTGGAAATTGTCCCAATCATCGCGTTTGGAGCGGTTGTTCATCACTCCCGGCAATCCCGGAACTGACGAACTGGGCATTAACGTGAATATTCGTCCAGATAATATTCGAACGTTACTTGATTTCGCCGAACGCAATAAGGTCGATTTGACTGTGGTCGGACCGGAAGTTCCGTTGGCAGCCAACCTCGGCGGCTGCTTTCGTTATCACGGTTTGCGCGTATTCGGTCCCTCGCAGGGCGGTGCCGCACTGGAGTATTCTAAGGCACATGCCAAGTGGCTGATGAACATCGCTAAGATTCCCACCACACCCCATCGGGAGTTTACCGATTATCGGGAAGCGCGGCGGTACTTGCGACAGCGTGAGTTGCCGGTCGTGCTGAAAGCCAGCGGACTGGCGGCCGGCAAAGGCGTTTTTGTTTGCCACACAGCTTGGGATGTCATTGATGCGCTTGATTCGATTATGCGCGATAAGGTGTTTGGTGCGGCCGGCGACATTCTGTTGGTTGAAGACTGCTTGGTTGGTCGCGAGGTTTCTGTGCACGCTTTTACTGATGGAATGCGGTATCAGCTCATGCCGTCAGCACAAGACCACAAGACGCTGTACGAAGACGGCCACGGACCCAATACCGGAGGCATGGGGGTAGTAGCGCCGGTTCCGTGGTTTGATACCGCGGAGAATTGGGCTGCAGTGAATAAAATCGTCGCGCGCACGTTAAACACCACACGTTATGTCGGGCGACCGTTTGCGGGCTGTCTGTATTCTGGACTCATGGTGAATGATGCCAGCCCACGGGTTCTGGAATACAACGTGCGGTTTGGTGATCCGGAAGCGCAAGTGCTAATGCCTTTGCTGAAGTCCGACTTGCTGGACGTGGCTGAAGCTTGCGCGGTTGGCAGACTTGGTTCGCTGTCACTGGAATGGCGGGAACGGTATGCAGTGTGCGTGATTCTCGCTGCTCCTGGGTATCCTCGGGCGCCGGTGCGCGGCCTGCCGATTATCGGCGTTGAGCGGGCACAGGCCTTGCCGCATGTGCAGGTGTTTCATTCCGGAACAGCGCTCGACCCTTCTGGGGATTTGGTGACCGCCGGTGGTCGCGTATTGTCGGTGGTCGGCATTGGGGCGACCGTTGATGAAGCCCGGTCTCGTGCCTACGGCGCCGTCAGCTACATTTATTTTGACGGAATGCACTTTCGGCGTGATATCGGTGCCCACTGCCGTTAAATGTTTTAACAGTAGATTCCTTTGTCGATGGTTTATTGTTTAAAATACCCTGCGATTACTCACAGGGTTTTTGTTATTATTTCTGCCGCGAAACGTCAGGTTTATTTGAGTGGCGAGCGGCACGAGCGGTATACCTCCGGGACAGCTACGATGTCAAAAACTTCCGGCACTGCAGACAGTGAATAAAATATCGTACGGGTCAACGCATCAGAATGTAGTGAATCAAAAACCGGTCAATTCGACCGGTTTTTGATTGCATGCAAACCTATGGCGTCAGCCTGCGGATATTTATTTACGGTTAAGATAAGCGGTCTTCGATGAAATTCCAATTGATGTGATGCCAGAAACCATCAATGAACTTGCCGCGATCGTTGCGATGGTCTATATAGTATGAATGTTCCCATACGTCGAGCGGCAGGATGCCGTGGTCGTCGGTTCCGCCAGGCGTCTCCGCGTTACCATATTGGCGGATGTACAGTTTGCCGTGCGAGTCTTGTACTAGCCAAATCCAGCCCGAACCGAACAACGTGGCCGCCTGTTCGTTAAACTGTTTCTTGAATTCGTCAAACGATCCGAAGTCTCGCTCAAGCAATTCGGCCATCTTGGCACCCGGTTTCTGCGTTTCTGGCGAAAGCGCTTTCCAAAACAGGTCGTGATTAAAATGTTGGGCCGCATTGTTAAAAATCCCAGGCTTATGGTCGCGTGTGACTGCAATGATTTCATCGAGCGACTTATCCGCCAACTCGGTGTCTTCAATTGCCGCGTTGAGTTTGTTGACGTAAGCCTGATGATGCTTACCGTGATGGAACGAAAAAGTCTCCGCCGAACACCACGGCTCGAACGCCGACGGGTCAAACGGGAGCTCTGGCAAGGTGAAAGACATACAAATAATCGGTTAATATTAGGACGTTCAGCTTAACATTTATATTTTGGACATTAAAGTTGATGGAGACTCTTTAAAGTTTAAGAGTAGAAGTGCGGTAGATTGAGTTTATACATACGCCAGCTCTACCGCCCTCTTACCTCTATAATCTACTACCCACTACACACCTTTCAAAACTTCGCTATAATAATTGGGCGTAATAAATAGTGTTGATAACTATGGAGCAACTAACGCTAGTAAAAGAACAGCCCGAAGAAGAATCCGAGGATTTTTTTTGGAAGATGCGACCTGTGCGACCGCCTTCCGGGCGAAAGCAAATGAATCGATTGGCTTGGTTAATTCGCCTGAGCGGTTTTTTGGTGGTGGTGCTATTGTGGGGTTCGGCTTGGGTGGTCAATGCCAAGGCCGAAGAGAAAGTGGCCGAAGCGGTGAGTATATGCGTTGAGAAACATCCCTATGTCACGAGGAGCGTCGAGATCACTGAGGGTTCAACTTATGGTGTATTGATGGAAAACGCTGGCGTGGGAAGTGCGGATTCGTCGGCCATTTTTGCGGCCGCCGAGGATGAGTATGATCTGTCGCGGGTACGACTCGGGCGGACGATTGATTTGCGCTACAGCCGTGATGACGCTCAGCTGCTGGAAGTGGTTTATCAAATTGATACCGAAGAGCGGTTGCATGTGGTGCGCGGTGAAGATGGTTGGAAAGCCGAGCGCCGAGCCATTGAGTATGATGTGAGGTTGCGTACGGTTGAAGGGCAGATCAAATCATCTCTTTACGCTTCCGCGCTAGAACAGGGTTTGGATGACCGCGCCGTAGTCGCTCTAGCGGAGGTTTTTCAGTGGGAATTGGATTTTTCCATGGATGTGCAGGAGGGCGATTTTTATCGTTTTATTTACGAAGAACGTTTTTTGGACGGCGGGTACGTGATGCCGGGTGAAGTGAAGGCCGCCAAGTTCGTGAATTCCGGCCATCCTTATTATGCGTTTGCTTATACCACCGCCGACGGTAAAGCTAGCCATTTTGACGAGAATGGCGATTCAGTGCAAAAGATGTTCCTGAAAGCACCGGTGGCATTTAAATATATATCTTCCGGCTTCACTACCGGTCTGCGCTATGTGCAAGCGTTCGATACCTACACCGGCCATCGAGCTATTGATTACGCTGCGCCAATCGGTACGCCGATTCGCGCGGTGGGTGACGGTACGGTAGTGCGTGCTGGCTGGAACGGCGGTTACGGAAATTTCATCAGCATTCGCCACAACGGAACATACACCACCAACTATGCGCACCTGTCGCGTTACGCCGTTAGTTATGGCCAGAAGGTGACGCAGGGTCAGACTATCGGCTACGTCGGCTCGACCGGGTTTTCCACCGGACCGCATTTGCACTACGAAATGGTGAAGCACGGCGTGAAGATTAATCCGTTGCGTGAAGATTTTCCCGGTGTTGATCCGGTGCCGGAAGTCGAAATGGGGGATTACATGAAGGTGGTGGAAGAGTGGAAACCGCAGCTTGATTGACCGCAGCGGCGGACCGGGCAGAGGCAGGCTCTGTCGCTACAAAAAAATCCGCCCACTTAACGCCGGGCGGTTTTAAGTTGTCTAGACAGCAGTGGTGGCATGAATAACTATTCTTTCTCCACCCATAAGAAAACCGCCCAAGTGGGCGGTTGGTCGCTATTTCGGCAGTGCAAGTCCAATTTCCTCGTAAGCCAATCGGATATAGTATTCGTCTTGTTCGGTCACGAATGAGCCGCGGATTTCTGGAGCTCGATACGCCCAATGTCGACTCCAGTGGTCGTTTAGAACATCGAACGCCCTGTCCAGCTTGCCGGCTTCATTGGCCAAACGGAAGATTTGCACGATCATGCCCTGTCCCTCGAAGTTGAATTCCAGGACATAGCCGCGGGCGCGGTCTTGATATTCCGGCGGCAGCTGCAGAATCAAGCTTTCGACGAACTCTTCGAATTTCTTGATTCGTTCATCAGTAACCGGTGGTGGGCGATTGAGTTCGGCTTCGGCCAGCATCTCTAGTGCTCGGCTCAGGTCGTTCACCTCGCGAATCTCCACGACCGGAGAGGTGGTCAGCAGTGACCCCGGTCCGTTCAGCCGCATGCGCAGTCCATTGCCGATGAAACCGGCTTTGACCATTGAGCCGCCAGCAGTTCCGCCCTGCAGGTTAAAAAGCGTCGGCTTTTTTAGGGCGTCGTGCGGGCCAGTCAGAACCACTTCGTGCTGCTCCGGTCGCGACACTATTAGGGTGTACGTCGAGCCGCTACGGGTTTCGATTTCGAACATAGTGCCGGCTGTGACTGCTTCGATAAAGAATCCCTCGCTTTCGTTCATCAGTTCCAGCGGATTCACCGTGCGCGGCGATTTTTTGTTGGGCATCATGTCTCCTATAAAGAAAAATGAACCATTGAATTGCGCTTCACACCAAATCACGTTTGGCTGACAGAAGCAAGTTATTTATGGCTCTAGACCATCACCCATAGGGTATAATGGTCAT